>JANNQF010000066.1:0-21761 GCA_031441605.1 Deltaproteobacteria bacterium
TCAAAAGCAAGGGCGTAAGTAATGTGGCTCAAAAAATGAGGCAGCTCAGCTTTTCTCCACGTATGGTTTTCGATTACTTGAGAATTTCAGCGAATACCCACTGCTCCTCAGTGGTTCAGGGTTAGAATAAATTTACCGTGGCTTGTTACCAACTTTGATGTTAATCTCGGACTGCATATAAACGTAGTTTGCAATTTGATTGTATTTACTCCTGTCCAAGCCATTATTTTTCAAATAGTCTTTGGGGAACAAATGGTGAATGTCACCACGTAATGAAATTAAGTCACTTACTAAAACGTCTTTTGATAAAAAACCTCTATCGTTGGCTTTTACTTGCGAAGCTAAAAAAACATGGAAATAAGGACTACTTGCAACTGAAGTATCTAAACTCTGCGGAAGTGAAGCATTCCAAAATGCGTCTGAAAGTTCGCCTTCTTCTTTCTCTTTCAAGTATTCGTCAAACGGTTTCTGTGAGATTTGTTTGATGTCAAAATCAAAAGCACTTTCCGGTGAACCAGAATATCGACCTGTTAATATGGAGTAAACCAACCAACGCCTTACATAACTTTCAATAGAAACTGAATTAACACCTAACTCTTTTAGTTTGAGATAGACGATGTAAGCAAAATTGATTGCATTCTGTGAACGAATAAGTTTTGGAGAAATAAATCCTGCGGATTTAATAATCATCAAGAAGCGTTTGAAATTCGTTTCGTTAATGAAATTATTTACGCCTATTTTTAGGTTTGCAAAAGATGCTTCCGCAATTGCATCTTCATAAGTTCGTGTTTCAAAATTTCTGCCCGAAAGCAGACTTACCAAATCAGAAAGTCGCCCCCTGTTGAATTGTGTTGTAAATGCAACACGAATTAAGTCGTTGTAGTCAGGGTCATATAAATCTTCGATTTCTGTTTTAAGCCATTGCATTTTTTGAAAGAACTCTGTCTTTGCAAACTCATTGTCATTGTCAATTATATGTTTGAAAAACTCGGGAGCTATTGCCAAATGGCAGAAGTAGTCAATTGCTTTGCGTAACTCGTTACCGTTGTATTCTGTGTTAGAAGCAATTTTGCTCATTGCAAAGTCCGCTTGACTAAGTACAACACCTTTTGAATTTATACGGATAAAAATTTCGGTAACAGTTTCAATATCTAAATCAGCCGCTAATTCAATAATTCCTATTTGCTTTTTAGGAATGTTCATCAAATTTGAAAAAGCATTCCGAACTTGTTTTTTGTCAATATCTGGGTTGAGTTCGAAATATTGGTCTGCTATTTCAAAAAGGTCTCCGTTAATGGCTTGTGAAATATCAGGAAGCCAAGTTTTGTCTTTTAAAATTGCTGAGTTTCGAACTTCAAATCTTTCATCAATGGGGTGGAAAGCAATTTTAATTTTTACTTTTTCGTAAGTTTTGTTGACTACATATTGTCCAAGTATTGCAGCCGTTAATGCAGTTACACGTTGTTGTCCGTCTATGAGTATTTTTTTGCCTTCGCTTAAACTTCCGTCCTTCAGTCTCACATTGGGATTTCTCCAAGCAATTACATACCCAATTGGATAACCTTGATATAAACTATCCATTAAATCGCGAACCTTTGAACTATCCCAAACAAAAGGTCTCTGTATTTCTGGAATTGCTATCTCGCCTGAATTTACCCAAGCCAAAAGTGTCTCAATTAATTGTTGATTTACTGCGTATTTCTGCATTTATTTTCCTTTTTAGCCTTGTCGTTTGATGAACTCTGTCGGACTGGTGGTTTCACTTTAGTGACGGCCATATTCGTTAGTTTGCCCATGAGTAATCATGTGGTACCCAACGTGGAGTTCTGCTGAAGCCGCGCTGTTGGCGGCTTCAGCAGCAGCGACTTGTTCGGTTGTTTATTTCTTGGTCATTTCTAGTCGGTGATCACGATCAATCATTTCCTCTACTTCATGATCATTTTTGAAAATACTTATAGTTGGAACATTCACACCTGAGTTATTCCATTGTCTTTTATTCTTGAAATCCATTAGTAGGCACTTGCCTGTTGTGTCATCATCGACAATGAATATGGGTTCTCCATCAATCTTTATTCCCGGATATAGTTCATGGGATTGTAACTCATGGTCAACAGGAAGATGTCCTTTGATAAATAAAATGAATTCATCGATAAATTCAGACCAAACCATAGTCCAAGGACTTTTAATTTCCATATTCTATCTTTTCTTGTTTATACCAAACGTGAGCGTCAGCCGCGCCAGCCTTTGACGCTCAAAAAATTAAACGGTGCTGTCCGGCGTCGGATGTGCGCAGTTGTTAGCGTTTATTATTCTTTTATTATTAAAGGCACTGCCATCCACTGATCGAAAGATGTATGTGCTGCATAGATACGTAATAAAGCTCTTATCGGAATATCTAACGGACCAATCACATTATTAATAAGATTTTGAAAAGCGGCAATTCCTGAGACCCAATACACTTCTGTTGGTACTAAGGCGAACTTATATTTTGGAGATTCAACAACATAGTAACTTTCTTCTCCAAGAACCTCAGGACCTTTTTTCTCTGCTTTTTCAGGTGGTGGCCCAATTATAGTTATGGCTGATGTATGTCGTGTTCTTTTAACGGTGTGAATTGTCAAATTTCCTTCAACCCAACAAATTTTAGAAGGTTTTCCTAATGAAAAATCAGATGAAACAAATTCCGGGTATTTAGATAAAGAGTTTAGAAGCTTACCTAGCATTCCCATTGTTGATATGGAATAAACCTTACTCTCAGTTGCACTAGCACCTCCAGAAAATAATGGGATTCTTGCAGAAGCATTTATGCTTTCAGATTTTGTAATTTTTGTGTCAGGGGTAACGCCTTCATTTTCTTCATATTTTAAGGAAATGAATTCTCTATCAAGATACAATATGTTGTCAATTGTTATCATTGTTTTCCTGCGAGACATGGATTCTATCGCTAACGTGGTGTTCTGCGGAAGCCGCGATTTTTGCTGCTTACGCAGAAACGATTTGTTGGCTAATGATTTATATTTTGTATCAGCTTGAAGAGCAGCCTCAGCATGAATTATTGCTGGGTCAAGAAGTTGAATTTTGGCATCTTCTTGTTTAACAAGCAGTGGAATTTCTGTACACCCTAATATGATACCCTGGGCGCCTTGTGAAATTAATTCGTCAATAATCTCGACATATATATTCTTGGTCTTTTCTGGAAAGTTCGATTTTGCCTGTCTTTTGATTTCCTATGGTTTGTCGTAGGTTTCGACATAGGTATCGATGAGCCTGCGGATCATGCGCTGATACTGAGTATGGTGCTTAGCTGCCTCAGATTTAAAGAACTCAACACTCTTTTTGCTGAGAGCAATGGTAACTTTCACCCCCTCTTCCCGGAAGGCAAGCTCTTCGGGCCGTGGGAGAAAGTCTCTAATGACCTTGGCGTCAATAGGCTCATTGGTGTATTTGATTTTCGCGCTCATAAATTGCCTTTCCCTTTCGCCAGTAGCCGGCGCCAATTATACGAATAACACCGCCGCGATAGGTAAATCGGACAGTGAGAACACCACCCTCGACCTCGCCGAAACAAAAATAGCGTTTTTCAGCTTCACTGTGAGCGAGGTCTTCGGCCATGACACGGCTGGGATCGGCAAAGGCATACTGTGCCAAAGAAAACTGTACTCCATGTTTCTTCTGGTTTTCTGCATCCTTCTTTTCGTCCCACTGAAATCGTGTTTTCTTCATAGATTGAGCTTAATACAATGGAATACAATTTACCATATATATGTATGGCGATTTATACGCCTTTCAGTCAACGTTTAATAGGACGCTTCGGTATTCCTGGGATAATCGCAACCAGACAGGATCCATTCTGCCACTTTTCTTAAAAGTACCTTGTCTTCCTCCAAGGATTATCTGTAGTCGTCGCACAAACATCGGCCCCTATTCCGCCGCCCCATCAAGAGCAAAAAGATAGTTGCCGATGGTGTCGGCGAGGTGCGGTTGGAGATTGCCAAATTCAATGCCTATCCTTGTTTCATTGGTGTCAATGACCAGATTTCTGACGGACCCAGTGAGTTTTTGTTCCTCCTTTATCCCCGGCATCAGGCAACGCAGCATGACGTCGCCGGTGATGTCGATCTTCGGCAGAGGCTGATCGGCCTTGTGTCTGATCCGGCAAAGTGCCCCGGTCATGCTCAGATCGATCAGGGTGCCATAGAGTTCTGGTTCTTCGGCCATATGAAAGGTGCAGGGAATAAAGATTGCGCTTCTTTTCGACTCGCGTAGCTCATGGTAGTGGAGAACCACCGGATATTCAAAAAACAGCAGCTGGTAGGGCGCTTCGACGGTTTTCAGCAGCTGGGCCTTAAACATCCATACCCGCCCTTTATGCACATATTTGATGATGACCCGCTGTTCGAGGCTGACCTTTTCGTCCATATCGGCTAGCGGCTGGGGGTTGGTGAAAATGAGATAATGATCCTGCAGCATGCCGACCATGGTACTTTCAAAGCGGCTGTCGAGATGCGGAAACTCCAGTTTAACTCTTGAGCCGATGACCAAAGGGAGGCGTTTGCCGAGCGTTGACAGGTGTTTCAGGGGTAATTGGTGATCCTTGACTGGAGCAGCACCCTGCAGCTCCTTTTCTTTTTCACTGCTCAGGCGAAAGGCCTCCATGATAATGGAGAGCAGCGGCTTGTTGATCTGTCTTTTGCGCTGGCCGTTGAAATAGCGGAGCTGGACGACGGTTTCCTGCCACGTGAGAATAAGCTGCGCCGCTTCCTCACCGATAAAATTCTTGGTTTCGGCGTCGACCAGCAGGCCGTTTTGGATATACAGTAAGCCGGTGTCTTTTTGGTGATTTACTTGCAGGGTACAGGTTTTTTCCTCGCTTTCGAGCATCTGTAAAAAGCTATGGATGGGGATGCCCTTGACCGTGCCGCTGGTGTCGGTGTCGAGGAGGTCGGCCGCGTATTGCAGGAGTTCCGCAGCAATAACCGGTTTTTCCAGACAGTGACTGGCCCCCCTTCTGATCGCCTCCGCAGACGAGGCACCCAGCGCCGCCGACAGGGCAATACAAGGCACATAGGGGAAGGTATGGGTGAGGAGAGAAAAGCCGTCCAAAGTGTCGGGTTTCGGCAGGGCCAGATCGCACACCACCAGATCGACATGGTGCTGCGACATGATATTGATAGCCGCCTTTTCCTCCTTGGCCGTGAGGATGTTGATCTCTTTCTGCCATTGCTCAAACAGACTGACCATGGCTGCCAACTCTACCGCTTCATTTTCAATGATGACAACTGTTTTCATCGTCAGTCCAGCTGGGGGTTGAGGGTCGGTGGCATGAAGACCTCGGCGGGTGAAAAAAGAGTGGTTGTTCTGCCGGGGACTCTTTCTTGTATCTTGAATAATGAATTAAAAGTCAAAGGAATAGTTGCATCAAGGAGTCATAAACGCGGTAATGCACACAATGCGCATATTTTTTCTGGTATCCACTATTCTGCAATGATATACCAAAAAGAGCGGTGCCGCTGCGGCATCGCCACCTCTTCTTTATGACACCGTCCATATGAATGGGCATATCCTTAGAAAAATGCAATACGCAAATTCATGTCCACCATATTTGCTTCTTTTCCGTTAAAGACGATTACCATCTGCCTTGTTCTTTTCGGAGCCGCATTTCTCTTCGTCTCCATTTTGGTTTCAAGGGATGTTTTGAGCAAGGTCCCGCCACGCTTGAGCTTTAAGTGGCGGATTCTCACTGCTCTTATCGCCTTTTTCTTTGTTTGTTATTTAGGTTTCATCGTCGTGCGGCTCAATGACTTCCCCTTTCCTCTTGAGCTGCTAACGGCCATAGTTTTTTTCGCCGGTTCGCTCTTTGTCTATGGAAACATAGATCTTTCCCGCAATACCATTGTCCAGCTCCATGAAGTCAATGACAACCTCGAAAAAATCGTCGAAGGGCGTACCGCAGAATTATCTGAGGCCAATTGGAAATTTGAAAAATCGGCAAACAAATACGCCAAGCAAAGCCGGTTTGTCGAAAGTGCCCTGGATGCCCTTAGCCACCCGTTTTATGTGATTGATGCTGAGAGTTATGAAGTCGTTCTTTACAACAAGGCCAGCGGTTTTGCTGGAAGATCGGTGTCCACCTGTCATGAGCTGACCCATGGTTGCGAGTTGCCCTGCGGCGGTTTGAATCATCCCTGCCCGCTCAGGGAAATCAAGGAAACCGGGAGGCCTGCGGTACTGGAACATGTGCACCGCGATGCAGCGGGCAACGCCAGATTCGTGGAAATCCACAGTTATCCGATCTTTGATGAAACCGGCAATCTTATACAAATGATCGAGTATGTCCTCGATATTACTGAACGAAAATTAGCAGAAATGGCTTTGCTGAAGGCCAAGCAGGAGGCGGAGGTCGCCAACTCTTTTAAGAGTGAATTTCTTGCCAACATGAGTCATGAGATCCGTACCCCGATGAATGCCATCTTGGGCATGACCGAGCTTACCTTAGCCGGGAAGCTGGCCCCGGAACAGCGCAAATGTCTTGAGACGGTGCAGAGTTCGTCGGAATTGCTCCTCACCTTGATCAATGATATCCTCGACCTGTCAAAGATTGAGGCCGGTAAACTGGAACTCGCCTATCGACCTTTCACGACCGATACGGTTATTGCCGCAGTCATCGGTCTCTTGCAACCGGGGGCGGAGGAAAAGGGCCTCACTCTTGCTGTCGATTGCGGCGAGGATTGCCGCGCCGATGTATATCTGGGTGACGATCTGCGGCTGCGGCAGATCCTCTTTAACTTGATCGGCAATAGCATTAAATTCACTAGCAAAGGTTCGGTCGGTGTCGGGTGTCGCCTTGTGGAGAAAAGCGCCAAAGACGCCCTCTTGGAATTTACCGTCACTGATACCGGCATGGGCATTACCGAGGAATATCGCGATCGTCTTTTTGCAAGTTTCAGCCAGGCCAATAGTGGGATAACCAGGAGTCACGGCGGCAGCGGTCTTGGCCTTGCCATCTCGAAGAAACTGGTGGAGATGATGGGTGGGACGATTGGTGTTGAAAGCCGCCTGGGTTTTGGTACGACTTTCTCCTTCACCATCCCTTTTGCCCTGGGTGGCGACATCAATGTGCCTGGTGAAATGGCAGCTGAATTGCAAGTTTTTGACCTTCCCCCGTTGAAAATTCTCGTAGTTGATGATATTACCCCGAACCGGGATCTGGTGCGGTTGATTCTTGAGCAGGCCAATCATCTGGTGGAAGAAGCCGGAACCGGTCTTGAAGCCTTGCATCTGCTTGCCACAAAGGAGTATGATGCCGTGCTCCTTGATGTGCAGATGCCGGTTCTCGATGGCGAGCAGACGGTGGCCATTCTCCGTCAATGTGAAAAAGGTCTGAGTCCTGAAGGGCTTGGCATAGATGCCGGACTGTCGGCAAAACTTCTTGAGAGGCTCGTTGATAAACATATGCTGATTATCGCCTTAACCGCCCATGCCATGGACAGCGACCGAGAGCGCCTGCTGGGGGCCGGGATGGACGGGTATATCAGCAAGCCTTTTCATGTCGCAGAGGTGCTGCGACAATTGACGAAAATTTATAAATCCATCCATTGAAATAACGATTATGACAAATGCAACACCCTATACCCTGCTGGCCCGCTCCTCCGAATGCGCCGCCCGAAGGGGCGAGGTCCGTACCCGGCAAGGGCTTATCCAGACACCGGTTTTCATGCCCGTCGGCACCCAGGGCACGGTCAAGGCCGTGACCCCGGAAAACCTTGTGGAAATGGGGACTGAGATAATCCTCGGCAACACCTATCATCTTTTTATTCGGCCGGGACACCAACTCATCGAGCGCTTTGGCGGCTTGCATTCCTTTATGAACTGGAAGGGGTCGATCCTCACCGACAGCGGCGGCTTTCAGATTTTCAGTCTCAAGAAGTTGGCCACTATTACCGAAGAGGGTGCGGCCTTCCGGTCGCATCTCGACGGCAGCAAACTCTTCCTCAGTCCCGAGGATGCCATAACGGTTCAACAGGCACTGGGGTCGGATATCATGATGTGCCTTGATACCTGCATTGCCTTTCCGGCAACCTGGGACGAGACGGTCAAGTCGACCGATCTGACGACTCGTTGGGCTGCGCGCTGCCGCAAGGCTCACAGCAAAAGGGATCGCTTGCTGTTCGGCATCGTCCAGGGCGGGATGTATCCGGAGCTGCGCCGGGACCATGCCGCAGCCCTCATCGACATCGGTTTTGACGGCTATGCCATCGGCGGGCTGAGCGTCGGCGAGGAAAAGCAACTCATGTATGAAATGACCGAGGCGGTCGTACCGGCGCTGCCCAGAGAATATCCGGTATACCTCATGGGGGTGGGAACTCCTTCCGACCTGGTGGAGGGAGTATGGCGCGGCGTCGACATGTTCGACTGCGTCATGCCGACGCGAAACGCCCGGAACGGCTCGCTCTTTACCTCGCGCGGCAAACTCACCATCAAAAACGCCCGCTTCCGTGACGACCCCCGGCCCCTTGATGAAGAGTGCCGCTGCTACACCTGCCGCAACTATTCCCGCGCCTACCTCAGCCACCTTTTTCATGCCCGGGAGATACTCAGCTACCATCTCAACACCATCCACAACCTGCATTACTACCAGAATCTCATGGCTGAAATTCGCCGGGCCATTGAGATCGACGCTTTTGCCCAGTGGCGGAAAGATTTTTATAGCAAGCTCGAAGAGGAATGATTACTTTGCACGAAGTTTTTAGACACTTAGAAAAAATGAATGCAGAGGTTTTTGCGAAATTTTTTCGTGAAGTGATTTCTCCCTTTTTTCGGGGTTAGAGTTTTTTCTATTTCAGACACATATTTGGAGGATTTATTATGTCAGGAATTGCTTTTGCAGCCGATGGTGCTGCCGGTGCTGCTGGTGGTCTTGCTGGAAGTTTGGGCGGTATGGCTCAGTTTCTCCCGTTGGTCCTTATCTTTGTTGTATTCTATTTCTTGCTCATCAGACCGCAGCAGAAACAGGCGAAGCTGCATCAAGCCTTTCTCAACGATCTGAAAAAAGGCAGCAAGGTGGTTACCAAGGGTGGGTTGCACGGGGTAATAAACGGTATTGCCGATAATATTATTTCCCTGGAAATCGCCAAGGATGTGATTGTTAAAGTGTCGCGCGATGGTATCGCCGGCTCGTTGACAAAAGAGGGTACCGTGCCGGCCAAGAACGAGACCAAGAGCGTCGGAGGCTGAGGCATCAAAGGGTGTTGAACTCTGCAGGTAGCGGATAAAACGAATGAGGCCGGATTACCCAAAATGAGGGGAATCCGGCCTCTTTTTTATTTAAACAATGGAACATGGCGACGGGTTGAAATCAAAAAGTGAAAAAAAAGTTTTATGCGGTGGCGGTTGGTCGTAGGTCCGGGATCTTTACCGACTGGCCTTCTGCCGAAGCGCAGGTCAAAGGCTTTGCCGGCGCTCGTTACCAGAGTTTCCCCAGCCAGGTCGAGGCTCGGGCCTGGCTTCTAAATCCGATTTATAAAAAAAAGGAACAGAGCTCCAATACACACGTACCGCTGTCGGTTCTGCCGGAGCAACGGCCCGGAGCAATCATCGTCTTTACCGACGGCGGTTGCAGCAACAACCCCGGACCCGGCGGCTACGGGATTGTCATTGAAGAGGACTTGGAACGGCGGGAGATAAGCGGCGGCTACCGGCTGACCACCAACAACCGCATGGAGATGATGGCGGCTCTTGTCGCCCTTGAGAACTTGCGGCAATGCGGATCTCCGATCGACCTGTATTCCGACTCCAGTTATCTGGTGAACGGCATTACCAAGGGCTGGGCCCGGAAATGGCGGATGAACGGCTGGTGCAAGGCCGATGGCGGGGAGGTCATGAACGTTGATCTTTGGCAGCGGCTGCTGCTTCTGGCCGATGCCCTCGATGTTCGCTTTCATTGGGTGAAGGGACATGCCGGCAATGCAGGCAATGAGCGGTGCGACCAGCTGGCCGTGGCAGCGACCAGGCAGCCTGAACTGCCCGTCGATGGCGGATATCAGGATGCGGCGACAGGGAGGATGCGTTTTGACGAAAGAACTCTTTAAGGGATCGATCCTTTTCGGACCCGTGCCGGCGGTATTGGTGACGACCATAAACCAGGCCGGCCTGCCGAATGTCTTTACGGTCGGATGGACCGGTGTGGCCTGTTCACATCCGCCGCTGGTTACCATCGCCGTACGAAAGGAGAGATTGTCATATGAGAATATCCGGGCTACCGGTGAATTTGTTATAAACCTGACGACCAGACAGATGCTGAAAATGACTGATTTTTGCGGCTGCCGTTCCGGGCGCAAGATCGACAAGATCAAACATTTCGGTTTGGAGCTGGAGCCCGGCATTGATGTTGCCGTCCCTTCCTTGAAAATCAGTCCGGTGGCCCTGGAGTGCCGCGTGCGGAGCGTAACCGAGTTGGGTTCCCATGACCTGTTTGTCGCGGAGATACTTCGCAACAAGGTCGATAGTGCGCTTATCGACAAAGACGGCAAAATCCGTTTGGGCGAAGCAGAGCTTCTTGCCTATTGCCATGGGGAATACTTTTCCCTTGGCCGCAGGCCGCTGGCAAGCTTTGGCCATTCCGTCGCCAAGCGAGCTGCTCGGCAGGCAAAGCAGCAAAAAAAGAACCAAGGCGTAAAAGGCAAGAAAAACTGATGTGCTAACCATTCCACCTCCTTTTCCCTGCCTGTAGGTCACCAGATATAGGCGCTGACCATTTTCCCCATAAGCTCCATCGTGTAGATCCCGGCTGCAGGTCTTGCGGCAATGCCATAACAGACATGGAGAGGCAGGAGATGTTCTTCCCGCGGATGACAGTACCTTGCCGCCGGTGCCTGGTCCCAATGCAGCAAACGCCTTTCTCGCTCGTTTTCGCTGAGGCTTTCATCGGTCATAGTTTCTTTCAGCCACTCCTCGAAGGCCTCATTGTTTTGCCGCGAGATTCCCAACGGCGGTTCACGAAAGGCCCTGAGATTATGAAAGGAAGATCCGGAACCGATGATAAGCAGGTTCTCTCGGCGCAGTGCAACCAGTGCCCGGCCCATTTGTATATGGTCCTGCGGCTGCAGACTCTCCAGGAGCGAGATCTGGATACAAGGGATGTCCGCCTTTGGGTACATGATTCTCAGGGGAACGAAGACCCCGTGGTCAAAACCGCGGCGCTCATCAAGGCTGGCCGCAAGTCCCCGGTCGAGGAAAAGCCGGTGAATTTTCCCAGCCAGTTCAGGCGCGCCGGGGGCCGGGTAGGCAATGGCGTAGGACTCTTCCGGAAAGCCATAATAATCATAGAACAAGGCTGGTTTCTTGCCGCTGGTAATGGTGGGAATGGCCTCCTCCCAGTGGGCGCTGATAACCACAATGGCGGAAGGGGTAATGAGCGTCGTGGGGATCCGGCTGAGAAAATCCACCAATTCTTGGTGCTGCGGATCACCAAGCAAGGGTAAGGGGCCGCCGCCGTGGGTTAAATAAATCATCGAACCGGCCTGGCTATGGTTATTACTTTGCGGCAGTGGGGAAGTGTTCATAGATGTTCCTGCTTTTATATTATGGTTGAGTCTCTTGCAAAATGAGGATTTTCGTTCAAAATCAAGGCATGCGAAAAATTTTACCGCAGGCATATAGTTAATATTCCGAGGATAAAATTTTGAGCATAACGCCGAGGTTGGGCGAAAAGACCATTTTGCAAGAGGCTCGGTTGATACAAAGAGTGGAGCTTGGCATGTCCTCTTGTTGTGTAATGGGGCTCAAGTCCCGAGAAGTCAAGGACTGGAAGCCGTCACGAGGCCGATTGACAATTTTCTTGGCAGAGCAGAAGGCACCTTTTTTCGCCGTGGTTTCTGTGTATAATACCTCAATACGAGTCTCGGATAGAAATTGCAGCGGCTGAATAATCTTCTCGACACATTGTTTATGGCAGACAGGAACAGCAAGGAGCAGGGGCAGCAACCGTGCTCGCACGCCTCTGAAAAAGAAATTGGGGTGGGGTGTCATCTTTCCCCCAATCATGCAGAGGACGTTAATCGGGTCCTTTATGCCATTGCCGATGCGGTAAACGCAACCCAGGATCTTGATGCGTTGTACCGCACTATTCATCAGGTTCTCGGCACTGTTATTGATGTTACCAACTTTTTTATCGCCATCGTCGACCAACAGCAGCGAACATTGTACTTCCCCTATTACGTCGATACTGTTGACGAGGACTTTTCCCCACTTACCGATTTTGATCCCCAGGCATCACTTACCGGTCTGGTTGTCACCCTGAAAAAGCCGGTTCTGCTGCATAGGTCTGAGCTCCAGGAACGTGTGTTACGAGAAGGCATCTGGGGTCCTGTGCCGTTCATCTGGATGGGAGTGCCGCTGCTTATTCGTGACGAGGTCATTGGTGTTATTGCCGTGCAGCACTATACCGATCCCGAGATTTATGATGCAGCCGACCTCCGCCTGCTTACCGCAATTTCTCAGCAGACGGCTATCGCCATTGACCGCAAACGATCCTTGCAACAGTTAAAAAGAAGTGAAGAAACCTATCGGAATATGTTTCTTAATGCCCCGGTTGGTCTTTACCGTGTCAATATCCCGGATGGCATTATCGAGGAATGCAATGACGCCATGGCTGAAATGTTGGGGTATGGCGACCGCAATCAGTGCATCGGCCAATACTCTCTGCAATCCGGTCTACTCGACCTTGGTGCCCGGCAAAAGATGGCAGAAATGATTGCCCTGGAAGGTGAAGTAAAAAACTTCGAAGTCCGGTTCCGGCGAAAAGACCAAACAGCCGCCTGGCTGCGACTTTCGGCAAAGATCGATAAGCGAAAACAACGGCTGGAGGGTGTTGCCGAAGACATCTCCGATTTTAAGGCAGCACATGAGGAAAAACTCGCATTACAGGAAAAACTCAATAGATCAAAGAGAATGGAGGCCCTTGGTCTTCTTGCCGGTGGCGTGGCACATGATCTGAACAATATGCTTTCAGGAATCATCAACTATCCGGCACTCATGCTTATGCAGCTGGATAAGGACCATGAGCTGGTGCGGCCGATCAAGGCTGTTCAGGAGTCCGGCAAAAGAATCGCCATGGTCGTTGATGATCTTCTCACCATGGCCAGAAGTGCGGCAAGCGTCCGGGAAACCCACAGTCTCAATACCTTGGTTGAGGAATATCTGGCATCTCCGGAATGCTTATCGGTGAAAGCCGGCAATCCGCAATTAAAAATTGCGGTGCAACTCTCAGCGCTCCGTCCGAATATCTCCTGCTCCCCGGTGCATGTGCGTAAGTGTTTGATGAACTTGTTTACCAATGCAGTCGAGGCTGTGGCCGGCAAGGGACAAATCAGTATTACCACCAGTAATCAGTTGGTTGATGGAAATCCAGATACAAAAGATGACCGGCTTATTGCCGAGTGGGTGACCGTGGAGGTTGGTGACCAAGGTCGAGGGATCGCTGCCAAGGATATCGAGCATATCTTTGAACCATTTTACACCCGCAAGGTAATGGGAAATCATAGCGGCACCGGTTTGGGACTCACGGTGGTATGGAACACCATGCAGGATCATCAGGGCAAGGTTTTGGTGGCAAGCGGCAACGAGGGCACCCGTTTTACCCTGCTGTTTCCGGCCTCGGATCAGGCAATGACCCCTTTGATCCTGCACTTTGATCCGGAGAGTGTACGAGGCTCCGGGGAAACTATTCTGGTGGTTGATGACGAAGTGCAGCTCCGCGATATAGCATGCAGTATACTCACTGCGCAAGGATACCATACTTACCATGCCGCTTCGGGGGAGGAGGCTGTCGCCTTTATTCGAGAAAAAGAAGTTCACCTGGTGCTCCTTGATATGTTGATGGACCCGGGCTGGAACGGGCGCCGGACCTATGAAGAAATACGCAAAATCAAACCGCAGCAAAAGGCTATTATCGTTAGCGGCTATTCCGAGGGGGAAGACGTTAATGCCTGCATTTCTATTGGTGCAGGAAGGTTTCTCAAGAAGCCTTACTCACTTGAGCACCTTTGTCTTGCCGTCCGCGAAGAACTTACCAAGTAAGATCCTTTACCGACCTTGCGTTACCTGATTATCTGCTGAAAGGCGAACATAGAGTGGTACCGAAAAAGCCGGGGGTTTCCGACAACCATTTCTGAGAGCCGTGAAATGCAATTGATTAACCGGCGAAAACAAGATAGGATTAAAGAAAGCATGATATTACGAGGTGGTGGGCGAAACGGTACCGTATCTTCATAGCAAAGGAGGATTGTATGGCAGAATCACTCAAGGTCAGGCAGGCAATCAAAAGGAAATTTCCGGTAATAGATATTGATGACAGTCTTGATATGGCAATCCAGCTCATGGCTGAAACCAATGTCTCGGTATTGGCCGTCAAGGTTGGTACAGAGTTGATAGGTATTGTTTCCGTTTGGGATGTAATGAACGGCTTGGCCCATGATTTTGATCGCCGGCAAACCAAGATCTCGACATTTATGACCAAATGCGAATTCAACACCGAAAAATCCTCGAAAAATGCCTGCATTCAGCTTGATGAGGATGAAGACGTGATCTCCGCCATCAAGGTGATGTACGAGGCGGGCGTCAATCATCTGCTGGTCACCGGGGAAAAGGGCAAACCGGTAGGGATTGTCTCAAGCCTTGAGCTGATCAAGCTCGCAGCCATCCTGTAAAATGCAGACAATTGCCGTTAAATTTGGCGGCTCCAGTGTCGCCGATGGCCCCCAAATAAAAAAGGTCAAGGCCATCGTCGAGGCTGATCCGCGACGGCGCATTGTCGTCGTTTCGGCACCGGGCAAGCGGTATGCCGGGGATCCAAAACTCACCGATCTGTTGTATCTCTGTCACAAAATGGCGGCTCTATCTACGGCCATTGACGAGCCTTTTGCCTTGATCCGCGGACGCTTTGCCGAGATTGTCGCCGATCTCCGGCTAAGCGACCGGGTGCTGTGCGAGCTTGACCGTTTTAAGCAGGAGTTGCTCGCCGGTACAACCCGCGATTATGCGGCCTCCCGGGGCGAATATTTTGCCGCAAGCCTTATTGCTGAATATCTGGGCGGGGAATTTGTCGATCCCGCCGAAGATATTATCATCCGTGCCAACGGCAGTATCGATCAGGGCAGTTATCAGGCTTTGGGGCACAGGTTTCACGACCGGGACAGACTCTATGTCATGGCCGGTTTCTACGGCCGGGACCGGTCCGGCCAGGTCAAGACCTTTTCCCGCGGTGGCTCGGACATCTCCGGGGCCATCGCTGCGCGGGCGGCCGGGGCTATCCTCTACGAAAACTGGACCGACACCTCGGGCATCCTCATGGCCGATCCGCGCATTGTCAAAAATCCCCAGACCATTACCGAAATTTCCTTTCGCGAGATTCGTGAAATGGCCTATATGGGGGCATCGGTCTTTCATGACGAGGCCATCCTGCCGGTTCGCGAGGCGGCAATCCCGATCCGCATAAAAAACACCAATCGCCCGGGGGATCCGGGAACCCTTATCACCGGCAATCTCAGTGCCGGCGCCATCGCCGCCACGGAGATTGCCGGCATTGCCGGTCGGAAGGATTTCTCCATGATCTGTCTGGAAAAATCCTTGATGAACAAGGAGGTGGGCTTTGCCCATCGCCTGCTGGGGATTCTCCGTGAGCATGGGGTGAGTTTTGAGCAATGTCCGTCAAGCATCGACGCAATCAGCGTCATTGTTGAAGATGCCCAGTTGCAGGGGCTGGAGGAGGTTATTGTCGATGATATCCGCCGGCAGCTCCAGCCGGACAGCCTTTGTATCGAAAAGAATCTCGCCCTGGTCGCCGTGGTTGGTGAGGGTATGGTGCGGACGGTGGGTATTGCCGCCAAGATCTTTACCGCCTTGAAAGGGGCGAAGATCAATGTCCGGGTCATCAACCAGGGCGCGTCGGAGATGAATATCATCATCGGCGTAGCGGCAATCGATTATGAAAGGGCGGTGTGCGCCCTTTATTCCGCCTTTGTCGACAAGCCCTGATCTGTCTTCGTCTCTCCAGGAAACACCATGAAACGATTTTTTATTATTATTCCCCTCCTGCTGGTTGCCGGCTATTTGGCTTACCAATATGTGTATCGGGAAAAACCGATACGGGTTTCGGTAAAAGCTGCCGAGGTCGGCATCGTCGAGGCGACGGTGACCAATACCCGGGCCGGCTCGGTCAAGGCGCGATGGCGGGCAAAGCTCGCCCCGGCGGTCGGCGGGCGGATCGCCACCCTGAGTGTCCACAAAGGTGATAATGTTTCGGCCGGGCAGCTCCTTCTTGCCCTGTGGAACAAGGATCTTGAAGCCGAACTGGACCTTGCCGAAAAACAGGCAAAGGTCGCCGAGGCCACAGCCGCTGAGGCCTGTCTCATGGCTGAGTACACCGGGCGTCAGGGCCAGAGGTTGACCGAACTGCGAAAAAACCGATCGACATCGGAATCAAGCTATGACGAGGCCATAGCCACCGCTGCATCAAAAAAGGCCGGATGCAGGGCGGCCCAGGCACAACGCGAGGTCAGCCTTGCACGAATCAAGGCAGCGGAGGCAATGGTCGAACGAACCGTCATCGTCGCTCCGTTTGCCGGGATTGTCGCCGAGGTCAACGGTGAAATAGGTGAATTCATCACCCCGTCACCGCCGGGGATTGCGACGCTGCCGGTGATTGATCTGATCAATATGGAATCGCTGTATGTGGCCGCACCGATCGACGAAATCGATGCGGCGCAGATTCGTCCGGGAATGGAAGTCCGTATCAGCCTCGACGCCTTCCCGAAAAAAGTCTTTATGGGTCGGACGCGGTCCGTCTCTCCCTACGTTCTTGAGCAGGCAAAACAGGCCCGCACCGTTGAGATCGAGGTCGATTTCCATGAAGTCGTGAAGGATGTCAATCTTCTGGTCGGCTATAGTGCCGATGTTGAAATCATCATCGAAGAGCGGTCGAAAGTCGTACGGATCGCCAGCGAATCCCTGCAGAAGGATGGGCATATCTATGTTGTCAATGCAACGAGCAATCGCCTCGAATACCGGAAGACCGCAAGCGGTCTTGCCAACTGGCAATTCACTGAGATTCGTGAGGGAGTCGCTGCCGGTGAGCGGGTGGTGACCACCATCGACCGGCAGGGCCTGGCGGACGGGGCGACGGTCGTTATCGATGCGGAGGATTCGGGGAAGATTGGGAAGTAATAAGCCGTTGTAAAAAATTAACATGGCCAAAGGAATGCCCGGAACGGCATAAAGAGCCGTAACAAAATGGGTTGAAATGGCCAGATTATTTTGTAACGGCTCCTAAACAAAACTTATTGATTTGCCCCTTGCGGCCTTGTAAACCTAAATCCTGATCATTACTTGTGTGATAATAAATCCTTATTGTTAACTTCGGCGAATGGCTAAAACGGCTCGCCGGCGCACCTCAAAACGTTCAACCAAGGAGACCTGCCATGAAGCAATGGACACCATTTCTCGCACTTGCCACCGCTTTGATCGCAACGACGGTTATCGCCGCTGAGCCCCCGCTCACCCAAGACAATTTCATTAAGGGAAATCTTGCGGTTACTTGGGAAACCCGCCTGCCGCAAAATAGGGATGGCGACTACCCGAAGATCGACGTTACAGACAATTTCGCATACGATGTTACCGTCGGCACCACCTTTTACAAGGGTACTGTAAAGTGCAGGCCATATATCTTCTCCAAGCACTTGGGCCGGGTGCTCCAGGTTGGTGACTGCAAATACGATGTCAACGTCGGCGTGATTAACCCTGCCAATCCGGCGCAGACCAAAACGGTAGGCAAGGTTGTCGGCAACTATGCCATTGACCAGAATGGAAATGTCAATTTGGCTGAGACACCGGTTCGCATGGAGGTGCAGACCATAGGACAAGCGAAAGGATTCATCTCGAAATACACCGGCATGTTCAGCGGCAAGCCGGCCAAGGCGGAGACAACCATCAGTAAACTTCGTGCAGAGGCGGTGAAGAAAAGTGCCACTGTAACCCGCATGATAGGAGAAAAGAGCATCTCTGTGAGTCTCGCGAATGTCGATCCAGTAACTTTTCAAAACACCGGTTTGCCCAGCGGTCCGTCGGGGAACTACCCGGAGAGTACCGTCAATGGTCAGCTGATTTACTCGTATGAGACTGACAACTGGTTCCCGCAACTCACTCTCAATCAGGGCGATGTCAAGGACGTTTTTGGCGGCGGGATCAAGTATGTTGAAGAGAACAAAGGGGTGGCTCGTTACGAGTTGAATGTCATCCTCAATGAAGGTAAGGGCGGATTAGCCGGCGAAGCCTCGGCCTTTGCCGATGCCAAGGGCGAGGATGCCTTCTTCGCCGCTGACCCCAGCCTGTCGTTGATTAACGGTACCATCGGATTTCGCTCATCTGTCGGCGGGGTGAGCAATCTTCCCGCAAAGACCGACATCAGCTTTAATATAGGTCTGCAAAAGGTCACCGCCCAGCAGGCCCAGAGTTTCTGGAAACTGTTGATGTTGATTCCAAATCAAATGTACGGTGAATAATGGTCACCGGCGCGCGGGATCTGGAGATATTTTTTCGATTCCGCGCGTTGTATGGAAATTTGACCTGATACGGGTTGTGCACACTGGCAAGTGAGAGAATCTACGAGGAGCTGACTATGGGTAATGGCGGGACGAATATCAACACAGGCAAAATGTCGTTGTTCAATAAAATACCTTGGACTTTTCTGATACTCCTTTACCTCGTGGTGACACAGATAGCGGGCATATCGCTCGACGGGGTGCCGGGCTTCATCCTCATAGGTATCGGAGTGTTTGTACTGTTCGCCGAGTTTTTCAAATCCGGTGACATCGGCGTGTCGCTGTTTCTCGTTGATGTCATCACCTCTGTGGTAAGCTTGGTGACGGCAACGATACTCCTCTGCTACCTTTCCTGGGAAATGAACCAGCCGCTGACCTTCTACCACTGGTTTGGCTATGCAATTCTTCTCGGCGACACCATCCTCAGCCCCTTCAACGCCTTTCGCACTGCACTGCGGAATTTCGGGGTCGGTACGGTATAGCTACCAAAGCACAGCCCGGACCGACTTCTACCCTGCGAGAAGGGCTTTTACAGGGTTGGCTGTGTGCGTGCGTTCAAGCTCTTGCCGTGTAACCCTTTGTTGTTTAAAAGTCACCGGTGCTGCGCGGCTTTATGGACTGGCCTTGCGCGACATGACGCTCACGAGGCACATGCCAGTATGACGACACCGGCAACCATGCAAGCCGTACCAATCACCCGCGATGGACAGAGCGACTCACGTAGCAACTTCGCTCCGAACAAGACGCCAAGAAGCATTGATAGCTCGCGAACTGGAGCGACGTAACTCAGTGGAGCCATCTGTATTGCGAATAGAATGAGAGTGTATGCCAGAGGCGACAGTATGCCGACGGCCACTATGTACCGGCGGTTTGACCGCCATTGGGTGCGAAGCTCCGCAACGTCGCAGAGTGCTTGCGGCGTAAGAATGGCGGTTCTGAGTGCGAGCCCCAAAAAGTAATAGAGTACCGGCGCGATACCAATTGCCTTGACCGCCCAGCCATCGATGACCGTGTAAGCGGCGATAGTTATGCCAGTGATGATTCCCCAGAACAGGCCGGATCGCATTTTGGGCGATGGGGCGAACAGGTTGTGAGTAAAGCCGGAAATCAGGAATATGCCTGTCAAGACTGCGAAGATGCCCAACCAGCCGAGAAGGCTTGGTGTTTCGCCAAGGACGACCATTGCACCGAAAACGGAGAGCAACGGCCCTGTCCCACGTGCTAGCGGGTAAACAATGGAGAAGTCGCTTTCGCGATAGCCTTTCTGTAGCACAAGCGAATAGGCCACATGCACGAGCGCGCTTGCGATGATCGCGCTCCATGCCTGAACGGTGAGTTGCTGTGAGTTCGAGTGCCAAGACATAGCGCCGAATGGAAGAGCAACGGCGAGGCTTACCATACCAAACAGCCACACAAATGGCAGTCCACCGGAAGCTTTCTTCGCGAACAGATTCCAAAGCGCATGCAGAAATGCGCCTGTAACGACAAGGCTAAGGGCAACGGAGTTCATGGCTGGTCAGAAGACGTCCAACGCAAACATTCTGCGGCTTGTCCGCAGAATGTTTGCGTTGTGTTATTTTCACTTAACAGTCCCTTTTGCGCCTTAAAATGACGGATTTAAGGTGAAATACCACCTATTACTTATGATCTTATTTTGTTAAATCAGAAACATGACTTGGTCCGACCCCGTCCTGGGCCCCGTCCTGGTTGACCCCATCTGGTACCGAAAATTTCAGTAATTATGCCGAATCTGGCGGACCTGTCTTAGTCTTCATTCATTATTTTGATTGTTCTCTCATCAAGGCATGATCGCAAAAAGCTGTTCATGGGTTTCTGTTGGCCTGTCTGATAAAATTCCAACATGAGAGTATTAAATTCCAACTGGCGTTTTGCAGGAAGATTGATGGCGGGGTATCCTTCGCTTAGCAAAAGTCCATTCATCATAAATCGTCCCATGCGTTTGTTGACATCATAAAAGAATTGACTTCTTGCCATGGTGAGGAAAACATGGATGGCCCGGTCATAAATGTCAGCAATTTGTTGAGTTTCATTGACAAGAGACCCAAACAATAACGGAAGCTCCTCGGAGCTCGGCGGCATATAGTCGGTTCCGGCAATAGTCACCGAGCCGGTGCGAAACTTGCCCCAGGCAGGTGCTTCATTTTTACCGGCTATTGCGTGCAATTCACAGGCACTCTGCGCAGATATGGAGAAATCCCCTTGCTCCACCCATCGGAAAAGAGTGCGCCAGGCATTTGCCTGATTTAAGGCTATTTCTTGATCGAGAACTTTATGCCCCCCGACGGTTATGCCATCCAGCAACGTCTGAATTTCCGGCAGGGTGAAAGGTATGCCTTCAAGATTTACTGCATCGCAAACCAGCTCAGAGAGTTGACGTTTTGCCAACATTAATGATCGCGCTTTGTTGGGTGGCATATGCCATACGGTATCTTGTGTCACTTTCATTTCTCCTAAAAGCGTTTCCTTTTTCTATTCTTGAATCAATTCTTTACCTTCTTTGGTCTGCCTGGTCCTTTGTTGGACAAACGAATGCCAAGTTTATTTGATATTTCCTGCTGGAATTTGTCTCCACCGGTCACTTGCCCACGCTGCAAGGCATCACGAATCAATTTTAGCTGGTAATCAGCAATGGTATCAGAGACATATGTCTTCCATGCCTCTTGTCTTTCAGGGTCATTTTCCCCAAGGGATTTATAACAAGGACGCTGATCGACAACGGGATCGCTCTTGCCATGAGCCAGACAATTGAAACTTGACCACTTGTAGTCCGCTGGGTTTACCACCACCCTTGCACGCACAGGATTGAGTTCGATATACCGACAGCAGGCCGGCAAATATTCTGAAGTAGAAACGATGCTTGATTTGAACCGACCTTCCCACAAACTGCCGGTACGCTTTTCAAGCCTGTTGACATATCTCGTTTGACGTCCTGCGACTCGCTTCATGAGTTGAGAAAGCATTTCAGGATTATCTCCCGGATCAATTATCAGGTGAACATGGTTTGTCACAGGGTGAATTTCCCCTACATTTTTCCTAATACAATTTCTAACACTTACAATTAAAACTGGACAAACACTTTCGTACAAGGTACACTCCCCAAAATTGTATCCAACACGAGAGGGCCAAATTGAACTTATCTCAGGTTGT
>JANNQF010000067.1:0-7434 GCA_031441605.1 Deltaproteobacteria bacterium
GTACGTATCTTTTCCTGCAGCAGCATCAACCCCTGCAGAAACGCTTCCGGACGGGGAGGGCAGCCCGGCACATACACATCCACCGGAAGGATCTGGTTGACCCCCTGTACAACGCTGTAGACATCGTACATGCCGCCCGAGTTGGCGCAACTGCCCATGGAGATCACCCAGCGCGGTTCGGCCATCTGCTCGTAGAGGCGCAGGACGGTCGGGGCCATCTTTTTGAACACCGTGCCGGCAATGACCATCAGATCCGCCTGACGCGGCGAACCACGCAGCACCTCGGAACCAAAGCGGGCGATGTCAAAGCGCGAGGTAAAAGCGGTCATCATCTCGACAAAGCAGCAGGAAAGCCCGAAGAACATCGGCCAGACCGAGTTGGCCCGGCCCCAGTTGATCATGTCGTCGAGACGGGCGAGGAGGATGTTATCGGGGATGTCAGGTTTCATCCGTACCCCTTCGCATTCTGGAGGGTCCCCATTCAAGGCCCCCTCTGAGCCATATCCAGAGAAGGCCGAGCAGCAAGGCAACGATAAAGAAGCTGATGTGCAGTAAACCGCCCATCCCCAATTGATCCCAGACCACCGCCCAGGTGAAAATAAAGGCGGCTTCCACGTCAAAGACGATGAAAAATATGGCGATCAGATAAAAGGGGATGAAGAGCGGCAGACGGGCGGAACCGGTCGGGATAATGCCGGATTCGTAGGGCAGCTCTTTATTGGGATTGGTTTTCTTGACGCCGAGCCACCAGGTAGCAATGAGCATCCCGCCGATCAGGAGAACGGCGGCAAGGGTATAGAGAATAAGGGAAAAGTATTCCGGCAATGGTTGCATATAGTTCTTATAAAGATACCGCTAGACAACTTGCATAATCATCAAGGTTAGGATACCTCTTCATACAAATTATTGCAAATTGTAATTGCCCTGCAAATTGCCTCCTGAGTGGTGCTTTTCCACCCGGAAAACTTACAATTTCTGGTATACTTCCCTTGAACCGCAACGGGTTTTTGCACCTTTTCCCCGACAACCTGATGTCCCCCCAGCAAGAGGCACCCCATGTTCCCGACCCAGAAAGAAAAAACCAGTTCCCGCTTCAAGCTCTTCCACGAGCTCATGCCGGTCAAGGTGCAGAGCATTCTCTTGATCGGCACCTCCTACGAGGCCTGGATCATGGAGGAAGATTGCCGGATCTCGGAGCAAATCGTCAATGAATACCGGGGCCTCAACCTCAGCCGTCCACCCCGCCTGACTTGGGTGTCGTCGCTGGCTGAGGCCCTGGAGCATTACCCTGAGCTGCCTTTTGACTTGGCCATCACCTTTTCCCGGGCGGTGGATGAAGCCGCCTTCAAGCTTGGCCGGGATATCAAAAAGGCCAAACCGGAGATTCCGGTGGTTCTCTTGATTCACCAGGAAGCCCTGCCGGAATCGATCCCGGCCTGGCATGAGCAGCCGGAAGCCCTCGATCTGGTGGTCTACTGGTCGGGGCAGGCCGATATCCTCCTCGCCATCGTCAAAAACATCGAGGACCGCTTCAACGCCGTGCCCGACACCAGGACCGCCGGCGTGCGGATCATCCTTTTTGTCGAAGATTCACCCTACTATACTTCATTGATGCTGCCGATTCTCTACAAAGAATTGGTGGTCGAGGTCCAGTCGGTGATCGAGGAAGGCCTGAACGAGGAACACCGCCTGCTCTCCATGCGTACCCGGCCGAAGATTCTGCTCACCCACTCCTACGAAAAGGCCTTGGCCCTCTACGAACAGTTTAAGCCCTATGTCCTCGGGGTGATCTCCGACATGCGCTACCACCGCAACCATGTCCTCGACGACTACGCCGGCCTGCAGCTCCTCAGCCACATTAAACATGACCGCTTCGACATTCCCTCAATGCTGACCAGTTCGGAGAGTCATAACGCCGCATATGCCAAACTGATCCCGGCGCTGTTTCTCGACAAAAACGCCCCGTCCCTGCAGGAAAGCATCAAAACCTTTCTGGTCGAACATCTTGGTTACGGCAATTTCGTCTTTCGCATGCCGGACGGCAGTGCCTACGATCAGGCCAGCAACCTGTATTCGCTTGAAAAAAAACTGGCGACCATCCCCCAGGAATCTTTTCTTTTCCACAGTCGGCACAACGACTTTTCCCGCTGGTTCTATACCCTGGCCGAGGTCGAACTGGCCTCACAGGTCCGGCCGCTGCGCGACTCGACCTATGATACGGTGGAGGAACATCGCCACCAACTGATCGGCATCATCAAAGAAAAACGCATTGACCGGCAACGCGGCATCATCGTCAACTTCGGCCGTGACCGCTATGATCCCGACACCAACTTTTCCAAGACCGGCAACGGCTCCCTCGGCGGCAAGGCCCGGGGGCTGGCTTTTTTTTCGGCCCTGCTGCATCGCCACAGCGAACTCCTCAAACCCTTTGACCGTTTTGAAATCGTCGTGCCGCAAACCTTGGTGCTGACCACCGATGCCTTCGACGAATTCGTCCGCCTGAACCATCTGCACGACCTGACCAGAGATGATTTGAGCGACGAAGAGGTCATGGCGAGATGCAAGGCGACTGGCTTGCCGCCCCAGCTGCGAGAGCAGCTCGGCCACTACCTCCGGGAGGTCCGCTACCCTTTGGCGATCCGCTCCTCGAGCATCTTAGAGGACGCGCAGTTTAAATCCTACGCCGGCCTGTATCACACCTGTATGCTGGCCAACGACCACCCGGACTTCTCCTTTCGCCTCAGCCAACTGGAAAATGCCATCCGTAAAGTCTACGCCTCCACCTACTTCCGGGCACCGAAGGCCTTCTCGAAGAGGGTCGGCAACCAGATCGAACAGGAGAAGATGGCGGTCATCCTCCAGGAAGTCGTCGGCAGCTGCTACGGCCAATCCTATTACCCGGCGATCTCCGGCGTCGCCCAGTCCCTCAACTACTATCCCTTCGCCCGGATGCAACCTGCGGACGGCATCGTCTCCATTGCCCTCGGCCTTGGCAAGGCGGTCATGGAGGGTGAAAAAATCCTCCGCTTCTCGCCGCGTTTCCCTGAGATTCTGCCGCAGCGGAGCACCTTGAGCGACATCCTGAAAAACGCCCAACAGAGCTTCTATGCCCTGCAGATGGGCAGGCAGGACGCAAACCCGGAGGCAAGTGAAGCCAATACCTTGGTTCGTCGGCAGACCACCGAGGCGACAAACGAGCATCCGGTGCAGTTTTTGTCGAGCACCTACGATCCGGCTGAGCAGCGCATCCGCGACCAATTCACGCCGCAGGGACTCCCGGTCCTGACCTTTGCCGCCATCCTGAAACACAAGGCCTATCCCCTGCCGGAGGCGGTCGCCACCCTCCTTGCCATGGGGCAAAAAGGCTTGGGCTGTCCGGTGGAGATCGAATTTGCCGTCAATCTTCCCATGAACTTGCGGCAAAAGGCGCGCCTCGCCGTACTGCAGATCCGCCCGATGAGCACCCGCGAGGAGATGCTCGAGGTGGATATCGACCCGGACGAACTTAACCGGGCCTTCTGCCTTTGCCACCAGGCCCTCGGCAATACCGACAACCGCAGCATGCACGACCTGATCTATATCCGCCCGGAGACCTTCGACCCATCACACACCATCGACATGGCTCGGCAGCTGGGAAAACTCAACGCCGGTCTGATGAAGGCGGGAAGGAAATATATCCTTGTCGGCCCCGGCCGCTGGGGTTCGGCCGACCACTGGCTCGGCATCCCGGTCAATTGGGGCGATATTTGCGGGGTCGGGGCAATCGTTGAAACAACCCATCCGGCGATCAACGCCGACCCGTCGCAGGGCTCGCATTTCTTCCATAACATTACCTCACTCGGCATCAACTACCTGAACGTCGGCATTGATCCAGGCGACCGTTTCGACTGGCAGATTCTGGCAGGGATGGAGGTGGTTGAAGAGACGGCGCATGCGGTGCATATCCGCTGTCCGCAGCCTTTTGTTTTACGGGTCGATGGCCGGAAACGAATCGGCGTGTTACTGCAACATTTTAAGACCTGAGGCCGAAATTCCACTGGCGTTGGCGGCCACTGGGCGATCGTCACACACTCTATCGCCTGGCTCCATAAAGAAGCGAGCGGCAGGGCATGGAATACTCTGTCTTTGATCCCCATGTCAGATCATATCGCCTTGATCCAATTATCAATGGCATTCTTCTTATCATCAGGAAAATTGCTGTGCACTTGATCATACAGCCAACGAAGTGACTTCGACTGCAACCTATTTCTAAATAGCTCTTCCGCTTCCTGTATTACCACTTTTATCAAGCACGGACACTTATCTGTAAAAACAGACGGATCATCTACAAAAATATTCTTTTTGCGGATTTCGGCACACTGGAAAAAGAAAGAGGGACCTTCGATAGCTTCAATAATATCCCAAAAAGAAATTTCTTCAGCAGGTCTAGCTAACTCATAACCACCCTTAACGCCAGGTATGGACCGAACGACACCAGCCTTTCTCAGTTTAGAAAAAGTTTTTGATAAGTATGTTTCTGAGATTGAATTTAATTCTGCTATTTGTTTGATGCCAACGCTCTTAGCTACCGGAAGATCAACCATATAAAACAACGAGTGAAATGCGTACTCTACTCCAACACTGAACTGCATACGACTCTCCAATCCAAAAATGGAACAGCTCTTTCCCCCTTACCTCTTTGCTATTATTTCTGTAACAGGATGGGGATTACCGCATGCAAATGTACATGGTCGTCTTTCCGGAAATGAATAATTTCTGAGAATGACTACCTCCCAATGCCTGATGGTCAGATAACTCTTTTCCAGCTTTAATGATCAGGAGGCGTCTCTCTGTACAACAATAAGGCAAAATGCAAGCCTAAATCGTCTGATTTACTGATAAAACTGTGACTTCAAGAACACGATTAGCCCAAGAAAACTTTTGCTTCATCGTATCAAATTCCGGGCCTGATTTCATAAATTTCGCTGTTCCCCTGATAAGATATCCTGTGCCAGGACCCATTTTTCCTTCGACCTCTTTAGTGCCTAACGTAAGCAATACATTCTGGTTTTTCTCAACTTTTGTCTGGGTCTTTCTCATTCCATACACTGGGATAAGTATTCGGTTCTCGCCTGGAAAAGCCAAGTAAGAATTCCATGTATTCACTACATGAGCCTCGTCATCGGAGCATGATACTATGGAAACAACCCCTTCCTTACTCACTACCGTCATAAATCTTTCGTCAAACATAGCGATCCTCCAAATTTTGTGAATTAGCTCTATTGCAGATACCTATTGTCTACAATAAAACCAATATATGATATCATCCGCTTGCTGTCAAGCCGTTCTTTTGGGATGCGACTATACCTTGGTTACGAGTTAGAGTAGAAATATTTTGACTTTGCTGACCGCTGGATCACATCACATGCTCTTGCCCGGATGTACATGACGTATACTCAGAAATAAGCTTTATTTTGAGAAGTGCCTTTCAATTAAAGCTTACCATGGCAAATCTATATTGACCTTGTATCTCCACGTATAATTCCTAAGGAAGTCTTGCGGCACTTGAGCAACTGGCCCTTTCATGGGGGCAGGACCTTTTTTTAGGAAGCCCCGAGAAAGCGATTACTTATCACCGGTTTTTTCGCTGAAAGCAAATTACGTTTGACGGCGTGGTGTGGCAACGATTGGCGGCAAAAAGGCGCGGATGCTTGAACCAGAGAAGAACTCTTGCGTGTGTCTGCCCCATACAATGAGGCAGGGAGCGTCAGCATTTTCCTTCCTTGGGCAGGGTAAAGACAAAATTGGGATGCCCACCGGGTGCTTCCTCACACCACAGGTCCCCACCATGACGTCGCACTAGCTCGCGAATCACCGGCAGCCCGATACCTGAACCAGTGTCGCTTTCAAACATCTCAAAAATCGTTTTTCTCCTTTCCGGAGGTATGGATGGCCCATTGTTGAAAACATTCAGGCGATATATATCTCCTTGGTCTTCAAAACCAAAGGCGATCGTCCCCCCTTTTGGCGTATAGCGAATCGCATTGGCCAGAAGATTCCGATAGACAATGCCCAGCCAATTTTTATTGGCGGAAACCAGGATCTTATCGCCCGGGATACCGCCGAGGCGATTGTCGATTTTCACCTCCCCTTCCTCAATCTCCTTAGAAAATTCACCCAGGATAGGATCAATAATATTCTCGCGGAGATCGAGGGTTTCCTTCCGGCCAATTTCGGTGGAACCCATGACACTCGTTTTAGTGAGATAATCGCCGACGATTTTCTCAAGTTTAATCATCCGATTAAACACATCGTTGAGGGTTTGTTTGACGCTTTCACTTACTTCACCGAATCTTCCCCGGGCCAGCAGCTTAATGATGGAGGCGATGGACACGATGGGCGAACGTATATCGTGGGTGGCGATGGACAGCATTTGCAAGATATGCTTTTCCAGTTTTTTACGTTCCGAGATGTTGCGGGAAATGCCGATAACGCCAATGGTTTCGCCGCTTACATCCTTCCAGGGAAATTTTGAGACCGAGATCCAGGACTTAGACCCATCCGGACGGGTCAGTTCCTCTTCCTTGTCGACGATGGACGAGCCTGTCTCCATGATGAATATTTCGTCATCACGGCATTGCCGGGCTTCCTCAAGGGGCAGAAAGTCGAAATCGGTTTTCCCGATCATCTCCTCCCAGCGGACTGCCGATCTCCTCGCCTTGGCCTCACTCACCAAAGTAAATCTGCCGTCCATATCCTTAAAAAAGATGGAATCTTCGGTGTGACGCAACAGCGCCATCATTTCCGGACACCTTTGGGTAAATCTATTGGCCATTGTTCTTCTCCTCCCCTCGCGCCGCGACACTCTTTACAATACCCCGATCAGAGGTGTACTTCTTAATGAGACATTTTGTTCACTCTTTATAGTATCTCCTTGCGAGACAGAAACATGCAACTACTTTTTCCAAAAAACGTCGAGGTATCCAGCCAATAACGCCAACCATACTTTTTGCCCCTGGCAAGTATTTTTGTTTTTTTGATCTGCAGCCGTGGTGTCTGCACTTGCCCTCTTTCAGGCTTAGTGCCGGATCCGCCGGCAGGCGGTCGATCGGCTCTGCCAGTTCACTTGAGCAGGGCATTATTTTCTTAGTGAGGCTCCTTGGCCAGTCGCCATTATTCCCAGTCGCCGTTTTGTATGTCTGTTGGAATATGGATTGAGTCAATACCCGGACAGAATGCAATTCTTGAGCGGGACGATTGCGAAAGGTGGCTCATGCTTTACGACCTGGCAGGCCCCGAGCTGGCGAATGGTGAAAGGCTTATCGATCAGGCGTTATGTCTCAGCCGGGATTTTGACCAGGAAGTTTGACAATGGATGAAAAAAGAAAACCGGCTTCTCTGAGGTGGGCTAGTGCCCCAGAGGAAGCCGGTAAATCAAACAGTCAGATAATTATT
>JANNQF010000068.1:0-39023 GCA_031441605.1 Deltaproteobacteria bacterium
AATAAGTATCCACCGGCAAAGCCGGTGGTATTAAAAATGTGAGCCGCTCAAAGCGGCATGGTCAAAAGATTCACTGACCACCATTCGGTGGTCGGGTTGCAACGCTGCTCCTGGACGTTGCTCTCTTTTTTTCGTACCAAATCAATGAACAATTCTCGTGTCACTATAATTTTTTACCAATTCTTTCCGGTATTTCCATGGTCACTCAAAATGTTCCACTCGTTCCCGCTGCGGACAGTTCAATTCATTTTATGTCATTTATGAGACATCCATTTACGTGACTTTGAACAGGCCATGGTTTCGGAGGTTTCATTATGTTGCTGGAACCGTCAAACTCTTGTTGTCCCCCGGCAAAGCCGGGGGTTTACCTAAAGGAAATCACTTCGACCCTTGGAGCCATGAAAGAACTGCCTGAGGAGTTGGGAAGAGTTGATACCATATTGGCTGATGCCGGTTATTTCAGCGATTATAACGTGGCGTCCTGCGAACAGTCGGGAATTGAACCATATATTCCCCCAAGTCGAGTTAAACATAACCAACCCCTTACCGAACGATTCGTCGACCCTCCGCCGCTACCTGCAGATGCAAAGCCGATTGACAAGATGAGAAACAAACTCAAGACTGTCGAGGGCCGCAAGATTTATGCTCAACGCAAGAGCACGGTTGAACCAGTGTTTGGCATCATCAAACATGTCTTGGGATTCCGGCAATTCTTCTTGCGGGGCAAGGAGGCAGTCTCAGGCGAATGGACACTTGTGTCTATTGCATGGAATATTAAGCGGATGTTTGCCCAAAATTGTTAAAAATGTCAAAGAACAAGGATATATGTGAAGAGTTTTGGTCAGATTGGCTATAGAAAACCAAATATGTAATAATTATTATCAATCAAACCAAAACCCTAGCTACATCAGTTAGGCTTTGGTTCAAAGTGTGAGCTCTAAATCCGACAGGCTCCTAGACCTGAGAAAAGAGAAGAGTTCAGGAACTCGCTGGATTTCGTCGAGGCATATCAATTTGTCGCGGTTATGGATGAAAAATGCCTCAGGGTCTCGCAGCTTATTGAGATCGGAGCTTTTTTCAAGATCAAGATACAGCCCATTTGCCATGGGAGAAATAAGGTGTTTCGCCAGTGTCGATTTTCCGCATTGCCTCGGTCCAAGCAGGGCAACGGCAGGCATCTGCTGGAGTCGGGTGAGGATGCCGTCAGTGAGTGAACGTTCTATGTAAGTTTGCATATTGGAATACTAACTTCCAACATGCAGGACTGCAAGCAAAAAATCTGGGCCTTCACCCCTTTCATTCCTTCATCTAACCCGTCATCTTTGCGTACATTTCCGGATGAAAGCCGATATAAAAAATCTTACCCAGGCGCAGGGTCGGGGCTCTGAGGTTGCCTGAAGGTCCGGTGATTTTCTTCAACATGACCTCCTTGTCGGCTGTCTCCGGATCAAATTCAATGATCTTTTTGCCGGCCGCCACATAGACCTTTTCGGCTCCGGCAATGACTTGCCATGCGGCTTCCCCAGGAAAAGCTTCTTTTTTTGCATCTACCTCTTTGACAATTGCAACATCTTTCCCTGCAAACGCAGCCCTTGCGTTGTTGCAGGAAGTTCAGCCCTTACGCATATACGCCCAGTCAAAATTCATGATATTCTCCTTTTTTCTGAAGATTAGGGGCCGTTAAGAAATAACTCATACTTTTTATCCATTTCTTTACGGCCCCTTATGCCGTGGATAATATTGAAATGTATGATTTAATTTTGAACGACGGCTTATTGTTTGATGCCCAGCACTTTAACGGTTGCCCATAACTCGGCCGACAGCAAGGATTACCATATGGACAAGAAGTGCACAATTGAGAGCAACAAAGAGCAAACGGTAATCATCGCTTTTGCGCAGCTTTAACCATAAAAAAAATATTCCGGCTAAGCTCAAAGCATTGATGACAACCCCGTATCGTGCCGCATTTGCCAGCGGATAAGGCAGGATCGCAAACATCAGCATAATAAAGGCCAATGCCCCGATCCAGGTTATAAATAAACGTTTGAGGGTATTTTCTCGAAACTGATTGAGAAGATTCGGCAACCGACCGGCGGCATAATCGTCTTGATAATTGAGAAGAATGAGCCAAAAATGCGGGATCTGCCAGAGGACAAAGAGGGTAAAAAGCAGTAGAGCAGTAAAACCTAGGCCTTCCCCGCCACCAGCAAGCCAGCCGATATAGGCAGGCAAGGCCCCACAAATGGCACCGGGAATAATGGCCAGAACAGAGATCCTCTTCAGGGGTGTGTAAATGCCATTGTAGAGAATTACGGCAGAGGCGGTGATGACAGCCGGCAAAGGGTCTGCGGTTTTTATAAAGAGCAAAAGAAAACCGCAAAAGAAGAGAATGCAGGCCTGCAGGCCTGCCTGCCTCGGGGTGAGCTGCCCAGCCGGCAGGGGTCGATCTTTGGTTCGGCCCATCTTGCCGTCAAGATGCCGCTCCTGGAGGGAATTGAGGCTTGCCGCGCCGGTGGCAACAAAGAAAACGCCGCCGACAACGAACAGAATTTGAGGCGAAACAACCGGATTAGCCAAGATCGCACCGAAAAAAGCAGCGCTGCCGATGAGCAGACAAAGCGGAATCTTGGCGAGCCGTAACCTGGCAATCATAGGACACTGATCATTGGCAACGGCAGGCTGGCCATAAGGATACCGGCTCAGTCACTATCCTTGGCAAGCCAGGCGTCGAACTCCGCCTGCGGTAGGATTTTCAGTTTGGCAACCATCTCCGAATGTTTGACGCCACAGTATTCGGCGCATTGGATGTCGAATTCGCCGACCTTGTCGGCAAAAAACCAGGCATAGGTCGGTATTCCCTTCACCGCATCCACCTTAATCCGAAATGCCGGTAGATAAAAACTGTGTATCACATCAATGGATTTGATGTTCAACTTGATGGCTTTGCCGACAGGCACTACCAGTTCATTTTCGCTTTCCTTGTCGTTGTCATAGATAAAGATCCAAGAAAACATCTGCGCCGAAACCTCAATTTTCATGGCATCTTTTGGAACTGTGCGCAGACCCATGTAGGAATGCCATCCAACATAAAACATCGACAGGGCAATGAGTGTTGGAATAATGGTCCAGATTATTTCCAGCTTATAGTTATCGCGAATATCAGAGGCAACAGGATTCCTGCTCCGCCGGTATTTCACCACAAACCAGACCATCACGACAGTGATGCCGAATAAGAGAACCATTGATATTCCGAGGATATACCAGAATGCCAGATCTATGTCTTGTACCGGGGTCATAAGATTTCCTATTACCTGAAAGCCACATCCCAAAATGTGAAGCCGATCATGATTATGAGAAAGGTAATCGTGCTGATAAAAGACAGGACGATGATCCGGCCTTCGTATTTAAGATGCATAAAAAACAGTAAGACCAAGGTCACCTTGAGGCAGGCGATGGCAAGGGCTACGGGGACGTTGAAAAATCCCATATGAATATAGGAAACTCCGACGGTAACCCCGGTGAGTACCAACAAAATCATTAAAACGACGGTGAGCTGAAAATAGCTCAGAACATGCGGTTTATACCCCAAGGGCATAAGTTTCGTATGAGCAGACAAACTGCTCAACTCAGCTTTATCTCGATCATCCATTCTCTCTTACTCCCAAACCTAGCTTTTTCTCGACTCACAGCACCAGATAGAACAAAGGAAAGACAAATATCCAAATAAGATCAACAAGATGCCAGTAAAGACCGGAGTTATCAAGCATAGAAAGTCTGGAGCCATCTATTTTACCGACCAGCACCAGAACAAGGCTTATGGAAAGCAACACCATACCGATAATGACATGCAGGCCATGCAGGCCGGTGATCACATAGTAAAGTCCGAAAAATATATTCAAACCCGGTTCGCCGTTCGCCAAGGTTTCCGAATTGGGGTAAATGCCGTGATGGATCTTGGCGCCCCACTCGAAATACTTATTTACGAGAAAAATGAACCCGCAAAAAATCGAGAAGCCGAGCAAACCAATGGTAAGTTTCCGGGAACCTCTTTGGATGGCAGTGATGGAAGCGGCAACAGTAAAACTGGAAAGCAGCAGCACCACGGTATTCAGCGCCCCAATAACCCGGTTCAACTCCTTCCCACCCACGGCAAAAGACTCGGGATGCTCGTGAAAATAGGCTGCGTAGAGTACAAATAAACCGCCGAAAAGGATTATCTCAGAATAGAGAAACAACCACATCCCTATCTTAATGCCGACTCTATCAATCTCAGCACGCATAGTTTCCCTCACCGACCCTTTGGTTGTGCTTGTTCCCCTACCCCTTTAAAATCGTAGGGAAAATCCATAATCTGCGGAGTGTCGATGAAATTATGCACCGGAGGCGGAGAGGGTACCTTCCATTCAAGAGTCGTACCGCCCCAGGGATCGGCGGATGCAGGGACACCTTTACGAAAACTCATAAGCAAATTGACAAACATGATAACAATCCCGAAAACCATTATATAGGCACCAAAACCTGCCAAAAAATTACCAGTTTCGTATTGTGGCAGATAATCGTAGTATCGCCGCGGCATTCCTTGCAGGCCGAGTATCAGCATCGGGACATAATGGAACATAAAGCCGACGGCAGCGAGAACTGCTCCCCAATACGCCGCTCTGAAGGTATACATAACCCCGAACATCTTCGGCCACCAGTAATGAAGAGCTGCAAAAAAGGCGAAGCCGGTGCCGCCAAACATGACAAAATGAAAGTGCGCTACAACAAAATGGGTGTCATGGACATGGATATCGGTTCCAACCGCGCCCAGCACCAGCCCGGTAAGACCGCCGACACTGAAAAGATAGATAAATATCAGTGCCAAGAGAAGCGGCGGAGTCATCTCGATCGACCCTTTATACATGGTGGCAATCCAGGAAAAGACCTTAACAGCGGAAGGCACAGCCACCAGAAAGGTCAAAAGGGAGAAAACAAACACCGAGACATCGCTCATGCCGCTGGTATACATGTGATGCGCCCAGACCAGAGAACCGGCGATGGCGATAGCCATTGACGACCAGACAATGGCCTTATAACCGAAAATCGATTTGCGGGAAAAGACCGGGATGATCTCGGAGATTACCCCCATGCCCGGCAAGATCATAATATACACCGCCGGATGGGAATACATCCAGAACAAGTGTTGATACAACAGGGGATCGCCGCCTTTGTCGGGATCAAACAAGCCGATGGAGAGCAGTCTCTCAAGCACCACCAGCACAAAGGTGATGCCGATAACCGGGGTGGCGAGGATCTGCACCCAGGCGGTGGCATATAGGGACCAGGTAAAAAGCGGGATCTGCATCAAGCCCATGCTTTTATCGCGCATGCGGTGAAAGGTGGTGACGAAATTGAGCCCAGTCAGCATCGACGACATGCCGAGGATAAAGGCCGCGGTAACGGTGAGTCCGACATTCTTACTGTTCTGGATGCTGAAAGGCACATAGAAGGTCCAGCCGGTATCAGGAAAACCGTCGCCAGCAAAAAGCGAAACAATTGCAAAGAGGCCACCGAGCATGAACAGATACCAACTGAAAAGATTGAGACGCGGGAAAAAAACGTCGTCGGTCCCCAGCTGGATAGGCAGGAAAAAATTACCGAAGATGGCCGGAATGGCCGGAATGGCGAAAAGAAACACCATTATCACCCCATGGAGAGTGAAGAACGAGTTATAAAGCCCCGGTCCCATTATGGTCCTGCCCTGGCTCATCAACTCGGTCCTGAGCAGCAGTCCGAGAAGCATGGCAATGGTAAACCAGAAAAATACCGCGCCAAGATACATTAAGCCCAGTCGCTTATGGTCGTGGGTGAGAAGCCAGGCCTTTATACCGGTGAGGCCGGGTGGTGCGGATTGATGATAAAATGATGGTGTTGCAGTCATGGGGTTGTATCCTATTCACTATTCAGTGCTGCCTTCAGCAGCCGCCAAAGCCTTCTTGGCCTTTCGACCTTTTCGTTTAAAATAAAAAATGAAAAAAACCGTCGCCACGCCGAAAACCATCAGTACGACAATCTTCACCGTCTGAAATATCGAGGTTTTTCCGTGCGGATCATAGTTGAAACAAAAGCCGAGCAATCGTCTCACAGCCATTACCGGCGTGCCGGCTGCCGCAGCGGATATGGCCAGATCTATGTCTCCGGCGAGAAAGGAGCCGTACACATAGCGAATAATCCTGCCATCGGCGGCTATGGCCATAAGTGCCGCCGGATGGATAAAAGTCTCATCATCGATCTTTTGGAAACGAAAGCCCAGAGCATCGGTGGCGGCCTTGATAGCGTCACTTTTACCGGTGAGAAACCGCCATTCGTTTGCGGGAAAATCATCAGGCAAAATCTTCAGGTAATTGTTTTTTGCCGCAGCCGCATCTTTATGGTTTTCAACGTCACTAAAACTTAGGGCAATCACCCGGTAATCCTTGCCGGGCTTGGCACTCAGGCTATTCATGGCGACGGCCAGATTGGCAAGATTTCTGCTGCAGATATTCGGACAGAAAAAGTAGATCGGCAGGAGAATCGTCGGCCGGTCGATAATATCACCCAGCCGAACAGGCAGTCCCGCCTCATCGACAAACTGCAGATCAAGAGGAAGGTACTGCCCGGTTTTATCGGTTATCCACAGAGAAGCATCGTCACTTTCTTTGCCGCTCAGAACCAGCTTGGTTGCTTCCAACATCCCCGGCCCTTCGTCTTTGGCCCAACTCGGACGTATCCCCCCCGTCGACATACATACCAGAAGAGTTAGGGCGAATACTTTAGCCAAAGGGCTCACGGCAAATCTCCGATCAATTCGCCTTCTGCGAGGCGCCTGTGCCGAGATTGACTTTCAGGGCAGTCCGATAACTGTGTTTGGTTTTGAAACTGTCGCGACCACTGCTGTAAGCCAGAAGTACAATGGTATCGCCATTGACATTAATATTGCCATCATTTTTGTCGGCTGATTTCAGCGGCATGGTGAACTCTACGGTGGTCATGCCACCCGTTTCGGTTCCGCCCACCAGGGTTACATCAGTTGTGCCGCCAAGTTTATCATCGGGGGCATGAGAACTTTCGGAATCTCCGAACTCATCGATGATCTTGGTTTCACCGTCTTTCACATACCCAAGAATGAAGTTGGCGCCCTTCATGTCCTTACTCGGATTGAAGCCGATTCCCACCCAGCCATCGGTCTCCGCCGCCAATTTCACCGCCAGCTTGTCGCCGTCTACCTTCCAGGCAAAGGAAATTTTTTTATCCTTTACCTCATAATCATACTGTCCTGCCTGGAGAGTTGTCACCGTTCCACACAACAACAGACTTATCCCCATGATTGCTTTTATCAGACTTTTCATTTTCTTAATCGTCTCCTTGTTGAGATTACATTTTTCACTCCTCCAACCCCTGCCGCCTTAGAAAGACTGTCTGGGGAATCGTTTCGTTTAACCTGAAAGAGTAGCACACTCTCGTACGCAAGAAAAGGATCTTCATTACTTTTCCAAGACTTACTGAGCGTAAATGCGAATTTTTCTCTTTTTTATGATTAAAAAATTTGCAGGCAATGTCATGCGTGATTACCTTTGTATGTTGAAGTTAAACCGAAAATACTCGGTTTAACTGGAAGGTTTTTTGACAACGCCGGAGTATTTATTCCCGTTGGAACACCGGGATGTCACGTACCAAGCAACAAAACACTAAACCATATACCAGGAGGAAAACGAATGGCAAAAAAAATGGCAGTTTACAAGTGTGATATTTGCGGAAACATTGCCGAGGTTCTCACGGCCGGCGGCGCCGACATGATGTGCTGCGGACAGAACATGACCCTACAATCCGAAAATACCACTGATGCCGCTGTGGAAAAACACGTCCCCGCCCTCACCAGAAAAGACGGTGGCTGGCAGGTTAACATTGGAACCGTCGATCATCCGATGACCGCCGCCCATTTCATCGAGTGGATTGAACTCATTGCCGGCGATGCGGTATATCGTCAGTTCCTCACCCCGTCCGACAAACCTGCGGCGTTTTTCCCGGTTGCCGCCGAGGGCGTTACCGCCCGCGCCTACTGTAACCTGCACGGTCTCTGGAAGAAATAGCTCTTCCCGCCCTGTTGATCGCTCTCCGGTCAACAGGGCAAGCCGCCAATCCCACTCTTATTTTCTCAACTTTCGCCGCTCAGCAGCCTTCCCTTGACAATACCCACCTTGCGACATAGTTTGATATTAAACTATGTCGCATAAGGGGAGTTAATGACAGAATATAAAGGCAGCAAAGAACAGGTATTGGCTCTCAATACTTTTATCAAGCTGGTGCGCTGCACCAACACCGTATCAGCCAATGTACACGACCATCTTCTCGGTAAATTAACGGTAAGCCAGTTTGGAATCCTTGAGGCCCTTTACCACCTTGGGCCAATGGCGCAAAAGGAGTTGGCGGAGAAAATTTTAAAATCTGCCGGAAACATAACGACGATTATTAATAATCTTGAAAGAATCGACTTAGTAGTCCGGAGTGTGAACGAGAATGACAAGCGATATTGCACGGTTCAGCTGACGAAAAAAGGGGGAAACATGATCAGGAAGATTTTTCCCCTCCATGCCGACATAATCGTCAAACGGATGGCAAGATTGAGCGAAAGCGAGCAGCAAATCTTAGGCCGTTTGCTTAAAAAGCTTGGCTAAGAATGAAATATAAAGAGAATACCCTACTTCACAAAAATGTTTTTTCCCGTAAAACCCCGGAGGCTTAGCCCATGCCGCAAACAATATATCGAACAGAAAGAGACAGCATGGGCGAAATAGAGGTGCCTTTGCAGGCCCTGTACGGCGCTCAGACCGAACGGGCCATCCGCAACTTCACCATCTCCACGCAACCGCTGCCCTGGGCATTTATTGAATCGGTATTATTGATAAAAGCTACCGCGGCCATAACTAACGGCAAACTCGGCCTGCTGCCCGGCGAATATGCCCAGGCAATCGATGATGCGGTTCAGGAACTGCTGACCACCCGGCCGATTGACCAGTTTCCGGTGTCTATCTACCAAACCGGTTCCGGAACCAGCAGCAACATGAATGTCAATGAGGTGATTGTCGGTCTCGTCCGCCGAAAAGGTATCGAGTTGTCGGCCAACGATCATGTCAACTTAAGCCAGAGCAGCAACGATGTTATTCCTGCCGCCATGCACCTGTCGGCGGCGATGGCGGCAAGCGGCTCCCTGCTCCCGGCTCTCGGAGAGCTGGCGAACATAATCCGTACCTTCGGGGCAGCCCATGCGGAAGTGGTGAAGACCGGCAGAACCCACCTCATGGACGCGCTGCCCATTCGTTTGCAGGCGGAAATGGAGGGCTGGGCTGCACAACTTGACGAATGTGTCGAGAGAATCGAAAGCGCCCTGCCGAGACTGCAACGCCTCCCCCTCGGAGCTACCGCAGTTGGTTCGGGTGTCAACTGCCATCCGCAGTTTGCCGCCATGGCCATTGCCCATCTCAACATGGTGACCAACCTCACCTGCACCCAGGCCCCCTCCTTATACAAAGGCCTCAGCAGCCTCGATACCCTTGTGGAATTTTCCGGCCATCTGAAAACCGCGGCCATTGCCCTCAGCAAAATTGCCGGCGACCTGCGCTGGATGAACTCCGGCCCCTTGACCGGGCTAGGAGAGATCTGCCTGCCCAGTCTCCAGCCGGGATCGAGCATCATGCCCGCCAAGGTCAACCCTGTCATCCCCGAGGCGGTATGCATGGCCTGTGCCCAGATAATCGGCAACGACACGACCATCAGCCTTGCCGGCATGGGCGGAAACTTCCAGCTCAACACCATGCTGCCTCTGGCCGCGGCAAAACTTCTAGAATCCCTTGAGCTGCTCGCCGGCAGCGCCCGATCTCTAGGGGAAAAGGCGATCAAGGATATGACACTCAATAATGAGGTCTATGCCCGGGCCCTTGCCCTCAACCCGATCCTGGTGACTCCGCTCAATCCCCTTATCGGCTATATGCGGGCGGCGGAAATAGCAAAGATCGCGCAAAAGGAGCAGAGGCCCATTCTTGAGGTGGCGCTCGAACAAACGGATATTCCTCGGGAACAGTTGCAAGGCCTGCTTGACCCGAAAAACCTTGCCGATGGCGGCAGAAAGAATACATTAAAGTAATCGATTACCGATAGTTAGCGAAACGTACGCAAATCCGCCCTTCTCCCCTCGCCGGCGCAGCTTGCCGTTTTCTTATGCGCGCGTCAACTTTTACGCCGCGCCCGTGTGAGTCGCCGGAAAGCGAGATCAACGAGTTGATGCAGGTATTCGAAAGCAACCCGACGATCCATCTTCGATTCCCCATAATCGCGATCTCGGAATTCAATGGGGATCTCCAGCACCCGCATGTCGCTGCCGTATTCGGCAAGAACCGCCAATCCTATTTTGAATCCCGGCACCGGGCCGGGTAATGCAACGAGGCGTCGGCGCTGTAATGCGAAAAATCCGGCCAGCGGGTCATGCACGTCACTAAATAACAGGGCCGGGAAGGTGGCCAGACGAGAAGAGAGCTTTCTCGACAGCGGCCAGTCCGGAATCGAACCGCCGGCAACATACCTGCTGCCGATAACCATATCATGGGTACCGGCAAGAAGAGGGCGAAGGAGATCGGGGATGGCCTCCGGGGGATGGCTGAGATCGGCATCCATAACCACAACATAAGAGGCTTCTGTTAGCCCGGCACCGGCGATTACCGCCCCGGCAAGGCCGACATTGGTGTCGCGACTGAGCAATCGCACCGGCTCCCGGTCCTGCCATGCGCGCACCCGCTCGCAGGTACAGTCCCTTGAGGCCGAATCGACGAGCAAGACATCAAACTCCAGACGACTTTCGCGACGGACCTGGAAAATCCGTGCCAGCAGGAGATCAATATTCGCCTCTTCATTGAGTGTCGGCACTATGATGGTAATTTGCGACACAATCAGATCCTCCCAATCATCATGCCGCTATCCTTTGCAGACTCAGTTCATGCATGGGCAAAATAATCGCGCCAAGGCCCTTCACCTTCTGTATCGAGTCCCAGGCTGCCATGGCATCAAGATGCACGCCGGGGCAAATCGCTGGACCATTGGCGGGGAAATTTTCACGGTTGCAGCAGAATCCGGTGATGACCGTCGGCCCGGCACCCGTCAAAATTTTTACCGAGAGAGAACCGAGACTGTGCCCAGGAGAATGCAGCACCTCTATCCCTGGGACAATCTCATCCCCATCTTCAACCATCACAAAATCAATGCCCTCTATAAAATAAGGGTCATAACGATGATCGATGGGATGCGGGGAATGACAAAATTCGAATTCCAACCGGTGGGTGTAAAAAGTTGCCTTGGTAAACAAAGCGTTGTTGCCGCAGTGGTCGTCGTGCAGATGCGTGTTGATGACGATATCGATATCCTCGGCATTCAAACCCCATTTTCCTAGACAATCAATAATCGACTGGGGTTCAAGCCCGGTCTCTTCAAAAAACCCGGCCGGAGTGATAAGTTCATTTTCATCGAGTCCGGTATCAACCAGGATATTATGGCCGTCGCCCTGCACGAGAAAAGACCAGACCGGCAACCAGATCCTTTTCCCGTAGCCCTTTTGATACGTCATGATCCCCTGATCGGGGTTACGAACCCCGGTAAGCAAAGGTGTTATGGAATATGATGGCACGTGCATTCTCCCTTATTTTTTCGTTTCCGCAAATACTACCTGGTCCCCGGATAGATGGAAATTTTCTCTCCTTTTGCCGGCAGTTGTAAGAGGCTACGCTCCCACCTCTTACTTTTGAACAATGGTCGTATCCACCAGGGTTCGGCGGATTACTTTCTGAAGACCGATCCGCGTTCGTGGATTGATGATTACCGGCCCGGAAATATTGGCATTCAAGACCGGAGAAGGTATCCCGGCATTGTCTTTTTTACTGAGCATCATAAAAATGCCTAGCTCCTCGGCACCTTCGGCCTGCAGGAGATCCCGTTCTTCTTCGGTCAATTCCAGGTCATAGCTGAGCCCGTACTGCCCGGGATCAACAATAGTAAAGGTTACCTCCGGCTGCTCGGTGGATTCAAGCCAGTAGGCACTCATATCATTTTCTTCCTTGTGATATACGAGGTAAGTAGTGTATTTTTCAAACCCTGGTATGCCATGCGGGAAGGTCAACACTTTTTCCAAATCGATTTTCGGACTGCTCGCAACGACTCCGTCTTTGACCATACGGTTCTCCTTGACCTTGAAGGTGGGATGAGGGGGAATAATAAATTCTGCTGAGCCAGTGCTTTATTTTGATATAACACGGGAAACCAACAACGGCTTAAGACAGCGTATCGGACGAGTAGAATTCCCCGGTATGTCCTAACTGTTGTTCAGCTTAGCAAAACTTACCTCCAACATTCAAGTGTATAATCAAATAAAAATGGAGATTTACCCGATTGGCCAAAATCAGTTTCTCGATACCGGTGATCGGATTTCACCCCTCAAACCCCATAGAGAGGTTGTCGGCAGATGACCCAGCACGGAGAGAGTAATGAAACATAACGGCTTTTTTGGTCAATGGGGTGGTGCATTTATCCCGGAAATCCTCCATCAAACCTTTGTTGAACTGACCATCGCCCTACGTCAGGCGCAGGACGATCCGACGTTCTGGCAGGAATATCTGGAACTCATGTCCACCTACTCCTGTCGACCGACACCCCTGACCTTTGCCGAAAATCTTACCAATCATTTCGGCGGGGCTAAGATCTACATTAAACGCGAAGATCTCAACCACACCGGGGCGCATAAGGCTAATAACGTCATGGGTCAGGGCCTTCTGGTGAAAAGGATGGGGAAAAAACGGGTGATCGCCGAAACCGGTGCCGGGCAGCACGGCATGGCCACCGCCACCATGGCCGCCAAATTCGGCCTTGAATGCACCATTTATATGGGCGAGGTTGATGTTTTGCGGCAACGCCCCAATGTTTTCTGGATGGAAAAGATGGGCGCCACCGTGGTGCCGGTACAGGATGGTTCGAAAACCTTAAAAGATGCCATCAACGAGGCCTTTAGGGATTGGGTAACAAACGTCGACTCCACCCACTACGTGCTGGGAACGGCCTGTGGCCCCGCCCCCTTTCCCGAGATGGTCTCATGGTTCCAGTCGATCATCGGTACTGAGGCGCGTGCGCAAATCCTTGCCCGCCACGGCAAGCTGCCGGCCCGGGTCTATGCCTGCGTCGGCGGCGGCTCCAACGCCATGGGCATTTTCCAGGGCTTTCTCGACAACGACGAAGTGCAGCTGGTTGGGGTCGAGGCCGGCGGCAAGGGTCTGGGCACCGGCATGCACGCCTCAAGGCTGTGCGGCCAGGATGCCAGCCCCGGGGTTGCGCAAGGCTATAAAACCATGTTTCTGCAGAATAGCGACGGCCAGATGCTCGAAACCCATTCCGTTGCCGCGGGCCTCGATTATGTGGGGGTCAGCCCGATCCTCTCGAATCTCGCGGAAACGGGACGGGTCAGATTCGAATCGGCCACCGATGACGAGGTCATGACCGCCCTCGACCTGACCATGCGCATGGAAGGCATAATTCCTGCCCTTGAGTCGACCCACGGCTTCGTCCAAGCCTTCAAAGAAGCGCCGGGGCTCAGTCCGGACGATGCCATCATCATCAACCAGTCGGGACGCGGCGACAAGGATATCTTCACCATTGCCCACGCCTTTAATGACCCTTCGTGGAAGGAGTTCATCATCGCCCGCGCCAAGGAATATGGCAGATAATAGCCATCCTTTTTTGAATGTTAATATCGGTGAGACCATAATGTTACTTGAGAAAAAACTCCGCACCCGGCTTGAAAAAAACAAAATTCTGCTGATGACCCATATCGTTCTCGGCTACCCTTCCATGGCCGTCAACCGTCAGGTCGTTGAGCAAATGGTAAGCAGCGGTGTTGATTGCATCGAGATGCAGATACCCTTTTCCGAGCCCATGGCCGATGGGCCGGTCATCCTCAAGGCCAATCAGGACAGCCTTGCCGCCGGCACCAAGGTTGCCGACTGTCTGGCCTTTGGCGCCGAGATGTCCGCCCGCTATGACATCCCCTTTCTCTTCATGACCTATTACAATATCATCTTCAAATACGGTGAAGAGAAGTTTTTTAAAGATTGCCGAAACGCCGGCATTGCCGGGCTGATCATCCCCGACCTGCCGCCGGAGATGGGCGGAAATTTCTTCAAGCTGGCAGCCGAGTACCAGGTGGCCCCGGTGCTCATTTTTGCCCCGACCTCAACAGAAGCACGAATGGCTGAACTCAATAAATCGGCGTCCGGGTTTATCTACTGCGTGGCCCGACGCGGCGTTACCGGCAAGCGATCGGAATTCGGAAAAGACTTCAACACCTATCTATCAAGGTGCCGAGCTGCCACCTCCCTGCCCCTGGCGGTGGGTTTCGGCATTCGCAACCGCGCGGATGTTGCCGCCATTACCGGCCGGGCCGATATGGCGGTCATCGGCTCGGAGACCATCCGTCTGGTCGATGCGCAGGGTCCTGCGGCAGTAGGACCTTTTATCACCGGCTTACGATAACCAAGAGGATGCGCCATGGCTGATACAACAGAAACTAACAGAACACTCGGCACCACCGACGTCCTTTGGGATCTCACCGACCTGTACAGCGGAACCGACGATCAGTATATCGACTCGGATATTGCCTGGTGCGAAACCGAGGCAAGGGCTCTTAGAGCCAGCTACTCCGGCAAGATGGCGGATCTTCAGGCACCGGCCCTGCTTCTCCTGATCAAAAGGCTTGAGACCCTCGACTGCGCCATAAGTAAACTCGCGACCTTCTCTTTTCTTAATTTTACCACCCGGATGGACAATGCCGCGACCGGGGCGCTCGACCAGAAGGTCCATGAACTGGTCAGTCGCTGCGGTACGGAGACGGTGTTTTTCGAACTCGAATGGAACCAGCTGGCCGGCGAGCGGGCCGAGGCAATATTTAACGACCCTAGCATCGCCCCGTATCGTCATTACCTTGCTTGTCTCCGACGGTATCGCCCACATCAGCTTTCCGAGGTCGAAGAAAAACTGCTTCTTGAAAAAGAGGCAGTGGGCCGGAATTCCTGGACGACGCTTTTTGACAAGGTGCTCAGCCAGCAGAAGTTCGGGGCAAAAAAACGGACTGAGGAGGAGGTTCTCTCCGACCTGTATGCCGCAGACCGGAAGGTGCGGAAGCTTGCCGCAGGTGATATGACCGCGGGGTTAAAAGACAAGAATCACATCCTCACCCACATCTTCAACACCCTGGCGGCGGACAAGATGATCACCGACCGGCTGCGCCACCATCCCGGCTGGATTGATTCCATGAATCTGCATAACGAACTGCAGAACTCAACCGTCGAAACCTTGATCAACGCGGTGGTTTCCCGCTACGACCTTGTCCATCGTTATTACCGGGTTAAAGCTGACCTGCTCGGCTTAAAAAAACTTGAGCATTACGACCGCTATGCCCCTCTGCCCTCCCTGTCCGTTGCGCAGATCGACTGGCCTTCGTGTCGCAACATTGTCCTTGCCTCTTTCGCCGATTTTTCACCGCGGGTGGCGGAGATCGGCGCAATGTTCTTTGATCGCCACTGGATCCATGCACCGCTTGGCGAAGGCAAACGCGGCGGTGCCTTTGCCCATCCCTGTGTTCCCGAGGTGCATCCCTATCTGCTGGTCAACTATACCGGCAATCTGCGCGACGTCTCGACCGTCGCGCACGAACTCGGCCACGGCATCCATCAGGTCCTGGCCGGAAGCCAGGGCCATTTCAACAGCGATACCCCATTACCACTCGCCGAAACCGCCTCGGTTTTTGCCGAATTGCTGGTCTTCAACAGCCAGCTGGCTATCCTTGCCACAGAACAGGAACGGCGCGCCTTCATCTGCCAAAAACTGGAATCAATTTTTGCGACGGTCTTCCGCCAGTCCGCCATGAACCGCTTCGAGCAGCTGATGCACGAGGGCAGGCGGAATCACGGGGAGCTGAGCAGCGACAAGCTCAGTGAATACTGGCTTACCACCCAGCAGGCAATGTTCGGCGATACCGTACACCTAAGCGCTGATTACGGCCTCTGGTGGTCGTACATCCCCCACTTCCTGTCAACTCCCGGGTATGTCTATTCCTATGCCTTCGGGGAATTGCTGGTTCTTGCCCTGTACGGCATATACCGCCGGGACGGATCTTCTTTTGTCGAGACGTATCTCGATCTTCTTGCCGCCGGGGGCAGAAACTCGCCGTATACGCTCCTGCAGCCATTCGGAATCGATCTGGATAGCCCGGAATTTTGGCAGACCGGCCTGAATGTCATAGAGGAAATGGTGGCAAAGGTCGAGTGATCAGCTATGGGTAACCTTATTGCGCCGCCAATGCGGATGGGTGATTTTCAATTTGCTGATTTTATAATTGAGGGCCCTTGGGCTAATGCCGAGCTTGAGCGCAGCACTCTTTTGAACCCATAGGCAATCCTCAAGGGCCCGCAGGACGAGTTCCTTTTCCTGGTCGGCCAATGAATCGGTAAGTTCGCTTGCAGTCCTTCCGCTGTCCTCCCGAGCCTCCTGAGACATGTCTCTTTCCAGCCGCTGACGTGAGACTTTCTCCGGCAGTGCCAGGTTGTAGGAATGCACCCTCCGGTCATCCTCAAGAATAACAGCCCGTTCGATGGTATTGGCCAACTGCCTGATATTGCCCGGCCAATGATAACCTTGGATCAGGTTTCTGGCATTTTCCGTGAACCCATGGATGTCGCGGTGCATAGAGGTGCAGCACTTCTTCAGGAGCAGTTCGGCCAAGGGGAGGATACAGGCGCTTCTCTCGCGCAGCGACGGCAGGGCGACCGGCAAAACGTTGATACGATAATAAAGATCCTCGCGAAACAGACCTTTTTCCACCTGCCCGACAAGATCTTTATTGGTAGCGGCGATGATGCGCACGTCACTGTATATGGTTTTATTGCCCCCGACCCGCTCGAAGGATTTTTCCTCCAGCACCCTGAGCAGCTTGGTTTGCAGGCGTATGTTCATTTCACCGATCTCGTCGAGGAAGATGGTGCCGCCACTGGCCTGCTCGAACCTGCCGATCCGCTGTTTGTCTGCCCCGGTAAAAGCCCCCTTTTCATGGCCAAACAGTTCCGATTCAAGAAGATCCTCGGGAATATTGGCGCAATTGATTTTGACAAAGGGTTTCTTGCGGCGCAGAGAATTGAAGTGCACCGTCCCGGACAAAAATGATTTCCCGGTGCCGGTGTCGCCGGTGATGAGAATGGTTGAGTCGGTCTTGGCAAACCGTTCGAGGCTTTTGAGTATCTGCTGCATCACATGGCTGTAGGCAACTACGTCTTTAAAATCATAGACAACGTCCTGCTTGCGGCGGTGATAAGCAATCTCGAAACGCTGATCGCGAATCTGAATGGCCTTGTCGACGGCTATGTTGATCCGCGTCGAAGAAATCGGTTGAATGAGAAAATCGCTTGCCCCTTCGTTCATCGCCTGCACTATGGTCTCCGCCTTTTCGGTCGCGCTGACCATGATGATCGGCAGAAAGGGATCCATGTTATGAATCTGCCCGAGAAGGGCCATCGACTGACCTTCCGAGGTGTCAATATCAAGAAAGATCAGATCGAACTGGCGGACTTTAATCTCTGCTTGAAATTCGTTCTCGTCGGCTATACAAGTCAGTTCACACCTGTCTTGCAAGGCAGAGATCAAACTGTTGCTTGTTACCTTGAGGGAGTCGTAGATAAGAATTTTATGCATGCGGATGATTACAGTACAGTAAATGTTGTTTCAAAAACGTAATTCCCTTACTTTCTTATAAGGGCAATACTGAAAAAATGCAAAAAAAAGTTGGAGACAACCTGGAAATGAGCATGGCGACGGATAATGCAGATCAGGCTGATGGCGAATTCCTGCAAGAAATGGCAACCGACGAGTACTGGATGGGACTGGCCCTGCAGCAGGCGAGAGATGCAGGCGATCAGGGTGAAGTACCGGTGGGTGCAGTCCTTGTCGGTAAAAACGGGTTACTTTCGGCGGCCGGCAACAGCCCGATTCGCCTTGCCGACCCGTCAGCCCATGCGGAAATTCTCGCTATCAGGGGCGCAGCTCAACTCCTACAGAATTACCGTTTACCGGAGACCACCCTGTATGTCACCCTCGAACCGTGTATTATGTGCATGGGGGCGCTCATTCAGGCACGTATAAAGCGCCTGGCGTACGGTGCCGCCGATCCGAAAACCGGGGCGGCCATTTCCCTGTATGCCATCGGCTACGACCCACGTCTCAATCACAATATTATTGTAACCGGCGGTGTCCTGGCCGACAATTGTGCTGCGCTTCTAAAGGACTTCTTTAAGAAACGAAGAAGCTGCAGTCATGGGGAAAATTCTCTCCTTTTAAATGTACCATAGCTTTTTTTGATTGCCAAAAGGGCGATGACAGTATACATAGTACCACACATTTTTCAGCATTCGAAAAGGAGAGGTGACCGAGTGGCTTAAGGTGCACGCCTGGAACGCGTGTGTACGCAAGTACCGTGAGTTCGAATCTCACCCTCTCCGCCAACCATATGAGTTCGACTTTGATAGCCGGGCCCTGCGCAACAAAGAATCGCGAACCCCGCCAGGTCCGGAAGGAAGCAACGGTAGCGACACTCTTTGTGTGCCGCAGGTAACCCGGCTATCATTTTTTCACCGGTCCGCATAGCAATTTTTTCTAACCACCCGCGGTGTTGCATGTCTTATCTCGTTCTTGCCAGAAAGTCCCGTCCCCAGACCTTCAGCCAGGTGGTCGGCCAGCGTCCGGTGGTGCGAACCCTGCAGAACAGTATCCTTCGCAACCGGGTGGCCCATGCCATTCTTTTCTCCGGAGTCCGGGGCGTCGGCAAAACCACCATCGCCCGCATCATGGCTAAAGCCATCAACTGCCAGGCCGAGCCGGCCAATCGCCCCTGTGACCAATGCCCAAGCTGCCGTGAAATTACCACCGGCACTTCCTTTGACCTTGCCGAAATCGACGGCGCCTCAAACCGGGGTATCCAGGAGATACGGGAGCTGAAGGAAAAAATCAAGTTTCTCCCGACCTCGGCGAAGTACCGCATTATTATCATCGACGAGGTACACATGCTCACCACCGAGGCCTTCAATGCCCTGTTGAAGACCCTGGAAGAGCCGCCGGCGCACGTCTATTTTATGTTCGCCACCACGGAAATTCACAAGATCCCCGTCACCATCCTTTCCAGGTGTCAGCAATACGAACTGAAACGTATCGCTGCCTACGAACTGTATGACCATTTCCAAAAACTCGCTTCCTCGGAAGGTTTTCAAATCGAACCTGCTGCTTTATCCCTTATCGTCCGCGAGGCCGGCGGATCGGTGCGGGATGGGCTGAGCCTGCTCGATCAAATGTTTTCCTTTGGTGAAAACAGGATTACCAGCCAGGATGTCGTTGAAGTGCTCGGTCTGGTGAGCCGCGAGGTACTCATGCGACTGACCAAGGGTCTGCTCGACGGTTCGTTATCGGTGGTACTCACATCGCTGACATCGATCTTCGATTTTGGTCTGGATATCAAGCGGTTTACTGAAGATCTCATGGCCAATTTCCGCGCACTCTTGTTGTGTAAAATCGATGGCTGCGCCGGTCTTATCGATCTCCCGGCCGAAGAACTGACGGAGCTGCAAACCTTGGCGGCAGCCTATACCAGGGAGACGCTGCATCTGAAACTCGCCATGCTCATGGCCATGGCCGAAGAACTGCGCTTTGCCGGCCAACCGAGGCTTACCCTTGAGACCTCTTTTGTAAAGATCATCGAAGCGGATAATGTCGTTCCGGTCTCAACCCTACTCGGACACCTGAAAGAAATACTCACTTCCCTACCGGCATGCCCTCCAACCTCCCTGGCTTTGCAGGAACCGGTAAAAAGCCTGAGGGTAAAAAACGATGAACCGAAAGGCGACTTACTGCCCCCGGCGATCAATCGACCTGCACCGCCACCACCTACCACCTCTCCTTCCCCTGAAGAACCAAAGGTTAGCGCAATAGCCGAAATCCGAGCGCCTGAAGAAGGAGTTGATGAAACCCTCTCGACAGCCGATCCTGTCGTAACTGAAACACCCACCCCGGAAATTAATCCGGTAAAGATCCATCCCCATGAAAAGGATGTCCGGAAGGACTGGCTTGAATTTATCCACTACGTCAAAGAGCGTAAAGTCTGGATGGCCCAGGACCTGCAGCGGGCGGACAGCGTCAAACAGGATGCCGACGGGCAATTGCAACTGACCTACGGTGATGCCGCCAATTGTTCGCTCCTGCGACAAAAGGATAATCGACAGATCCTGAACGAATTTGCTGTGGATTTTTTTCAAAAGCCGTTAAAGGTGCGGTTCATTATCCCGGCTGCCGATGATCCGGCGGAAAGCAACGGCAGCGAATCCCCGAACCGAAAAAGAGCACAGCTGGCAAGCGACCCACTGGTTATCATGGCGGCGGAAATTTTTAACGGTGAGGTTGGCGACATTCGCATCGGCTCACACAGCAGATAGCTCAGGAACCCTTAGGAAATATGGGCCATCTTTGAACATTTAAGAAGGACGAAGAACATGGATATGAACAGTATCATGCAGCAGGCAAAGGTCATGCAGGAAAAAATGGCAAAAATCCAGCAGGATCTCGCGAAAAAGACTATTACCGGCAGCGCCGGAGGCGGCATGGTTCTGATAACCGTCAATGGTCAGGGTGAGGTTCTCTCGGCGGCAATCGAGAAAGCGGTTATCGATGCCAACGAGGTGGAGATGCTCCAGGATCTGGTCGTCGCAGCGACCAACGACGCTCTGCGCAAGGCCAAAGAGTTGAGCAAACATGAGCTGGCCCAACTTACCGGTGGCCTCAACCTGCCCGGCCTCTCCAACTTCATGCAATCCTAGCTTGCCATGCAGGTCATTCCCCCGGCCCTCGAAAAACTCATCGATAACCTGGCCCGCCTTCCAGGGATCGGCCGAAAAACCGCAACCCGATTGGCTCTTAATATCCTTCGCAAGCCGCAGTCCCTGGCTAAAGATCTTGCCGATTCCCTTGCCGTTCTGCATGACTCCATTCAGCTCTGCTCCTGTTGCTTCTCTTTTTCCGACAAGGATCCGTGCGCCATCTGCGCCGACCCGCGCCGTCAGGCCGACACGCTCTGCGTGGTCGAACAGTCCGGTGACCTCCTGGCTATTGAAAAAACCGATTCCTTCCGGGGGCATTACCATATTCTCCATGGAGTCCTTGCGCCGATGGACGGCGTTGGACCTGATGAAATCAAGATAAGAGAATTGCAAGCCCGCATCGAAAACGGCACAATCAAAGAAGTTATCATCGCCACCAGTTCAACTGTGCCGGGTGAGGCAACCGCCTCATACCTGATCGATATCCTGCAACACGCCCCCATCCGCTTGACCCGTCTGGCCTGCGGCATTCCCATGGGCATGGACATTAAATATGCCGACAAGTACACCCTGGCAAAGGCCATACAGTCCCGCTCTCCGGCCAAATAACCGCTGCTCCGGGGAGAAGCGAGTTCACCGTGAAAAATTGAAGAAAAAAGGTCGGTTCAATGCCTTTTTTTCCCAATTCCCGGTTAAAAAAATGTTGCACAGCCCTTTCAATCATGTTAATAAATGGCTCTTGCCAGGCCTGGGGAGACCGCTGAAATGGATAGAGCGGGCTCAAGGCAAAAATAAGTTACCCAGGCGCGTAGCTCAGTGGGAGAGCGCCACCTTGACGTGGTGGATGTCGTGGGTTCAATCCCCTCCGCGCCTACCAAGATAAAAGGCTAAAGTAAGAACTCCTTTTCCAAGGCGTTAATTCTTTAGCCTTTATTTTTATAAGCAAAATGCCTCATGACTAATATAACCGTGTCCCTATCCGAAGGAGAATCCATCACTGTGGCCGCAGGGACCACTGTGCAAGAGGCCTTGTCCGCTCTTCTCTCCAACAAGCAACGCAAGCAGACAGTTGCCGCAAGGATAGGTGAGGGTATTGCCGATTTCACCACCCCTCTCGGTACGGATACCGTCCTTGTCCCGATACATCAGGATGACCCTGCGGCACTGGATATTCTGCGTCACAGCACAGCGCATATAATGGCGCTGGCGGTGCGCGAGATCTTCGGCGAGGAAGTCAAGATCGCTATAGGACCGTCGATTGACAACGGGTTTTATTATGATTTCCTGCGCAACGAACCCTTCAGGCCGGAAGATTTTGCGGTTATCGAAGCTAAAATGGAAGAACTGGTGCGACGCGCCCTGCCGTTTCAACGCACGGAAATGACCAGTAGCGATGCCATAAAGAAGTTTGCCGCCGACCAGGAAAAATTCAAGGTTGAACTCATCGAAGATCTACAGACCGAGAGTGTCTCTCTATACCAGGTCGCTGAATTCACTGATCTTTGCCGCGGACCACATCTGCCCAACACCTCATTTATCAAGGCATTTAAGTTGCTGCGTGTCGCCGGAGCCTATTGGCGGGGTGATGAGACCAGAGACGTCCTGCAGCGCATTTACGGAACCGCTTTTTTCGACAAAAAAGACCTGAAAAAATATCTGAACGACCTGGAAGAAGCAAAAAAGCGCGACCATCGCAAACTCGGCAAAGAGCTTCAGCTTTTTACCATCCGCGATGAAATCGGGCCAGGATTGATCCTCTGGCAGCCAAAAGGCGCGCAACTTCGACGTTTGATTGAGGATTTTTGGAAAGACGAACATTATCGTCACGATTACGAGCTACTCTACACGCCGCATATCGCCAGGCAGGATCTTTGGAAGACCTCGGGGCATCTCGATTTCTACAGCGAGAATATGTACTCCTCGATGGATATCGATGAGGTGAAATACCAGCTCAAACCGATGAACTGTCCCTTTCATATCGGGGTATTCAACAACGACAAGCGAAGCTACCGCGAGCTGCCCATTCGCTGGTGTGAGCTGGGTACGGTGTATCGCTACGAACGGGCCGGCGCCCTGCACGGACTTCTCAGGGTACGCGGTTTCACCCAGGACGATGCCCACATTTTCTGCCGACCCGATCAGCTTGAAGATGAGATTCTCAACATTCTCGATCTCAATCTGCATATTCTCAGGTCCTTCGGCTTCAGCGATTATGACATCTATCTTTCCACCCGGCCGGCCAAATATGTCGGCAGTGACGAAAACTGGGAAAAGGCCACCGAGGCCCTGAAACTGGCCCTGGAAAATAGAGGCCTTACTTATATGATCGACCCCGGCGAGGGCGTTTTCTACGGACCGAAGATCGACATCAAGATTAAAGATCAGCTTGGCAGATCCTGGCAGTGTTCGACCATTCAGGTTGACTTCAATCTGCCGGAACGGTTTCACATGCATTATACCGGTGCCGATAATACCGACCACCAGCCGATTATGATCCACCGGGCGCTCATGGGCTCTCTGGAACGCTTTATCGGCGTGCTCATTGAGCACTACGCCGGGGCCTTCCCCCTGTGGTTCGCACCGGTTCAGGCGCGCATTCTCAACATCACCGACGATCAGGCGGAGTATTGTGAAGAAGTATATCTGCAACTTCGTAAGGCCGGGGTACGAATAGAAAAAGATTTGCGCAACGAAAAACTCAATTATAAAATCAGGGAAGCGCAAGTTGCTAAAATACCGTATATGCTTATAGTCGGCGACAAAGAAAAATCAGATAAAACCGTAACCGTCCGTATGCGGGATGGGGCAAACCTGCCGCCAATGGCGATCTCGGAATTTTCTGAAAAAATTACCGCGGAAGTTCGGGCAGGTCGCGGATATTAGTACCTTAGAAATTCGTTGCTTGTTCTTTAACGAGTTTTGTAAAGGTACTTATCCCGTTTTCCGGGGTTAGTACCTTAGAAATTCTTCTCTTGTTTTTTAAGAATGAATTTCGTGAAGGTACTTATCCCCTTATTGGGGGATAAGATAGATTGCTCTGGCAGGATATGCCCGGGACCGTATGCAAGCAGCACATTCCACCGGGACGATTGCAATATTAAGCTCGTAGAATCGAGGAGGTAAAGTTATTAACAGAAAAGGCAGGACTGCACCGGTACAGCGTGAGGCACAATCATTAACCAACGAAGCGATTCGTTTTCCCAACGTTCGATTGATCGACGCGGAAGGCGAGCAGTTGGGGGTGGTTTCAACCGAAGAAGCAAAAAGAATAGCATTTGATGCAGGTCTTGACCTGGTTGTTGTTTCGGAGAATGCCGATCCACCTGTTTGCCGGGTGATGAATTACGATAAATTCCGCTACGAGCAGAAAAAGAAGTCGCAGGAAGCAAAAAAGAAGCAGACGGTCATTGAAACCAAGGAGATCAAGTTCCGGCCCAAAACCGATGACCATGATCTCAATTTCAAGATAAAAAATATTAAGAAATTTCTTGCCGACAAAAACAAGGTGAAACTCACCATGCGCTTTCGCGGCCGAGAGATTGTTTACTGCGAGACCATCGGTTTGGATTCGATGAATAAGATCGCCGATGCCTTGAAAGAGGATGCAATCATCCTCCAGGAACCAAAGATGGAAGGCCGGCAACTGGTGATGTTTGTCGGACCGAAGGGATAAAACTATAAAAAAGCAATCGTAGGTGATTGTGATATTGAGTTGAAAGGAGTTATATCATGCCAAAAATGAAAACCAACCGAGGTGCAGCCAAGCGCTTCAAAATCACTGGATCAGGCAAGATCAAGCGCTCCAAGGCGTTTTCCAGCCATATCCTGACCAGTAAATCAACAAAAAGAAAACGCGGTCTGCGTAAATCCGACCTCGTTGACGCTTCCAACCTCAAGGGAATTCGGAAGATTTTACCGTATATGTAATTTTGCAGGCTGGTCTGAACCGAATTCCCCATAAAGAGGTATTCGGACAATGAAAGCCTAGAGAAAGCTTGTCGGTTAAATCGACGGGCAGGATAAAAAGGAGTTTACAAATGCCACGCGTAACACGAGGTTTTAAGGCACGCAGAAGAAGAAACAAGGTGCTCAAGCTTGCCAAAGGATACCGAGGAGGCAAATCCCGCCTCTACAAAACCGCCACTGAAGCGGTTGACCGCGCTTTAGTCTATGCCTTCCGTGATCGGCGAGTCAAAAAGCGAGATTTCCGCCAGCTATGGATCGCCAGGATCAATGCCGGAACGCACATGAACGACATGAGCTACAGCAAGTTTATGGGTGGCCTGAAAAAAGCCAATATACAGCTTGACCGTAAAGTACTTGCCAATATGGCAATACTTGATGCCGGCGCTTTTTCCAAAGTGGTGCAAATCGCTAAAGAAGCCAACGCATAACAGGTCCCACTGCACTGTCTTTTTCCGTATGCCGGTTTTGGTTCCAGCAACCAACAACCGGCATGCTCTTTCTTTCTGCAACTACCTTTCGCAGCGAATATGGAACACCAGTTACAGAGTTTAGACGCTGAGGCCAGAAAGAGTCTTGGGGAGCTTTCCGACAGCCATCAGCTTGAGGAATTCCGCGTCCGTTTTCTCGGCCGCAAAGGCGATTTCAGTACCATTATGCGCCAGCTGGGGGCCGTTCCAGTCGAGGAACGCCCACGGGTTGGCCAATTGGCAAACAGCATAAAGGCTGAAATCGAAAGGCTGTTCGAGGTTAAAAGAATCGCCCTCGGTGCAGCAGCTTCAGGAAGTTCCACCAAGGTAACCCCCGATCTGAGCCTGCCGGGACGCTGTCCGACCGGTGGCAAGCTGCATCCGATCACCTTGGTTATGCGGGAAACCTGTACAATTTTTGAGAATCTTGGTTTCTCTGTGGCCGAAGGTCCGGATGTTGAACTAGACTACTATAATTTCGAAGCTCTGAACATTCCCGCCCATCATCCGGCCCGGGATATGCACGACACCTTTTATATCAGTGACTCAGTGCTCCTTCGTACCCATACTTCGCCGATGCAGGCCAGGATTATGGAGGCGCAGCAGCCGCCTCTGCGCGTTATCGCACCGGGCAAGGTGTACCGCTGCGACTCGGATATCACCCATACCCCGATGTTTCATCAGGTTGAAGGTTTTCTTGTCGATAAAAACATCTCTTTTGCCGACCTGAAAGGCGTCTTGACCGTCTTTACCAGAAAGATGTTTGAGAAAGAACTGCCACTGCGCTTTCGGCCATCGTTTTTTCCATTTACCGAACCGAGTGCCGAGGTGGATATTGCCTGCGTCATCTGCGGCGGTGTCGGCTGCCGGGTGTGTAAGAAAACCGGCTGGTTGGAGATTCTCGGCTCGGGCATGATTGACCCGGAGGTCTTCAAAATGGTGGGTTACGATCCGGAGGTCTACAGCGGCTTTGCCTTTGGCCTGGGCATCGAACGTATCGCCATGCTTAAATACGGAATTGACGACATTCGACTGTTTTATGAAAACGATCAGCGTTTTCTCTCACAGTTCTAGTCTGGTTCACTACACATCAGAATACTGCTATGAAGCTCACTCTTGACTGGTTGCAAAACTATGTGGATCTCGACGGTCTGGCTCCGGAGAAACTAGCCGACCATCTGACCATGCTGGGCCTGGAGGTCGATGCCGTTACCCCTTTGTATAACGAGCTCGCCCCGTTGCGCACCGGTCTCGTGGTTGCCGCAGAGAAACATCCCGACGCCGATAAGCTCACGGTATGTCAGGTCAAAATTGGCGAAGAAAGCCACCAGATTGTCTGCGGCGCCCCGAATGTGCGAAAAGGTCTGGCCGTGGTTGTCGCCCTTCCCGGCACCGTCCTGCCCGGCGATGTGAAAATCGGCAAATCAAAGATCCGCGGCATTGCATCTGCCGGCATGATTTGCTCGGAGAGAGAACTTGGCCTCGGCACCGCACATGACGGCATTATGGAGCTGCCGGAGGACACCGAGCATGGCCAAGTCTTTATTGATGCTCTCGGCTTACAAGATACCTTCATCGAGGTTGATCTTACCCCAAACCGTCCCGATTGTGCCTCGGTTATCGGTATAGCAAGAGAAGTTGCCGGTATTCTGCGCAGGTCCCTGGTTCTCCCGGTAAAGGCTGCGAAGGTTGATACTACCAGCGAAGAGTTTGCCGTCGAGGTGGCGTCGAGCGAGCTGTGTCCGCGCTATGCCGGGCGGCTGATTAAAAACGTCAAAATCGGTCCTTCCCCTTGGTGGCTAAGAAAGCGTCTCCTCAGTATTGGGCAAAGGCCGATCAACAACATCGTCGACATCACCAACTTTGTCATGATGGAATACGGCCAGCCTCTGCATGCCTTTGATTTCGATACCCTGGCCGGGAAGAAAATCGTCGTTCGCGCACCCAAAGAAAGTGAAATGACCTTTACCACCTTGGACGGTAGCGTACGGCAACTCGACGGCGAGATGATGATGATCTGCGACGGCGAAAAGCCGGTGGCCGTTGCCGGGATCATGGGTGGTTTGAATTCCGAAGTCAGTGATCGTACCACCACGATCCTCTTGGAAAGCGCCTGCTTCAGCCCGGTATCGATCAGACGTACCGCACGAAAGCTTAATCTAGCCTCGGAGGCATCCTATCGTTTTGAACGGGGTGTCGATCCGGAGGGGACGATCAATGCCCTGAACCGTGCCGTACAGCTCATTTGTGATGTGGCCGGCGGCCAGGCACCCGAGAATGGCGTTGACTGCTACGGTGGACGGAAGGACTCGAAAACCCTCAAACTGAGCGTAGCCAGAACCATGTCGCTTCTCGGCATTTCCCTTACCGCTAGAGAAATCGTAGGTCTCCTCAGCTCCATCGGTCTACCCAGCCGCGCCCAGGATAACCAGACCGTCCTTGTCGATGCACCGTCCTTTCGCGTCGATATCGAGCGCGAGGCTGATCTCATCGAGGAAGTTGCCCGGTTGTATGGCTACAATAATATTCCCACCTCCCTGCCCAAAGTCGCTCTCAGCTATCCGGAACAGGACAAACAACGGCTAAGACGCCTTGATATCGCCGACCGACTCGTCTCTGCCGGCTTCACCGAGGCCATCAACTACAGTTTCGTCTCGGAGAAACACGGGGAAATGCTCAGCCTTGCGGAGGGTGACAAGCGTTGCCAGGTGGTCCGCCTGCTCAACCCGATCAGCGAAGAGCAAGGGGTGCTGCGCACAATGCTCTTGCCCGGATTGCTGGAGAACGTCCGGCGCAATATCAATTTTCAAAAGACCGATGTGAAGCTCTTTGAAATCGGCAAGGTGTTCAGTCCCGCCGGAGAAAATATCCAGCCGACGGAAACCATGCAGCTCGCCGGAGTGCTTTGCGGCAACCGCTATGGCGAAAGTTCCCCTCTCTATTTCAAACAGGAAGGCATCGACATCTTTGATACCAAGGGCAGCGTCGAGTTTATCTTGCGAGAAATGGGTCTTGGTTGCACGGACAATGCTCTGGCTGTCCACTTCGCCGTTCCGGCGGAAGGAGGCCGTGAACCCTATGGCGAAACCGGCTATTGCCTTGACGTTTTCCATGCTGCAAAAAGGCTTGGCTCCCTTGGCAAAATCAAGGCCGAGGTACTGCGGCGATTTTCCATCAAGCACGATGTATACTTCTTCGAGCTTGATTTCCAAGCTATCTGCCAACCGCCGACCATTGCTAAAAAGTTCGCAAGTTTGCCGGTCTATCCTTCGGTAAAAAGAGATATCGCCATTGTCGTCCCAGACGGCATCTCTGCCGGCGAACTCATTGCTGCAATACGCAACCACCCGGACAAACTCATCGAAAGCTGTGAGCTTTTCGATGTCTTCCAGGGTGAAAAGATTGGACAGGGCAATAAAAGCGTGGCCCTGAGCATTACCTACAGATCAGATTCGAAAACACTTACGGAAAAGAACGTGGAGAAATCCCACGAAAAGATATTACGTTTACTGACAGAACAATTTGGGGGTACATTTCGCAATGCATGACATCAACAACAATTTAACCAGGAAGGAACTGACCGAGACGCTGGCAAGTAAACTCGGTTTTTCCCAGAGCAACTGTTCGCTTATCGTCGACACTTTTCTCGACGGCATGAAACAGACCATGGTCGGAGGACAGTCGATCAAACTTGTTCATTTCGGCACCTTTACCGTGCGCAACAAATCACCCCGACGAGGCCGCAATCCTCGAACCGGCGATACCATTACCATTAAAAAGCGCCAGGCCATCAGTTTTCGGCCCAGCAAAAAGCTCAGGGAACTGGTAAATAGTTAGCAACCGGTTCGCGGAGTTCTGTAGCTGAGCTTTTTTATAATAACGGCCCAGGATCTTTCCCTGGCATCTTTTATAGAGGGATGGTTGGTGGTATGAAAACCCAGATACCGGATAAGCTCTATTTTAAGATCGGTGAAGTGGCAAAATTGGCCGAGGTGCCGGCGCACGTCCTGCGTTACTGGGAATCGGAGTTTCCGGCGATTCGACCGAAACGAGCCAATTCCCAGCAACGGCTGTATCGCTATCAGGACGTCGAGCTTATTCTGAAAATTAAAGTTCTCCTGCATGGCGAAGGGTATACCATTGCCGGGGCGCGAAAACTTTTGGAAACCGCCGGCGGCGAAGAGGTCAAACTCCAGGTGGTGGATGGGCCAAGCAGCGACAACCAGACGCAAAGATTGCAGATAATCAAGCAAGAACTGCAAAAGTTGCAAAACCTGCTTACCAAAGGCAAAGAATAAATGCTGGTCGGTTGATACTGTTGACAGCCAACCGAACACATGGTAGAAAGTGCAGCACATGTCGGGATGTAGCGCAGTCTGGTTAGCGCACTAGTCTGGGGGACTAGGGGCCGGAGGTTCAAATCCTCTCATCCCGACCACTAATTTCAAAGGGTTACGATCTTTCCGTAACCCTTTTTTTTGTGCCAAAAATTCCACGGGGTACAAAAACATCTTCAACGGAAAAACAACAAACCGGGTTCAAAATCTTCTGGACTATACATTCCCTCCGAGCAAAATTCGTGTTAGACTTTGCCTCTGCGCTCCCTGTGGTAGCATAATCGTCCAGTAGCTCCAGCCAGGAGAAAAAACATGACCGAAGCACAACAAGAATGACCTGTTTATCACAGGGGCCTTCGACACCCCCCTAGGTAACGATTATGGGCCGTGAGAAAGGAACCCTGATACGCTGGAACGATGAGAAAGGTTTCGGATTCATCGAGCCTGATCATGGGAAGAAAGAAATATTTCTCCACATCAAAATGTTGCCGCATTATCAGCGACGCCCGAAAGTCGGTGATATCCTCTACTATGCTGTGGAAACCGACGATAGCGGTCGTCTACTTGCCGATCCAGCGAGAATAAAGGGGTTGGCATTGTCGGCCTTTACCTCCCTGTGTGGGCTGTCAGGGATTTTATTCGCCCTCTATCTCATCTTGGTAGCCAATGATTTCTTGCCCTTGCATATCGGCGCCTTCTACGTGCTGATGAGCCTTATCACCATCGTCGCCTACAGTTCCGACAAACGAGCGGCGGAGCGGCAAGAGTGGCGCACCGCTGAAAAGAAACTGCACCTGCTCGAAGCCCTTGGTGGTTGGCCGGGAGCTCTGTTGACACAAATTTTTTATCGCCATAAGATTCAAAAATTGTCCTATCAGTTGATTTTTTGGGGTATTGTCGCTGCCCATGGGACACTATGGTTTTACGCTTTCAACCATCGTGAAGATTTTCAAAGATCTCGGCAGACCGCTATAGCCACCGCCGACAGCCTCCTGAGTAACGCCAAGGTGGCGGCAAAACGCTACATTCCTTCCGATATCGTCGGTTTATTGCCAACGGGAAAAGCTCTTCCACCTGAGGCAAAAATATTCCCTCCCGCCCGACTTGGGCGTTCGATAAAGAGCCCGCCACAAGGGATGATTATTACCCAAGCCACCATAAAAGAGATTCGTCCGGGAGTGGGGCTTATCGTCACTCTTGACAAGGGGCTGGATGGAATTATCCATCGCTCCACCCTGGTGCCGGATTATGCCCAGGCCTTCAAGAAGGGAGAAGCGGTTCGTGTCGCTATTATCAAGATTTCCTTTGAAAACAACCAAAGTCATGCTGAGGGCATTCTGGTTGATCGTTAAGCCGTTGATTTAAAAATTACTGGCGCACCAATTCCACCCTTCTATTCTGAGCCCGGCCCAGTTCATTGTCATTATCGCCTACAGGTTTGCCGGATCCAAAGCCTGCTGTTGTCAAGCGGCCGGCATCCACGCCCTTTTCAACGAGATAGGTCTTGACTGACGCGGCCCGCTGCTCAGACAGCGTCTGGTTATGCGCAGCGGCTCCGGTGGCATCGGTATGCCCTTCGATGGCGAGGTGCAGGGTGGTGTCAGTTTTTAGTGAATAATAGGAATAATAGGGACGCTTCCTATATTATCGTCTGCTCTTCCGTAGAACCAGGTCTGTTGTTGGATGTGGCCGGACATGAAATATAATTCGTAGGTCTTCCAGGCGAGCAGGATAAGGAAAAAGAGGTCGGATTTATTTGTTCCAAGGAACACAACTCATTGACGCCCCAGTGCCACTTTATAAACCGCGTTTTTATCTCTTTTCCCGACGGCAATTACCGAAACCACAAGTTCATTTTCTCGAACTTGATAGACCAGTCTATAACCAATACCACGAAGCTTGATTTTGTAACAATCGCTCATGCCTTTTAATCGAGCACTTGCAATCTTTGGATTTATCAACCGTTCTTTCAGTTTCTTTTTGAAGGCCTCTTTGATGGTTTGATCAAGCTTTTGCCATTCCTTTAATGCCTCTTCCTTGAATTTGAGGCTATAGTTCATCAAGATCTACCGCAATTTCTAATTGGCCTTTCCTTGCTTCAACTATCGCTCTTAACTCAATATCTTCGATTATATCACAAAGATGTTCGTATAATTTGGCCGGGACAGCATAAAAAACCGGCTCATTACGGTTAAGAATTGCTACCGGGCCACCACCACCCTGATTCACGACGGCCATCGGATTTTTTTTTAATTCCGACACTCCGGCGCTTACCTCTGCCAGTATCTTGTGGGTTACAACCATTGGTTGCCTCTTTATGATGTTTTTTTTTGCAGAAGAGTAAATAAACCTCCAAAAGACCTTCTCTTAGCACTAACAATAGTGCCTTTAAAAGAATTAGTAAAGTTACAGGTGAACGGTCGGTTGGAAAAATTACTGGCGAACCAATTCCACCCTTCTATTCTGGGCTCGGCCAAGTTCATTGTCATTTTCGCCTACAGGTTTTCCGGAACCAAAGCCTGCGGTTGTCAGGCGGCCGGCGTCGACGCCCTTTTCAACGAGATAGGCCTTGACTGACGCGGCCCGCTGCTCAGACAGCGTCTGGTTATGCGCAGCGGCTCCGGTGGCATCGGTATGCCCTTCGATGGAGAGGTGCAGGGTGGTGTCAGTTTTTAGTAAATCGACGATCTCGGTGAGGATCGGATAGGATGCCTCATTGATGACGGCAGAGTCGAGGGCGAAGCGGATGCCGTAAATTCTTGCCCTGCCGGTGGCCTTCAGTTGTTTCTGCAACTCGCCGCCCAAGGAACCGGACCAGTGCGGGCAACTGCCGATAGCCTTTGAGGTTTTGCTGCCGTCCCAGGTGCCGGCAGGATTACCCCGGGCTATATCATGCCACCAGAAACCCTTGAAGGATTTTCCGTCCCCGGAAAAAACCATTATCGCCGGTCCTTTGCTTTCCGGTCCTTCCTGCCAGGTGATTTTCATGACCCGACCCTCGATCGCCCCCTCCAGCAATCCGTCGTTATATTCGTAGCATCCGGCTAGAGCCGTGCCCTGTTGACGGACATGGAAATCCGCATAACTTGTTGAGTAAGTACCGGATATTTCCGATGATTTGCCATATTCTGGTCTGTTACCGTAGGCCCGAACGCCGAAAATTTCGGTATACCCGGAGTTACCGTAGTTAGTTTTGATGGTCAGGCGCACCCATTGGCCGGGGAGGGGTTTTTCGGCTTTGAATTTTTGCCCGTCGGTGATATTGGCAAGAGTTGCCTGCAATACCGGGGAAAATCCTTCCGATGCCGATTTGCTCGATACCTCGACCAAAATGTCTTTTGCTGCGGCACCTTCTGCGTCAACACTCGCATTATCAAATTCAAAGGATTCGAGGGTCGCGCCGGTTGCCATCTCAAAAACAAAAACATTGTTATTGAGCTTCCCGGTTGCGTTGGCCCAACCGGAGGATGGGCTATCATCGAGCAAGTTATAGGCATCCCAACCGTCGTAGGTCGAGGGAATGGTTACCGGCAGACAACCTTCGAGAAGTGACAGCAAATTGGTTGTTTCACTCCTCGCCGAGGAGGGGAATGCCGCCATACTCAAACAGGCAAGAAGAGCGAATCCGGCAAACAGCGAACGAAGAGTCATGTAAACGCCTCCATGGAAAGATGTGGTGAATTATATAACCAAGGAGAGAGGCGGTAGAATTTCCTCTCTCGCAAACCGAAATTCCGCCCCAGGATAGTGATTCTTCGCGAGAGAGGCAAGGGCTTTTTCCTGGCAAAAGGTATTACAGCACTCCTGTTTTTTGTCTTTCACAGCCTTGCTGCCCGCTTTTCTATGCACTCTTGATACTTGCCTTACACGATAAAACCTTGCAAAATAATGGAGGGATGTATAGGCTGCGATGATATTTACCAGTACCTCTACCAGCTTACGTGAGCCTCTGTCGATCTCCCATAAATGAACATAGGAACGTCCAGTTTCCACAAGCCTTGCCCGACGAATGGGCGAGATTTTCAATCTAATGGAGGAAAAACATGAAAGCTTTTCACATGGTCCGAATTTCGACAATTGCCCTGTTCACGGTGTCATTGGCTATTGCGTTCATCAGCTCCTTCGTCCATGCACAGGAAACTGTGGTTGATTTTTCTTCCAGCCCACAATCAGGGCAATATTCGTTTAGGAGTTGGACCCCTAAATCCGTACCCGATCTGATCAAAGGTAACTCGTCAGGCGAAGGGGTAAATATCACAGGTCATCTGTTCTTACCAGCCGGGGGAGAAAAGGTGCCGGCCGTGATACTTATGCATGGCTCGGGGGGGATGTATCCGGCAATGCTCGATTTCTGGCCAAAGCAATTTAATGCTGAAGGTGTTGCAGTACTGGCTGTCGATTCCTTTGGTCCGCGTGGGGTGCAAAGCACTGCCGACGACCAATCCAAGGTGCCCTTCGCCGCCGATGTGGCCGATGCCTTCGCGGCGCTGCAGCTGCTGGCCTCACATCCGCGCATTGACCCAAGTCGGATTGCGGTAATGGGCTTCTCGCGCGGCGGCATCACCGCCTGGCGTACCGGTGTTGAACGGCTCATCAGCGCGCAAAACCTCCCGAACGAACTGAGCTTCGCAGCGCATGTGCAGATTTACTCGGGTGGCTGTGTGGGCATATTCCGACTTATCGTTAGGCCTGGGGTATTTTCCAAGGCCCCCATGCTTTGGGTGCATGGCGATGCCGACGATTATTGTCCCATGGCCCCTTGCCAGGATTATGCCGAGCGAATCGGCAAAGCCGGAACGCCGGTTGAATTTGTGGTGATCAAAGGTGCACGCCATAAGTTTGATTTTGATGATACAAAACTCCATGACCTTCGAAATGCCCAAAAAACACTTGAAAAGTGTCCAATAGAAACCAACATCGAAACCTTGATTTCCTACGATCGATTTACCGGACAACGTTTATCAGGCGATGACTACGAAACCGCCCTGAAAAAATCCTGCCGTGCACTTGGCGCGAGTGTTGAAGGCAACCATGATGCGCGTGAAAAGGCGGCGCAAGCTGTAACGGCATTTTTGCATAAGGTTTTCGCGAAATAATCACCCGAGACGGCATATCTCCTCTCAACCGACGGTCAGTTGTCCAGCTGGAGAAACCAGGCTTAACAGAATATTTTCACCCATATTGTAAATATTCAGTATATCGTTCTTGACTTCGGCAAATATCAAGAATATATTCACCTACAAACAAGGAGAATATAAATGCTTGACACCATCAGCATGGATATCCTGAAGATCCTTCAGGAGAAAGCGCGCATCCCCAATATCGAGGTTTCCCGGCAGGTTGGTCTGGCCCCATCGGCGGTTCTTGAACGGATCCGCAAAATGGAAAAACAGGGCATCATCGACGGCTATGAGGTACGCCTCAACCCGGAACGTTTTCACCGCGCCCTGCTGGCCTTTGTCCATGTTCAGACCAGCACCGCCGCGAGCAGTGATGTCGGTCGGCAGCTTGCCCTGATCCCTGAAGTCCAGGAGGTGCATTTTGTCGCCGGCAACGACTGCTATCTGGTGAAGGTGCGAACCGCCGACACCCTGGCCCTCAGTCTCCTGCTCCAGGAACGAATCGCCGCCATAGAGGGCGTCCTCTCGACAAAAACCGAAACAGTCCTCTCAACCATTAAAGAAACCAGCCGGATACCCTTGCCGGACACCCTATAAGGAAGCACGCCCATGCCGATGTCACATTTCTTTAAAGAACGTCTTTTCCCCGTCCTGCCGAGCATCGCCCGCCACTACGGGACACCTTTTCATATCTATGATGAAACCGGCATTCGAGAAACCGGCACCGCCCTGAAAGCAGCCTTTACAGGCATTGATCGATTCCGCGAATATTATGCCGTAAAGGCCCTGCCCAATCCCCGCGTCCTTTCGCTTATGGGTGATATGGGCTTTGGTTTTGATTGCAGCTCCATCGCCGAACTGCGCCTCAGCAGGCAGGTTGGCGGACGGGGTGATGACATCATGTATACCTCCAACAACACCAGTCTTGAGGAATTCCTTGAAGCGGCCGGAGAAGGTGGTTCTATTCTTAATCTCGACGACATCACCCTTCTCAGCAAGGTGCCGACCCTGCCCGAGCTTATCTGCTTTCGATATAATCCCGGCGAACGACGCACCGGCAACGACATCATCGGCACACCCACCGAGGCCAAATACGGCGTCAGCCACCAGCAGATTATTCCCGCCTACCGAAAGGCGAAGGAAATGGGGGCCAAACGCTTTGGTATCCATACCATGCTCGCCTCCAACGAACTGAACTACCAGTACATGGTGCAGACCGCCGCCATGCTGCTCCAGCTGATCGCCGAGATCGAGGCCGAACTGGCCATCACCTTTGAATTCATCAATATCGGCGGCGGCCTTGGCATCCCCTACAAACCTGGCATCGCCGCCCTTAACCTGGTTGCCATGGGCCGGGAAATCACCGCCCTTTTCAAGGATTTTCGCAGAGAGCACGGCTATGAACCGGCTCTGTACATGGAGAGTGGCCGCTATATGACCGGGCCGCACGGCGTGCTGGTCACCACCGCCATCAACCGCAAGGATATCTACCGGACCTATATCGGCGTCGATGCCTCGATGAGTTCCCTCATGCGGCCAGGGATATACGGTGCCTACCATCACATTGACGTCCTCGGTAAAGAGGGCCACCAGAACACCGAGACCGTCGACGTCGTTGGTTCCCTTTGTGAAAATAACGACAAGTTCGCCATTCAACGCACCCTGCCGAGGATTGCCGACGGCGATATCCTCATCATCCAGGACACCGGCGCCCACGGTATCGCCATGGGTTTTAACTATAACGGCAACCTGCGACCGAAAGAGCTACTGCTGGGCACGAACGGCAAGGTTGAGCTTATTCGCCGCGCCGAACGGGTGGAGGATTATTTTGCCACCTTGTGTTTCGACTCGGATGTTCTTTGCCTGTAATTTTCATGGTAGTGCATCCCTAACCGCCCACCAATTTTTGGGGCCACAGTTATGAGCATCGATATAGACTTGTTTCTCGCCACCGTCGAGGGCGCCGTCCGGGACAAACGAACACCGGTGGTCGATCTCATCGCCGTGCAGACCGAGGACCCTTTCAAGGTCCTGGTGGCCACCATCCTCTCAGCCAGGACTAAGGACGAAACCACCGCAGTGGCTTCGGCGCGCCTCTTCAAAGACGCCCCGGACTGCAGTTCGCTTGCTCTTCTTTCCGAAAAACGTATAGCTGAAATCATCTATCCGGTGGGTTTTTACAAAACCAAAGCCAAACATCTCACTCTCCTGCCGGGTGGTCTGCAGGCCTTCGGCGGCCAAGTTCCCGACACCATTGAGGAACTCATCACCCTGCCCGGTGTTGGTCGCAAGACCGCCAACCTGGTGGTCAGCGTCGCCTTTAAAAAACCGGCCATCTGCGTTGACACCCATGTCCACAGGATTATAAATATTTGGGAGTATGTCGTAACCAACACCCCGCTGCAGACGGAAATGGCCCTGCGGGCTAAGCTACCGAAAGAACACTGGATCCCTATCAATTCCCTGCTCGTCGCTTTTGGTCAGTTTGTTTGCCGGCCGGTTGGACCGCACTGCGATATCTGTCCCTTGCTGGCAAAGTGTCCGCAAAAAGGTGTACATCCCCGCAAGAAACCAGGAGCAAAAATGGTTAAAAATAATACCCTTAAATGTATAAGCTGGAACGTCAACGGCATTCGTGCCGTGGAAAAGAAAGGATTTGTCGAGCAAATGCAAAACTTTGATGCCGATGTCATCGGCATCCAGGAGACCAAGGCGCAGGCGGAGCAGCTTTCCGACACCCTGAAAAACATCCCCGGCTACACCTCCTATTGGCACAGCGCCGAACGGAAAGGCTACTCCGGGGTGGCGATCTATACCCGTATTGCGCCGCTTGCCGTCCACTATGGCCTTGGCGACCCGGAATTTGATTGCGAAGGACGGGTGCTGACCTTGGAGTTCACCGACTGCTATGTCATCAATATCTACTTTCCAAATAGCGGCGAGGAATTAAAGAGACTCGACTTCAAACTGCGCTTCAACAATCGACTGCTTGCCTTTGCCAAAGGGTTGGAAAAGCAGAAACCGGTAATTCTTTGCGGCGACTTCAATGTTGCCCACAAAGAGATCGATCTGAAAAACCCCAAGGCCAATGTGAAAAACGCCGGCTTCACCCCGGAGGAACGGGCCTGGATGGACAGTTTCGTCGCCGCCGGTTTCATAGACACCTTCCGTATCTTCAATCAGGAACCGGGCCAATATACCTGGTGGAGTTACCGCTTCAGTGCCCGAACCAAAAATATCGGGTGGCGTATTGATTATTTCTGTGTCAGCGGCGGAGTTAAGGCGAGGGTAAAAAATTCGGCTATTCTCCCGGAGGTGATGGGGTCCGACCACTGTCCGGTTGAGCTGGAGTTTCTGCGCGAAGGTTAGGGCTTTAGCAGGTCAAGAACTGGCGAACTTCAAAGGTTTCCTAAGTGTTTTAGCAGGGATTCTAGAAATCGCTTGCACTCTGAAAAAGCATGGTTTACTGTTGTGAGTAAATTAACTCAATGACGTAAACATGCCCTTCGAACGTAGCCAAATCAATATCTTGCGACAACGTCTGGTAGAATTGCCACGGTTCATGATTGTTGTCGCTGGTCCTCGGCAAATCGGCAAAACCACCTTGGTCAGACAGGCATTGTCTGACCACCCATCGACCTTCGTTGCGACTGACCAACCGTTCCCCGAAACCCTTGATCCCTTCGGTTCTCAAACCACCAGCTCTCTCACTCTAGCACAGGCTGGCTCGTCACCTACTGCTGAATGGCTGGTCCGCCAATGGTTGCAAGCACGCACAAAAGCAAAGCTACAGCCGGAAGGAGAGTGCTACGTTCTTGCCATTGACGAAATCCAGAAAATCCCCCGTTGGTCGGAAGTCGTCAAAGGCCTGTGGGATACTGACCGCGCCGAGAATCTGCCGCTGCACATCATCTTACTGGGCTCATCGCCCTGGCTCATGCAAAAAGGTCTGACTGAAAGTCTGGCCGGGCGCTACGAGCCGATCCGTATGTCGCACTGGTCCTATAGCGAAATGCAGGCGGCTTTCGATTTCTCACTCGATAAGGGTGTTGAAAAACGAATTCTAACCTATTGATTCAGCTTGCAAGACACTCTGAATTCAGGTTTTTTGCCACTATTCTTTGTATCTGTTCATGAACGTGCGATGTTTACCAGATATTTTGATGGGTTTTAAGACCCCTT
>JANNQF010000069.1:0-61726 GCA_031441605.1 Deltaproteobacteria bacterium
CCAGAAGCGGGGAAAATCGATAGGGGTCAGCTCTTCCTTGTCGCGAAAGCGCAAGCGTGGGGCGGTGTTATCGCCACGGTCAAGATAGACGACGGCCCGGGCGCCTAGAATGGCCGCATGTTGCCAGTTGCTCCCGGAATCAAGATCCATGAGGACAATGCTACCGCTCATGGTCTTGCCGTTAAGATCCTCAAGTCGCCCAGCACCTCCGTAGACAATTTTGCCCCGCAGTCCTTCGGCAGGGGTGGCTTCCGGGGCCAGGGCATTGGCAAAAAGGGGTTGGAGGGGTATCTCGGACCCGTCGATGGCAAAGCTGGCAGAGACGAAGGAGCGAACCGGTGTCGTGAAGGTCTGTCTGCCGACAGTGGCGTGTAGCCTCTCCGGCAGGGAGGTAAAGACGGCCTGCACATAGTCGGCGCCGGCCATTTGCCCCGGGCTGCCTGTGCTGCGGTCCGGACTGCTGCTTAGAGCCCGCAGATGTTCGAGGACGTCCGGCGCGGCTGCCTGACAGGTCGGCGCCGGGAGGCAAAGAAGCAACAGGGGAAGGATAAACCTAAGGATGCGCTGGTTCATGGCGTTCCTGGATGGTGCCGAGGGAAATGTTCAGTTCGTCGCGGTGTTCGATCTTGTCGATCCGGCCGTCAAGGATCCACACCACGCGGTCGGAGACGCTGAGCATCTTGAAGTCATGGGTGGCCGAGATAATGGTCACTTTGCGCTCCCGGCTCATCTTCTGGAGCAGGGCGATGATCTCTCCGCCGGTTGCGGAATCGAGGTTGCCGGTTGGTTCGTCGGCCAGAATGATGGCCGGATCGTTGGCGAGCGCCCGGGCAATGGCCACCCGCTGCTGTTGCCCGCCGGAGAGTTCCGAGGGTTTGTGCAGGAATCGTTCGCCCAGGCCGACATCGGCCAGGAGTTTGCGGCCCTTTTCAACCGCCCGGTCACTGTGCAGGCCGGCAAAGATCATCGGCAGGGTGACGTTTTCCAGGGCGGTCATGACCGGGATGAGGTTGAAGGTTTGAAAGATGTAGCCGATTTTCCGGTTACGCAGCCAGGCCAGTTCATAGGCATCGAGTTGTGAGATATCGACCTCGTCGATAAACACCCGACCGGCTGTCGGTTTGTCAAGTCCGCCGATGATATTGAAAAGCGTGCTCTTGCCCGATCCCGAAGGACCCATGATCGACAGGTATTCGCCGGTGGCGACGTTCAGATCGACGCCTTTCAGCACCTGAACCGCCATTTTGCCAAGGGCAAAGGCCTTGGTCACCCCGACAACGCGAATGATATCGTGTGTATCCATCAATATTCTTCCTTCATGACGATAACCGGTTGCAGTTTTGCCGCAAGAATTGCCGGATAGAGAACGCCGAGGATCGACAGTCCGATGCCGATTCCCCAAGCCTTGCATGCCATGGCCAGCAGCGGTGCAAGGCTGATGCCGGTGCAGTTCAGGGTTGGATAGTGCAGCATCGCCCCACCCCAGGCGGCAAACAAACCAAGAATGGCACCGGCCCCGGCACCTAAAAGTCCAAGTATTACCGCCTCTATGAGAAACAAGCGGAGGATGATGCGATCAAGTGCTCCCAGGCATTTCATTATGCCGATTTCCCGGAAGCGCTCGGTAACCGACATGAGTTGCGCGTTGACGATTCCCACGCTGCACACCAGAAGCGAGAGGATCATCAGCCACAGTTCCTTGGGGCCGGCATTGATTACCGCTTGGGCTGGATCAAAGACATATCCTGCCAGGGTCAGCAGAGGTAAGGCAATCTCGCCGTGCAGGCGGTAGAGCTCCCTGGCAATGGCGGTATTGGTGAGGGTGAAGCTCAGAAAGGCAATGGCCAGCAGCAGGCTGACGGCGGTAATTAGAGAACGGAAAAAGCGTACGCGCAGGCTGGAAAACGCCATCTCCAAGGATTTTTTCCAGGGGAGAACGATTTGCCGCGAAATATTTGATCTGGTACGCCTGTTCTCTGGTTCGGACATAGGCAACCTGCACATTCTCTTTACATGGCAGGAGATTCTGCCCATGTTTCACCTAAGAATAGTTATTGATTCCATGATTGCCAGCTCGAAATTCAGCGAGACATCAAGAAAAATCTGCCGAATGCCGCGGAAGATCCAGAAGCAGGTGCCGGTAATGGCACAAGCGGATTCCAGGGCGGTTGTGAATACTGGGTAAGAGTGCGTCGAGAAAAGCAAAGGCCGCAGCATTCATGCGTTGGTGGTGAATCATCAGTCCGGCAAGGCCGGTGGCAAGGGCCTGGTCCAGTTCTTTGAGAAGGGCCTGCCAAGCGGCATCGGCGCTGACCTCTTTAGGGGTATGCAGGTCGACGTTGGCGGGCAGATCCGGTAATCCGGGGAGTGAGGGAAATTTTGCGCCACGGTACCTTGATATGGCTCTAAACCCCTGTTCCTTGAGGATGTGCAGGGTGTCTTGATCAAGGCGATTCCAGGGTGGAGTGAACACCGGCAGGAAGTGTTCGCCTATGATGTCCATCAATTTGTCCCGGCCGCGAACAATATTTTGGCGCTTTTGTTGGGAGGTGGCAGCAGGACCGAATTCTTGTTTTTTCTCCCCGGCTGGTTGATGGTTGTGGTGGTTCCAGCCGTGTTGATGCCAGGCAAACAGGTGGTGTTTACCGTGAACATGGCGGCACATGGTGTCCCAACGCGACCTATTGAACCAGGCCGGAACGATGGCCGCACACAGCGGAGTATCATGGCGGGCAAAGAGTTCCAGAAGATGATTTTGTTTAGCGGAGGGGATGGCCACGTCATCGGCGCGGAAAAAGATCGTGGCTGCCGGGTGGCGGTCGAGGGTTTCTGCAATACGCCTGTCAATATCGGCAGGAATGTGCAGCCAGAGTGGGGACACCTTGTTCGAGACAATCATGCCGGGATCTCCTTGCCGGTGAGGCGCCGAATAATCGTCGCGCTTTCTTGGTCTCCCTGCAGGCGAAGACTACTTGCCGATTGAGGGGGAGTGGAAAGGGCATTTTTCATGATCTCGGCAAGTTTTGCCGGTGCGAGATCCTCAGCCTCAAGAATGGCCAGATAACCGGCCTCGGCCAGAGCGGTGAGGCGCATGCGCTGCTCACGATTCTGGTCAAAAGGGTACATGAGCCCGGCCGTGCCGCAGGCTAAAAGATTCATGGTGGTATTATAGCCGGCCATGCTGACGGACAGGTCTGAGGCCAGGACATGATCCGGGAATCGGGGAGTAAAATCATGTATAAACACGTGGCGTTGGCCATGGCCGCGGGCATCGATGCGGGAACGAAGAGCAGCACCGGCATGCGGCCCGGTGAACATGATGAGCTGATGCGGCAGGGTTGCATGCAGGAGGATACTTGCTGCGAGGGTCGCCTCCAGGAGTTCTTCGCCGACCGTGCCGCTGCCGGCACTGACGAGAATGATTCGGGCATCGGCATCCAGTCCAAGGGCTTCCCTGGCGGAGAGCTTATCGGAAACGGTCGGACCCTCGGCGACGTATCCGGTGTACCAGACAGGGCAAATGATATCCTGCATCCGCGAAAAGGTTTGGTCGAGCCGGATGAGATCCGGGTCGGAATGCACCAGGACGCCATCGAAATACGGGTTGAGCCATTTGAGTACCTTCTTTTCGAAACCCCTCTGGTCCTCCTTTTCCACGAGAATGTCGCGGACGCTGCACAGGGTGACGGCGGGTTGGGGCCTGTCTTTATTGGCGGCAAGCATGGGGAGGAGTTCCCGGGCAAAACGCTTGCGGCCAAAGGGGAACATCTCCACGAGAATGACCTCCGGATGCACCTCGCGGAAAATCTCCAGCAGCAGTTTTTCACGGGCTTGCCAGGTGCTTTCAAGATCGGCTTGCGGATCAACGGTCTGCACCGATTGAAACCGGCTGTCCATTTTTAGGGCCGGCATCGGATGGTGCCGGACATTGGCCGACAGGGCCAAGGGCACCTCCGGGCCGCCGGTGGTCAGATGCACGGTGGCTGGAGCCAAGGCCCGGTCGATGGCCAGGCTGCGAAAGAGGTGGCCGATGCCCAGAACATGCTGGGTGTAGTGCAGGATACTCATTGGCTTTCGATATTTGTTTGGAGGATGGAAAGTTTCGCGCCGTCCTGTTCGAGCAGGTGCAGAGCCCTCTTAGCCACCGGGGTTGAATGCTCCGGGAGGAACGGGGTGTTTTGCAAATGGTTGAGAAGTATTTTGATCACCCCGAGATGGGTGACAAGGAGAATGTGCTGTCCGTCTCGGTCACCGGTGATACGCTGGATGGCAGCCTGAACTCGCATGAGGACCTCCCGGCGGCTTTCGCCCCCCGGAGGGGTGAAGTCCCAGCCAAGCCTTTCCTGGGCCTCGATGCTTCCGGGTGATTCGGTGCCGATCTGTTTGAGGGTCTGCGCCGTCCACTTCCCCCAATCCTGTTCCCGCAGATCTTTGTCAACGTCGTGCCCTTGTCCCGGAAAAAGCAGGTGGCAGGTCTCTCTACAGCGGCTGAGGCTACTGGTGACTACGTGGTCCCAAGGACCGTAGCGGCTGAGGAGTTGCTGCCATGGCTCGACCGGAAAAGCAATGGTATCTAGAGGGATGTCGCGAATGCCCTGGATCTGTTTGTTGCGATTCCAGGCGGTCGGGCCATGTCGCAGCAGCCCGATAATGTTCATGATCGCCTCCGGGCGCAGACATTTTCCATAACCGCAAACATTGTTTTGTAGTTGGTGGCCACGTCGTGCAATTGAAGTACCCGCTGTCTCGCCTCCCGGGAATATCTGTCCCGTAACTCTCTGTCGGTCAGCAAGGTAAAGAGTGCTCCGGCAAAATCCGGTACTGAAAAGGGTGGAACGATTATCCCCGTTTCTTTGTCGACCACCACCTCCGGGGCGCCGTCATGGCTGGTGGCCACCACCGGAAGGCCGCAGCATTGGGCCTCCAGGTAGACCATGCCGAGAGATTCATTAATGCCCGGAAAGGCGAAGATATCTCCGGCGTTATAGACCCCGTGCATCTCCGCGGCCGGGATGCGGCCGGCAAAGGTGTGTGCTCCCGGAAGCAGGCGACGGGCCTGTTCCTCAAGGCGAGCCCTTCCGGGCCCATCGCCGGCGATAAGGAGGTGCAGATCATTGACACCCGGTCGTATCCTGGCACAGGCCTCGATGACGAAGGCAATGCCTTCCTCCTTGACTCCGGGGCGCATCATCGCCGCCGTTACCACTACCCGCTTGTCCTGCAGGCCGAACCGGGAGCGCATGCTGTGGCGCAGGGCCGGGTCCAGGGGAAAGGACTGGGTGCGAATACCCGGACTGATGTAAGTAATGCGCTCCACCGGGAGAAGTCGCCGCAGGTTCTCGACATCCCGCAGTTTGTTGACAAAGATCATGTCGGCATGCTGCAGGGCTCGCCTGTTTAATTGAAAGCCAATCCAGGTTTTTAATTGTTTTCGATATTTGGTGGCGTAGGATGCTGCGAGAATGAAGTAGGGCAGGTCGTTACGGTGTGACAACAGCGGGCCGATGAGATCCGGGCCGCGGTAGTAGGTGTGGTAGGTCAGCCAGCAGTCGGGTTGCCTGAGTCTCAGGGCTATATCGCCCTGCCAAGCTTGGCGGAGGGTGTTCAGCCAGACCTTAGGGCGGAGATAGATCCACTCCATGGATTGGTCGAGGGGGATAAACACCTCATGCCCTTCGGCCTGCATGGCACTGAATACGTCCCGGGCAATGGATACCAGGCCGGAAGAACGATCATGGTTCAAGGCCCGGAAGGCGGGATAGAAGGCGATACGCACAAGGCCCCCCTTACAACTTAGTGAGGTTGCGGTACAGTGCCACCAGGACCTCGATGAGTTGTTTGTTGTCGAATACCCGGCTGACCCGCTCCCTGGCGGCAGGAATGATTCTCTGCCTGAGTTCCTGGTCGGTGACAATGCGTTTCAGGGTCTGGGCGAATTCCTGTGGATTGCCTGCATCGGCCAACATGCCGGTAACCTCGTGTTCCACAAGTTCAGGGATACCGGAAACCCGGGTACCCACCACCGGAACGCCGAGGGCCATGCTTTCCGCTAGAACATTGGGAATGCCATCCCGGTCACCGCTTTTGGCGATCCGGCAGCCAAGGACGAAGCAATCGGCCTTTTGAAACATCTCTAGCACCTGTTCATGCGCCAGGGTGCCGGGCAAGGTGACCCTCTGGCTCAACCCCAGGTCGTGGATTTTCCTGGTGATGGCCTCCTTGTCATCGCCATCGCCGATGAGAATATAGTGAAAGGGGAAATCCTCTTGAGCCAACAGGGCCAAGGCTTCGAGAATGTCGGGGATACCTTTTTTTTCAACAAAGCGGGCGATGGTGATGAAGGTGTAGGGAGGGCTGGGGGTCCGCTTCACAGCATGGGCAAAAAACAACTGAAGATCAATGCCGTGGTAAACGCAGTGCACCTCTTGACGATGGTCGACCAGGTTTTCAAGATACTCTTTATTGTACTTGGTACAGGTAACCACAAAGGCCGCTTTGGCAATCTTCTCGGCAAGCTGCGCCTTATCAGAGGTGTAGATGTCCTTGGCGTGGGCTGTAAAACTGAAGGGGATGCCGCTGATTTCCGAGGCGAACATGGCAACGGAGGTAGGGCTGTGGGCAAAATGGGCATGCAGGTGCGCGATGTTTTTGCCCTGGGCGTGATGCACAAGATAGGCTGCCTGAAAGAAATGCTTGAAGGTCATGGGGTTGCGGTTGCGCAGGAATCGCCGCCAGGCGAGGCCCAAGGCCCGCAGGTAACCGGACCGGAATTTTATTGCGCTGCTCAGATTGGGCCAAAGAAAACGGTGTAGAGCCAGCCAAAATTCGCTGGGCAGATAGGTTACCGCCGCGCGGATACTCTGCACCGACTTATGGGTGAACGACTCGCGAGGATTGCGCATGGAGAAGATATGAACGGTGATTCCCTGCTCTTCCAGCAAACGAATTTCATTGGAAATGAAGGTTTCGGAAATGCGCGGGTAGCCTTTCAGCACCATGCCCATGACGGGTTTTGCGCTATTCATGGCATACCTCCAAATGTCCGGATGCGACTGTTGATGACATCAAAAGCGGTCATGGGGAATTCACCTAGTAGCGTTTCATATTGGGGTGCTTGATCTAAGAGGAGACGGATCTTTCTGAGCATGCTGTCGGCATGGACCTCTTCCCAAGGAATGTACTCCAAGAGGCCCTTGGCGGCGAAGATGCGCGCTCGGATCAATTGTTCTTCTCGCGGGGTGCTGCGCGGAATGACAAGGGACGGCCGGGCGGCACAGATGATCTCGCACATGGTGTTGTAACCGCCCATGGTCACCACGCAGTCGGCGGCCAGGATGGCCTTTTCCATCTTGCGGTAGAATTTGACGATGCGCACCTTCAGTTTGTGGGCACGGGCCGCCAATTGGTCGTACAGGTCCTCGGCCAGCAGCGGGCCGGTGACGATCATCGAGCGCAATTCCTGGTGCGGCAGGGTTTCAAGCATGGTCAGATAGGTATCGACTACCTTGTAACCGTCACCGCCGCCGCCCGTGGTGACCAGCACGAATTTCTCTCCCGGTTCAATGCCCATGGAACGCCGCAGGCGGAGGCGATTCTGGATGCGGGGGATTTGCCGGGGGATATAACCGGTGAAATGAATTTTTTTGGCGATGTGCTTGGGGATAGCGTATTCCTTGATTGGATCGTAGACCTCTCGACTCCCATAGACCCAGATTTCCGAATAGAGTTCTTCCAGTGCCTCGTAAATTTTCTTTTCCTTCCACTCCGTAATGGTGTTTTCGGGGTTGTCCATGATGTCGCGAAGACCAAGGACTACCTTGGTTTTCGGGGAGTTGTCGTGCAGCCAGCGCAATGTTGTAACAATCTCGTTTTTTAGCCCGAGTGGGGCTTTGTCGACCAGGAAAAGAGCAGGTCGAAATGCCTGAGCCGTGGCCAAAATGATGCTTCGGCGGATGGCCAGGGCCAGAGCCGGCTCGACTTTGATGGAGTGCGGCAGATAAAGATCGTTGTCACGTTTGATCATGCCGGGGATACGCACAAAATCGATGCCGTAGGGAATATCGAACCTGCCGACCAGGGGTGAGCCGGTAAGGATGATGATATTATGCTCGTCAAGGAGGATGTTCTGGGCCAGCGCCAAAGTACGGCGAATATGGCCCAGACCGTAGGTATCATGCGAATACATAAGGATATTCATGATTATTCCTGGTCCTGGGGAAACTCTTACGGAAAAGTAAGTTGCGAATTAGAACTTTATACCATATCCATCACAGCTGCAATGCAGCAAGTTCTTTCCTGGCTCCCTCGAATTTGCAAGCCTTCTCCATCTCAACAAAGCTAGAGGCCTATGGACTTGGCTGGCTGATATCTATACGGTGGCACTCTTCCTCCTGGCTTAAACCGGTAAGCTCATGATTCGCGGCAAGGGCAAATGGCGTGGAGTTATCCTCGCCGGTATCGGTATTGCCGGTCCGATCCTCTCTCTCATGGTATGAACCCGACTGTTGAATTCTTCGGTTACTAATCGACTTTTCTTCAGAAATGGCAGGGTCAAACAATTTTGTAAAAAATAATTATTTGTGATATTACGAAAGCAGTATGGGTGACAGTATTGACTGTTGCATTTTTTTGTGGATCAAAACCAAGGAGGATTTTTATGACAAGATGTGCTGCAATAACCCTGTTACTGACTATTATGACGGTTCCTGCTTTTGCACAGGATCGTACTTGGCGGACCGATATCAAACCACTGGTTGAGTCGCAATGTATCCAATGCCATGGGGCGAACGCCCCGGAATACAACGAATGGCAACTGCTGGGCGATGCAAAGGAAAAAGTGAGTCCACGTATGGACACATATCCTCATTTCATGAGTTTTGTTATTTGGCCGGCAACCGGTGCAATGATGCGCCGCTTAGATGACGGAAAGATGAGCGGCAAAGCCGGTAACATGTATCAATATCTTGGTAAAAGTGATAACGAGCGAGCCAAAAACCTCCAGACGATGAAAGAATGGCTTGGCGAAGGGGCATGGAATCTTAACCGTTGGAAGGAACGCAAGGAAGTACCTGGCATTACTAAAGATCAATTGGAGAAAATCCAGGCAAAATATTGAGTTACATACGTGTCGGAATTCCGGGGGTAGCTAGGTTGTGGGGCCCTTCCTACCCCGGTGCTGACTGAACTGTAAAATTTATGCTACAAGCTATTCCTCTTAGAACAGCACCCATTTTTTCCATATGCCTTTTCGAGGCACTGAAAACAACAAAGGGATTTTAGCTTAAATAGCTAAAATCCCTCATATATTTCGTGGTCGGGAAGAGAGGATTTGAACCTCCGACCCCAGCGTCCCGAACGCTGTGCTCTACCAGACTGAGCCACTCCCCGACGTATAAAAAATATTCTCTTCACCCCTTGGCCAACATTGAAGGCAACTTTTCAGGATGAAGAATAACGTTCTCAATTATCATACTCCGCACCGCATGTCCAGCCATTTCTTGCACCGCCAAAGGGAATGCCCTGTAATCTCGCGATCCTTTTCACATCGCGCTACAGACCCTTGATGTCAACCCACTGCCCAGAGACCACTGATCTCCGGCAGGCATGGCAGACCCTCACCGCCGCCAGCCCCTCGCTGCCCGGAATCGGATTTTTCCCCCGGCCGTTCAGGAAGGCATGCCAGTCTTCCAAGAGTGGTAAAATCGTTGGTCCCGGTTTTGAGACAGGCAGTGTAAGCGTATTTGTCCCCTCGATTTTCTCGAGGCTGCCATGGATCTGATCTCCCTGTAATTGCCCTTTCTCGCAGACAAATTCATATCTGCCGACTCGCGCCGGACTGACCTTGCTGGCGTCGATACTCCCCGGACAGCCATTGCTGAGGATCACCTCGGCGACGACAACATCCTCCAGGTGAGGATTAAAGATCTTTCGAGCGACAGCGCGAATTTTTACAATTTCCTCGCCGGTAATAAAGCGGAGAGCGTCAAAGAGATGCACCGCGGTATGAAAGATCACTCCCCCGCCAGCTATCTCCGGCATTTCCAGCCACGGAATGGTGGACGGCTCCAGTCTCTGGCAGGCGGAAAAAGAAAACATTCTCCCGAGGGTCGGAAGCATGTCCCGGAGGGCACAAATGACGCTGTTGTATCTGAGCGTCTGAGCAACGGTAAGCGGCAGGTCGGCATGATCGAAAAGAGCGACCAGCCTTTGTGCCTCATGAAAATCTGCCGTCAGGGGTTTTTCGATGAGCAGCGGTTTGCCTTTTTCTACGCAAAGCCGACCAATCTCGCCATTCACGTTCGGGGGAGTGACACTGATTACCGCATGCACGCGGCTGGAGCATACCAGATCACGCCAATCGGGATAAAGCGTCGTGTTCCAGGCTATTGCCTGCTCCCTGCCGACATCGGAACGCCTGCTGATGGCCGCCAAGTGAAAGCGCGTACCGAGATCCTCAACAATATGATGGGCATACCGGCTGCCGTGTTTTCCGGTACCGATGATACCGACGCCTATTGTGTCATGCATTATTCACCCCGGTTGGAAAATTGTTGCCGCCTTCACACCGTTTTCTCTCCGACTCTTCGGCAGTATAAGGGCAAAGGGTCCTGCCCGTCAACTTTGGATCGACGGCCAGGACCTTGCCTTTTATCTACTGGATTTTTTGTCACAGGCGGCCCACCTTGCTGCCGGGATGGTAGCTTTCATCACCCGCGACCAGGTTCTGATGACTGCCTGAAAGGCATCCCAGTCGCGAATCCCCAACAGTGCCTGCTTGGCGTACGCCAGTTCTTTCCTGTCCATTTGCAACTCCTCCACAATTAAGGAACAGCACCGGTCTAGGGCATCAAATAAAAAAAAGCCCCCGGACCAAATGCAATTTGGTCCGGGGGCCCTGATTTCACCACAGACATGGTGCTATTTCCCCCTGATCCACGGGGAGAAAAGCATAAAAGGTCAGGGCAGGTATTCTGGCTTCCGGTTCCTCCTACTGGTCGCGCCTTCCCGATTTTTCATCAGTGGCCTAAGCGATTTTCGTCCCCGGTTACAGCGGCGGGCCCGTTCCGGATTCACACCGGATTCCCTGGTGATGTCGTGAAGACACCCTGACAGAGAAAAGTTTATCCTGAAAGCGGCGGCAAGTCAAGGATCGATTACCTACTGCCATAGTCGCCTTACCTCCAATAAGGGGCCGCTCATGACATTGAATTGCCCGATTGGATGTTCAACGACGGCTTACAGTGCCTGGGCTCTTCTGATCTCTTCAAGCATCTGCCGACCGCCGTCGGCCAGGATCTTTTCACCTACTCTGATCCCCAGTCGCACCGGGTCGTCGGCTGTGCCTTTTTCTGTGATCCGAAGGATTTTTGCGCCGTCAAGACTTGCCAGGCCCGCGGTAAGGGTCAGTTCCTCTTTGTCCAAAACTGCATACCCAAAGGCCGGAATGCTGCAGCCGCCTTCAAGTTTTTTCAGAAAGGCCCGCTCCGCCAGGAGGCAGATCTCGCTGGTCTGGTTATTGAGGCACTGACGAATTTGCGCGAGCTTCGCAGGGGCAAGAGAGGCTGCCGCCTCGATGGCGATGCAGCCCTGGCCGACCGGCGGTACGAACTGCTCGGTGTCGAACTCTTTGAGGATCATAGGGTCATACCCCATGCGCGTCACCCCGGCGTAGGCGAGTATCAGGGCGTCGCAATGGCCATCCTGCATCTTACGGATCCTGGTTTGCAGGTTGCCTCGCATCTCAACAATCGTCACATGGGGATAAAAGTGCCGGAGAAATGCCCGCCTGCGCACGGAGGAGGTACCGACAACCAATGGTCGCAGAGAGTTGGAGATATCGATCGACCGGTCGGTGCCGAGCAATACATCGTTGACCTTTTCCCGGGCGGTGAAGGCGATGAGAACAAAACCCTCCGGCAACTGCGACTGCATGTCTTTGGCGCTGTGCACGGCGATATCGGTGGCTCCGCCGGCCAGTTGCTCCTCAAGTTCGGCGGTAAAAACCCCCTTGCTGCCGATTTTGGCGATGGAGGTGTCAAGAATCCGGTCGCCAATGGTCTCCATCGAATGGATGCGGGTGACCATGCCGTTCTTCTGCAGGTAGCCGGCGACCGTCTCGGTCTGCCACATGGCCAGTTTACTCTTTCTTGTTCCAATTGTTATCATAGCAGTTTCCAAAGGGAGTTAAAATTCTCAGCAAGTTTTTACGGAGTTGTCGGGTGAGCCATTGCCTCCCGGGTGGTAAATCAGTATCATACTCCTATGCGATTACTTCTCTATAATATACGTTACGGTACCGGACATAAAAACAGTTACCACCTGCCGCTGCCTTTTGCCGGTTTTTTCAAACACACGAACGTCAACCTGCAGCGGATAATCACCTTTATCGGGTCGATCAACCCCGATATCGTTGCCCTGGTCGAGGTTGACTCCGGTTCTTACCGGACAGGACATTTCTGCCAAGCTCAGGCCATTGCCGACCGGCTCGGTTACAACTGTATCGTCGAAAGCAAGTATCGCAACGGTTCCCTCGCCAACAGGGTTCCGGTTCTGCGGCAACAATGCAACGCCCTGTTGACCAAACAGAACATCGAAGATTTTCATTTCCATTATTTCGAGCAGGGCATGAAACGCTTGGTAATCCAAACCGACCTGCGGTCCATTGCCATCTTCATCGTCCACCTGTCTCTCAAATATCGCCACCGGCAGAACCAGCTTGAACAGCTGCACGCCCTCACCCGTGATATCGATAAAGATGTTATTATTGCAGGTGATTTCAACACGTTGTGGGGTAGCAGGGAGCTCAATCTGTTTCTTGCCGCCACCGGCCTGAAAAATGCCAACGTCACCAACACCCCGTCGCACCCAAGCCATGCGCCGCAGCGCCAGATAGATTTCATCCTCCACAGCCCCGGGATCCGTATCGATGCCTTTTATGTCCCGGAAGTGCGTCTCTCCGACCATGCCCCGCTGGTCTGCGATTTCTCGCGAATGTTCACCTGAGCAAGCGGCAAGCGCACAATAAAACTGCTGCCTTGGTGCAGGATACTGGTCACGGCGACTGAGCCGCCGTGCGCCAGGGCGACCGCTCGCACATAATTAAGGCCCAGGCCCAGGCCCTTCTGGGAGCGGCTGCGGTCACCCCGATAAAGGCGCTCCCAGATCCTCCCCCGTTCGTTCTCGGAAATTCCCATACCGTTGTCGGTGAAGATCACCTCCGCTTGTCCGTCGTTGACCCGTGCCGTGATCCTCACCCAGCCGCCACCTCCTTCTTTGCCGTATTTTATGGCATTATCGAGGAGGTTGGCCCAAACCTGGGCGATCCTGGTGCTATCCACCTGGGCAAACAGCGGTTTTTGAGTCGTCAGTTGGACGCTTATTTTTCGTTCCTCAGCCACATACTCGTACAAGGTGACGACTTGGGCAAGAGATTGGGCCAGATCGCAATCGCTTTGCTCAAGGCGCATGGTGCCGGATTCGGCTTCGGCAACGCTCATCATAATCCGCAGCATGGCTAGAACCCGCTCCGACTCTTCAAGGCAATCGGACAATGCATCCCGCAGCCGTTCCGGGTCATTTTCTGCCTGCAAGCCATATTCGGCAACGGATCTGAGCCGGGTCATGGGCGTTCGCAGGTCATGGGCAACATTGTCGAGGGACTGCTGCATCTCCGAAACCAGGTGGCGGTTTTGCCGTATCAACAGGTTGATCTGGTGGTACAGGCGATCAAGCTCCGGGCCGTTGCCTTGCTCCGGCAGGAGGGCGGTGGTTGTTCGCTGCACTAAGTTGTCAATCATTTTTCGACTCTCAAGCAGCGGCTCAAGACTCTGCTTGATAAAAGCAAGAGAAAGCGGCCAAAGAACAAGGACACTGAGAAGAACTATGGCGAGGGTGCTTTGCCACAGTTTTCGGAACAGGGTGTATCCTTCATCCCCGTCCTTGCCGGCCTGAATGCTGCTGCCGTTGTCGTATTTTCGAGTGATAATGGTGAGCATCCGAACCTCTTCGCCGGTACCAATCGGTGTCCATACCCCGGCAGTTTCCGGGGACAGGCCGATAAAACCTTTAAAGCTCTGCAGCGGCAGTTGATCGCCCAACACCAGGAGTTGCTCGGAACCCTGGATAACACGGATAAACGCCAAGCCCCGCAGCAGGTTGTCTGGCTCGAGGAGGGCGCCGGATTGGTGCACCGGTGTTCGGTGCAGGGTCAGATAGGAATCGAGGAGTCTTTCGGTCTCGCTACGTTCGATATTTTCGAGATGTGAGCGGATAAAAAAAAGGTAAAGGAGGGCAAGCAACACCCCGCCAAACCACAACAAAAGAAAAACCGGCAAGGCCCTCTTTGACCTTGGCCGGGAAAAATCCTCCTTATCAAGCTTTAAGAACATAGCCCATGCCTCTGACGGTATGGATCATTTTGTCCTCGAAATCCTTATCAATCTTGTTGCGTAAGCGGCAGACGAGGACGTCGATCACATTGGTCTGGGGATCAAAGGCGTAATCATAAACCCTCTCAAGGATAGCGGTTTTCGACAGCACAATCCCCGAATGGCGCATCATATACTCAAGCAGGCTGTATTCCTTGGCGGGTAATTCGATTTTTTCCCCGGCCCGATAAATTTCGTGTTTGAGGAGATCCATCTCCAGGTCGCCGACCCGCAGCAACATCGGCTGGGTGCTTTTCTTGTCCCGCCTGATCAAGGCCTGCACCCGGGCCAGCAGCTCACTGAAGGAAAATGGCTTGACCATATAATCATCACCGCCACGTTGCAATCCAAGAATGCGGTCGTCGACCGATTGCCGGGCGCTGAGAATGAGTACCGGGGTGTTGACGTTCTCGGCGCGCATGGTTTCGATCACCGCGAGACCGTCCAACTTCGGCAGCATCAGGTCGACAATGGCAGCATCGTAGGAAACGGCCAGGGCAAGCTCCAGTCCCGCCTGCCCGTCGCCGCGGCAATCGACGGTAAAGCCAGCTTCCTTCAGCCCTTTTTCGAGAAAAGAGGCGATTTTTGCATCGTCTTCAATAACCAATATCCGCATCGCTCATCCTCAGCCGCAACTATTTACAAGAGCAATCACCGAACAGTTTCTCCCTGTCTGCCCGCCACCCTGGTGGGTTGCCCGCCGGTAGGAAAAGTAATCATCGGAACAGCAGGTGCAATGGCCCGTCGTTCGGATATGGGGTTCCGCCACTCCGGTTGCAGTCAGTTGCGCCTGGGTGATCTTCCAAAAATCAAAATAGTTGTCGCGCACCATAAACTCCTGAAAATCGGCGGGCAGTTCGCTACGGAAATTGATGAATTCAGCACAGCAAGGCCCGAGTGACGGACTGATAAACGCTTGTAGGTCGGCGGCTTGGGTCCCGTAGTTGCGGGCCATCACTTCTACCACCTGCGGCACTATCCGCAGGACACTTCCCCGCCAGCCGCAGTGTATGGCGGCAATAACTTTCCGCCGGGGATCAAAAAGCAGAACGGCCTGGCAATCAGCCTGCTGGATGGTCAGACCGACACCAGCAATATTCGTGACCAGGGCGTCAAAACCGTCTACTTCCAGGTCCTCCCAGAGCGCCTCAGTGAGACAATACACCCTCTGGCCATGCACCTGCCTGGCAGAGAGTAAGGCGGGAATTTGCATTGCCTCGCGCACAATTTGCCGGTTCGTGGCAACCGCCTCCGACTGATCCCCGACATATGCCCCGACGTTCAGTGAGTTATAGGGGGCGCCGCTGACACCACCGCGCCGGGAAAACATTCCGTAACGGCACAGCGCTCCGGAGTGGGCGAGAAAATCTCCAGTGCATGTCTTATTTGGTGCAGTTCCATGTAAATTACCCGTCACCGACCACCTCTTGTCTGATATTTTCTACTTTTCCGCTTCGTTTGCCAACCCTTTGCAAAGTAAAGCAGTACCGGTCGGGGAGCAACAAAAAAGGCAGAGTTATGGGCATGCACGGAGCTTTATGCTTTGGCGGAGAAGGATATCAGGCCAAGATGTTCGCAGTATTCGCCGGCCTTCGCGCTGTTTTGTTCCCTGACTCAGGTTTTCTTTGGCGAACCGAGTAAGTGCTGCTATAGTTTGACGATCTCTCACATTTGCAGACTGATCCGAACTGAGCCTCCACAAAAATTGCGAGTATGAACACTCCCATTCTCATCCCCGGCTTTGGTACCACGGTAACCGCCCTTGCCACCTACGGCCATCTGGATAAGGCAATTCGAAACCATTTTTCAGAACATGAGATTATCTGGAGTTATTCCTCAAGGGTGGCAACGAAGAAAATGCCCCAGCAGGAGGACGTCGCCCATCTTTCACTGGAAGAGGCCCTGCGACAATTAAAGACCCGGCAAATCGGCGGAGTCGTGGTGCAGTCACTGCACCTTCTTCCCGGAACCGAGTTTCACGACCTGCAAAGGACGGTTCGCAACTCGGGGCTTGCCTTTGCCACGGGCTTGCCCCTCCTTACAACCCCGGACGACTATGATGCAATCGGCGAGATTTTGCGACCGACCATCGCCGCAAGACCGGATATGGCCATTCTTCTCCTCGGCCACGGCACCACACATCCGATCTGGAGCGCCTATCATTGCTTGGAAAAGATCCTGCGTCGCAAATTCGGTGCAAGAATCTTTGTCGGGGCTCTTGAAAAGTTTCCCGATTCAAAAGGTCTTCCGGACGAGATCCAGGCGGCCGGTTTTACCGAAGTGTGCATCATTCCCTTTTTGCTCATAGCCGGCATGCACTATGGTCGGGACATTGTCGGAGACGGTCCGAATTCCTGGACCACCCGTCTGCGCAATACCGGCCTTATCGTCGAGGCGATCAGCTACGGCCTTGGACTTTTTCCCGGGGTGGAGCAGTTGATCATCCGCCATATTGCTGAGGCTTTAAAGAAGGTCGATGCACTGTAAGAAGCACCGAAAAGCGGCTGTTAACAAAAGGTGCAAGCTATGAAAGAATGGCGAAAGACCGGTTGTATTTTATGCGCCTAGAAATGTGACCTGGATTTTCTTTTTACCCCATTACATCGGTACATACCATGCCGGGTGGAATCGTTGTAAGATCTGCTGTCTGTTTCCTACCTTTAAGGTTATGATAGTTGGGAAATATTCGACTTTTGTTATCCGATTGACAATCAAGGAAATTTCTGAAAAGGAAATATCAAACAACACAATGAATTGGCTTGATAAAATACCCTATCCTCTGCTCATAGTTTTGTCGCTGACATTGGGACTTGCTCCTTTTACCCCCATGCCACATCTTGTCGAAAAGATTTCAATGTTGCTAGCCGGTGAACTGGTGCGATCGGTGGATATCTTTGATCTTTTGATGCATGCAAGTCCAGTCGTGCTTCTGATTGTCAAGGTTGGGCACATGCTACGTTCAAGTCGGGGTGGGTAAAGGCGTGGGTGGATGCTTGGGGGTGCATCCACCCCGAAGGGGTCCGCAATTCTTAGACCTTGAACCGCCTCACCAGTTGCTCCAACTGGGCCGCCAATTCGGCTAAACCTTGAGCACTCTGCTGCACCTGGCCGCTGCCGTCGCCCACTTGTCTCGACTGCTGGTCGATGCTGGCAATATCCCGAGTGATAGCGGCGACCGCCACCGTGCTTTGAGCTACGTTTTCATTAACCTCGGCGATGCCCTGGGATGCCTGGTTGATATTATTGGCGATCTCGCTGGAAGCGGCCGACTGCTCAGCTACGGCCGTGGCAATGCCGTTGATAACGTCGTTGATCTCGCTGATTACCGCCGAAATATTTTCGATATCCTGCACCGTGGTGTCGGTGGTGGCCTGCATCTCGCTGATTTGATTTTTGATGTCCACGGTGGCAGCCGCGGTCTGCCGGGCCAGTTCCTTGATTTCGTTGGCAACAACGGCAAAGCCCTTACCTGCCTCGCCGGCCCGGGCCGCCTCGATGGTGGCGTTGAGGGCCAGAAGGTTGGTCTGCTCGGAGATCTCCGTGATGGTCTCGGTTACCCGACCGATTTTGCGGGCCGATTCGCCCAAGGCCGCCATTTTCTCCGAAGTCTGTTGCGACTGCTTGACCGCGCCCTCGGAAATGGAACGGGCCTTCTCGGCGCTCTGGGCAATCTCGCCGACGGTAGCGGTCATTTCTTCGGTGGCGGAGGCCACGATGTTGACGTTACTGGTCGACTGCTCCATGGCGGCGGAAACCGACTGGATGTTGGTGCTCATTTCTTCGGTGGCAGCGGCCACGGTTCCGGCCCTTTCCGAGGTGTCCTTGGCATTGGCCGAGAGCTGTTTGGAGACGGCGGCAAGGCCACTGGAGGAGGCGGTCAGCCTGTCGACGCCACCGATGATGTCGCGGATCATGGTGCCCAGTTGGCCAATCATCGAATTGAGCGATTTAGCCATCAGGCCGATCTCGTCCTTCTGGTTGATGTCGAGTTTGGCGGTGAAATCACCTTTGGCCATGGTCTCGGCCAGAGTCGCAGCCTTGCCCACCGGGCCGGTAATCGAGCGGATGATTAAGAAGGCCAGGATCACGCTGACAGCCAGGGCTAGTGCCAACAAAGTGGCTATAAGGGTGGTGGCGGAACCAGCTGCTGCTGCGGCCTCTTTGCCGACCTCATTGGCTGAGTGGGTCTGGAAGGCGATTAATTCCTCAAGTGTTGTAAAGTAAGTGTTCTGGATTTGCCGGAATTCGCCCATCAACAGCATTTTGGCCCTCAGGGTTTGTTCCTCTTTGATCAGCCCCAACAGGGTTTCCAGGTGGCGGCCGTAAACCGGACGAATATCGTTGATGATTTTGTTGAGGAACGCAATGCCCTTGTCGTCTTTAGTAGTGGCTTTCATCTTGTCCAGCAGGCCGCCGGCAGTTTTTCGGGCATCGGCAATGCGCTGAGCCTCCTTTGCCTGGTTCTCCTTGTTGTTGTCGTCAATAATCATGTTTCGAGTGGCCCGGGCGACGATATTGATCTGATCTATAATCGAATTGGCCTGCTCGACTTTGACCATCCGGTCCTCTACCAGGACCTCGATCTCGTCATGCAGAGCTTTGACCGATTTGATGCCGTACCCGCCGACAACCATCATGAGCAGTAGGAGGATGCCGAAGCCGATACTTAGCCGGGTTCCGATTTTGAAATTCTTCAACATTGTTGTCCTCCTTGAGATGAGTATTCCAGTCGAAGCGGATCTTTCCGCTTCGACCGTAACGCCTTTTTAATTTAAGCATTTTTGCCGAGAACTAGGTTCGGTTGCTGTTTAATTGAATTATTCATAATCCGGAATGAATGTCAAATTATTTGGTCCGGGCTTCATCCGCGATTCAGTTGGCACTCATCTTGAGGGTCTCTGCAATACACAGGCCTTGAACCGAGGGAGGTTGAAAAAACTTCCCGCAAATTGGCATCACCCTCGATTTGATATATCTACTGAATTTTTGGTTGCTATAAGTTAATATAGCTCATCTCAACCTGGAAAGACTCATTGAAAAACGAGCATAATAGAACAAAAAACTCCACAAGAATGGCCCCCAATGAAAAAATCAATAATTTTTTCGACTCTGCTCGCAGCCGCTTTAGCCCTGAGTTCCTGCGCATCCGGACCGGCCGTTCGGATTGCCGGGAATGCAGACGTCAGGCAGGTTAAAAACATTATTCTTTTGCTGAGCGACGGTACCGCCAACGAGGCCTGGCCCCTGGCCCGCTGGATCAAAGGCGAACGTCTTGCCTCCGACGACATTCTGAGCGGTGCCATAAGGACCTACGGTGCCGACTCGATCATCACCGATTCGGCGCCCGGTGCCACCAGTTATGCGACCGGTCGGAAAGGTACCGACAAGGGCATTGCTGTCCATCCTTGGAACGTGACAATTACCGGGGTTGATTTTGACCCGACAATGAAATACGTGCCCCTGGCTACGGTGCTGGAAGGTGCCCGGCTGACCGGCCGTGCAACCGGTATCGTGGCAACGTCCAACGTGCAGCACGCCACTCCGGCCGACTTTACGGCCCATACCCATGACCGCAACAATTACACCGAGATCGGTGAGCAGCAGGTGTATCAGAACATCGACGTGGTACTCTCCGGCGGGGAACAGTATCTTCTGCCCAAGGGTGTCGGGGCAGGTGTTCGCACGGACAAGGAAAATCTGGTCGAGGTGATCAAGTCCAAGGGCTATGCCTACGTGACCAACCGTGAGCAAATGCTGGCGGCTTCCGGCCAGAAGATCTTCGGCCTTTTCGCCCAGGATGCCATGGCCTACGATATCGACCGCGACACCTTTGCTCCCGGCGAGCCATCTCTCGCGGAAATGACCGGCAAGGCCCTGGAAACCTTAGCCAACGGCACAAAGGGCAAAGACAAGGGATTCTTCCTTTTTGTCGAAGGTTCGAAGATCGACTGGGCTGCGCACGGCAATGATCCGGCCGGTGTGGTGAGCGATCTGCTCGCCTATGATAAAGCCGTCAAGGCGGCTGTCGATTTTGCCAAGGCCGACGGCAATACCCTGGTGATCAGCGTCGCCGACCATACCACCGGCGGCCTGTCCATCGGTGTCCGTGAAGATGCCAACTATTCCACCACTGATGACGATTTTGTCGTGGTACCGATGCGTAAGGCCAGGTTGACCGGCGAGGGCCTCGGCAAACTCATAGCAAAGGACAATTCGGAAGCTAACATCAAGGCAGTCTTTGCCACCTGGTGGGGGATTACCGATCTCAATTCCGAGGAAATCGCCGCGATTCAGAAACCTCCCCAGGGGACGGCTCTGCAGAAAATTCTCGCATCTATGCTGTCCAAACGTGCCCGGCTCGGCTGGACCACCAACGGGCATACCGGCGGCGACCCCTATCTGTTCTCGTATGGCCCCGAACGGATCAGCGGCCTGTGGGAAAATATCGATATCGGTAAATATGTCGCGGGGAGAATGGGCTTTACCTTCCCGGAGATCAACAAGCGCCTCTTTGTCGAGGCATCTGCTGCCTTCCAGGCGGCCGGCTTCACCACTGCCATCGACAGGACCGACGCCACCAATTCGGTGTTGGTAGTCGCCAAGGGCGAGGCGGTAGCGAGGTTGCCATTGGCCAAGAATCTCGTGCTGGTGAACGGCAAAACCATAGAGCTGGAAGGAATTGTAGTCCTTGCTGAAAAACTCGATAAGGTGTTCCTGCCGAGCCAGGCAATCGATATCATCAAGGCCGAGTTGCAATAGCAGTACGATGAAAGGTCGTTAAAAGTGAAGACTAAGCCAAGAAATTTTTCAGCCCGGTAAAGAAAATCTGTGCGGCGATGGCTGAAACAAAAAGTCCGGTCAACTTGGTAAGTATCGTCAAGCCCTGTTGACCGAGAAAGCGCTCCATTCGTCCGGCAACCAGGAGCAATCCACCAACCGAAAGAACGGCACAAAGCAGCGCCAGGCTGGCGACAACCTTCTCGGTAAAAGTCTGTAGGTCGGCACCCATGACCAGCAGGGCACCGATGGTGCCGGGGCCGACTGTGATCGGAATGGCCAGGGGGACGACGGCCACGTCTTCTTTAGCATCCTGCGGTGAGACCGCCGTTTTTCCCTGGATCATCGAAACCGCCGAGAGAAACAGCACCGCCCCGGCGCCGATGCGGAAGGCGTCGAGGGTAATACCGAACAGCGCAAAGATATAGGTGCCAAAGAGAAAAAGCGCAAAACAGGTGAGAACGACCGCCACCGTAACCTTTACGGCAATCCTTTGCCGCTCGCCTATCGAGTCATCCCGGGTGAGGGAGAGGAAGGCCGACATGACGAAAAACGGGGTGAAGATCATAAAGAGCTTCAGAAAGACATTGATGAACAAGGTGAGCATTTCCGTCATAGCAGATCAGTGAATATCTTTCAGCCTCAGTGTCGCAGGCAGTTTTTACAGATGCCGTCGACACGGATTTCGACCCTGGCGATTTCCCCCGGAAAGGTCTTCTTCAGGTGTTCGGAATCGATGCTGAAGGTTTCCGGGCGCAGACAGTCCATCTGGCCGCAACGGTTGCAATAGAAATGGGCATGTGAGGCATGATGTTCATTCGGTGCCAGCCCGTAATAGGCGGCCCGCCGGCCGGTGCTCAAGCGTTCGAGGATGTTGTGCTCAACCAGCAAATCAAGAATTCGATACACCGTCACCTTGTTCATCGCCTGGGTGCGGTCAAAAACATTGTAGATATCGGTGGCTGAAAGGGGACAATGACTGCCGCCGATGACCTCAAGAACCTGCAGGCGATTGGTTGTTGCTTCAAGACTTGCCGATTCGAGGAGCTGTGAATAATTACATTGTTGGCACATGGTCGTATATCTAGCCGTTTTTATATATTAACTTTCAAGCAGTGATGTCTTTTTGAAAGAGAAGGATTATCCTGTCGAGAATGAGTGAAAGAAAGAACACCACACCGGCGAGAAAAATTATCGCCGCCCCCGAGGTCATATCATATCTATAGGATAACCAGAGCCCGCCGGTGGTAAAGACGATTCCTAAGAAACAGGAACAGAGCATCATTTTCGCGAGGGATTTTGTGTACTTTTCTGATATAGAAGGAGGAATAGTGAGGAGGGCGATGACCAGAATGAGGCCAACCACCTGCACCACCATGACGACCGTCACCGCCACCATGCCGATCAGCATATAATAGAGTCTTTTGACCGGCATGCCGCGAATCTGGGCAAATTCTTCGTCATAGCTCATTGCCAGAAGATCGCGAAAAAAATAGCTTACCAGGAGGAGAATGACTACGCCGATGGCCGCCATAGTAACGAGATCGGATCGTGGCACGCTGAGTATGCTGCCGAAGAGATAGCTCATCAAATCGACGTTGTACCCGGGCGTCAAGTCGAGCAGCAGGATACCGCTGGCCATGCCTACAGCCCATAAAACTCCGACAATGGTATCAGCCCGCTCCTTGGCCTTGAGTGACACTCCCGCCATGATCATGGCGACGACAAAGGAGAAGCCGATCGCCCCCACCATATAGGGCAGGCCGAAGAAAAAAGCCAGACCTATTCCGCCATAGGCGCTGTGAGCGATGCCCCCGGCGAGAAAAACCAGCCGGTTAACAACGATCAAGGTGCCGATGATGCCACAAATTATGCTGGTCAGGATGCCGGCATAAAGGGCGTTGCGCATGAATTCAAACTGCAGGATGTCAATCATGGCGGGGAATATCCAGAAATGTGTTGGTATTCAAACCTCGTACCACCGTTTCGACGGGACAGACCTCTTCCACCGAACAGGAATAGAAGGCATTCATCAGGTCCGTCGTCGACCCTACGACGTCATGGTAATGCAGCCTCTTATTGACGCAGGCTATTGATTTTGCATACGAAGAGACTACCAGAAGATCGTGGCTGACCACGAGAATCGTCAATTCCTTGTTGAGTGTCTTGAGGAGATTAAAAAAAACGGCCTGGCCTTTGGTATCAATGCTCGCCGTCGGCTCGTCTAAAACGAGAAGATCGGGTTCGGTCACCAGCGCCCGGGCAATCAACACCCTTTGCCGCTGGCCCCCGGAAAGATCGGTGATCTTTCGCTCGGCATATTTCTCCATGCCCATTTTCTCCAGGGCTTGCAGGGCCGCCGTTCGGTCCTCACCGCCATGAAAAAAGGCCCAGCGCTTGTTCGGCGAATGTCTGCCCATAAGGACAACATCAAGAGCCGATGCCGGGAAATTATCATTATGTTTGATCTGTTGCGGCACATAGCCGATGACCGCCCCGCCCTTGCCCGGGGTTTTGCCATTGACCCGAAGCGTTCCGCCGGAAGGTTTCAGCAAACCCAGGATCAGTTTGACTAGGGTTGTTTTACCCCCGCCATTTGGACCGATTATGGCGACAAAATCGCCGGGATGTACGGTAAAATTGATGTCCGACAGTACCTCTTGCCCCGAATAGGAAAAAGAGAGATCGGCCATTTCAATCATAGGATGTGTTTCGCCCATATCTCACCGTAGCTTTTGCAAATCTGTTGCACCAGCATTTTTTGTCGAACACCGCGACAGGCAGGCAGTCGATACCTTGATTTGGACCGACGATTCTGGCGCAACGCTCCTTATTTAAACAATACTCAGGAAGTCAGTGGACACATTTTTTTCTTGGTAGTTACAGAGGTGTCTCTTCGACCTCATGCAACAATATTGCAGGACGCAGAAAATACCAACGTTTATTCCTCCTGTCAGTGAAGAAAAACCTTTTTGTATTGTTCAACGCGAAAATCGAAGGTGGAGTAGGCAGGATTTTCTTTTTTACGAAGTTTATACAGATGATTGCTGCCGATCGCCATGTTGGCGGCGTTGGAGGGAGAGGTAAGGGAAATGGTGGTGATCTCTCGATCACCAAAAGAAAATCGATGCACCCTTGGTGGGTTGCGACTGATGCTGTAAAGGTGCAAGCCATGGCTCTGCAGTTGTCGACGAAAGAGATATTCCGGGCCGTTCTTGCTGTTTCCGCCAGTGAAAATTAAAGTTTGCAGGGTTGGATGCAAGGCAATTTGGGCGATGATGTCACGCAGTTGGATATCCTTCATACCAAGGTCGGAGGCATCCATTTTGTCACGGAAACATGACTCAACGATATCACAGATACCGAGTTTTTCACGACACAAAAAGTCCTGACGTTGATTGACCGCTGTCTCAGAATTGTCGTTGCGCAAAGCGAGATTGAAAATCGCATCCAGCACCGGCCACAACAGCCCGTCGCAGCTGCCGTAACAGAAATTGACATCCCTTACTCTGAGCTCTCCGAGTGAGAAACGCGGTGGCGGCAGGGTCCCGACAATGATCTTACGAACTCCTTCGGGGATGAAGATTGGATAGGGGTGGCGATGGAAAAAAATGGCTCTATTCTTCTTTGGTTTGCATCGGAAACCGGCTATTTTTTGATTGTAGTGCCGGAAAACATCTCGGCGAGGTTATTGTCGATAACATAGCTACAGATTTCCTTTGCACCCTGTCGCGAATAGCGGTGCTTTTTCTGAAGGTTTTCGATCATAAAATTGATATCACTCTGAATCTTCTTGTCGTAGGTTCTGAACTGGTCCTGATCAAAATCTTTTACCGCCCGCCGGAAATTTTCATTCTTGAGAAAGGGTTCAAGCACTTTTTCTTTGAGATTAAAGGTATATCTTTCATAAAGATGGAGATAGAGGGAGGTCTCGGTGATGGGCAATCCATCGCGCAGCATCTCCTGGGGCAGAGCTGAAGTGGTGTATGACTTCTGCACACTGCTGCGAAAAGTTGCCGCGTTTCTCTGCTCTATCTGCAGCCTGGACTCCAGCCTTCTGAAAAAATCTTCTGTGATTTCAAGCTTCTCTCCGGTAAACTCACAAATTTCCAGCGATCCGAGTTCAAAATTGACGGCAAAGATATAATTGATAATCTCCCGCGAGATCTGCTCCTCGTTATAATAGTACAGGGATTCTTTGACTTGTTGGAGAACGGTAAAATTATACATTCTCAGGAGGGAATCGAGAAAACCCATGGGCAGAATGTTGCGATCTTCCTTACAGTACTTGCGGAAAAATTTGCCGAGCATCGACATATCGATAAGCTTATCTTCCCGGACATAGGTTGAATAAAATTCGTTGAACAGCTTGATCGAATCACGGCCTGAAAGCCCTTTCCAGCCGTCTTTCTCCGATTCGGCAATGATACTCTGCCGCCTCTTGGCAGTGAAGATAGCCACGTCTTCTTCTTTTAACCATTCGGGAATATAGCCGGTAAAAATCTCCATCTTGAGAAGTTGCAGGTTGGTGTCACAATACATCTCGTATTTTTCAGGCTTGGTAATCCATTCCTCCATCGCCTCAGACTTGGTTCTCAGCCTGGTGGCTATAATAACTCTGGCAAAATTATGGAGAACCCTGGGAAGGAAGTTTTCGTCAATGTGTTTACCGAAATTTTCCCGGTAAATATCTACTTCAGTCTGTAAATCAAGAACATAGGGGATATTTATGTATTCAACCCGGTCGCTGAATGCCTGCAGATCGTCAAGCAGCTTTTTATCCTCGGGATTCATCAGAGCAAAGAGCAGGGAATTAACCCTTTCTTCGATATCCTCAACCTTGTGCACCCCGTCGCTGATAATATTGTGCAGTTCCATCAGCCGCTCGGTGTTGTGCGATTTGATGTCCATCAAGGCATAAATGCCGTTATTAGTCTTGGCGTAGCGGGAATAGATATAGCTGACGTGTTTGCTGCCGGATAGCATGGCGTCGAGCTTTTTCTGCAGGACCTCATTGGTGAGAACATTCTGTTGGAGCGGTTTGTCGCCGGGACTAAAGACCGACACGCCTTCGCCTAATCGCCGGTTGTAAACAAATGGTCGGGCGTGGACGCATTCCAGGACCTTGGCCGGATCGTGGTGTTTTTTCAGCAGTTCCTGGTATAGCGAAACACAGATGGTGCAAGGTTCTTCAACAAAGATCCACTCGTATTTTTTTTCAGTAAACAGCTGCCATTTGAACTCATCATTTTCAAAGAGGTCGTCAAAAAATTGCCGACGTATCTCCTTGGGGATAAGGAGGAGAGGATTGTCGTGGCTCGGGCAAGGTACATCGAAGTAGCCGCCAAGGTCGTTATCGGCGTTGCAGGCGCATTTCATTTCCGACGCCAGTTGCGTCTTGCCCTCGTTCTCCAGGACCCAGGCCAGCTTTTCGGTCAGGGAATTGAGGCTGTGCACTCCTCCTACCAAATGGTCCTGTTTCAGTCGCCAAACCACCTCATATCGGCATCCTTCCGGCGAGTTGGCGTATTCTTCGAATTTACGCAGCAGATTATTGAGAAAGGTTGACTTGCCGCTGCCGTGCGGCCCGTCGAAGATGTATATCTTGTTCTGCTTGGCGCCTACCTTGAAACTATCAACGTGGCGCATCAAGCGGTTGGCAAAAAGGCGATCGGCAAAAAATGCCCTGTCGGCACCGTCGACAAAAAGCTTTGAACAATCGTATTTCAAAAATCCAATGGACTCCGGGTCATCGCCGTATTCATCGATGCCATCACACACCAAGCAATCGGCCATATCCGTATACACCTGATAAACATTGCGAATTACCCGTTGCGGAGAGGCAATGACCTCTTGCAGAAATTCATTGAAAGAGAGGATCGGCGATTGGCTCAATTGCCCTCTACAATTTTCTAGACTGCCCATGGCTTTACTTAAATCGCGCATGCACTCACCTTTCTCAGCTATTGATCACACCTGCACTCGGGTCATTTTTTTGTCCTTCATGGTGTAGCGGATGCGTCGCCATTTAATTTCCCGGGGTGGCTGTTCTTCTTTGCCGGTTTGACTTGGGTCCTTCTTAATCGGCTCGGGTTCCATGGTATAGAGGCAGGTCTTGCCTCCCCACAAAAATTCAATTCCCAGGAGGGCCCCTTCGATATAATCGCGGTAAAGGGGTTTGCCTTCAAAAACATGGTTCACTATCAGGGAATTATCATCGTCAACATTGATGGTAATCGACGGTGGATGGTACAGGGAGTCGGCAACCATCGCTTTATATTGTTCTGCTTTACGGGATTTTACATAATATTCCCAAGTCATCCGCTCTTTGTTCAGACGTTTGTCGACGACAAAAAGCCTATGCAAATCGACGAAATCCTGGTCGATGAAGGAGTTGATAAACATCGAGTCGCAGAAATTTTCCCGGACCGAGAAAATAAACTCTTTGCCCAGACCGGTTTTTTGGTTATACGATCTTCTCTCGTGATGGTCGGATAATTTCCTGTAACCAAAAGTTATTTTACCTTTATTTGCCTGATCCTCAAGAAAATTAAAAAGACGCATGCCCAGGGCATACGGGTTGAGGCCTACCCGCGGCATGGAGGTCACCTTGGCATTGATGACCGCATAATCTACTTCGTGCCCAAGAATTCGCTCGTCTTTCAAGAAAAGATTGTCGTGCCAATAACTTGCCCAACCTTCATTAAGGATTTTGGTGCGGATCTGCGGTTGAAAATAGAGAGAAGTGGCGCGGATCACTTCGATGACCGTGAGCATCCATTTATTTTCTTCCCGGCCTAAGAACTTGGAATTATCCATGATGAATTGCAGGAGATCCCGCCGGCCGCCCTTGTTCGGTTCTTTGCCGGCCCTTTCAAAAAGGGGTTCGAACTCGGCGTATTTTTTCTTTACATATTCGACAAAGCGTTCTTCTCCATCCTCCGGAAATTCTTTCAGAAGTTTATTATAGTGTTCGATTTCGGTCACATAGGCGGCAATCGATTTTTTCTCTTTTGCCTGCAGAAAGACATCGAAATAATAGTCGACCATCGTCGTTTTTTTGCCATTGTCGGTAAACGAAGCAAGAAGGTCGAAATAGCCCACCAGGTTGTCAATAGATCTGGCAAATTCGATAATATAGTCAACCCACCGCCCCTTTTCCGAGCGAAGTTTGGCAATAATTCGTTTATCGGCAAGGGCCTTGCCGGCAAAGTCGTAATCCCAGGTATTACGGAAGAAGAGATTATTCTGAAAAAAGTCGATGTGGCCGATAACGTGATAAAAAATCATCACGTTCAACCAGTCCGGATTATTGTCGTTATAGAATGAAATCGCCGGCCGAGTGTTGATGACCGTTTCGTAAGGGTTGTTGGGGTAGAGCTCGTACTGACCCTGCTCTTTTAACACCTCGACATCCTGCACCCAGTAGTCATACAGGGTCGGGATCATGTTTTTCGGGGACAGCTGGAGGAAATCGCGATTGGTGACGATATATTCGAGACTCTGATCTTGAAAGCGCAGTCCGGCATTACGGGCACGTTCTTTACATCCTTCCATGATCTTTTTGGCATGTTGGCTGATCAGTTCCATAGCACCTCATGAGTGTAAGCCGTAGTGCAACAATTTTCGTTGGTGGTGCGGAGGTTATCCATTATTCTCCACACCGTGATCTGCCGAGTGTCAGGATATTAACTCCCGAATTCCATTGATAAGCCGCGACTCGGTGGTATCCTTGGAGATGACATCAAGGCGCAACAGGGCTTGCTTTTCCTCCAGCAGTCCGGATTTGCGAATATACTTCTCCACCTCGGTCTGTCCGGAGATGCCATAGCCATTTTCAGCAATGGTGATGCCAACCCTGCTGGCATAGGCAAGCATTTTTTTCAACTCGGGAATGGCCTTTTCTCCCTTCGTGTCCCAGTCGTCGCCGTCGGTACCATGAAAAACATAAATATTGTTGTCCCGCTCAAGAGTCTCATCTTCGACAATTTTATTGACCAGGGCGTAGGCACTGGACACTTGGGTTCCGCCGGCGACGCTGGAATTGTAGTAGATTTGGAAATTATCAACCTCCTTGGCCTCGGTATCATGCAGGATAAAGCGGGTAACCACCTGATTTTTATACTGGTATATGAGCCAGGAATAGATGAGCACATGCTGATTGACCACCAGCTCGGTGGGTTTGCCACCCATGGAGCCGGAATAGTCGCGAACGAAAAACACCACGGCCTGGGACTCGTAGTCTTTTTCCTTGGAAAGAATCCGATACACCCGATCCTTAGGAGAAATCAAGAGTTGCCGGCTGTCTATCGCCCCCTGCCCGGTGATCCGCTTCAGGGCAATGTTGGTCTGGATAATTCGCCGAAGGGTTGATTTTTTATCAAGGAACTGGCCGAAGCCTCTATTTTTATCGGTCAGATCGTAGGTATATTTGGTGAGGGAGCGCTTTTTGCCCTTATCTTTCAGATTGGGCAGCTCAAACTGCTCGGTGAGAATACGCCCCAGGTCGTAGGCGTTCGATTCGACATCATGACCCCCGCCTTCTCCCTGGCCTGCACCGCCCTGGCCTTGGCCCGGTTCCGGTCTTACCGGTTGTTCGCCGATAACCTCGCCCTCTTCACCCTCGCCGGCGCCACCCTGACCGCCGCCGTCACCTTCGCCGCCTTCGCCTTCTTCATTTACCCGAACCTGATCGTGCAGGAGCTTTTCTTCAACAGTGGTCGGGACGATGACCACCTTGTCATCGCCGTCCTGGCTCGGTTTAACCATTTTGCCGATGCGAATCTTCCTTGGAAAACCGTCTTTCTCCCGTTGCTTGTCCCGCTCCAGCAGATAGTCGAGGGATTGGACGGAGGTCAGGGCCAGGAGGTGTGGCGGAGAGGCATTGTGGAGCATCTCCGGATCATTATAGGCATACAGGCTGCGGCTGGTCGGCTGAGAAATACATATATGCTCGCCGTCCAGGTCAAGGAGATCCAGTTCATGACGGATCATTTGCTCCTGTGCGGGAGTCAGTCCCTGTTCTTTAAGGCTATGATAGAGGGCCCGAAGTTTATTCTTCATCAGTTACTTCACCCTTGGTGTTGGGTTAAAGCTGAGTTGAGCAGCTTGTCTGCTCGTACGAAACTTATGCCCTTGCGGTATAAAGAGCCGTTGCGAGCGGTTCTAAGCCGTTGCCGGGGGCGGTTCAGTTCTCGTCTACCTGAGTACAAAAGTATTCAATAGTCTTCTGGGCACAGGTGGTACAATAGCCGAGTTTATTCAGCATCGTTTCAATCATTCGGTCATAGAGTTTCTGGTTTTCCTCGTTGGTGCGATTGGCCAGGGCGCCGATGAGGCTGCCGGAACCGGCAATATCCGATTTCAAACGAACATCGGTGACCGCCTTGACCAGCTCCAGGTTGTCCATAAAATCATAGTCCGGACGCACCGATATCTTCTGTCCATAGATCTTGCGAATGGAGGTCCTGAAGGAATCCTTCTGCTCGCGGGTCTTCAGGCCGAGACAATCTTCAACCGAGTTGATATAGCGCTCGTCGATCTTCAAGGCCTGCAGTTCGCCGGTCTGCGGATTTTTGTATTTCCACATCTTGTCGGCCCCGAGATTCTCGGCGTCGATGCCGATAATCATGTTGACGTAGTTGAGCACATCCTTTCTGATCGCCAGCGGTTCATCCATATAGGCGTTGAACATCTCGGTCATGATCCGTTCCCGGTACAGACCCTTGGCGATTTTTAGATCATCGAGGAATTTCGCCCGATCTTTCGCCTCGGAGACATAATCGAGGATGACTCGCTCAAAGGCATGGAACACATCGTAGGCGAACATGCACTTGCCTTCGTTGGTCTCGGAACTCTCCAGCATGAGCTGAATGGTGCGCCCGAGATTTCTCTGGCCGAGTCCCTTCTGGCCAAAGCGCTTGGTGATATCGTGCTCCTGGCTGAGGGTATCGATGACCTCCGAAAGGGTTTTCAGACTTTTTTCTCCGGCTACCTCTCCGGCGGCAAGCTTCATGGTCTCAATGGGGGTGAGTTTTTCCGAACGGGGCAGACGGGTCAGCACCGCCGCAACCGATGCGGCGTGATTGAGGTTGGGGTCCTGATGCATGACGTCGCCGGTCAAGGTGGTCTTCGATTCGTTGCCGATGGCGTAGGCAGTCAGTTCTTTCTGCAACACATGGTTGGTGTTGTGCGAGACATAGCAAATACGGCAACGGTCGACGATCGGCGCTTCCTCTTTCTCGGCAAGGAAACGGTTGAACTCCGAGTTGTTGCTGGTGGCAACGATAAGACTGTCGATCGGCCATTTATAGCCATCGATCTCAATGCTGCGGTTTTGAATGATGCCGAGATACACCTGCACCAGATCCTTCTTGTTTTTATAAATCTCATCGCTGAAATGGATACCGCCGCCGGCTACCCTGGCGAGTGCCCCGCGCCGCAGATCGAAGCGGTAGGGGTTATTGGTGTCGGTGATGTGTAGCAGCCGCTGGATCGATTCCTCCCCCAGCAGGTCGACCGCCGAGGAGGTAATCTTGTCCTTGGCCGGATATTTGCCGGTCACCGTCCCGAGACTCTCGACCAGGGGCACGGAGACGATATCGATAAATTCGAGCATATCGTCCATTTTATCGCCGGTATATTCCCGAATATTGTTCCAGACGTAGGCTGTACAGGCACCCAAGGGACGATAATTATCGTACCACTTCTCCAGCACGCCTTTTTCCACGCGGTAGCGTCTTGCCAAAAATTGTGCCGATTCGTCCCGCGTTTCCTGGAGATTCATGGCGAGAACCATCGGATCTTCATAGGTTTGCGATTCGATGGTGGTGATATTGCCGTAGGAACCGAGCTTGTCGAGATTTTTAAAGCGGAAGGTATACTTGCGGTTGGTCGGAATCGTTAAAAACTGGCGATACAGTTTGCAAAGATATTCGACCAGAAAGGTCTTACCGTTTCCCGGTTCCCCGACCAGAACAAAGGCCATTTCGGCGGACGATCCTCCCTCGGAGGCATCCTTGACAAAAGAGACAAAGGAGTTGATTTCGTCATACATACCGACAATATGTTTTGGGCCTTCGCGGAATATCCTGAAATCAAAGGTGCTCTTGCCATTGACCATGACCTTGTCGATCTTCCCCCCCAACACCATGCGGCTGACACTCTGAAAGGCGTTTTCAAAAACCCGCTCCCCCTTTTTGACCGAGGTAATATGATAATGGAGTGAATTGTTCCTTTGCTCTGCCATCGTTCCCCTCCTTGACAGGTTAGTAAGGTTGATGCGTTGTATTGTTACTTTATTATCAGCAATTGAAAAAATAAATCAAGGAAATCTCAATAATAATTCGCCTTCAGAGGAGAATTGATGTTGTGAGGCGATGCAGCACGCAGGTCACTTGCGCGATCGATGCAAATCTCAACATTTTTTAAAATATTCAATTTTTTTGTTGACTCTTGTGCCGATCATAACAAAAATAGAAAGGTGCATATTCACAAAACAAACTGCTCCCCTTTCGACAAGCAATGATGAACGACAAAGAATATTTTTTGCAAAACCCGCAGAGCCTGGCCGACGCGGTCGTCGCCATGTTTGGCCGCAATTGCGAGGCCTGCGTGCATGACCTGACCTCCCTGCACAGCTCCCTGGTGTATATCCGGGGCGAAGTGACCCATCGCCGTCCGGGTGCTCCGGCCACGACCTGCTCGTCAGAATGATCAATAGCCCAGAAGGCAAGGGCGACGTGCATAGTTACCGCACAACCAGCAGTGAAGGCTGGCCGTTGAAATCGACTACGGCCCTCATACGAGATGAAGGAGGACGCGCCATCGCCGCCTTCTGTATCAATTTATACACCACCGAATTCTACAATGCCGGTCAGGCCCTGCTGCCTTTTCTCCATCCAGACATCGGGCGTTTCACCCAGTACCGAAATCTTCGCCCACTCGGCGGGTGAGACGGTGGAGGCACTTTTCCATAACGCAGTGCGGGAGATAGGCAAACATCAGATCACTATGACTGTCGATGAAAAAAACGCCTGATTGCGATGCTCGAAGCAGATGGCGTCTTCCAGCTCAAGGGGCGGTAGAACAGGTGGCGAAGATGATGGGCATTACCAGAGTCACCGTCTACAATTATTTAAAAAGAGTTCGATCAAGCAACACAACTTACAGAAAAGAGGAGCACCCATAACTCGCAACGTCATCTTCACCACCCAGGCCCCGGCCGCCATCGGACCCTATTCCCAGGCCATCGCCACCAAGGACCTGTTGTTTGTCTCCGGCCAGCTGCCGATCGATCCGTCAACCGGGAAGATGGTTGATGGCGATATCGGTACAAAGACCCAGCAAATACTTAAGAATGTCGCAGCTATTGCCAAAGAGGCGGGAACCGACCTGACGAAAACCCTGAAAACCACCATTTTTCTCACCGATCTTGGCGATTTCCAGGCGGTCAACAGTGCCTATGGCAGCTTTTTCCCCGAGGCCCCGCCGGCGCGCAGCACGGTCCAGGTTGCCGCCCTGCCGCTTGGCTCAAACATTGAGATTGAATGTATCCTGGCAAGACAAAAATAATTTTCCAGGACAAAGGGACACTCTATGAAATTTACAGTTAAAGACATCCTTGAGATGGAGGTGACCCTGGCTCTCGGCTGCACCGAACCGGTGGCCATTGCCCTGGGCGCGGCGGCGGCGGCCACTCTCCTGCCGACCAGGGAGTTCGATTCCATTGAAATCTGGATCGACCCGAATATCTACAAAAACGGCATGGCAGTCACCATCCCCGGCTGCGGCGGCATGCAGGGTCTCGACACCGCCGCAGCTCTCGGCGCCTATGGCGGTAATCCCGCAAAAAGCCTCGAAGTGCTGGAAAGCCTCACCGAAGCAACCATCACCCAGGCTAAAAAACTCCTTGGAGAAAATAGGGTGACCGTTCATCTCAGGGACGAGGTCGGTCTGTATGTACGGACAAAACTTACGGCTGGGGAAAACATCGCCGAATCATTGATCGTCGATCTGCACAGTAATATCGTCAGTCTCAAGCTGAACGGGGCGGAGGTAACCGATTCACCTCTTCTTGAGCGAGCCCTGAAAAAGGGTGGCAGACACACCATGGCCGAACTTGAAACCTGGCTGCGCAGTCTGAACCTTGAACAGATCCTGGAACTGACGGCGGAGCTTGATGACGACGATCTCAATTTTCTCGAGATAGGGGTCAATCACAACCTGGCCCTGGCCGAATACGGTCTGAAACACGGCAGCGGCCTGGGTATCGGCAAGGCCATCGATCGACTGATCAAGCAGAAGCTGATGGTCAACGATATGTCCAACTCGGCACGTAGGCTCACCTCCGCTGCCGCCGATGCCCGGATGGGTGGGGCGAACCTGCCGGCCATGAGTTCCGCCGGCAGCGGCAATCACGGCCTGACTGCAATTCTACCGATCTGGGCAATCAAGGATTTCATCGACCATGACCGAGACACCCTCCTGCGGGCTATCGGCCTTAGCCACATCATCACCGCCTATGTCAAGGCCCATACCGGTAGACTGTCCGCCGTCTGCGGCTGCTCGGTCGCTGCCGGGGCCGGGGCGACGGCGGGAATCACCTATCTGGTCGGTGGTGATATTCACCATATGGAAGGGGCGATCGGCAATATCCTTCAAGATCTGGCCGGAGTCATCTGTGACGGAGCCAAGGCCGGATGCGCCATTAAGTTGAACACTGCCGCGGGTGCTGCGGTCCAGGCCGCCCTTTTTTCCCTGCAGGGGGTCAATGTCAAGGACACCGATGGAATCATCGGCAATTCCACCCGGCAGACCGTGCAAAACATGGGGGCTCTCAGTCATGATGGGATGATCCAAGCCGATAAAACCATTCTGAAGATCATGCTGGAAAAACAGCTGAGCAAGGGTAAAAAAGGGTAAAAACCGAGTGTGTTAACACATAGCGAGCAGGAATCATGAGTTTTTTCGTTGTTGTGGCCTCGGACTTCTTACCCGAAAAGTAGTCATAAAAATACCTCCGAAAATGAAGAAGATGGCCGTCACATGGTTTTTGGTGAGGGTTTCGCCGAGAAAAAAAACCGCGAGAATCGTGCTGAAGGCTGGCATGAGATGGATGAAGGGGCCGGCAATGTTGGCGCCAAGGGTACTCACCGCCCGGTTCCAGAAAATAAAGGCGAGGACCGAGGCAAAAACCGCAACATAAACAATCGTTCCCACGGTGCTGGTGCTGATCACCATGGTTTTCCCGGAAGCGATTTCTAAAAGATAGAGGGGCAGCAAGGTCGTCAAACCGACCATGGCAATGGCCGTCTGGTAGGCGAGGGGATGCAGGCCCCGCGGATATTTTTTTAGGTTGACGGAGTAGAAGGACCAGAGACATGCGGCAATAAATACCAGGATATCGCCGTGGTTGAATTGCAGGTGGAGAAGAGTTGTCAGGTCGCCGCGGGAGATGATCAGCAGAACGCCTCCCAGTGAAATGGCCACTCCGAGACATTGCCTGAGGCTCAGGCGATCTTTAAACCTAGCCCAGGAAATCAGAACTATGATGATAGGGATGCATGAGTTCACCAGTGCGGCATTGATGGCGGTGGTGGTCTGCATGGCATAGTAAATAAAGCTGTTGAATCCGGCCACCCCGAGGAGACCCTGGATTATCAGGAATTTTTTGTGTTGCATGGCCAGCTGCCGTTCGGCACGAAGATGACGCAGGCCGAAGAAGGCCAGAATTAAAAGGGCCAAGGCCCAGCGCCAAAACGAAAGAGCGAGGGGCGGTATTGCCGCATGCATCCCCCTGCTGATGACGAAGTTCCCTGACCAGAACAGGGTGGTGAGAACAAGCAGAAGGTAGGGCATGAAGGGTTACGACCTCGCGATTGAAAAAAGGAGAGAGGGGTACTATTCCTGGCCGTCATCCTGAGGTTTTTTGAGGACGACCTCGACGTTAGGAAGATACTTTTTGAATACATCACCGTAAATCTCCCAGATGGTGATGAATAGGGCGGCGACAATTGGTCCGAGGATAATACCCAGGAGTCCGAACATCGAGATGCCGCCGAGGGTGCCGAAGAGGACGAAGAGATCGTGCATCTCCGTGTCCTTGCCGACCAGTCGCGGGCGGAGGATATTATCCAGGTTGCCGGCCACCGCACCGCACAGTACGGCGAGAATCGCAACACCTGCAAAGTGGCCGGTCAGGGCCAGGATAATGAGGGCCGGCAGCCAGATGATCGCCGTACCGAAGGCCGGGATGATCGACATGATCGCCATCACCGAGCCCCAGAAAACCGGTCCATGTATTCCGGCTGCGGCAAAGGCGATACCGCAGATCGCCCCCTGCATGACACCGATGATCAGCGTTCCCTTGATCGTCGCCCTGGTCACCGAAGTAAAACGGTTCAATAATTTTTGCTCATTGTTGTCGTCCATTGGCAGAAAATAGAGAATCTTCTTGAGAAGAACGTCCCCCATGGAGAGGAAATAGAACATCACATACAGCATAATAATGGTTGAAAAGATGGCGTCGATGGTGACCTTGGTAAAGGACGAAAGCGAATCGATGAGGAAGGTGGAAACGGTGCCGACCATTTCACCGGCCTTTTGAATAATGATATCCCGATACGGCAGGATTTCTTCATAATAGGGGACTTTCTCCAGCAGGACCGACAGGGTCGACGGTTCTTTGATAAAACCCTGGACCCAGGGGGTGACCGACTGACCGACACTGATTGCCTGGGTTACCACCAGGGTGATAAGCACGGCCAGCGGCGTGAGGACCAGCAAAACGATGCCGAGAACCGTCAGGATCGACGCGACGGTCTCTCGACCGCGCAGTTTTGCGGTCAGCCGGTGGTGCAGGGGACTGACCATTGCCGAAAACAATCCGGCCATGAAGATGGCCATCAAAAACTGATGGATCATGGTGAGAAAGAGGGCGGAAATAATCACCACCAGACAGAGCAGTGTCGTTTTGTTGATGTACTCCCTGTTCATCGGCACGTCACCTTATGCGTTTGGCTGTTGTCCATCGGCGTGAGTTGAGCTCTGGGCGTCATTCGTTGTTTCCTCGACGGCTGGTGGGGAAAATATGATAAGATGTAGCTCACGCGGGCCATGGGCGCCATGGACCATTTGCGCCTCGATATCGGCGGTCTTTGATGGGCCGGTGATAAAAACAAAGCTCTCCAGCCGCGCCTTTTCCTGCAGCAAGGCGTAGGCTTCGCGCAAATCGGCTACCAGATTTTCCTTTTTAAGAAGAGCAATATGGATGGACGGCACCAGGGATGTGGAGCGCGGGCAGCCCGGTTCGGTGAATTGGACGAGGGTGGCCGAATCGGCAACCCCGATGTCCGGAGCGGTTATGCCGATAAAGGAAGCTATGGTCTTGTCCCGCAGCTGCCGGTCGGGGCTGAAGGTAGTGTGCACGGTGACTCCCTCTCTGTCGAGACGCTTCCACAGCTGCAGCGCGGCGAGATCGGCATGGTCATGGACAACGATGTGTTTGGTAGGGGTGAATTCCGGATTTTTCGTCCTGACCAGCTCGACGACAAGGGTCGCCGCCTCATCATGGGTCCGGACGAGATGGGTCTTTATGCTTAAGGCCTGGGCGTTGGACTGGAGTAACTCGATCAGGTGGTCCTGCTGTTCTGCCGTTCGGTTCCTCATGCCCTTTAGGAGTAACGTAGTGTCGGCATTGGCAAACAAGGTCGGGAACAGCCTTTTCGGTCGCCCTTCATCGGGGGAAAGACCGAGGCTCTGGCGGATGTTTCTCAGGAATGCGGTCTGGTTGTCCATCAGCTGTCCTCCTTCTTGTGGCCTTCAGCACCGGTCGGTCGATTGGCAGCGTATTTTTCTTTCCAGAGCTCGGTAAAGGTGCGTCCGGCAAGGGACGGTAGATCACGTTCGGCGGTCCAGCCGCCGGCAAGTCCGGCCATCTTGGTGATCATCTTGTTTTTCTTCACAAAGGGGCGCTGGAATAACCGACACAGGCGAAGCAACGACCGATACAGAAAAGGAGTGCTGATCAGTAGCTTCCAGAAACTGAAGACGTAGGCCTCGGCGGGGTTATGCTGCTTGGTGTTCCAGCGGTCATTGCCGTACGCCAGCTTATGGCGCAGGGCGGAAAGCATCCGCGGCAAATCGTTTTCAACGGGACAGATATCCTTGCAGGCCCCGCATAAGGTCTCGCCTTTGCAGAGATCGGCGTGTTTATTGATGCCGTCAAGGAGCGGCATGACCACCGCCCCGATCGGCCCGCAATACGTTGCATTGTATGCATGTCCGCCGATTTTGCCGTACACCGGGCAGATATTCAGGCAGGCACCGCAGCGGATACAGGCCAGTACCTCACGGAATTCGGGATCGGCAAGGATTTTGCTTCGGCCGTTATCGATGATCACCAGGTGGAATTCCTTTGGTCCATCGGGGTCGTCGGTGCCTGTCGGGCCACCGAGGAAACTGACGTAGGTGGAGAGTTTCTGCAGGGCGGCACCGCGGGTGAGGAGATGGAGGGCCTCGCGATGCTCATCGAGAGTAGCGACGACGCGTTCCATGCCCATAAGGGCGACAAGGGTCGGCGGCATGGTTGTCGCCATGCGGATATTGCCCTCATTAGAGACCAGGCTGATATGGCCGGTCTCGGCGCAGGCCAGATTGCAGCCGGTAAGACCCATCTCGGCGCCGAGCATCTTTTCACGCAGTGCCTTGCGTGCCGCCATGGTCAGGGTCGTCGGGTTGTTGCTATAGTCGATACCCAGTTTGTCGGCGAACAACTCGCCGATCTGGTTGCGAACGAGGTGAATACACGGAGCGATGATATGCGACGGTTTGTCGCCCGCCAGCTGAATGATATATTCCCCCAGATCGGTTTCAACGACTTCGATGCCCGCAGCCTCAAGGGCCGGATCGATATTGATTTCCATGGAGGTCATCGATTTGCCTTTGACCACCCGCCTGACCTTGTTCCGTTTGGCGACGGCCAAGGTATAATCGATAGCATCCTGGGCGGTTGCCGCAAAATGCACCTGACCGCCCCTGGCCCGGACATTTTCGGCCAGTTCGGCGAGGATGATGTCCAGATGGGCAAAGGTGTTCATCCGCGCCTCTTTTACCCGGTGGCGCACCTCCCGGTCGTCCATGGTGGCCCAGATTTCCATGGCCCCCTTGCCGAAACGATCCTGCAATCCGTGCAGACTCTTTTGCAGGCGGGGGGAGGCAATGCCGGCTGCGGCGGCTGTTCGGTAGCTTGGTGGGGTTGTTTTGCTCATTTGTTTTCTCCCTTCACCCCGGCAAGTACTTGGGATATGTGCAGGACCTTTACCTTTTCCCCTCGTCTTGACAGGCGCCCGAGGATGTTCATCAGGCAGCTGATATCGCAGCCGACCACGGCGTCTGCTCCGGTGGCCAGGATATTGGTGATTTTTTCATCGACCATGGCAACACTGATTTCCGGATAATTGATACTGAAGGTGCCACCGAAGCCGCAGCAGGTATCGCTGTCAACCATTTCGATCAGTTCCAGTCCGCGGACATTGCCAAGGAGCCTGCGCGGTTGCCTGGCGATGCCCAGACCTCGGCTGAGATGACATGAGTCGTGATAGGTGACGGTGCCGGGATATTCGGCCATGACATCGGTTATCCCTAAGACATCGACAAGATATTCGGTAAATTCAAAGGTTCTGGCAGCGAGAGCCCTGGCCCGTGCAGCCATAACCGGGTCGTCCGGAAAGAGTTCCGGGTAATGGTGGCGGACCATATGGACACAGGAGCCGGAAGGGCAGACAATGGCCTCGGCCCCTTCGAAGACCTTCATAAAATGTCGGGCCGCGGCAGCGGCCTCCCGGCGGTAGCCGCTGTTATAGGCGGGTTGTCCACAGCAAGTCTGCCCTTCAGGGTAGGCGAGGGGAATAGAAAGCCGATCAAAGACCTTGACCATAGCCTCGCCCACTTCGGGAAACATGCTGTCAACTAGGCATTGGATAAAGAGGGAAACAGGTGCTCCAGCCATAATATCACCACGGGATGAGGATAAAACCATCATTTTGCAAAAAATTGTCAGCACAAATACCTGGCCGACTGCACCTTCAGGCTTTCAGAAAAAAAGCAATGAAGGTTCGAAAAAACGCTATTTGCTTGAAGCAATTCTCATAATCTTCTAGAAAGGTCAACAGGATTGTACTGTATTGTAGAGGCAAAGAACCTAAATTAACCGACGAGAGGAAGAAAATGAAGAGAATTGTCAAGGTGTTTCTGGCCGCCGCCTTTCTGGTGACGGCAACAACGGCAAATGCGGCTCCGGCGCGCATTTCCATCAGCCAGTTTGTCGAGCATCCGGCCCTGAATGCGGTGATGAAAGGGTTCAAGGATGATCTGCAGGAAAATGGCGTTGCCGCCGAATATAAGGACTATAATGCCAATGGCAATATGGGCACGGCGGGGCAGATCGCCACCCAGATCGCCTCCGATGCCCCGGATCTGATCGTGGCCATCGCCACCCCAACTGCCCAGGCATGCGCCAAGGCCTATGAGAAGGCGCCGCAACTGGCCAATACGCCGATGCTTTTTACCGCAATTACCGATCCCCTGGCAGCCGGTCTGGTCAAAGACTATATGCATCCCGGGCCGAACATCACCGGGGTTTCGAATCAGATGCCGATGGAAAAACACCTGGAGATGCTCCGTCGCGTTCTGCCGAAACTTGCAAATCTCGGGGTGCTGTATAATAGCGGCGAAGTCAATTCGGTATCGAATGTTAAGCGGATTAAAGAGGCGGCCGCGAAGATGAACATCACGATCCTCGATGGTCCGGTCACCAACTCCGCCGATGTCTATCAAGCGGCCCAGAGCCTCGTCGGTAAGGTTGATGCCCTCTTTGTGCCGACCGACAATACCGTTGTTTCGGCTTTAGAGGCAGTCATCAAAGTCTGTGAGCGCACCCAATTGCCGCTCTTCAGCGCCGATACCGATTCAGTCAAGCGGGGGGCAATTGCCGCCATGGGTTTTGATTATTACCAGCACGGCAAGCAAACCGGAGCCATGGCGAGAAAGATCCTGGCGGGGGCCAAGCCCGAGGCCCTGCCGGTAGAATTCCAGAAGGATCTTGCCTTCCACATCAATCCCAAGGCGGCAGAACGAATGGGGTTGAACATCGACAAGGCGATTCTTGATTCCGCCGATACCCTGTACTGATACACCCGGTGACCTCGTTGCACCGTTAAGGTGTTCGAGGTTGCCCCGGAGGCGATAGCCGGAAATCGAGGGTTTACTGTGAGGCAGATGCACCTAGGAGGCTGTCCGAGAATGCCCTTTTCCCCCATATCTTCATTAAACTTGAAAAAATTATCCTCGGAATATTAGGTATATGCCTCCGGTAATTTTTTCGAGTTTGCCTCGATCTGAGAGAAAATTGCTATTCTCGGGCAACCTCCTTGCGGTGCAGATACGGCTTCTTCCATGACTCCTTCTGCCGTCGATTGCAATCGGCCAAGGCGTTGTAAAAGGCACCGACGGCAAGCTCGGCGCAGTGGTATTGGTCGGGGGCGAGGGTTTCCAGGTAGATTATAACGTGTTCCGGGGTGAGCTGCCAGGCATCGGTGAGACTTTTCCCCTCCATCAACAACGATACGGTGTTGCCGCAGGCAACGGTATTGGCACAGCCGCTAACTTTGAAGGTGATCATCTGCAAATTGCAATTGCGGACCGCCAAAAAAATCTCGATGATGTCGCCGCAAGCGCTGGTTCGTTTGCCATAGCCGTCGGGTTTTTCAATTATTCCATAGCGTTCGATTCTTGAGAGCATCTCCTGGAAATGCGGCGAGTGCTCATTGAAGTTTTTCGGTGATGTCATTTTCATGGTGTTGTTTACAGCCGTTTTTCTCTTGGGGATTTTCAATTTTTGAATTATATTGATTTATCTTGGGAAAGTCACTGTATTTAGGTTGTTTTAAATGGAAATGTCGCTTGAAACCGACCTGGCGGCGAATAGAGTGACTGTTTTAACACTGTATTGGATGAGTTGCCAGAAAGGTTCCAAGTAAGCAGCAATACAAAGAATACAAAAATAAAGGGAGCAACGGACAGACTGTAACAATCAAACCCCTCGCCGGGAGAGTTGCCATGTCAAAAGCTGCTACTGCGTTTTTGAAAAAACATGGGAATCGATCATTGATTAGTCTGGGCTGCGGTAAGCGTTTAAATCGCCTGGATAATCATATCAAACTCATGGTTAAGTGCAGGCTCGATTATTATGTTGCAATTGACCGTATTCTAGAAATCGAATTCGACCACAGTTCAGCCCTCTCCGATCCAGATACCGTAAATTCTCTTCTTGCAGCACATTACGAAGGAAATCCAGAAGAGTTCGCAAGCCATGTCAAGATGTTTCCGAACACCTGTGTGGAGGAACTTGCAGGTATCCAATGCCAGGTGGTCGTATGTCAGCGGGTTCTTCCTTTCAGGCATTGGGAACGCATCATCAAATCGATGAATCCTGTACTCATCCTGCAAGAAGATCTCAATGGTTGTGAGCTTCAAGTCATGAGTAACGAGTTTTATAAGAAAACATACCCAGGCATCGTTCATTATCAGTTGCAACCCTTCAGACACAACCGCTTCATCCTTGGAGAACGAAACATTATTCTTTGGCGAAGAAGAGATTTCTACCCCTGTTGCGAAGATATGAAACCGTGGTGGGCACGACTTATGTATCTCGCTTTCCGGCGCAAGAGCACAACTTCTCCTGACTGTGGCCAGATTACCCCTAGGTCCTCGTGACGGATTGTCTCATGCGATGTTGGCCATTGCAAGAAGCAGCTAATAAGGGCTGTGTGTGCCACTCTGCTCTTGAACAAAGCTTCGGCACAACCCTTACTCTGTCGTACCTTCTGCCACTCTCAACCCTACTTGAAAAGCGTCACTCTGCCGTCATCCAGATCATACTTGGCAGCGATGATCTTGATCTTTTTCTCTTCGGCCAGATGCTTGAGAATCTCAGAATTCTTCGTCAGGTTGGCCGCAATGGTTTTTGCGTTGGTATCGATGACGCAGTTCACCAACTCGTTTTTCTTCGTTGCCGCACAATCTTTTTCATCTTTACAGGCAACACAATCTTGGGCGCCCAGCTTTACGCTGGGTTCAATTTCTTTGACAATCGCATCGATGTTTTTGCTACCGGTGCTTTTCCCTTGTGAGTCCACCGTGGCAGTAACTGCTCCACAACGCTCATGTCCCAACACCATGATGAGTGATGATCCCAGATGCTCGGCGGTATACTCGATACTCCCGAGAACTATCGGATCAAGAACGTTTCCGGCAACACGCACCACAAAGATCTCTCCCAGACCTTTGTCAAAAATAGATTCCGGGGGAACGCGGGAATCGGAACAACTGAGGATGATGGCATATGGTTTCTGGGAATTGGCCAAAGAGGTTCGCGTTGCAGAGTCACACCCTGCAGCATTTGAGAGTTTGTTCTCTATAAAACGCTTGTTGCCATCCATCAATTTTTGCAGTGCCTCGTCCGGCGCCATGCTTGCACCGCTATTGGGGTTGGCGAAAACGAGCCCACCGGTAAAGGCCACGACTCCAAAAGCTACGGTAATTCCTCGCGCCATAGTTTTTCCGAACATACAATGTTCCTCCGTAGAGATGTGATGGAATATCCTCAGGCAGAACCTGAGGGATTATAAGGGCCAAGGATCTTCCACGAAATCTGGGGGAAATCTGGGGACACCTCTGAAATCTGGGGACACCTTATGCATTTCCAACAATAAAATGATGAGGCAGAAGACTCGAGCACAGCTTGCCAAAATCCAAGGAGGCAAAGCAGGTGGCTTCATCTCCTTGTGAAAGTTTGCACTCCAGGTAGGTCTGAATCTTATTATCCCTTCTGCAGCGCGGCAATCCGATCCTCAAGAGGCGGGTGACTCCTGAACAGCATGGCCATGCCGCCCGCCTTTGGTCTGATACCAAAGGCCGCTACCTGATCGGGGAGATGCGAGGGCTCATGATGGGCCTGCAGTCGCCGCAGGGCACCGATCATTTTATCCTTGCCGGCAAGATATGCCGCACCCTTGTCGGCGGTATATTCCCGCTTGCGCGAGAACCACATAACGATAATCGAGGCAAAGAGCCCAAGGACAAGCTCCAAAACGATAGTCACCGCCATATAGCCGAAAAAACCTAGCCCCCCGCCTTCCTCCTCATCACTTCTCAGGAAATTATTAATGACATTGGCGGCAAGCCGTGACAGCAGGATGACGAAGGTGTTCAATACTCCCTGGATGAGGGCCAGGGTCACCATATCCCCACAAGCGACATGGCTGACCTCATGAGCCAGCACCGCCTCGACTTCATCTTTCGCCATGTTCTGCAAAAGGCCGGTGGAGACGGCAACCAAGGCATCATTTTTATTCATTCCCGTGGCGAAGGCGTTCATGTCCGGCGAATCGTAGATCGCCACTTCCGGCATACCGATCTCCGCCTGTTCGGCCATCCGCCGCACGGTAGTGAACAGCCACTGTTCGGTTGGGTTTGTGGGATCAACAATTACCCGCGCACCCGTTGATTTTTTGGCGATCCATTTTGACAGGGCAAGAGACAGAAATGAGCCGCCCATACCAAGGATTGTCGCCATCACCAAGAGCCCTGAAGTACTCTTGGAGTCTAGCCCGAGAACACTCATAACGAGACCAAGTAACACAATGATGGCCAAGTTGGTCGCCAAAAACAATATAATGCGAAACACGATGATCCTCCATTTTTTGATTTTTTATAGCTGTTCTGTTGTCAAAACAGTTCAGTCTTTTCGCTGAAAAAGCTGCGAAAAATATCTTCCTTCAAGATTCAATCTTCTTTTTCAATTTTACCGGTTCACCGGCCTTGCGGCGATGAATCCTGATGTTGAGAAGTTCAACCATAACGGAAAAGGCCATGGCAAAGTAAATATAGCCTTTCGGGACATGGGCCTCAAAGCCTTCGGCCACCAAGGCAAAACCGATCAGCAGGAGAAATGACAGAGCCAGTATCTTAATGGTGGGATGGGCGTCGACAAAGAACCCGATGGGCTTGGCCGCCAGCAGCATGACCAGCACCGCACCGATAATGGCAATCACCATCACCGAGATATGCTGCACCAGACCCACTGCGGTAATAACCGAGTCGAGGGAAAAAACGATATCGACAAGGGTGATTTGCACGATGGTAGCGTAAAAACCGACCTTGCGGTTTTGCGTCTTTTCGACTACCTCAACAGTCTCCAAACTACAGTGAATCTCATGAGTTGCCTTAGCCAAAAGAAAAAGTCCCCCGCCGATGAGCACCAGATCTCTGCCGGAAATTTCCTGCCCGAACAGACTGAACCAGGGCTCAACCATACCAATGATCCAGCTCAGACTAAAGAGCAGTGCGAGCCGGGAGAGCATTGCAAAGCCGATTCCCAGGGTTCTCCCCAAATCCCGCTGCTCCTCCGGCAACCTGCCCACCAGGATGGTAATAAAAATGATATTATCAATACCAAGAACGATTTCCAGGGCGAGAAGTGTTGCCAGAGCCACCCAGGCCTCGGGCAAAAATATCCATTCAATCATGTGGCTTATTCCTTATATTTTTTTGAGCGTCTCTACACCCAGCGGCCGGACAAGATACCTCCCTAACAGCTTGGGGACAAGCGCCAGCACCGCCTCCAGCCCCTCGGGATCCGCACCCACCTTGGCAGACCCCTGATCATTTAGTGAAAGCCGGCCCTTTGCGGGTTTTCGGGGAGATTAGGGTGGTCAAAATCGTGGTAGGCGCTTGCCAAGGTAATGATTTCGGCCTGTCACCCTTGCCTACTTGCCCGAGCCACCACCGTTTTGCAGGGTGCAGCCGGGGTCCAATCATCGGCCTCGCCAATGATAATAGTCACCGGCAAGCGTGGCTGCCAATGTTTTTTTAACAAAGTTTGTGCAGCTGGGATAAAAGGCGATGACTACCCGAAAGTCATCGCGGCCGTCAGTTTTTGGCAAGGCGCGGATAGAAATATCTTTCAAACAGCAGGCCGTTAATCCCGCAATGGAACGCAGTCGGCTCTTGCAGGCTTTGCGTGTCTGCAAGTCTTTAGTCAATCGGTACCCACGGTAATTCCACAATCCTTACCGGCAATTTATGCTGGAACTTATGGTTTTTTTATAATAAAAAGATACAATCATTTCCCACTTTAAAAAGAGCCATTTTGGAAATAGCCTCTCCATTACTTTGCGGAAAAATACTGAAATACTCCTGCACTAGAAATTTATTAAATTATTGTGAGTGAAATTTTTCATGGACAACAAAATACAAAGATGGCTTCCGATTCTCGCAGCTATTGCCGTCTTCAGCGTCATCTTCTATTTCCTCATCAGGATTCTTCCGGGTATCAATGGCGTCGAGATTGATATGCAGGTCGATCATCCTGACAAAATTCGAGTCTTTTATGCAAATATCAATAAATTCCGGGAGGAAACAGCCTCGCCACCATTGTTAATAAATGGGCAAAGATCGACAATAAAGGTACCGCTCACCGGCATCTTTGCTGCCTTTCTGCGCATTGATACGGGCGACCAAACGGGAACGGCAAAAATATACCAGGTGAAGATATTCAGCTATTTCCATGCGCCATTGCTTTTAGGACCAAAAGAAATCGGCCAGTTGTTTGTTGCCGGCCCCGATGCATCGATGCAGATTTTTGCCGACCATGTGCAGGTGATAGCCACAGGCAATGACCCCTACCTCTTCGGCAAAACCCGGATCTTTCCGGCTATGTATTGGCAAGTTAGCCTTGTCGCTTTCTTGTTCGCCCTTGTTGTCGCCATTCTCTTGCTAAGAACGACGGGGCACGTGGCAAAACATGAAGTCTCGACAAAAACGCTGACCGACCTCTCTCAGCCGGAACGACTGGAAGCCCTGGATGGCCTGAGGGGGTTGGCAGCAATCATGGTCATTACTGACCATACGTGCAGCTGGTTCAGAGGACTTGGGGCGAGTGGGGTGTGGATATTTTTTGCCTTGAGCGGCTTCCTCCTGGCCAGGCCTTTTATTGGCAATTCGCAAGCTGTTCTGTCGTTTGCCTATATGTCCGGTTATTGCAGGCGGCGTTTCATGCGGATTCTGCCCATGTACTACGCCTTCATTTTCGTTACCTATGTTATTAGCGGCCGCTTCAACCTCGCCTTACTCCATGGTCTTTTTCTTGAGGGAGACGGGCATTTGTGGGCTCTTCCTCAGGAGGCGCTGTTTTACCTTCTCTGGCCGGTTGTCGTTCTTTTGCTGGTGTTGCCGCTCAGGAGATATCCGAAATCAACCATGGTGGTTCTGTTCCTGGCCATGGCCGCCTGGAACCGTTTTGTCGGCATCGATACAATCTGGCTGCTGGGCATGGATCATATTAAGCTGCCGCTCTTCTTCGGGGTTTTCCTGGCCGGGGTATTCTTCTCGTTTCTCTATTCTTACTGTTCGGCAGCAGCAAGCGGATCCACTCGGTTCAACACTGTGGCCGGCGGCTTAGCATCACCTCTCGGTTTGGCCATTATCATCTTTTTTGTTCTGTTTTCGACCGGCCATATCATTGACCAAAGGATTGTCTACAGTCAAAAATATTTCAGCTATTACGGTTTTCTTGCCGGATTTTTGATTTTTTGCATCCTCTCTGCCAAAGGACGGATTCTCGACAAAATTCTCACCCTGGCACCCCTCAGAGAGCTTGGTACGGTGGGACTCAGCCTGTATCTTGTCCACCCGATGGTGAAGAATCTGATCGACGGCTTTTGCAATATGTACTTTGGCTACAAATTAAAAAACTTCTCCCTTTTTCTCGCCACCCTGGGATGCAGTTACCTCCTCGCCAGATATACCTTCAAGCATATCGAACAACCGGGCTTTCTGGAGAAAGGGGCTATAAACTCGGCAATAATTCCGAGCCGACCAGTGCATTAAGGGCCCCCGACTGGATGAGCGTCTGGGCATTTTGGATATCCGGAGAAAAATAGCGATCCTGATCGTAGAACGGTACGACACTCCTTACCAGGGCCTTGGCATTCTCTAGCAACGGCGAGGATTTGAGAGGCGCACGAAAATCGAGGCCCTGGCAGGCGGCCAGGAGTTCGATGGCCAGGACGCCAGCCGTGTTTTCGGCCATTTCCAACAATCGTCTGGCGGCAAAGGTGGCCATGGAAACATGGTCTTCCTGGTTGGCGGAGGTCGGCAGGCTGTCGACCGATGCCGGATGGGCAAGCGATTTATTTTCGCTGGCCAGCGCTGCAGCAGTCACCTGGGCGATCATGAACCCGGAGTTGAGGCCACCTTTTTCAACGAGAAAGGGTGGCAACTTCGACATATGTGAATCGATCAAGAGGGCCATTCTTCTCTCCGACAGAGCACCGATCTCGGCGATGGCCAGGGCCAGGTTGTCGGCGGCCATGGCTATCGGTTCGCCATGGAAATTACCGCCCGACATGATATCGTTTTCCTTGGCAAAGACCAAGGGGTTGTCGGAAACGGCGTTGGCCTCGGTGGCGATGACCTCCGCGGCGTTACGGATCTGGGTAAGACAGGCACCCATTACCTGCGGCTGACAGCGTAGAGAATAGGGGTCTTGCACCGCCTCGCAGTTCTTGTGGGATATCTCAATTTCGCTGTGCGCCAGGAGTCTGCGGTAAACGGTCGCCACATCGATCTGCGACTTATGGCCACGCACCTCGTGGATGAGAGGGTCAAAAGGTCGGCGGCTACCGAGCGCCGCTTCCACACTCATGCTGCCGGAGACCATGGCCGCGGCAAACAGCTCTTCGGCGGCAAACAGCCCTTCAAGGGCAAAGGCGGTGGAGGCCTGGGTGCCGTTGAGAAGGGCCAGTCCTTCCTTGGGGCCGAGGGTGATCGGGCTTAGGCCGGCACATTGCAACCCTTCCCGGCCGCTGATTTGCCTTCCCCGATACATCGCCTCACCTTCGCCCAGGAGTACGGTACTCATATGGGCAAGGGGGGCAAGATCGCCGGAAGCCCCAACCGAACCTTTTCGGGGTACGCACGGATAAACCTCGGCATTGACCAGCTGCATCAGGGCCTCGATTACCTCCAGGCGAATGCCGGAATAGCCCCTGGCCAGGCTATTGATTTTTAAAATCATCATCAGCCGGACCGTCGAATCCTGCATAAAAGAACCTACGCCTGCGGCATGGGAAAGAACGATGGAGCGTTGCAGATGTTCAAGTTCGTTGTCGGGAATAACGGTCTTGGCGAGCAGGCCGAAGCCGGTATTGATGCCATAGATAACTCGCCCTTGATTTATGAGGGTCCTGACGGTTTGCACCGAGGCCTCAATCTTGACCTTGCAGCTCTCGGCCAGACTGATCGTCACCGGTTGCTTGGCAATACAGCGCAATTGGGCTAGGGTAAGTTTGCCGGGATTGATGAGTATTTGTGGGGTCATGTTTTCTCTTTTCATCTGAATATCGAATCTGACGAGGTTTGTGGCGCCATTATTATTCGTTGATTGTATATACAAGCAAAGCTTCATGCAATGAAAATCTTCAATTGTGAAAAGACATGTGTATACAAGGAAGTGGCTGTGAAAAACATCGACAAAGACCGCCAGTCAGGCCTGAACAGAACGAATTATTTTCAATAACCAAGAAAGAATAGTGGACTTTGTCGTGAAAATCTGGAAATTGGCTCGAAAATTGAGTACAATATTCTGCCTTATGACCTTTGTTCGAATGAAGGCAGAAAAATGCTTTGAACTGCCCATTTCACACCCCGGTTACTGAGCTGTTCGCTCTTTCGTGTCTAATTCCCTTTTTATCAAAAGAAGATCATGTCAAAGAATTTGTATGTTGCCGGCACTGAGCCCCGCAGCGGGAAATCGGCTATTATCCTTGGCCTGATGGAGCTGTTAACCCGCAATGTTAAGAAGGTGCTCTTCTTTCGCCCCCTGGTCGATGCCGACCATAGAGCCGGCGAGCGGGATAACACCATTAATCTCATCAAAAGCCAATTCAATCTTTGTACGAGCTATGAGGAGATGTATGCCTTCACGGTATCCGAAGCCAGCCAGCTTATCGCCATGGGAAAAAATGCTGAGTTGCAAGAAGGAATACTGACTAAATATAATGCCCTGGCTGAGAAGGCTGATTTTGTACTCTGCGAGGGTATTTTGCGGGCCGGAGCAGCTGCCTCCTTTGATTTCGACATTAACGTGGAAATCAGCAATAACCTCGGCTGCCCATTGCTTTTGGTGGCCGGTGCCAAAATGAGGTCAGTCGATGAACTCATTCACTCCATCAAGGTATACCATGAATCTCTTGCTGAACGCGGCTGCGATCTTATTGCCACCGTTGTCAATCGAGTGGATCCGGCTTTCGTTGAAGCGGTTAAAAACCGCCTTCAGTCGGAACAGATATCAACCAGACACCTGGTTTATGTCATTCCCAACAACGAAAACCTCGGTAGCCCTTCCGTCGGGGAGGTGGCCAGGCTCCTCAATGCCGAAATCCTTTATGGTGAAATAAATCTCACCCGCCATGTGCGCAGTTTTACCATTGCCGCAATGCAGCTGCGGAACCTGCTGGCAAGAATAGAATACGGTGCCCTGGTTATCACCCCAGGGGATCGTTCCGACGTGATTCTCGCTTGTCTCGCAGCCGTTCAGTCGAAAACCATGCCGAAAATCTCCGGCATTTTACTGACCGGTGGGCTGGTGCCCGAGGCCCCCATCCAGAAGGTTATTGAGGGTTTTCCGGATACTGTGCCGATACTTGCGGTAAACGAAAACACCTTCCAGGCGGCAATTCGCGTTGATAATATCCATGCCTTCATCACCCCCGACAACACCAAGAAGATCAGTCAGGCATTGGCGCTTTTTGAAACTTTTATCAATGTAGATGAGCTGAGTGATAAGATCATCAAAACCAAAACCACCATTGTTACTCCAAAGATGTTCGAATCTCGCTTGCTGCAACGTGCCAAGGTCAACAAGCAGCATATCGTCCTCCCGGAAGGCGAGACCGATCGTATCCTCAAGGCTGCGGAGATCCTGCTGCGTCGGGAGATCGTCGATATCACCCTGCTTGGCCGTGAGGAACGAATTTACGACCGCATCAGAAAACTTGGGGTGCATATCGAAAAAGCTATCATCATCGACCCAGGGACCTCACCGTACTATGATGAATATGCCGACACCTATTACCAGTTACGAAAGGATAAGGGAGTCACCCGGGATAACGCCAGGGATATCATGGCCGATCTCAACTTTTACGGTACCATGATGATCTACAAAGGCCATGCCGATGGTATGGTCTCAGGAGCGATGCACACCACCGCCGATACCATCCGCCCGGCCTTCCAGTTTATCAAGACCAAGCCGGATTGTTCTATTGTTTCCAGTGTGATGCTCATGTGCTTGAACGACCGTGTCCTCGCCTATGGCGATTGTGCGATCAATCCCGACCCCACTGCCGAACAATTGGCGGAAATCGCCATCAGTTCGGCCAAAACAGCGGCGCTGTTCGGTATTCAGCCATTGGTTGCCATGTTGTCCTATTCCTCCGGTGAATCCGGCAAAGGAGCGCAGGTCGAAAAGGTTCGAAGGGCAACGGAAATAGCCCGGAAAAAGGCAGAGACCCTGTATCCCGGTCTGGAGATCGAAGGCCCGATCCAGTACGATGCGGCGGTGGATATGGAGGTTGCTAAAACCAAAATGCCCGACAGCAAGGTTGCCGGCCGGGCGACGGTGTTTATTTTTCCCGACTTGAACACCGGCAACAATACCTATAAAGCAGTACAGAGGTCGGCCGGAGCCGTGGTCGTCGGCCCGATTCTCCAGGGCTTAAGAAAACCTGTGAACGATTTGAGCAGGGGGTGTCTGGTGCCGGACATTGTCGATACCGTGGCCATTACTGCGGTGCAGGCAGCGGCGGAGAAGGCAAAATAAAAAGTGCTTCTATCCCGAATTTAATATCCGCCTTAGAGAATGCCCGCGGCGGCTATGGTATTGAGCTGAATGTCCCCTCTGAGGCGTTGCTTCGGCTTCAGCTCCAAAATACCGAAAAAAAGGCGTAGTGGTTTTAAAAGAAGAGCTACATCGGTTATGGTGCATTTTTAGTCCCTAGCGAGGTGCACCTGTTAAAGATGAACACATTGGCGAAAAAAATCTCTGCGAGTTGTAAGGAGAAAACAAGAATGACTGATATTCCAGCATACATGGTGGTGAATCTTGTGGTGACCGATGCCGAAACCTATCGAAAATACGAAAAGGGTTTTTTCCCGATTCTGAAGAAATATGGGGGCGAATTTGTTACCTATGACGATCAACCGCTGCATCTCGAAGGCTGTTCTCCAAGAAGCGGGAGAATGATCATATTTCGCTTCCCTTCCGAACAGGCAGCGCAAGAGTGGTATGCCGACGCCGATTACCAGGCCCTTTCGGAATTTCGACGGGCAGGCACCAGGATGGAGTCGCTGACCTTAGTCCACGGCTTGCCGCCGCGAAATTAACAACATGCTTCCTCGATCTGAGGCGTTAAATGGAAAAAAACCGCCGTCCCCACCGGCAAATGCGAACATCCCCATACCGGTGGCGAAGGACACTGCCACGACTGTACCGCTGAAAATTGAAGACTGGTTGACGGTGATTGTCATGGCACTTCTTGCATCAATCACCTTTGCCAATGTTCTGGTGCGGTATTTCACCAACCGTTCATTTGCCTGGACGGAAGAAATCTCGGTTTTTCTCATGATTGTGCTGGCGATGGTGGCGGGTTCTGCTGCGGTTGCCCGGAATTGCCATATCCGTATTGAGTATTTTGCCGACAAAGGATCCTCCGAGCGCAAGCGCGGTCTTGCACGCTTTGCCGCCATTATTGTCTTTATCTTGTTTGCCCTGCTTGCGGTCTTGAGCTTGCGTATGGTCTGGGACGACTTTCGATTCGGCGAAACCTCCCCCGGCATCGGTGTGCCGCAGTGGTGGTACTCGGTCTGGTTGCCATTGCTTTCCAGCGCCATTGCCCTGCGGGCGTTGGGATTGTTTGTTCGAAAGGGGCGCAACAAATGATTGGCACCCTGCTTTTTGTGATCTTCATTGCACTGATGGTGACAGGTGTGCCTATCGGCCCTGCCATGGGTTTTGCGGCGGCGGTGGCAATTGCCCTGGCCGGCCGCGACACCCAGTGGTTCGGCCTCTTGGCCATACCACAAAATTTTTATGCCGGCCTTGGCAAATATCCACTTCTGGCCATCCCCATGTTTGTCCTGGTAGGCTCAATCTTTGACCGCTCCGGGGTGGCGCAGCGTCTTGTAACATTTGCTGTTGCGATCGTTGGGCGTGGACCCGGCATGCTTCCTCTGGTGGCCATTTTGGTAGCAATGGTACTGGGTGGTATCTCGGGCTCCGGGCCGGCTACGGCCGCAGCTGTCGGCGGCGTGATGATTTTGGCCATGGTACGGGCCGGTTATCCCCCGGCATTTTCGGCAACTGTCGTGGGCGCTGCAGCGGCAACCGACATCCTTATTCCGCCGTCTATTGCCTTTATTGTTTATTCTGTGCTGACACCAGGTGCGTCGGTTCCTGCTATGTTTGCCGCCGGCATGGTGCCGGGCATCCTGGTCGGGTTGGCATTGATGATCCCCTCTGTCTGGCTTGCCAGAAGGCATGGCATGGGTTTACAGGAAGCTGATCTCGGAAGGCCGCCTTTCTGGGTCAGCCTACGCCAGGCATCCTGGGGCTTGGTCGCTCCCGTATTGATTTTGGGCGGCATGCGTGCCGGCTGGTTTACTCCCACTGAGGCTGCGGTTGTGGCAGTGTTTTACGGCCTTTTTGTGGGCATGGTCATCCACCGTACCATCCGTACCCGTGACCTGTTTGACATTCTCCGTGAATCCGGTGAACTGTCCGCCGTCATTTTGCTGGTGGTGGCTCTTGCCGGAATTTTTGCCTATTCCCTTTCAACCCTTGGCATTATTGATCCGGTTACCAAAGGCATCGTCCATTCCGGCCTTGGTGAGTACGGCATTCTTACTCTGCTCATTCTTATGCTGATCATTGTGGGAATGTTCCTCGACGGAATTTCGATATTTTTGATCTTTACTCCACTTCTCCTGCCCATTGCCAATTTCTATCACTGGGATCCGGTGTGGTTTGGGGTACTGCTCACCATCATGGTAGCACTTGGTCAATTCACCCCACCCATGGCTGTGAACCTGATGGTATCTTGTCGTATTGCCCATGTGAGTATGGAGGAAACCGTGCGATGGGTCCTTTGGCTCATGGTGTCCGTCCTTTTTGTATTGTTTCTGGTGATTCTTTTTCCCCAACTGGCACTATGGTTGCCACACCGCCTGGGGTATTGATTTGTTTAGTCGTGTAGAGGTTTTCGATGATTACATAAACCAACCAAACCTAAAGGAGACACTCATCATGCAACGCTTTTTAACACTCAAGATTGTGTTGTTGGCAATTTCAATTGCCTTTACGACCGTTGCTGCCGCGCAAGACTACAAGCCTGAATACAAGATGTCGCTTGTCCTGGGGCCTGCTTTTCCATGGGGGAAAGGTGGTGAAATCTGGGCAGATCTGGTTCGTGAACGTACAGCCGGGCGAATCAACATCAAACTGTATCCGGGGACATCACTGGTCCAAGGTGATCAGACGCGTGAATTTTCGGCGATTCGCCAGGGTGTAATTGATATGGCGATTGGCTCGACCATCAACTGGTCTCCGCAGATCAAGGAACTCAACCTGTTTTCCATGCCGTTTCTCATGCCGGATTACTCTGCAATCGATGCCCTCACCCAAGGTGAAGTCGGCAACCAACTTTTCGCCATCCTCGACAAAGCAGGGGTTGTGCCGCTTGCCTGGGGAGAAAATGGCTTCCGCCAGGTCTCCAACTCGAAACAGGCGATCCGTAAGCCGGAAGACCTGAAGGGCATGAAAATCCGTGTGGTGGGCTCGCCTCTTTTCCTTGACACCTTTACGGCCTTGGGTGCTAATCCTACCCAGATGAGCTGGGCAGACGCCCAACCGGCCCTGGCGAGTGGCGCCGTTGATGGTCAGGAAAACCCCATGGCAATTTTTACTGCTGCAAAGCTCCATAATGTTGGTCAAAAGTATATCACCATGTGGGATTATGTGGCCGATCCTTTGATCTTTGTTGTCAATAAAGAGATTTGGGGTTCCTGGACCGAGGCTGATCGTGCCATCGTCAAACAGGCAGCTCTTGATGCCGGCAAACAGGAAATTACCATCGCTCGAACAGGTCTGATAGAGGCTGACAAGCCATTGCTTAAGCAAGTCGAAGGTCTGGGCGTCACCGTTACCACCCTCGACTTGAAGGAGCGCGAAGGCTTTGTCAAGGCAACCCGTCCGGTTTTTGATAAATGGAAGGAACAGATTGGCTCCGGTCTCGTCGATAAGGCTGAAAGTTCGATTGCCGCCCGTGCCAAGTAGCGCACTTTTTTGCATCGACAGATCTTGTTACAAGGAAAGCATCTGTCGATGCAAAGTCATCCAGAACAAGCAAATATTTAAGCATGAATGTCGATTTTTCCAGTTCCCATATTACTGAGGCCCTCAGGCAGAGCGACCCGGTCATGGTGCAAATCATCGAAAGGCATGGCCCCTGTCGGCTTGAGGTTTCGGTCGAGGGCGGACCGTATGATTCACTGGCATCGGCGATAATTTTCCAACAACTCCATGGCAAAGCGGCCGGAGCAATTCTCCAGAGGGTCAAAGATTTGATCGACGGAACGCGGTTTCCTTTGCCGGAAGAATTGCTTGCTTTGTCCGAGAACCAGCTGCGGGGGGCCGGGATTTCCACCAACAAAGAGAAGGCCCTGCGCGACCTGGCTGCCAAGGCCCTTGATGGCAGTTTGCCGACGAAGCAGAGCATTCGTCACATGAGCGATGAGGAGATTATCAAGAATTGCACGCGGATCCGTGGCATTGGCCGATGGACCGCACAGATAATGCTGATATTTCGTCTGGGCCGGCCGAATGTCCTACCCATCGACGACTACGGATTACGAAATGGCCTGAGAATAGCCTACGGCCTGGAAGCATTGCCGACTCCGAAGGAACTTGAAGAGCATGGTGCTCGCTGGGCACCATGGCGAAGCGCTGCGGCATGGTATTTATGGCGGGTCACCGATTCTGCCTCATTGATGTCAAAGCAGGCGACATTAAAGACGATCAGGATATAAAATGTGCCAACATCATTGCTTGTATCGATAAAAAGGAATGCTTATTATTTAGAGAAATTTGGCAGGCTAGTTATTTTAATAATACTATTGAGAGGAATTCTATTATGTCTACGTACGATCATGCGAACCCGATAACGTTACCCCAGGCCAGGCGAGAAGCTTCAACCATATTTCTTGCTAAGGTGTTCAACTTGATGACTGTCGGTCTGGCAATTACCGGCATTGTCGCCTTTCTTACGGCAAATACCGGCTTGGCTGCAATCATCATCGGCAGCCCCCTTTTCTTGATTCTGGTCTTGGTTGAATTAGGCCTGGTTTTTTACCTCTCGGCCAGGGTAGAGAAGATTCAGGCGGCGACTGCCTCGGGACTTTTTATTGGGTACTCGGTGTTGAATGGCCTCACCCTTTCGGTAATCTTCCTCGCCTATACCCACACATCCATCGCCGGTACTTTTTTTATCGCGGCTGGGATGTTCGGGGCCATGGCCGTGTATGGCATGGTCACAAAACGTGATCTTTCAGGGTTCGGATCTTTCCTGTTCATGGGCTTGGTAGGTATTATTATCGCCTCGGTTGTTAATATCTTCCTGCAAAGCTCAAGCGTTCACTGGGCGATTTCCTTTCTGGGCGTACTGATTTTCACCGGGCTGACCGCCTACGATGTGCAGAAGATAAAGAGAATAGGCGAAGAAGGCATAATGGCCCAAGGCGATGAACTGGTCCGCAAAGGTACTGTTATGGGCGCACTGACTCTTTATCTTGACTTTATTAACCTGTTCCTCATGCTCCTGCGCTTCTTCGGTGGCAATAGGAATTAATTTGCGAACATGGGCTTTGTCCCGATAGGTGAAAAGGCATGCTCAGATCATAGCATGCCTTTTTTGTTAAAAGCCGACAATCTTCTCCAGGCGGGTAATCTCCAGAAGTATCTCACGAAGCTCCTCTTCGCCGAGATTTGCATGCTGCAGCTTATTCTGCAGGGCGAGCAAGATCATCTCTGCACGGTATTCGTTGCAGGTATATTGGCCGGGGAGGCTGTCGGGGTGGTCGTTCATGGTGTTGTATGGCAAAAACATTCAGGCAAGATGGATGACTTTGTCAATGCCGCCGTAGAGAAACCAACAGGAAAAAACCAGCAGGAAGACGGCACAGCCGCCGATCAATTTGCGGTACAGGCTGTCGCTGAAAAACCTTCTGCCCTTGGCTATCCCGAAAGAAATGAGACAATACCAGGCCAAGTCAGCGAGGATATGGCCAAAAAAGAATGCCGCTATTCCCATGATTCCGAATTTCATCGAGTGCATAATATAGCCGAGGCCAATCGACGCCCACCAAAGCAGCCAATAAGGATTGGCGACGCTCAGCAACATACCGGTCAGCACAAGGTTTTTCGATTTCCGTACATGCAAATCTGCTTGACCGCCCAGAGTCAGCTGCGGCAGGGAGCGGAGCATGCTTGTGCCCATCCACAGTAGAATTGCACCTCCTATCAACGAAATCAAAATAAAAACATCGTCACGTACCAGGATTGGCGCCAGACCAGACAGAAGGGCGACGACCAGTGTCAGTTCGAGAAGAGAGTGACCGAAAATCATCATTGGCCCGACCATTGCGCCACGCCGGGAACTTTCGCTTACGGTGACTGTGAGGAGCGGGCCGGGCATAAGGGCGCCGGAAAGGGCAAGGATAAATGATGTGCAGAAGATGGTAAGAAGGGCAATTTCCATGGAACATTCCAAAAGGTATCATTTATAATGAACGACTACGCTGGCAATCCGTTAAAAGGTTGATCGTCGATCAACAAACTGACCCTTGACAGCAGCGGGTTGGATAGTGATTAAGAGAATTCTATAGCCTGCTACCGTCGGAATTATTCCGCAGAACGCCGCTCCGGTATATAGACCTCGGGAATCGTGCCGTCGTTCCAATGAGTTGAGACATACAGCTGGCAATAGCAGCTCCCGAACTCCAGCACATCCGCTTCCCGGTATTCGCAGGGGCAGATGATATCCAGATCCGCCTTGGCATCCTCTTGGGCCAGGCGGCAGGGGCAGCACATATACCCGTAACGATCCTTGTTTTTCAGCAAGGCGTCAAGGAGGAACATGGTTTTTCCCATATCCCGGTTGAAATAGTAGCCCTTGGCTTCATTGATTTTTTGTAATTGCCGATAAAGGTTTTCTGCATTCATGTTTTCTGCCCCATTCATTCATCAGGTGGTTTTTGGCCTTTAATACAGGGAGTCGAGACGTCCAGTATATTATATTAACCCAAGGAGATAGGATCGAAGATTGGTAGCTGCTCCGGTCAGTCCAAGTTTTTTTCTAACCTGCTTGCGATGAAAATCGATAGCGCTTACGGAAATCTGCAAAACGTCAGCGATTGCAGCACTGCTTCGACCCTCCCGGACCATGGTTGCAACCTTGATTTCTTGGGGAGTGAGAATGGTGTTCAAGCCAACCAAGCGGTTGAGAAAGGGCGAGGTGATCTCATTCAATCGCTCTTCAATGATTTCCACCATGGTTCGTTCGCGTTTGCCCAGCCGGGTTTCCATGAGCTGCTGGATATATGGAAGGATCAATATTCTGATATTGCTCAACATATTTTCTTCGAGGTGGATTCGGTCCTTTTGCCGGTGTTCAAGGAGCACCTTGAGGGCAATATTGCTCTCCGCCAGTTTCTCCGTCTGGTCCCTGAGGTTCTGTTCCTTTGCCGCAAGATCGCGGTGTGCCTGCATGAGTGGGGTGATATTTTCGTGGGACATCACCGCCTTGTTTAGCCCCGGGTCTCGGAACTTGACCACCCGTAGGGCGAACCATCGTTCCTCGGTCGGCGAATGACAGGGGTAATTGACAAAGAATTCCTCTATTTCACCGCGAAATACCTGTCGTATCCCGGCAGCCACCACTGCTGGTTCGTCAAAGGGTTCTTTGCTGGCTTTGTCGCAGGTTTCTAAATAATTTAGACCGATACATGATGGTTCGATTCGGATGCCGTTGACCATTCCGAAGTCTTTCCAAGCTCGGTTGGTCTCAAGAATCAAACCGGTTGCATCGAGTATCGCCACATGCGCTGAAATTGAGTCTAGGGCAACCCTGTAAATATCCAAGAGACCTCCCACAAGATTGTAGCGAATAACAATGAGTGATAGTTTTTACTGTCAAAAACTATCATTTCTTAGCAGTTTGGCCAAGAGAAAAGAGGCTAATGACAAAGGATCCGAGTTCAGAATTCCGCAAAAGTGCTTTTTCCATATGGGATGTTCGGCTTGAGGGGTTTGGGGTAAAAATACAAAAGAGTTCCTTGAATAGGTGAGGTATTAGCATTATCTTAGTCGGTGAGTTTAATAACCCTTTTAAGAAGGTGGAAATATGGCAAGGTCAAAGTGCCCATCGTGTGAATTTCACGAATTTGAGGCTGTTCACGTCACAACCAAAACCGGGCAAAAATTCTGCCTGATTCAATGTCTCGCATGTGGTACTGTAGTCGGCGCGCTTGATGAGGTGAAAATCACTAATGTAATTAAAAGCGCTGAGAGGAAACTGGCAAAATTTCTGGAAACTCTCAATCGCAAAGTAATAAATGTCTGCAACCGGAAAAATCCCTGAAATCTCGTCCGAGTTTTCGAGTGCTTGTGCTAATCCATATAGACCGGAAACCTTCCATCCGGTATACTCCATGTACAAGTGGCGTCCTCCGATGCCCGCCTTTTATCAATTGTTTTTAAAGGTGAAGCTGTGCAATATCCCTTTCTTTTCCAGTATAAAGTGCGGCCAAATGTATCACATAAAGATTGGAATACCTTGACCGCAGCCATTGCCACGGTGATGGTATTTGCCGATTCCGGGACGCTAGGACGTTGTCGTAGCGTCAGGTTTATTGCGCAAAGTCAGTGGGATACTGTTGAGTTTATGCGGGCGATGATTATTTGCCCGCACCAGATTGAAAATTTTGACGCAACTCTCAGCAAGGTGTACCGGCAGGCGGAATTCTTTGGTATTGCTGCCTGTTTTGACGGCTGGACAAAAACTTAGCTGTAGAAGCAAAAAGGAAATACCCGTGGAAGATGATATTGGCAAAAAGCTTGTTCAAGCTCTGAAAGATCCCAATAGCATTGACAGCCAGGAGAGTGTCGCCAAGGCGATGGAGTTGACCAAGGCGTATGCCGGTTCAGGGTCGGCTACCCATTATAGTACGGTGACAAAACTCTTTTACGATCTCTTTGAGATGTTTGAAACCGGCAAAGATCCGCGAATCAAATAGTCGGGGGGGTTCGCTTGAGGTATCTGTTAATGCAAACGATGTTGTCACATTTTTTTATTATATCATCTAAGTATTTAATATTTTTTTCTATATTGTCAATATAGAGATTTTTGTCTATTTTATATCTCTCACGAAAATGCGTCTGCATTGCTGTCCAAGTATGTGAAAAGGTGGTCAGAAGGCGGGTAAGAACCACTTCGTGATAAAAATTTGCGGTATGTACCATAAGTTCCAAAGCCGAACCGTGTCGGCTTATACCACCTGCCTGGAGTTCATTATACAGCAGGGGCAGGCACTCCAGATAGTAGCGGTCGGCCATTTGCGCGAGAATATCTGCCGATCCGACTACTTGCCCGACCAGTTGAATTTCGTAGCTATGCAATTCGAAGGTGGAAGGGTCGCTTTTCAGATCAGTATAATTGATAATCGTTGAGCAGTCTCTGGCGATATCTTCTTCGAGTCTCTTGCGCCGAGCATAGCGTTTGAGAAAATCGATCGACCGAGCCTCGTGGCCTGCCATATATTCGGTTTCTGAGAGAGCCGGATCACCTTTTGCGCGAAGCATTCCAGTATCATGGAAATAGGCGGCAAGGAGGCCTTTTAGAAGCATATTGGTGGTGATCGGTAGCTGATTACAATAATGCAGTCCGTCAAAGAGGCGGATCGTCGCCAGTACCACCATTTGACTGTGACGCAGATTGTGATAAGGCAAGGTGTTTTTTTGAAAATCGGGATGCGAGCCGGCAAAGAAGGTGGCAAGATCATTGTGAATCTGGCAAATCAACGGGAGATCTGCGGCAGGGCTGATTCTTCCTGCGAGAAAGAGAATTTCATCAAGGGGCGTTCCGGAGAGCCTTCCTTCAAAAAGATCTGAAATATATTTATTGTCCATTAGCCCCCCGGAGGTTCAAGTGTAACCTAGGAGGTTGTCCGAGAATAGCAATTTTCTCTCAGGTCGAGGCAAACTCGAAAAAATTCCCGGAGGCATATAGTTAATATTCCGAGGATAATTTTTTCGAGTTTAACGAAGATATGGGGGAAAAGGGCATTCTCGGACA
>JANNQF010000070.1:0-17299 GCA_031441605.1 Deltaproteobacteria bacterium
GGAAGGAATTGCCTGGCTTTGGCAAGCTGCCGATGGCTCGAATATTGAAGCACCTCTGGCGCAGGAATCGATCGGACCGAATCCCACGGATAGGGGAAAAAAATGGGACAAAGCGCAGCCTCCTTGTCGACGAACGTGGCGTCCCCTTATCATTCGTCGTGATAGGAGCCAACCGGCATGACAGTATTTCCTTGGAACCGTTGCTGAAGGGCAGGATTCTCAAGCCGGAGAATGAAGCAACACCCCAAAATATTTGCCTTGATGCAGCATATGTCGGGAAAGAAGATGTGGTGGAAAGTAACGGATTTATACCCCATATCCGTCCCCGGGGAGAGGAAAAAAAGTTGATTGAGAACGATCCAACTTTCAAGGCGCGCAGATGGGTGGTCGAGCTCGCCCATTCTTGGTTCAACCGGTTTCGCAAGCTGTTGCCACGATATGAGAAGACAGACCTCTCATATAACGCGCTTAACGCTTTGGCTGCCGCTATGATAGTTTTGAACAAGATCATGGTTATTTATAGATAAGCACTAAATATACTCCATTTCAACTGCCGTTTTTAGGTTCATTTATATTTTCGACAATGGAGCTTGGGGACCTAAAATCACATCGTCAGTACCTGATATGATATCGTATGGCAATATGGTCAAGTAAGCCTTTTGGCTATGTGGGACCAAGATTGATTTGGTCCCACCACGTTTATACGGGAGTTTCGCAGATGATCATCGTAGTAGTTCAACATTAGTGGATAATACCAGTGAACCGTAGCCAATCAAGAGGTAACTTTTGCGCGGAAATATCCCGCACCTCCCGAGGACCCATCTTCCTGTTGTTCCAAACACAGTATTCGACCTCCCCGCTCGGCACCCCGAAGGTTGCATACACTGTCGGCATGATCGGCACATGATCACCGAACCAGCATAACGAAGCCGGCTGCTTGCATTGTTCCAACTTGCTGCGTAATTCGGCGATCATGAGATCGGCGTTGCGCAAGTGGCGCAGGTATATCGTCAGATCCTCGCATCCAGCCGGAGGCGAAATGGAATACAGTTCATCGTTATCTGAAGGCGCACTTCGTTCGAGATGAAGTGGTCCGTGGTTTTCCATCGTGATGACAAAGACAAACACGGGCCACGTTGCCTCACGCAAAATGGCGGCAACCTTGTTAGCCACGGCCAGATCGCTAATGTAGGGCCCGAAACGCTTTGCAGCGTCAAAACTGCGAATATCCAGGAACTCATCAAAGCCCAGACGAGGATACACACGATCTCGCCGATAGAAGCTCGCCGGATAGGGGTGAATGCAGATTGTACGATAGCCTAAACCTTGCAGGAAAGACGCCAGCGATGGCACCTCCCAGCCGGCCGCAATCGCACGATAGGGGTTAAAGCGATGTACGCCCAGCTTGTCAGCTTCTATCCCGGATAGAAATGCAAATTCAGTTCGAACCGTGTTGGCGCCCCAGGCAGGAACAAGCAAGTTACCGTGTGCAACGGCGTCGATCTTAAGGCGGTCAAACTCCGTCAGCACTTCGGTTCTTATCCCCGGATACAACGATCGCGGATCGAAGAATGATTCACTCTGCACAGCTACCAAATGCGGCAGGCCGCTCATCAAACCCTCCGGGATCAGAACATCAAAAGGTGAAGTTACCGTCGGGGGATGTCGCTCCTCCTTGCCATAGCGCCAGAGACTGGCCAGCAGACCGAGTGCATGAAGATCACTCTCCGGGTCGTAGCTCACCGGCAAAGGCCTTCGATTTCCTGCCAGCAGAAGTAACATGCCGAACCCCACCACGACCGTGACAGCACCGAATTGCCCCAACCAAAAAAAACTCTGGACAGGGACTGATTCACCCCAGAATCCGACAGACACAGCCAGCGCAAAACCGGTTGCCGCTCCGAGGAACTTCCACCAGCCCATAAACGGGATGTAAAGCCGGGGGTGTCGGATCATATCAGTGAAATATTCGTAATCCTGGAAGACAAAAGGCTCACGCAATGCCTTTACCTTGGCGTTGTTTACCAGCACCAGCATCAGCAGGAAGGCCGAAACCGCGGCGGTAGCGAACCATGGTCGGACAAGCAGAAGAGTTAACAGACCATGGGCCAAGAGCCACGACCCTCCATGCAGCGCCCAAGCAGACCATGGTCGGACAAGCGGAGGGCATGACGTCATCAGGCGTTCGATCGCCACAGACAACCCCAGACCAGCCAGCGCTGCGACGAGCACCGAAACGAAAGCTGCCTCAACCGCCATAACCCAGCCAGCGCACGATACGGATTGATAGGCCGGCCGGCAACACGGCCAAAAACCAAGTACCAAGGTTCAGCGGGAAAGGGAAGCTGATGCGCGCCTTATCGCTCTCCAATCCACGCCGAATCACCTTGGCCGCTTTCTTGGGCAGCCAGAGAAAGGGCTTCGGCCCCGGCATTTCATCGCACATGGGCGACTTGACATAGCCCGGCATGATCACATTGATCCGAATACCCTGCGGTCCGACCCATCCCCGCAATGCCTCGCCGTAGGCCTTGAGACCCGCCTTGCTGGCGCAATAACTCGGCGTCACCGGCAAGCCGAAATACGCAGCCAGCGAGCTGACCAGTGCAATCTGCCCACTGCCCCGCACTCGCATGGCCGGAAGCACCGCCTGCACGATAACCATCGCCGCCTTCAGATTGACGTCAAGCAGAGCCTCTACAGCACCCCAAGGCTCCGGCTCTCCAGCCGGGCCGATATGTGTGTTCATGCCGGCATTGACGATCACTAAATCCAGCACATCCAAGGCTTCCAGCCAAACCTGCATGGCAATAAAGTCGCGCACGTCCAGGAGTTGCATCACCACCTCCGCGCCCTTCGCCCGGCAGCGCTCGGCCACCTCGGTCAGCCTCGCCTCGTTGCGACCGTGCAGATAGAGAATGACGCCCCGTCGCGCATAGACCTCTGCCAGCGCGCCACCAAGGGCACTGCTAGCTCCAGTAATTAGAATGCGGCGAAGGGAGGCTTCAGTCGTGTTCATGCACTCTCCTTTCTTGCCAGTCCCAGAAGAGAACCATGCCAAAGCCCACGCATACGGTTACGTTGAGGGGCACCAAAAAGTAATTTTCCTCCCGCAAAGCCACCAAGACTGCTAGGAACGAATAAATAAACGTAAAAAGTTCTCCTGCCAGCAACACAGAGTTGATGCGCGGCATAGTTGACCAATGTTCGCCCTTTCCTTTTGGCGTCCGGTGGAAATCTCCATAGACACCAAAGAGTGACCGAATGCCGCCAGCAAAATAATACCAGGACATCGGCAAGAACATAGCGATATAGAGATAGGTGTCCGTCAGCGTTGGCAGGATGTTTGGCTTTTCATCGAGTCTTGCGCCCTTACGTGCCCCGAAGGTATTGTAGAGTCCCCAGACCGCAGCCAGCAAAAAGAAAGCCAGAGCCACCAAGTGAATATAAGGTCCATCAAAATCTACTGTATAGTTCAGCGGCATACTTAGGAGGATCACCACGTAGATCGAGGCCAACAACACGGAAGAAAACATCATGGAAATTGCATGCAGTCTTTTCAGCAGAGGCATGGGTTGCCTCAGCATCTGCCTGACATGCTTGAAGCCGCCATGAATCAGTCCCCGTCCCCAACGCTCGCGCTGAACGCGAAACGCACTGATGCTCTCGGGCAATACCGACATGGAGACTACATCACGCAGATAAGCGTATTTCCAGTCCTCAAACTGCGCCCTGTACCCAAGGTCCACATCCTCTGTCACGGTCGTCGAATTCCACCCCCCCAGTTCATCGACGCATGTCTTGCGCCATACGCATGAACTCCCGCTCAACGAAACCATGTTGCCGTCTTCGCTCAGGCCTACAGTGACATATTGCTGACACCCCATTTCCATGGCCTGAAATCGGGTTAGAAACGACACATCCCGATTCACATAGCCGATCCCCGTCTGCAAGTATCCCAAGCAGGGGTCCTTGAAGCACGGGATAGTTTGCAACAGAAAATCCTCCGGAGGAATAAAGTCCGCATCGAAAATTGCATAAAACTCGCCGGATGCCTGCTGGATGCCATTGACCAAATTCCCGGCCTTGTAGCCTTTCCGGTTCCGGCGCCGGACAAGCCGGATATTGATTTTCTGAGCGGCATATTGATCAACCTTTGCCTGAGCAAGTGCAGACGTCCCGTCTGACGAATCATCGAGGACCAGGATTTCCAACGCATTCGCCGGATAGCGCAGGCGACAGACGGCATCCAAGAGTCGTTCCACCATGCCGGATTCATTGCAAATCGGCAGCAGAACGCTGACCGGTGGACTGCAAACATCTTCAAGACCGACTGAAGGCTGTGCAGCTTCGGCCAACTTGCGCCGCTCCACTTTGTTCGAAATGAGCAAGGCACGCATTTCGAGCAGCACGTACAAAGAAAAATACGCCACCACCAACAGAAATACGGCCTGGCCGAGACAGGAAAGCAAAGCAACCATAGCACTAAGAGTTCGTTCGGTAAATATCGTTACACTGAAGCAGTGGCTATTTCTTCCATCTTGTTGCGCCACCGAAACACAACGGGATCTTTATTGATCTCATCGATTCTTCGATAAATTCGTTCCACCAGTTCTTGCTTTTTATCGACTCGTATGTAGTGGAGAAACGACCGACGATCTTGCTGAAAGATGATTCGAAAGGCAGGACCTGGTACCGGCCTGCTTTCCATTGAAAAACAAGTAGCCAATGAATGATCGACTACCATTTATATCCTAACTCAAGCGCGACCCAGCCATTTGTTATATCACCAATTTTTGGCAGTCCTGAAAAATCCGCGAAGAAACCATCCCGTGCCCCAATCCGGACTTTCGGAATGATGAAGGGGTAAGTTTGCATTTCGTTTGTGTCATAGTCTTTGCCCTTGTAGGTGATCCCAATTTCGACCATCGGCGTCATTATTCCGTAGTGAAAGCCCTCATATGACACATTCGAAAAGAGGGCATAACTGCGAACATTATAGGAGTCGACATATGTGATAACTCCGGTGTCAAACGCGAATTTTCCATAACACAGCTCCCTGGAATATCCAATTGGTGCCATGTATCCTTCTTTGTTACGCGAATCATTCACTACATGCTTCACATATCCGAAAAAAACTATTGAGTTTTTCCCTCCGGGGGTGTCGGAGTTTTCCCCCGCATGTAACGCAGTTGAAAGCGTAAGACTCAAAAGTATGGCTAGACATATTTGGCAGGAATGAATGATCATGATTGTTCTAAAATGATAAAATATGCTCTGATAATTACCCCAATTCATCAGCCAACTTCAGAGGGGTTGAGGTCTGGGATTAGTACCAGCAACCTGTCCTGTCAGGCTAACGATTATCACACCTAACTCAAAATATGGTTGAAGCGGAAATAAAATTCAGCTAACGCAGCAGTTAAAGATTTTTATGCAGCGCCATCAAACATTCACAATAGCGCAAAACTCTTCCAGCCGGTGCGCCCAAGTATGGTTCTCCCGCACGTACATGGCACCCGCTGCGGCACGCTCCATGTCTTCCCGTGACGGGCCATGCCGAAGGCGGGAAAACAGCTCCCGCGCCTCCTCGCGTGTACTCACCACATGGCAGTAGTTGCGGAAATACTGATCCACGGCGCGGCTGGGATTAGTCACGGCGATGCCACCACAAGCCAGGATTTCCAACAAACGCCGAGAATACATCGTCTCCGAGTCGGTTACCGAGTTGACGTTGAGCGAGACGGTATGCGACTTATAGATTTTGGCCGTTTCCCTATGCGGCACCTTGCTGTGCAGGCAGAGCTGGCTCTTTTTGGGAAAGCGGAACTCAAAGTGCCGAGACAAGCGGTCTTGGTTCCTGTCAAAGACATTTAGCCGTAGATTGGTCTCTTCACAAATATCGAACACCATGTCGAGAAACCGCCTGCGCTCGTTCAGAATGCGACGGTAGTAACTCCCTAGGAAACACGCCTCGTTGCGAGTGAAATTGAAGCCTGTAAAGTTATGAAACATCGGCTGGTAGGGCATGGCAAGGGTGTTTACCGGCACATATGGGGGCACGTGTTGGCGATATCGTTCAATGCACTCCTTGTCCGTCGTGAAAACATAATCAAATTCCTTCGCTACATCGATAAAGTCCTCGAAAAACGCGCCATCGTCCTTGTTCCAGAAAACGGTCGGGATACCCTGTAAACGCGCGAACTTCACAACATCGAATATCGCTTTTGGCTTCCTTAAGCTCAAGTATTTCGGCTGCTTGGCAACTCTATAACGCCAACAACCACGGGACCCGTGGAACACTGACTCGACAAAGAGCAGATCAGGCCGCCACGAAAGAATGACATCCACATAATTGCTCGGTGTCACATGCCGGATACGGCATTCCTCGGAAAGACACCTGGTCGTAAAATGGTCGGTGACGAGGGCAAGTTTGAGCCGCCCAAATTTTCCGGGCTGAGCGACATCCTCCGGTACCTTCGGATATTTGTAGATCAGTGATCCCAGTTTTCTAATTCCCAAGCCGAGCATTTAGTCCCCCCCTGGCACCACATTGACAACAAAGTCCTGCCAACAACGTTGTGTCACACTATACTCTCTCGCCCGCGCAGCGCAAGCAAAAAGTGCCACACGATCCCCCAGCGCCGTCTCGATAACATGCGCCAGATCAGCAGCATCGCCCGCCCTGAAAAACCAACCGGCGGGGTTTTCTCCCATCTCATCACGAAACACCGGGAGATCGGGAACGACCACCGGCTTGCCCATTGCAAGCGCCTCCACCAACTTGATTGGCGGCACAATCTCGCAAACCTTGTAGGGCTTACGCGGAATGCACACTAGAGCACAGCTGCCAAGAATCTCACGAGCCGAATCAGGCGAGACCCTGCCCAGAAAACGAATGCGACCTGATAGGCCGAGACAACGCACCTGCTCCTCAAGTTGACCGCGGGCCTCACCATCCCCGACGATATCGACGCGAACTTCGACGCCTTGCCTCGACAGAATATCGACAGCATCGATGAGGGTATCCAGGCCTTCATAGGAAATCAAAGAGCCGGCGTAGCCAATGGTCTTGGGTTCGATATTTTGTGGATTGCTCGGTGTAAACCTATCCGGATCAACACAATTCGGCAACAAGTACAAACGGTCGGCGGAAATGTTCCAACGCTGCTGCGCAAATTTTCTGAGCTGTTCCGAAATCACTAAAACCCGATCCGCTTTCCTGGCCACGAAGCCTTCGAGTTCAAGTCCTCTCAGAAATCCCGCTGAATTTTCATAGCCGGGGATTCTCGAAGCCCGTGTCAGCTCCCACAAGCCCCGCATTTCGTACTGAAACGGGATTCCCAGGCGCCTTGCTGCGAGCAAGGCCGGAAGTCCATTTTCATGATTAGACGCCGCATGAATGACATTCACCCTCTCTCGAACTGCAACCTCTTCGATGGCCCTAGCCGCCTGCACCGCATACATCAGAAGTGGTCGATGTTTAGACGGAGATCGAACATGCTGGTATTTGATGTTATCGACCAGCGTTGTGGCTGCATCAGTATTCTGCACCCTGTCGCCGCGATCCCACGGATAGCCAGGGCGGGTAACAACGCGAACGTCCACACCAGCTTCGCCCAGCGCCCGTATCACCTCATGCGTTCGCGTGGTATAGCCGCTAATGTGATACGGGAGTGCACTTGCCGGCACGTACAGCAGGCGCTTGGCAATTGATTGGTGGGTAGTGCTCCTGTTCCGCTCGCAACCCTTGAGCAAGCTCTCAAGCACAGCGACTGTCATTCTTCGATACAAAGCCGCAAGCAATTCCCGCATCGTTTACGTCCCTTGAGTTCTGATAGAAGGCGCGCTGATTTCGGCGTGCGCCAAATCGACTGTGTGCGTCGTTGTGATCTTTCCCTGGGCATGTAAATCGAGAAAATCCCGCGAGGTGATGATATCGTAATCTTTTGCAAGCTTTTTGACCAGCTTCCGATAGTCTTCTATACACTGATCGTCCTGATATATGCCATATCCATTCTCGTCCCAATGCAGCAACGACCAGGAATGCAGCAAAAAAACCGAGAACTCCGGCCCCCCACTGAACATATTCAGCAGCAGCCCCCCCCACCACGGGCGAAACCGAAAGTAGCTTGATTCCGGAAACTGCAGGCGAGCCCACCAATCTTCCTTCCCGATTTTAGGGAGAATTTTTCGCTCTGTCACCGGAACCTCAAGAATACCATTCGACCAAACATAGGGAAAATTTGTCTGTTCGCTATAGACACACTGCGTCGCATAATACGCCGCCATCGAATTATTGAAAGATAGAGGAATACCGACAGTGCCCAAGGCCCTGATAGTACATGCATTCCAGCGAAAGGACCCGGCACGAAACGCCAGGATATCCTTGCCGGTGATAGCTGAAATCTCCCCCGCAAAATGCTTGATCACAAACTCCGCCCTGGTATCTTCGGCGTACTGATTCATATACTGCGGTCTGCGATCGATTCCGTGCCGGCTCCAGAATGCATCGGGTAAATATTCGGGATGGGTGTGCAATTGTACGTCCTGCCCTTCATTGTCCAACCAGCGAATCACCTCATGCATTTCATCTCGATATGCATAGGCACCGCAAAGATCGACAAAGAAGATGTGCTTGGCATAGAATTCATCGCCAATCTCGCACATTTCACGAATTCCGGCCGTCCCCGCCGCGTACTCTCCCCAAATCAACCGTTTGACATGATTACCGGGCGCCCGCTTGGGCAAAGCCTCAGTGTCAACGGTCAGTACGGCATAACGCTGCTTGCCCAACCTCAAAATTTCATCACCATCACTTCTTTCCATTCCGTTTCGCTTGCGCTGCCGACAGAGGCAGGAACAACCAATGCGTCGCGATACCGCCAAGCCAGGTAATGTTGTTTTCTATCACGATAGGACGGACTATCCCCGCTCAGTTCAGGCACATACTCAATTAACCACTTCAATCGAGAAAAATAATAGAAATCGGGCACATCAGTAACAAGAACCGGTACTATACCAGAAGCAGCATCAAGCCGCTTCACGAAACCCTCGCAGGCCGCGCGCAAGTCTTCCTGTTTAACGCCCAAGGCCCATATCAAGAGTGTGGTGAAGTCACCGTTTGGCTGTGCATATTTGAGCGTGGGTAGCCAAGAATACTTCGTCACATGTGGTCGAACCAGGCCCAGCCTGGCAAGCATGCTCTTGACACGACAAAACCACCGATTACCCAGTGAACTCGACGGTTTCTCCCGGAGCAAGTCATAGCGGCACAAAAGCGACCATTCCGGATCAGCAGCCCACGCGGCAAGCGTCTCGCGTAACGCGTATGTTTCCTGCACAAGATTCAATGCATATCCTCCCTCGTATAAACCAAGGCGGCAATTGCATCGGCCGCCACTGATGCCCCGTTCATTGGGGACGGGTTTGTCCTTCTTTGATTCGCAGATGCCATACAATCAAATAAGTTTTCAATCGCTTCATGACGTTCCTTGTTTGTCTCGCACGCCGAAACCACCACAGGAGCCATTTGGGCTACCAACTGGGCCCGCCGCGCCTGATCATCGGCAAGCTGCACGTTAGGAACCAACAAGCTGGGAATTTGCGCCTGCACCACCTCGCAACATGTATTGTATCCGGCCGCACCGACGAACGCATCGAAAGCCCGTATATATCGGACAAGAGGATACTTGGAAAGTGTTCTCACCCCCCGAGGTAATTCAATATCCTGCACGGTAATCGGTGCCTGCGTCCAGACCACCTGCAATCCGGCCGACTCAAACAAACGAATCAAGTTGTGACCAATACCGGTCACATCCTTCAAATTCCCAGGACCGAGGGAGAAAAGCACATAGCGCCCATATGCAGGAAGACCGAGCGCCTCGCGCGCCGCAACCCTGTCCAGCAGCTCTTCGTCATCCAGCAGACATACCGGCGGAACCGTCATTTTCTTCCCGCCCTCCGTGGGCGAGAACTCACTGACCCTGACATTCAATTCTCCCGGTTGAATAATGAGATCAAATGCTGTTTCGTCGACGAGTACCGGGGGTGTATCTGCCTTGAGCAATCCTCGATTGGACCAGACCAAAGCCGGTGTCCCATAAGCCCTGCAGGCCGTCATGAACCCTTGAAACGGCCATGTTCCGTCAAAAACGATGACGGCGGGACGAACACGCTCCAACACCAAGCCGAAGCGGACCGCCAACTCGCTGTTCCAGGCGAAGGAGGAATTTGCCGACCAGTAATGGGAAACAAAATAGTCGGCCTCGAATCCCATTTCTAAAATGATATCAATTGCCGATGCCAGCGAGAAAAAGACCGGCTGCATCCTCCCTCGCAGCCGTCGAGCATAAGCCAGGCATCGATTCAGATGTCCTAGTCCAGAGCCGTTCATGTTGAGAAACAATACCCGCGCAGTCATCTTTCTGCTCCATGCTATATCACTCACCTGAAGTTGCAGGTAGCTGTTTTCCCGCCCACGACCATCCAATATTCTGATGCCATCTCTTAAGGGGAACGCTTCTGGGATGAAATGGAAATGCCTGGCGGGAAGTGACGAGCTTCGATGAAATCAGCGGCAGACCGAAATTCACGTGCGAGCTGCCTTAACTCGATCTCGGAAAATTTTTCAAGGTTCCGAATTTTTTTCAACCAAATGTCAAAGACATCAACCCTTCCCCCACAAAGCAAAGAGGCATAATATGCGCCGCGTCCGCGGTCATAATCAAGTAAAGTAGCAAGTGCATCAGGGCTGTTTCGTCTCTTCCCGTGGTCGTGATAAACAACTAATTCGGGAAACAATACGCCAGCAAAGCCATGATTCGACGCCCTGCACGCCATCTCGATGTCCTCACAAGGAAATAGTGTTCCTGCCCCCATGTCGTCCCGGAAAGTACCTGCCACCGCAAACACCTTTCGCGAGAAGATAAGATTAGCCCCTTGGATCACACCTGGCGGCAGGCAATAGGAATACGGAGGAATATTCCGGATAGCTGACAACTTCAAGTTGGCCACCCGATCGTCATCTTCCAGGTTCGCGAGGAGAATTTGTCCACCACCGTAGCCGTACTTTTGCGCATCGAACAACTTTGGGAGCTGCCAGAAATATTCCTTGTCAAAGTAGCAGTCATCGTCTGAGAACACTAACAATTCTGCTGAGGAATGCTCAATTCCCCGATTGCGAGCACGTCCTAGCCCCTTACGCTCTTCGAACACATAGCGAACGTTAAGTTTAACCTTCGCGTTAAAGCAATTGACGATGTCGCGGGTTGCATCCGACGACCCATTATCTACAATCACTAATTCGACGAGATGATCCGGCAGCGTCATCCTGCCGAGGTAATCGAGGCTGTTGGCCAATTGAACACACCGGTTACGGGTGCAGATGATGAGACTAATTGCGTTCATTAAGTTCTACCGAAAGAACCGCAGTGTCCTCGGTGCGGCGTATCATGTTTTTAAAAGGAGTATGGGTCATAAACCACCAGATAGCATCATCAAAATGCAGAGACAGAATCTCCATTACGTTCACGACATGCAAACTTGCGCCTCGCTTGACGATCACCGGTGCTGATCTATTGATTGCTGAGTCGAAGTCCCCAGCGAATGAAGCCTTAAGATCATCGTGCCACAGCAATGTGATTGATGAAGCGCTGGGAAGAGGCACTGTTCCATAGCCGAGATACGGATAAGAGAAAGGAGAAACGACCATCTGTCTCAGATGGAGAAATCTATCTTTTATAAACCTCAACATATTCTTCCGAGTAATTGAGTAATAGGAGTCACACTCATTATATTCCGAGCTAAAGTCAGCAAATTGAAGGTTGTAAATTTTGTGATGCAGAATTGGCAAGAGATCTTGTCGGCCTAATTCAGTCCAAGATCGATTTTCACCATCAATAATCAGATCGTGGAAGCCCTGATGAATGTTCATTGATATATCGTATTTCATGATTGGGAATTTTCTGAGCGAATCAAATGCACGATTCACCCTGTACCGAATATCAATTTGGTATGCCCACCCGCAATGTTCGCCATAACTCCAACGGGAACCTTCGTTGTTCTTGTACGCACCAGCTAGGTTCCTGCCCATTCTAAACTGGTAGTTGGTAAATTTTGACAAAGCAATCGGTATATTCTTGGATGCCGTGTCATAATTCTCCGCGGCCGGAAAGAGATCAAGTAGGAAACCGCAAAAATAGGTAAGAGAGTGGCGCTCGGCGTAGTCGATTAAGTGACAAAACCGGCACTGCGTATGTTCATCAGTGCAGCCCTCAGGAAGTCGAATATACTCATCGCCATCAACGGTGATAATCCATTGCCCCATACAGTAGTTCCTGGCGAGCAACTCGATCCAAAATGCCTTGGAAAATCTAAAGCGTCCAGCTTCAGGCCGCCAGATATGCACGTCTGTGGCTTGACAACGGACTGCTAAGGGTTTAACGGAGTGATCATCGATCAAGAAGAAACGGGTTACTCCAAGCTTCCGGTAATAGTTCAACCATTCATCGACACCCGGCTCTTCCTTCAGACAGGAGATAAGTGTAATATCTGTTGCAGAGGAAACGATTTCTCCAGCACTGTCCGCCAGGAGAAATGCATCAAGCAGTATTTGTGAATCGACATGCAGGACCATGTCTCTCTGGGCAGCTACAATCTCACTCACATATTGTTCGCGACGCTCCGTGTCCTGGCAGTTCTTGATATAGGAAAACAGGTGGTTATAAATAGAAAAGCAATTTAATTGTGCATCCTGTGGGACATAGTTGGAGTCATGCTGTCCAACCGCGCACACTCCGTTCATCTTGACCAAGGGATCAAGATTGCCATCAATTTCTATGGTGCGAATATAGAGCTCATTTTCGCGGAGGAACCGTGCAAACGGCCCGCTCTTTCTAGCAATGCTCTTGCCTCGATAGCATACGTAACGTCGCGAGGGGTTCCGTACAAGAATACTGAGAATTGAGTCCAACTCGTCCCATTGGCGGGGGAGAAAGTCTTGGTCGTAACCGATAGCCTCATAATCCTGCATCGTCATCGACAGGCGCCCACACGTGCCATCACCCCAATCGCCCTGGAATTGATGAAAAATGCAGTCGTAGGCATTGGCCTCGAAGACATCAATGATGTGTTGTCCTCCCGCTGGGCCGGTAAAATTATCGCCGTCGAGACTGGCGTAGATGCGGCCACGCGGAAGACCGCGGAAACCATTCTTGGCCCGACCGAAATGCCAGCTCCGCAAGCGATCTGATTGATGGAACCGCAGGTACCCCGTGGCTAGGTCTTCCGCAAAGTTCTGCTGAATCCACTCGGCCGTCTCCATGCCCTTATCGAAGCACATGACGATAAATTCGACCCGACCCCGCTGTGCCCGATTGTCATCCAAATTGCGACGCAAAGTGGACTGCAGGTCGGCAAGCCGGTTCATCACCGGCGTACAGAAGGACAACAGGATCTCGCTCATTCACCAGCCTCCAAGAGCGAGAAGAAGCGGGTGCTGACCTCTGAAATGGTCAAATGTTTGCACGTTTTTAGCGCATTATCGCCGACACGAGCCAACTCTGCGTTCGAAAGCATCGAGATATGGCACAATAATTTGGCGAGTTCATCGACGGACCCGTCATACAGAAAGCCCGTTTCGCCCTCCTTAATGATTTCAGCAAACATACCCTTTCGTGGTGCTACTGTCGGTTTTGCAAATGTGGTGGCCAGGAAGTAGCTTCCTGAAGTCAAAATCTTCTTATACGCCGTGACCGAGACGTGGGCCAACTGCATCAGACCGGCCAGTTCATCTTCCTGCAACCTTCTCGCTACAAGCGATATGCATCTGCGTGTATGTGCATCCATGCCATTCAACGTCTCTGATACCTCCGGATCATGTAACTGTCCGGCAATGATGAGATGCAAGTCATGATCTCCATTCCCTTGCACAACTCGCTGGAATGCACGTATCAAGTCCGGCACCCCTTTGTAGGGCCGTATCATGCCCAAGGAAACCAGAATACGCCGACCATCGATCTCCTCGTGTTTGATTTCCTCTGGGAGATGTTGTCGAGGTGAAAGCAGCAAGTTATCATACAGTGGATGCTCTAAAAAATCAAACTTCTGCGAGTGGTCGATTCCACAATGCGATGATAACACCTCGCCTGCACCATTGCTATGTATGAAGATGTGGTCGCTCACTTCTGCCATCTGGCGCAACGCAGAGTTATTCAACTCCTCCTGCAGCGATGTGGCATCGTGATCTATGAGGTTATGCAAGGTCCAGCAGATAGTTGCCCCATAGGACTTCAAAGCCCTGAGAATCCCGATGTGTCTTTCTATGGCGGACATACCTGCTTCCATAGAGAGGGTCTTCCAATAGATATCTTTGAGCCAGTGTTGGTGAAATACGAGGCGCCGTGAAAATGTAGCCTTTACCAACTTTTCATCTATCACAAGGTGACTAACGGGAAGAACCTCATACTTGAACCGCTGGTATTCTGAATACAGATTACGTTGGTAGGAGTTCCTCCCATAATTAGGGCAATAAATAATAAATTTTTCCCCTTGTGCATGAGGCATTGAGGTCCGCCTACATCTGATTGCTTCCGTGGCCAACCACCAGGCTTTGGGGTTGGCATCAAACGAATCAACATAGTTGGAAAATGCGTGATCGATATCAGAAGACCAGTAGTAGTCCCTGGCCTTCTGAATGGTTTCTAACTTTATTTTCTTCATGCGAAAGAAGTGGTTTTGGAGTATTTGATAAATCTTTAGGCGATCAGCCTACAATCTCTAGCCAGATGAAATCGCAGACAATGAGTAACCACCGGCAAAGCCGGTGGTATTAATATGTGAACCACTCAAAGCGGTATGTTTAAAAGATTAACTGACCACCATTCGGTGGTCGCCTATTTAAATAGCCTCAGTTGTTCGACTCGACGGTCTTCCTTCTCTTGATCTCTGATATAAATTCGCACCGTTTCCTCATCTGCCCCAACTGTGGTCACAAAGTAGCCCCTCGCCCAAAAACTCATTCCACTGTAGTTCTTTCTCTGGCCCAGGTAGGTTCGTGCGATATGTATCGCACTCTTTCCCTTCATATATCCTATCACGTGTGCAACAGAATATTTCGGTGGTATTGAGATCAGCATATGGACATGATCGGGCTGCAGATGACCCTCGACAATCTTGCTTTCTTTTTGTCTTACCAGGTCATGGAATACCTCAACCAAATTGCTGCGCAGCTCACCAAATAACGTCTTGCGCCTGTATTTTGGTATCCACACAACATGGTACTTGCAATCCCATTTCGTGTGGCTTAAACATTGTATGTCGTTCGTGAAGCCTCCTTTTCCGTGACTTTGATCGGTTCACGGTCTCGGAGGCTTCATTATTTTGCTGGAACCGTCAAACTTTTATTGTCCCCCGGCAAAGCCGGGGGTTTACCTAAAGGAAATTACTCTCACCACACTCTGAAAATGAAGAAACCACCGATAAGGCCGGCGGTTTTAGGATAATTCGCTACTGAAAAAAACAACTCAGGCTGCCAGCGAAAAGCAACAGATATTTGCCCTGGCAAGCCTGAGTCCCTGATGCTTTTATTTCGCCTGTATTGAGACCAGTTCAACGTCAAAAATCAGCACCGCATTGGGACCAATGGGGCCGCCAACGGTGCCGGTTTCGCCATAGGCAAGGGCTGACGGAAGGAAAAGCTGCCATTTGCCCCCCTCTTTCATCAGCTGAAGCGCCTCAGTCCATCCTTTAATGACGCCAGTTACGGCAAAGGTTGCCGCCTGGCCGCGTTTATAGGAGCTGTCAAACTCAGTACCGTCAACAAGCCTTCCGGTGTATTGCACGGTTACCGTGTCGGTTGCACTCGGCGACTTGCCGCCACCCTCGGTGAGCACCTTATACTGAAGACCGCTGGGAAGTGTTTTTACCCCCTCCTTTTTCATGTTTTCAGCAAGAAAGGCTGTCCCTTCAGTTTTATTTTTTTCACCCTGGATCTTCATTTTCTCTTGGCGTTTTCCCTGCATCTCCTTTTGCATATCTGCCAAGATCGTCCCAGCTTCCTGGTCGGTTAATTGGGTCTTTTGGTCGGTGAGAACATCTTTAAGGGCCTTCGCCAGGGCATCCGGGTTGACATCAACGCCATTTTTCTTAAGGCTGTTGCCCATGTCCATGCCGATTGCGTAGCTCGCTTTATCCTTAGGGGTTTTCAGCTCCAAGTTTTTTGCGGCAAGTGCCGTGTTTGCCACCAGCAGCAGGCCAAAGACCACTACCATTCCTCTGATTTTCATGCTTTCTCCTTGTAATTTAATTATGACTACTTCGACGTACCGATATGTTCAGCCAATGCCGCAAGAGATATTACCTCTATATCAGGGGCAATCCGATAGCGCTCAACACCGGGATACACCACAAACTTTTTAGCAGGATGCAAATCCAAACATGCAGCGTAGAACCCACGATCAAGTTTCGGGCAGAGACTGCGCTTGACCTCCACCGCCCACAAGCTGCCATCCTGCCATCCTGCCATAATAATAAATCTATTTCAGCTCCGCCACCGGTACGATAAAAAAAAACCTGTACCTTTCCCATTCCGGCAGCTAACAGGTTTTCAATCACAAAACATTCCCAGCTTTGCCCGACAACAGGGTGAGAAAGCAAGCTTTCCTTATCCTGAATAGCAAGTAAAGCATGAACAAGCCCACTATCGCGCACATACACTTTGGGAGACTTTACCAGGCGCTTACCAATATTTGTATGCCAGGGAGGGAGACGCCGTACCAGCATCATATCAACAAGGAGGTCAAGATAGCCATTAATAGTTTTTACATCGACTCCGAGGTTACGGGAGAATTGAGCTATGTTCAGCAAACCACCTTGATTATGGGCCAGCATAACCCAAAAGCGACGCAGCGTTTCCGCAGCAATGCGCGGACCAAACTGAGGAATATCTCTTTCAAGGTAGGTGCGGATAAAATCCTGTCTCCAGCGCAGGCTCTGCCTTGGGTCCGGAGCAAGCAGGCTTTCTGGGAATCCACCGGCGACCCAGAGGTTTTCCGCCGCCAATTCGACGGTTTCCAATATATTAAATGGGAATAATTCAAGGTAGGCTATGCGTCCTGCTAAAGTTTCGCCGGCCTTAACCCTACAACGACACATGCTCCAGATTGCCTGCGGCCATTTTTTTCTTCCGGTGTGATAAGTAGGCGCGGTGATTTCGGTGTTGATGCCACGCAACTAGTTCAATGGCCATTTCTATATCAAACTCTCTCAACGGCAGTACGGTTTTTAATAGCAACCTAAG
>JANNQF010000071.1:0-53201 GCA_031441605.1 Deltaproteobacteria bacterium
GGCAGAAATATGACTGGAACGCGGCAATTACTGCCGGTATGAAGGCTGCCAACCAGCCATATAGCGGTAAATACGGCTTTGTCGAAACCTCGATGGTATGGCCCGTACATCACATGGTGGCGCCCAAGGACAACGCCTTGAAATGCGGCGAATGCCATGGCGACAAGGGGCGGCTCGACTGGAAGGCTCTCGGGTACAAGGAAGATCCAAAGACCTCTAAAAAGAAATAAACAGAGGCAGGGCAGCTTGCAGTGGTTTGCGGGGCAGGGGGTAAGCCTGGCCCGCAAATAGCTCCTTTGGTAACTACAACAGCAAAAGATCAGAACTGTCAGGTTGATTCTGTGTCTCATTTTTAAAACGTATTTTCAACAAGAGTGCCATGAATCCTATTTGTATAGTCGACGATCAACCTCACATCTGTTCCACTGTTTCGAATATCTTGAAGGACGAGGGGTACAAGACCATTGTATTTCCTGATGCGGAGAGTTTCTGGCAAAGTCTCGATACCCTGGAGCCCTCTCTTGTTATGCTGGATATCTGGCTCCCGGGCTTAGATGGTTTGGAACTTCTGAAGCGATTGCAAGGCCGATTTCCGGCACTTCCTATCATCATGATGAGCGGACATGCCGGCATCGAGACGGCGGTTGCCGCCATAAAGGCCGGTGCCTACGATTTTATGGAGAAACCGCTGCATCTCGATGTTTTGCTCGACAAGGTGAAATCCGCTATTAAACATCGACCTTCAAGGAGCATCTCGACCCTTCCTTCGGATACCGAACTTGAGGTCGTCAGCGCCGACCTTTTGATGCCCCCCGGCATGGTGGAGGTAATAGATTCCCCCGAACCTCAGCGTACCCTCAGAGAGAATGTCGTCCTCAATGGGGTTGGTCTTCTGAGCGGCCGGAAAACAGGTATCATCCTCAGTCCTCTGGGGGTGGATGAAGGTATCGTTTTTCAAACCCTCGACGGTCAGACCATCCGTGGGCATATCAGCTCCTTAGAAAATTTTGCGCAAACGGCCGCATCGAAGACCTTCTCTGCCAACTCCACCACGCTGGCGAACGGCAGGCAACAGGTACGCACAGTTGAACACCTGATGGCAATCTTTTCCATATACGGCATAACCAACGTGCTCATAAAGGTCGACGACGAGGTACCGAACGTAGATGGTTCCGCCAAGGACTTCTGCGACCTCATTGAACAGGCGGGGATAGAGGAACAGCCGGCCTGCACCAGGGTTGCCGTCATCCGCCGGAAGATCGGAGTGGGGAGTGACGAGAGGAATGAAAAGCATCTCTATGCCGAGCCTTTTGACGGTTTCGAAATAGCCATGCGGGTTGATTATCCTCCGCCCATAGGTGAACAGATTTTTACCTTCAATCCGGAAAAAAAATCTTTTGTCAAAGAGATAGCTCCAGCTCGATCCTTCAACACCTTCGAAAATATCGATATGGCCCAAAGGCTGGGTAAGGTCGGCAGTGGATATCTCAATTCCCATATCATCATGTACGAAGGCAAGGTCATCAATACCGAGCTCCGTTTTCCCGATGAATTTGTGCGTCACAAGATATTGGACCTGATCGGCGACCTCTATCTGCTCGGTTTCTCCATCAAAGGACGGATTACCGCCAACATGACCTCCCATGGTTACAATCAAGCCTTGGTGGAGCGTTTGTACCAGGCAATCGAGAGCAGTAACAGATTTGTATCTATTCAGCACTATTGACAAAGTTCCCCCTCCCCTTGCGGGAGGGGGTTAGGGGGTGGGGGAAGCTGCAAGGTGCGACTTCGTACCAAACACACCCACCCCTCAATCCCCTCCCGTCAAGGGAGGGGAAGCCAAAAACCAATCAGACAAAGTGCATACGGTTGAAATGAACTGAATAGTAAAAAAACAAGAAACCAATCTGTAAGGTACTAAAAGTGTTTTGCAAGCCGTTTTCAATCGAAAGTGTATCACAGGCGATCAGGCGATTCAAATGGATTACCACATTTTTTTGGATGTCTGCCTCCGGATGAAAGAATCAGGGGGCAGGGGGATAAGCGTGTGGCGGGATCAGGGAAGGAGCTTTTTAATCAGGGCGAGGAGTTCCGCTGGACGAAACGGTTTTTGGATAACCTCATCGGCGCCGAGTTTGTCGGCAAGTGACAGGTAGGTCCGTGGTTCCATCATGCCGCCACCGGACATGGCGATGATCTTCGGCGGCGGCGTTTCTTTTGCGAGTTCCATAATCACCTCCAGACCCTCTTTGTCCGGCATGATGATGTCGGTAATGACCAGATCAGGTTTGGCTTGGTGATAGGCCTTCATTCCGGCAACTCCATCAATTGCCGATAGAACATGGTACCCGGCTCGGCTGAGAAGATCGATCATCATGCGCAGCATGTTTTCATTGTCTTCGATGATCAGGATATTTTTCATTGTCGCCCCTGCGCGAGTACGGTGTCGTTATGGCATTCGAATTGATACAGTAATTCTCGTAATTCATAGTCGTTCAGGAGATTTTTCTCAAGAAGAATAGCACCGAATTTTTTCTGCAAGCGTTTTTGCTGGAAAATTAATACCCGTAACTGCTGTTCGCTCAACAGGCCCAACATCCTGGCGGTTTGCCCGAAGGGGGAAAAGGGCTTTTTGAAGTGCATGATGGTGCGGATGTCGTCCTGGTCAAAAATGCCGAACCGCCGTCCCAGTTCGCCTATGCGTGGCCGTTCGGTCCTTTGCCAGGTGAGGACGCGGGCTATTGTTCGCCAGTTGGCAAGGCCGGAATAGTAGAGGAAATGGCCAAAAAGCAGGCGCCGTTCGGGGAGGGCGCCGACGTAGTACCTTTCGGTACTGGAGAAGCCCCCATCCCGGTAGCTTTCGCCTGCGGGTATAATGGGTTTGATCGGCCGCCTGGGCAAAGGACCGAACGGCCGTTGTCGGCGTTGGGCCGGTTCGGTGCGGGGCCAGGACGCTGAAGGAGCTGTGGTGGTTGCCGAGGCCCTGCGGGCTCCCGGCGGTTGCTGCAGTGTCTCTTTTTCCCGCAAAAAAACCAGGAGATTTTCATAGGCATCGAGCACTGAGGAAAAGAGGGCGGTGTTTTCTCGCTGTCTGTGTGGGTCCTTGTCCCTATGGCGATCCGGGTGGGTTTCCAGCGCCCGCTTGCGAAAGGCGGTCTTCACGCCGCTGACCTCAAGGTAGTCGAGAAACTCGCCGGAGATATGGAGCTCGGAACCAAAGAGTATTTCACACGAACGAAAAAGTTCTCTATGGGTATTGCTTGCGGTCATCTCTCTTGCATGGATTGTACTTGTTACGCCTCACACCTATCTCTTTACCCCTCACGCCCTCCTCACAAACACGCCCGCAGTACCTCATGGGCGATAGCCTGCAGCGGCATGATCTTATGCACGCCGCCGTGCTTTATCGCCTCCGCCGGCATGCCGAAAACCACACAGGAGGCTTCATCCTGGGCGATGGTGAAGGCTCCGGCATCAAACATCTCCTTCATGCTCCGCGCCCCGTCGTCGCCCATGCCGGTCATGATCACCCCCACCAGATTCTTGCCGGCGTAACGCGCCGCCGAGCGAAAAAGCACATCGACCGAGGGCCTGTGCCGCGCCACCAGGGGTCCGTCTTTAATCTCCACGTAGTACCTGGCGCCGCTGCGTTTCAGCAGGGTGTGGTGATTGCCGGGGGCGATCAACGCCCGGCCGCGCACCACCGTATCGTTGTCGGCTGCCTCCTTGACCGTTATGCGGCACAGGGAATCGAGGCGTCTGGCAAAGGCGGCGGTGAAATTTTCCGGCATATGCTGGACGATGACAATACCCGGGGCATCCTCGGGAAGCATCTCAAGAAAGACCCGCAGAGCCTCGGTGCCGCCGGTCGAGGCACCGACCACCACCACCTTTTCGGTGGTCTGGAGCATCGCCTTGGAGTTCGGTTTGTCCATAATAACATCGGCGGAATATTTGGGCGAGATTTCTTTCATGGTCGAGGGTTCGGCGGGCGGGCGCCTCCTACCGGAGCGCGACTGGGCGGCGGCTTTGATGGCGTCGCAGATGGTCACCCGCGATTCTTCGAGAAACTGTTTGGTACCCATCCGCGGTTTGGTAATGATATCCACCGCCCCGTATTCCAGGGCCTTGAGCGCCGATTCACTGCCGCTTTCGGCAAGGCTTGAACACATCACCACCGGCATGGGATGCTGGCTCATGATTTTTTGCAGGAAGGTCAAGCCATCCATGCGCGGCATCTCGATATCAAGGGTAATGACATCGGGGACCACCGTCTTCATCCGTTCGGCCGCGAGAAAGGGGTCGGCGGCGGTGCCGACGACCTCAATTTCCGGGTCGGAATTGAGCATCTCACAAAGCGTCTGTCGCACCAGCGCCGAATCGTCAACAATCAATACCTTGATCTTGGCCATTTATTCTCCCACGCAGAGTACGTTGCCGGTATGTCTGAGGCGGCGCCGATAAACATCGCCGGTTTTTATGGAAAACAGCAGCTTCCGCCCCCGGAGCCCGCCGATGTCGGAGTTAGCAATCGCCAGGCCGAGTTCGGCCAGGGTCCTTTTCGCCTGTGAGATATTCTGCTCGCCGATGGCCATGCGGTCTTCGCCGTATTCACCGCCGGTCAGCACCTTGGCGCCGCCGAAGAGTTTGACGATGATGTCAGATTTTCCGTTATATTCTATCATCTTATCGAAAATATACCTGATGGCGGAATCGACATACTGCACGTTGACATCGCCGGTCGGATTGCTCGGATACATGGCATGGCAGATCGCTCCGATCTTTTTACCGGTGCCAAACATGGTGACCGCAATGCATGATCCGAGGATGGTGCTTACCAGAATCGGATTTTTCGAGATGATGACCTCGCCCGGCTTGAGATACACAACGCTGCTATGTCCGTCGATACTCTCCCTCATGATTTTTGGTATACGGTCGACCCCACTGCCTTAAAATCAACATCAATACCGTTCAACGTCTCGGAGTGGCCGAGAAAAAGATAGCCGCCCGGCCGCAATTGTCGGTGAAATTTCTGCATCAGGTTCTGTTGCGTCTCCTTATCGAAATAGATTACTACATTGCGACAGAAGATTATATCCATTTTCTCCGACAGGCCGAAGTCGTTGTCCATGAAATTTATTCTTTTAAAGGTTATCATGGCACGGAGTTCCGGGCAGATACGGATGAGGCCGCGCTGCCGGTCGCGGCTTCGCAACAGATATCTTTTCTTGATATGCGTGGCGATGTCGTCCGTCCGTTCCTCGGGGTAGATAGCCTTCCGGGCGGTTTCGAGGATCCTTGTGCTGATGTCCGAGGCGAGGATGGAAAAACGGCACCCGTGCTGTTCGGCGGCGAAGTCGGAAAGGACCATGGCCAGAGTATACGGTTCTTCGCCGCTGGAGCATCCGGCGCTCCAAATACGTACCGGATTTGCAGCCGACCTGTCGCGCTTGTTGAGGATGGTCGGCAGGGCCTTTTGCGTCAGAAAGTCAAAATGGCCGGGCTCGCGAAAAAAATCGGTCTTGTTGGTGGTTACCACATCGATGAGGTGGACGAGTTCCGATTGCAGTCCCTGCGGGCTGAAGACGAAGTCGCCGTATTCCTCAAAGGTGGCTATGTCGTGGGACTTGAGGCGCTTTTGCAGACGCGCCTCCAGCATGGTTTTTTTGCTTGGCGGCAATTGAATGCCGACTTGATCATAGATAAAGGAACTGAACTGCTGAAAAACTTTGTCCTTCATCTTTGCTGGTTGGGCGAAGGTCATGGCTGCTCGCTTTCCTGGTCTTTTAGGACCTTAGAAAATCTGTATCTATTCAGCACTATTGCGAAAGTTCCCCCACCCCTTGCGGGAGGGGGTTAGGGGGTGGGGGAAGCTGCAATGTGCACCTTCGTTTCAAACTCACCCGCCCCTCAATCCCCTCCCGTCAAGGGAGGGGAAGCTAAAACCAATCAGACAGAGTGCATACGATTGAACTAAACTGAATAGTTACGAAAATCTTTTCCTTTTTTCTTCTGGTGCCCATGCAGCGCATGGGCACCAGAGATAAAACGCCGCCGTTTATTACTCAGCACCTCCCTGCAACTCACTCAGTTCTTCGGCGGAAAAAACCTTGTCGATATCGAGGATCATGACAAAGCTCTCTCCCACCTTGCCCATGCCCTTAATAAAAGCGGTATTGAGTTTGGTGCCGAGTTTCGGTGGTGGTTCGATGACGCTGGGCTCCATCTCCACCACCTCCTGCACCGAGTCGGCGAGAACGCCGAGAACAATCGCCTCACCATGGAGACTCACCTCAACAACGATGATACAGGTGTTGATGGTTTGTTCGGTGCGCGTCATGGCAAAATTCATTTTCAGGTCGATGACCGGCACGACACTGCCGCGCAGGTTAATGACCCCGCGCATAAAATCAGGGGTCTGCGGCACCTTGGTTATAGTCGTGAGTTCAAGTATCTCTCGGACCTTCGCCACATCAAAGGCGAAGATCTCATCGGCCAGCTTAAAGGTCAAGTACTGCACAGTTTCAGTTATTCCTGCTACACTCATGGTTGTCCCTCCTTGACCCAATCAGAATTTTTCGAATTCTTCATCAAGATGATCCGCTCCACCCTTACTGCCCATGTCGAGATGGATCGCTCCCTGAATCCTGGCTTCGGGCTTAGCTTTCTTGGCTGCTGCGGCCCTGGGGGCAGCTGTGGCCTGCACCTTGGGGGCTGCGACATGGCTGATGGCCAGTTGTCTTCGTTGCGGCGCGCTGCTCTGCCGCTTGGTGTCGAGGGTGAAGAAGGCAATGGTCGCCTTCAGTTGCTCGGCCTGGCTTGACAGTTCCTCGGTGGTCGAGGCCATCTCTTCCGCCGATCCGGCATTTTGCTGGATAACCTGGTCGAGCTGCTGGATGGCCTTGTTGATCTGTTCGGCACCGGTATCCTGCTCCTTACTGGAGGCGCTGATTTCCTGCACCAGCTCGGCGGTCTTCTGGATATCCGGGAGCATCTTATTGAGCATCTCCCCGGCCTGTTCAGCGATGGCGACGCTTGAGGTAGAGAGCTTGCTGATTTCGCCTGCCGCCGACTGGCTGCGTTCCGCCAGTTTGCGTACTTCGGAGGCGACGACTGCAAAACCCTTGCCGTGTTCTCCGGCCCTGGCTGCCTCAATGGCGGCGTTTAAGGCAAGAAGATTGGTTTGACGGGCTATTTCCTCAATGATGGAGATCTTGGTGGCAATTTCCTTCATTGCTGAAACGGTTTCCGTCACCGCCTTGCCGCCTTCTCTGGCGTCGGAGGCACTCTTCACGGCGATCTTTTCAGTCTGCATGGCGTTGTCGGTATTCTGACGAATATTCGAGGCCATCTGCTCCATGCTGGAACTGATCTCCTCGGCGCTGGCCGCCTGTTCGGTTGCGCCCTGCGACATCTGCTGGGCGGTTGCGCTCATTTCCTGGCCGCCGGTGGCGACATTATCAGCCGCGCTCTGCACCTCGGTTACTACTTCTTTCAGCTTGTCGACCATATTGGCCAGACTTTCCATCAATTCATCTTTTTCACTGCGTTTTTTTAAGTCCACCATGAGGTTACCTTGGGCAACCTGTTTGGCATTGGCGGTGATGCCGTTGGTGGCCTCGATCAGGACGTTGAGGTTATTCTTGATCTGGTTGTACTGCCCTTTATAGGTGTCGGTGATGGTCGGCGGCATGTCGCCCTTCGATACCCGGTCGACATAGTCGGCGGTGACCATCAGCGGTCCGACGATGTTGGTGACCGTGTCGTTGACCCCGGAAACCAGCTTGTTCCAGCCGCCGACAAAGAGCGAGGCGTCGGCGCGTTTATCTAGTTGGCCGTCGGCCGCACCCTGAATGAGGATGTCGGTCTGGGCCAAGAGGTCGTTCATCATCTTGACCATGTTGTTGAGATTGCCTTTGATGACGTTGTATTCGCCTTTGTATTCGGTGGTGATGGTCGGTGGGATGATGCCTTTTGAAACTTTGTCAACATAGTCGGCGGTGACCCTGAGTGGGTCGACGATATTGACGACGGTGTCGTTAACTCCAGCTACCAGTTTGTTCCAGCCGCCGACAAAGAGGGTGGCATCGGCCCGTTTGTTGAGTTCGCCGTTGGCGGCGCCTTGGATGAGCACATCGGTCTGGGCCAAGAGGTCGTTCATCATCTTGACCATGTTGTTGAGATTGCCTTTGATGACGTTGTACTCGCCCTTATACGCGGTGGTGATGGCCGGCGGGATGATGCCTTTGGCTACCTTGTCGACATAGTCGGCGGTGACTCTCAGCGGTTCGACGATATTGACGACGGTGTCGTTGACGCCCTGAACCAGCTTGTTCCAGCCGCCGACGAAGAGAGTGGCGTCGGCGCGTTTGTCCAGTTCGCCATTGGCGGCTCCCTGGATAAGGACATCGGTTTGGGCCAACAGGTCGTTCATCATCTTGACCATGTTGTTGAGGTTACCCTTGATGACGTTGTACTCGCCCTTGTATTCTGTGGTAATGGCCGGCGGGATGACGCCCTTTGAGACTTTATCGACGTAGTCGGCGGTTACTCTCAAGGGGTTGACGATGTTGACGACGGTATCGTTGACGCCGCTTACCAGCTGCTTCCAGCCGCCGACAAAGAGGCTGGCATCAGCGCGTTTATCGAGTTCGCCATTGGCAGCGCCCTGGATCAGGATGTCGGTCTGGGCAAGCAGGTCGTTCATCATTTTGACGACGTTGTTCAGGTTGTTTTTAATCTCGTTGAAATCGCCGTTATAGCTGTCGGTGATGGTCGGCGGGATGTCGCCCTTCGATATACGGTCGACATATTCAGCGGCGACATTGAGCGGTCCGATAACCGCATCGAGGCAATCATTGACGCCCTGGACGATGTTTTTGAAATCGCCCTGGTGTTTGGCGGCATCGGCGCGGGTGGCAAGTTTTCCTTCGACAGCGGCTTTTGAGAGCATTTTCGCGTCGGCAACGAGGGCATCAACGGCAGTAATACAGACGTTGAGGTTGTTTTTGATCTCATTGAAATCGCCGTTGTAGCTGTCGGTGATCTTCGGAGGGATGTCGCCCTTGGAGATGCGATCGACATATTCAGCGGCCACATTGAGCGGTCCGATAACCGCATCGAGGCAATCATTGACGCCCTGGACGATGTTTTTGAAATCGCCTTGATGTTTTGCGGCATCGGCACGGGTGGCAAGTTTTCCTTCTACTGCGGCGACCGAGAGCATGCCTGCGTCGGCAGCCAGAGCGCGAATGCTGTCAACCATCTTTTTCATTGCCGCCATGACGCTGGTGCTATCGCCTGCAGCAAGAGTAATTTCTCGGGACAAATCACCAACACCAACCAAATTGGCAATCTCGCCCACCTGTTTCGGATCGGCTCCCAGTTGTTTCATAACAATGCGGGCGATAAAAAGGCCGAGGCCGACGGCGATCAGGGCGCCGAGTATCGCCAGCACTGTCATGACATTAGTGGCTCTATCCGCCATGATAGCGTTTTCCTCGGCAAGGTTTTTACCCGTGGCGATTTTCGCTTCCACCATTTTGGCAATGGCGTTCTGTTCTTCACGGGAAGCCTTGCCGGCATCTCCCTGGAGCAGGGCGGTTGCCTCAGAACTTTTCCCTTCTTTCGCAAGCACTATAATCTTGTCGAGCAGAGGCCCATATATTGCTCGGGTCCTTTTAAACTCCTCAAAGAGTTTTTTGCCTCCCTCGGTGAAGAGGGTTTTTTCATAGCTGTCGGAGAGTTTGCCTATGCCTTCACGGTATTCCTTGATGCGTCCGGCGAACTGCTCCTTTTTGTCGGGAGTGTCAGCGGTTATAATATCCCTGGCATTGACGCGGATTCGTTGGAAGAGTGTTGATACTTCCGCTATTTCTCCGAGAGGTACAGTAATCTGTTCAAAAAGCTTGGCATCACCCTCCTCCATGTGCTGGAGGTTGTAAATTCCGAACCCGCCGATTACTCCGGCAATAATCGCCACCGATATGAATCCGGCCAGCAGTTTTCCTTTCAGTGTCATGTTGTTGAACCAGCTCATGTTTTTTCCTCCATGATGTGTTTTTTGCGGCAATTATTGTTAAGACGGCCTGCCCGTAAACTCCACTTACACCTTTGACCAAATTGTCGTTTTGTTCTCTATCGTATCTCTGGAAAATCAGGGAGTAACAGCTTTTTTTCGCATCGTCGCCCCTCCTCTTCATTGTCTCGCTATGAGTTTTTCGATATATTTTTCTCGACACATTTCCTGAGATTTTTCAGCGTTTGCCGGATAAGTTTGTCACACCCGTGTGTTAATGGTGCACCATGCCCGGCATAGATACTCTCGATTTTCCGACCAGCAAGTTTCAGCAGCCCGGCCATGGACTCCCTGGTGTATTCCTCACAACTTTGATGTGGCCTTAACTGTGTATCCCCGGAAAACAGCGCCCCCGCCGCCGGTGCATACAGACAAATGGAATCCGACGAATGACCGGGGGTGTGGATGACTTCGAGAAAATCGTCACCGGCCTTGACGAAGCGGCCGTCCGGCAGCAGTTCATCAACTCCGGGGCCGTCGATGGCGGCCAGCACCCTGGCTTTGTAGCGTTCTTTAACCGCCATAATGCCGGCTGCATGGTCAAAATGGTTATGGGTGAGAATGATCTGCTCGATCGCCACCTTGCCAAAGCCGGTGGAGAGGCCCTCTATTTCCTTGAGCACAAAGCCATCAATCCCCGGATCGATAAGGGTGTTGATGTCTTCGACCCGATTCCAGTCGCCGAGGATCAGATAAGAGTGGCAACTGTATGTTCGATCATTCTTCTTCAAAGGGATTATCCTCACGCATCAATCTCCAACTTTTTTATACAGTTGCGCGTCCGGCACTACTTGGGTGAAGAGATGAGCCACCTCCTGCGGCAACTTCTGGGTATTCTCATTGGCCAGATAACCGCCCGGTGCCAGGGCATGATGAAACATTTTAAATACCTCGACCCGCTCCGGATACTGAAAATGCAGAAGGACGTTCTTGCAGACTATCAGGCAGTAATCTTGGCCGGCAGGTTTCAGGGACAGGAGATCGTGATATTGAAAGTAAATCCGGTCGCGGAGGATGGGTTTGACACGGGAATGTCCGGGCTTTTCAGCCGGTTCGAAATATTTGGTTAAGAGTTCTGCTGGGGTACGCTGCAGTTCGTCGTTCGGATAGGTCGCCGCATTGACGATATTGCCGAAGTTATTGGCACTGTCATGATCGGTGGCATCGATGCGCAGGTTCTTGAATCCGAAGGAGTTCATCTTCTCGGCAAAGATCATGGCAATGGTATAGGTTTCCTGGCCGAGGGCGCAGCCGGCATCCCAGATCTTGATGCGACTCCGGCCGCTGGCGTAGGGAATCATATGGTCGGCGGCGTGTTCGAGCGTCGGTTGATCGCGCATGAAAAAGGTGAATGCCATGATTGTGTTCCTCAGTACACTGATAATGGTACTTGATCAGATTTCACCACCGCTAAAGGGGCCTGAAAAAAGGGTGGTCGATCGGCGGCATGCTTCTGTCTCAACCAATGCGAAAAACATGCCAGGCTAAGGAATATGAAAATTCTTTTCTGTTTCCAGTTTGTTACCAAACATCAATGTAGCGCTAATGAACTTCGTGGGCAGGCTATGCCGGCGCAGAGGGGAGAAGGGCGGAAAAAGGAGGTAATTTTGCCTCCCTTAGTTCTCTGCTTGGCGGTAGCTTTTGTGGTGCCTAAGGCTTTTCTACGAGAGTTATTCAGATATGTATTTGAAAATATTGTAATAATAAACGTTTGGCCTTGGGTGGTCCTGTGGGCAGTTGTGGGAGGTTAGTTTACCTCCTCCCTGCAGTGCAAGCAAGAGAGAGCGCATTGACTCCGGAGACGATGGGAAGCAGGATTTGATCACACTGTTTCATAAGGAGAAATAACGATGCAACCTGATAAAGCCGAATGGATCACCATTACCTTGCCGTCTGAAATGCTCGTATCTATCAAGGATAAGGTGCAGTCCGGAGCCTACGGCTCCACCAGTGAACTTATTCGAGAGGCGATGCGTCTGTGGCAAAAAAAGAGGAACACGAAGCTCGGCTTTCTTTAATTCGCGACCGTCTGTCAAGCTCGGCCCAAAGTGGTGTACCTGTACCGCTTGATGAAGCTTTCAAAGCAATCGAGCAGTTACACCAAAAAAGAGGGGATATCTATTTTATTTGACGTAATGCGAAATGACGTAGAAATGTCGCAAGAATTTTTCCGACGCTCACAATTCCTTGACGACCATACGCCATTGGCGTATGGTCGTCTTGTGATTATCATCGAAACTCCGATATTCACCAAACAGCTTCTCGCAACTCTCACTGACAAGGAGTCCCGGCAACTGCAAGAGAATCTGTTGGAACGGCCGGCGGCCGGGGCAGTCATTCCCGGCAGTGGTGGCCTCCGAAAGTTGCGATGGATAGCGGAAGGAAGGGGGAAACGAGGTGGCACCCGATTAATATACTACTGGTTTTCATCACAGAGTGTCATTCTCTTGTTGTTTATTTATCCCAAGAATGTCCAAGGTGATTTGACGCCTGGCCAACTAAAACAGCTCAGCAAGATCGTTGAGGAGGAATATCATGAAGAATGAACTTTTTCGGGAACTGCTGGAAAGTGTCAAGCAGGGTGCGGCAATCAGGAACGGCACCCTGCAACCATCTCGCATTTTTGAATTTCCTGAAACAGAGGTGCGGACCTTACGCCAGCAATTCGGCTTATCTCAAGACAAATTCGCCCATTTGGTTGGTATCAGCGTCGGCACATTGCGCAACTGGGAGCAGGGTCGCCGTAAACCCGCAGGCCCTGCTCGGGTGCTGTTGCAGGTGGCATCGTTACACCCCGAAGCACTGTTCGAGATCGCTGGATTACATATGGCAAAGAAGAAGCCAACCGGTCACTCACCCAGGGGGAGTAAAAAGCAGGTAACCAAGTAGTTTAAGAACTCAAGTGCGCAATGGGGCCTACTAAGTAGCGGAATAGGCGGGACACTTCCCGTTTTACTAAACAACCACCTGCTAGAAGCAGGTGGTTGTTTAGTTTACTCACCGTATTGAGTAAAATTACACGATAAAGAGAAGGTGTCAGTGGAAACGTAACAATTACCCATCTCCGACACCTTGTTCCCCGCATATCACCGCACCTCATCCAGCACCTTCCTAATGATTGCCGCGATATCCTTTTTGGCCAGCGGCTTCATCGCAAATCCCTTAATTCCCAGCGACTTGGCCTTGTCTTCTGAGATAAGGCTGCTGTAGCCGGTGCAGAGAATGATCGGCATTCCCGGTCGTATCTGCAGCATGCGCCGGGCCAGATCGCTGCCGGTCATGCCCGGCATGGTCTGATCGGTGATGACCAGGTCGAACCGTTCCGGCTGGTTCTGAAAGGTGTTGAGGGCCTCAAGGCTGTTTTTCCTGACGGTCACACGGTAGCCAAGCCTTTCCAGCATAACCTTCCCCATTTCCGCCAGGATATCCTCATCGTCAATAAAGAGGATACGCTCATTGCCGAGTTGGGGGAGGTCAAGAGGCGCGGTTTCGGGTTCAGGGACGACTGAGTCGCTAATAACCGGCAGATAGACATGAAACACCGTTCCTTCTCCGGGCCGGCTGTGACAGCTTACAAAACCATTATAACTTTTCACTATGCCGTGGATGATGGCAAGTCCCATGCCGGTTCCTTTGCCGATTTCTTTGGTGGTGAAATAGGGATCAAATATTTTCTCCCGGATTTCCGGGGCTATCCCCGGGCCGGTGTCGCCGATCGACAGCTGTATAAAATCTCCCGGCTGTACATGCGGCTCGCTGCCGAGGTCGTTCTTTTCGAGGCTTGCCTTCTTTATGGAAACGCTCAGGGTCCCGCCCGTCTCTTCCATGGCATGAAAGGCGTTGGTGCAGAGATTGACTATTACCTGGTGAATCTGGGTCGGATCAGCGAGAACGAGCTCTACCTCCGATTCAACATCCTGCTCTATGGCAATGGTTGTCGGCAGAGAGGCTCGCAACATTTTCAGTGCTTCCTTGATGATTATGGCGGGCTGCAGAGGAATACGGTCGCTTTCGGCCTGGCGGCTGAAGGCAAGGATCTGTTTAACCAGGTCTTTGGCCCGATGGCTGGCCTTGACGACTTGGTCGATATCCTTTCTCATATTCGACCCTGCCGGGCTATCTTCCTGAACCATTTCCGCATAGCCAAGGATCGCCCCGAGAATATTGTTAAAATCATGGGCGATACCGCCGGCCAGGGCGCCGATGGCTTCCATCTTCTGGGCCTGCTGTAGCTGGGCTTGGAGTTTCTTTTGCTCTTTCTCCAGACGTTTCCGTTCGGTGATTACTTGAAAATAAACAGAAATACCTTTTGCTTGCGGGTAGACACGAACTTCGTAGCAGTTTTCATAAGGCGGGACGTTAAAATTTACTTCGAAGAAGAGGGCACGTTTTTCTCGCACCGCCAGTCGGTAATTGCTTTCAAAAACCGACCCTCGGGCTTCGGGGAAGGCGTCAAAGAGCGGCATTTCCAGCACCTCACTGGCCTTCTTGCCGAGGGCCTTTTCAGCCGCGGGATTGAAGTAGGTGACGACAAGGTTATCGTCTAAGCTAAAAAATGCATCACTTATGCTTTCGAGAATATCTGAGGTTTGCCGGTTGGATGCCAGCAAAGCTTCTTCCACCTGTTTGCTCTTGGTGATATCGAGCAGAACCCCATTCCAGCAAATCCCGCCATCATCCAGGCGGCTGGGCTGGGAGATTCCAAGCAGCCAGCGGGTTTCTCCGGTCGGCAGAAAAACCCGGAACTCTTGCCGCCATTCCTGCATGGTTTCAGCCGATTCGCTGATCGACGAATAAAAGCCTGGCAGGTCATCAGGGTGAACATTGGTGAACAGGCGGCCCGCATCCTGCAATACCTCAAGGGGTTGGCCAAGGACCTGGGAACCACCTTCGCTCATATAGGGAATCGCAAAAGACCCGTCCGGTTGAAGAACAAATTGATACAGGGCGCCGGGAATATTGACGGCAATATCGCGAAGAAGTTTTTCACTGGTTTTAAGTGCATCCTCGGCATCCAGCCTCTCCATCTCGCCTGCGGCGCGAACCGCCACCATTTTCAGGGTATTTTCAACTAAGCGGCGATCCTTTAGAGGCTGGCGGCTGATGAGTGCTATCAGGCCGATCGGTTGGCCGGTGTGGCTAAAGAGGGTCACCCCGGCATAGCTTTCCGCCTGGAGCTCCAGCAACACCTGATCTTTTGGGAAAAGCTGAGTGACACTGGCGGTGTAGCAGCAGATTGTCTGGCCGACAACCTCGCCGCAGGGGGTATCTTTCAGGGCATAACTGACATTGTCCTCAAATTGGCCGTCGTGCCATACCGCAACAGTCCGGGCGGTCAAACCGTCACCTTCGAGGGTGTCGATACAGACAAAGTCCATGACCAGATTTTCGGCGAGAAATCTCGCCAGGGCATAAAAAAAAGGTTCGGCCGCGGTTCCCGAACTGGTCTCTGCGAGAAAGGCCTGGACGTTTTCCAGCTGCCGACGTTCGGTGATGTCGCGGGAAACACCCAGCACGGAAAAGACCCGCCCTTCGGTATCAAGTTCCGGAGTCAGGCGCCAATCAAGGTACACCGGACCCGCTGGCCCGGCCCAGGAAAACTCGGTCTGCCCTGGCTTGCCGGTGGCAAAAACCAGGGCGATCTGCTCTTCCCACATGGCGCAGAGATGCTCAGGAAAACCGGCCTCCCGATGGGTTTTGCCGATGATGCCCGCTTCTTTTAGTCCAGTGACTGCCAGAGCGGCAGGGTTCATATAGGTGTGCCGTCCCTGCCGGTCATAACGCATGATATAATCACGACTGCTTTCGGCGAGAGAGCGGAATTTTTCCTCACTCGCCGTCATCTCGTTTTTGGTCTTGCGAAAATAGACCAGCAACAGGCCAAGGGCGACGGTAAATTCTATTGCCGCGGAAAGCAGATAGCCCCATGGTGCAAACCACACGACGGGCTCGACAAAGGGATAATCGGCTTTATGAAGCCCCCAAAGGATGAAGCCAATCCCGACAACGGCGATCTCTTTTTTCTCGGTCTGGGAAGATTGCAGAAAGACGATTCCCGTCCACACATAAATACCCGCCAGAAAACTAAAGGTCGGCAGTGTTATAGCCAAAAAGGAGTAATTATTGAGGATACTTATAAAAATCCACAGGCCCCCGAGCACCCCGAGATACAAAAGGATTCGCGGAAATTTTTTGTTGATAAAGAGATAGGTCCCATACAGCAGCAAGATGCCGCTTATCAGACAGGCCATCTGGTTGGCGATGAGCAGCCAGGGCGTTTTTTGCCAGAAGAGCGTAACGAGAAGAAAAACGTACCGAGCAAAATAGACTGCCCAGCTTATGGCCCAGATCTTGAGAAAGTTTTTACGGTCCAGGGCATACAGATAAAAATAACACACTGTAAGAATTGCGGTTCCGGTCGCTGTGGCAATGACGGAGGGGATCAACCAGGTCATGAGGTGTTCTCCTTAAATCTTGTATGCAAAATGGGGACATCTCTTTGATACCATTCTTCCCCAAAAACTGCGCCGCTGCTACCAATCCCCGCATATCACCGTACCTCATCCAGCACCTTCCTGATGATGGCAGCGATATCTTTTTTGGCCAGCGGCTTCATCGCAAATCCCTTAATTCCCAGCGATTTGGCCTTGTCTTCTGAGATAAGGCTGCTGTAGCCGGTGCAGAGAATGATCGGCATTCCCGGTCGTATCTGCAGCATGCGCCGGGCCAGATCAATGCCTGTCATGCCCGGCATGGTCTGATCGGTGATGACCAGGTCGTACCGTTCCGGCTGATTCAGGAAGGTGTTGAGGGCCTCAAGGCTGTTTTTCCTGACGGTCACTCGGTAGCCAAGCCTCTCCAGCATAACCTTCCCCATTTCCGCCAGGATATCTTCATCGTCAATAAAGAGGATATGTTCATTGCCGAGTTGCGCAGGCTCAGAAGGAGGAGATTCAACTTCGAGCAAGACCGGTTCGCCGATAACCGGTAGATACACATGAAAAACCGTGCCGTTGTCGGGCCCGCTGAGACAGGTTACAAAACCCTTGTAACTCTTCACTATGCCATGGATGATGGCAAGGCCCATGCCGGTCCCTTTGCCGACTTCTTTGGTGGTGAAGTATGGGTCGAACATTTTTTTCTGGATTTCCGGGGCAATGCCTGGGCCCGTGTCGGCGATCGACAGCTGCACGAAGGCCCCCGGTTGCACCCATTGCTCGCAGCTGAGATCCTCTCGGGTGAGGAATGTGCTTTTCAAGGAAATGGTGAGGATGCCCCCGGTCTCCTCCATGGCGTGGAAGGCATTGGTGCAAAGGTTGACCAGCACCTGATGGATCTGTGTCGGGTCGGCAAGAACGAGCCCGGTCTGCGCATCGATATCCTGCCGCAGGTCAATGGTCGTCGGCAGTGAGGCGCGAAGCATCTTCACTGCTTCCTTGACGATCAACGCCGGTTGTAAAGGTATATGTTCGGCCTCGGCCTGGCGGCTGAAGGCCAGGATCTGCTTGACAAGCTCTTTGGCCCTGTGGGTTGCCCGGACGACCTGGTCAACATCAGCTCTGATATCCGACCCCGGCGGGCTGTCTTCCTGGGCGAGTTCGGCATACCCAAGGATGGCCCCGAGGATATTGTTGAAGTCATGGGCAATGCCGCCGGCCAGGGTGCCGATGGCCTCCATCTTTTGCGCTTGCTGCAGATGGGCCTGGAGGGTTTTCTTTTCTTCTTCGGCCTGCTTGCGCTCGGTGATGTCGGAGATGATACCGTGCCAAAGAGTTCCACCGTCCGGCATTCGCTCCGGTTGCGCTTGCGACCAGCGCCAGCGGAGGCCTTGTCTTGGAAGATTGACTCTAAATTCACAATAAAACGTTGCCAAAGTACGTGCTGATTCCTGGATGGAGGAGGCAACGTTGTCAAAGTCGTCCGGATGCAGGCGCCCAAAAACCGGGGTGGCGTCTTCTCGAACCTCCTCGGGGGTCACTTCGTATATGTTGTACATGCCCGGGCTTGCATAGGGAAAGGCGGAACGCCCATCAGGATATAACCGGTATTGGTAGACAACGCCGGGTACCAGACGGGCCAGGTGGGCGAGCAGATCATGGCTTTCCTGCAGCTCCTTTTCCGCCTGTTTGCGCTGGTGGATTTCAAGCTGCAGATATTGCGTTCGCCTGGCCACCAAGCGTTTCAGGTACCATAGACCGAAAATCATAAGGAAAAGCAAAAGAGGGACAAGTATGGAGAGAGTTTGTTTGACGAGTTCGCCGAAGGTAACTTGCGGTTTCGGGAGAATCGGCGCAAACCATTTTTCATAGAGGAGGTTGTAGGTGCCGTTTAAAGAAATGATTGCTAAGCCCTCATTGAGCTGGGCGAGTAGCTGTTTGTTGCCTTCCGGGACGGCAAAGCAGAATTTCTGCTCGAACCCCTCAAGTTTTAAGGCCATAGGTTTGAGGGACGAAATATTTTTTTGTTCGACCGGTACTACATTGGTGATGTGCAATTTTTTGATGATCTGCAGTCCAGCAATTTGCTGGACGACAATTGCATCATGCTTTCCTGAGGCCAGGAGTTTAAAGGCCTCTTCATAGGAGGCTTTTGCTATGATGGTGTCGGAGAGGTTTTCTCTTAGGGCATATTCATGAGCTGTATCACCCTGCATTACCAGCACTTCTTTGTTCTGAAGGTCAGCGAGGTTCTTGATTTCCGCATTGCCTTCCTTGACGAAAACCGTACCGTTCATCCGTAAATAGGCGGTGGTGAAATCATACACCTTGTCACGTTCTTCCGAGTAGGACACCAATGGCAGGACATCCAGGGTCCTCTCCGCCAGTTCCCGCTTAAGGTCATTCCATGGGCCAACCTTAAAAGTCACCGACAAGCCGACTGCCTCAGTTGCGGCCTTCAACAAATCAACCGAAAATCCACCTGCCGTGCCATCCGGCTGCACGAGTGCAAACGGCGGGTAATCCAGTTCGCTTGCTGATTTCAATACGGTTTGATTTCCGGGGAAAGTCTCGGCGCAAGCGACCGGCAGAGATGGCATGACAACAAGAAGAACTGTCAGTGTCAGTATGTTTGCAACGGAGGATCTGTACATTACTTTCACTCATGGATACGGGGCGTTGATCTACATAACCTTTCGCAGAAGCGAAGGCTGGACGGGCAATACCGACGTTTACCACCACTCTCGCAAATTTCCTTCGAGATACCCAAAACTCAAAGAAGTTGAAAAGAACGAACGAATGTTCAAGGCGATGAACTATTGTAGGGGGGGAAATCAAAAAAGTCAAAAAAGAGAAGAAGACAGGGTGAATGGGTCAGTTATCCTCGTCAGCCCCTTTATTTATTGCTGTTTTTTATCGGCAATCTGACTGTAAAGGTCGTCCCTTCACCAACCGCCGTACTAAAAGACAGAGTGCCGCCGTGTTTGCGGGTGACCACATCATAGGCGATAGCCAAGCCCTGCCCGGTGCCTCTGCCCACAGCCTTGGTGGTGAAGAATGGTTCGAAGATTTTCGCCCTGGCGGAATCCGGGATGCCGCACCCGGTGTCGGCAAATTGGATCACAACGGAATTGCCGTCAACCTTGGTTGTGATGGTGATGAGCCCCTTGCCACCTTCTGGGGTTCGCCCCAGTTTGTCGGTGATGGTATGGGCTGCATTGACAAGGAGATTGAGAAATACCTGGCCAATTTCCCCGGCCCGGCAGAGAACCTCCGGGAGATCCGGTGCAAGATCAAACTGGAGATCTGAACTGTATTTCCATTCGTTGCGGGCCACTGTCGCCGTGGTTTCGATGAGGTGATTGATATCGACAAACTCGGCCTCTTTGTCGCCCGGATGGGAGAATTCTTTCATAGCCCGCACCAGATGGGTTACCCGGGACAGACCTTCACGGGACTGCTCCATTGCCTGGGGAATTTCTTTTTCAAGATAGGGCCAGTCGGCGGCCTCCAGGGCTTGTTGCAGGACGTCGCTGCTGAGCACCTTTGCGGCACTGGCCTTGACCAGTGTTTCAACCATCTTTTGAATATCCGCGAAAGCGTCGGCAAGAAAGCCGACATTCGAGCTGACAAACTGAGTAGGGGTATTGATCTCATGGGCAATGCCTGCGGCAAGCTGGCCGACCGACTCGAGCTTATGCGCCTGCAGCAGTTGGGCGTGGAGGATTTCCTTTTCCTTTAGGCTTTTTTTCTGTTCACTTATGTTATTTACAGTAATTATCAGCTGTTCGACATTGAAAGGCTTAATGATAAACGCCGCGGCACCGTAGGTCATCATCTGCCGCATGTTGCCGGCGTCTTTTTGTGCGCTCATGACGATAAAGGGAATATGGGAATACAAAGGATTCCCATGGAGCGTTGCACACAGTTCAAGGCCATCCATTTCCGGCATATACACATCTGAGAGAATGAAATCAGGCAATGTATTTTGGATGATTTCCAAGGCTTTTTTGCCGTTTTCCGCAGTAAGCACCTGATACCCTTCCTTCACAAGTCCATCCTGAAGTGCAAAACGTACGGAACTCGAATCGTCCACCACCAGAATCTTGGTCTTCTTTGTTGGGTGTTCAGGGGTTTTAGACATATTTATATATATTCTGCATGCTCCGAGGTTTCAGCCATCTTCGCCAAATCCCCTGGTGAAAGAATGAGCGCCACCGAGCCGTCACCGAGGATGGTCGCCCCGGAGATACCCTTGATGTCCTGGTACAGCACCCCAAGCGGTTTGATAACCGTCTGGTGTTCGCCGACGACAAAGTCGACGACAAAGCCGATGCGCGTACCGTGGACCGCAACGATGACGATCTGTTCGATCTCCGGACGTTCGCCGGGCACGCCGAACTGCTCCCTGAGGCAGATGTACGGGGTGAGATGGCCGCGGACGTTAGCAACATTGCGGCCATGCGAGGTCACGATGTCCTGCCTTGACAACTCAACGCACTCCTCAATGGCGGCCAGCGGCAGGACAAAATGGCTGTCGCCGATTTTCACCAGGAGGCTTTCGATAATGGCCAGGGTCAGGGGTATTTTCAAAGTGATGGTGGTGCCGACGCCAAGCTCGCTGTCAACTACGATGGTGCCGCGTAAACCCTCAATGCCGCGTTTGACGACATCCATGCCGACGCCGCGCCCGGAAACACTGGTGACCTTGGCGGCCAGGGAAAAGCCCGGGGCGAAGATATAGCTGTAGACCTCCTGGTCGGTCAGTTCGGCGGTGGGAGAGACCATACCGAGTTCAATGGCTTTTTTATGGATGGTGTCGCGGTTGATGCCGCCACCGTCGTCATAGATGGTGATAAGCACTGAATCACCGGCGTGTTCGGCGCCCATGCGAATGGTGCCGGTTCTCGGTTTGCCGGCAGCGACACGCTTATCCGGTTTTTCGATACCGTGGTCGATGCTGTTGCGGATGATATGCACCAAGGGGTCGTTCAGTTTTTCGATGACCGTCTTGTCGATTTCGGTTTCAGCGCCGAAGGTTTCCATCTCGATCTCTTTACCGAGCTCCATGGACAGATCGCGGACCAGCCGTTTGAATTTGCTGAAGGTGCTGCCGATCGGCAGCATGCGGATGTTCAGGGCGGTGTCGCGCAGCTCGTTGGTCAGCCGCTCCACCTCTTCGGCGATGGCGACAAAGCCGGCTTCGCCCATCTTGTTGGCAACCTGGGTGAGGCGGGCCTGGACGGTGACCATCTCGCCGACCAGATTGACCAGCTGGTCAAGCCTCTCCGCCGGTACCCGGATGGAGGCGGCGGCCTCGGGGGCGGCGGTTCGCTCCTGCCGGGTGGTTTTCACATGCTGCTGTTCAACCAATGCCGACTCGACCTTTTCCTGGGTTACTGCACCGCTTGCCACCAGCAGCTCGCCAAGGGGTCTTTGCTGCTGCAGCACCGTTTGCAGAAGATCCGCCGACAGGTCGCCGCGGTCGATGAGGATCTCCCCCAGTTTACGCACATCGTCGTCGGCCTTGCCGGCGTCGTCGATCAGTTTGACGGTGATGCGGCAATCGTCCTCGACAAAGATAAAGACATCTCTGATGGCCGATTCGCCGCGACTGGTGCTCAGGACCATATCCCAGGAAAGATAGCAATGCTCGGCAACCAGGGATTCAAGGGTTGGAACATTATTGAATTGGGCGGTGATTTGGCAGGTGCCCAGGTCGCGCAGTTCATTGAGGAGGGACAGCGGATTGCTGCCGCACAGCAGCAGTTCCCGATTTGGTTCAAAGCGGATGCGCCAGGTCTGCAGTCCCGCCTCTTGCGGTTTTGCCGCCTCTACTACGGGCGGGGCAGGGAGGGCAGTTTGGCTCTTGGCGTCCCCTTCGGGCCGGGCCAAGGCGCGCAGGCCGGCGATGATGGCCTCGCCCTCACTGGAGTCGGCCTCGCCGAGGCCCGACGAGGCGTCGAGGAGCGCCGAGATATGGTCGCGGGATTGCAATGTCAGGTTGAGGAGCTCCTGGGTCACCTTCATCTTGCCGTTACGGACCAGATCAAAAACCGTTTCCACCTCATGGGTAAAGGCGGCGATTGCATCGAAGCCGAACATTGCCCCGGAGCCCTTGATGGTATGCATGGCCCGGAAAACTCGGCTGATAAGATCATGGTCATCCGGGGTATCTTCCAGCTCGAGAAGAGATGATTCCAGCTCGGTGAGCAATTCGATCGCTTCTTCACGATAGGCGGCAATGTGTTGTTCCATCATGGCTTCAATCCTTTATGTCCCGCTTAGCTTTCAGGTTGGCACTTATCGCAGGGTGCATCAAATGTACCCTGCTGTATTACGTCGGCTTCTCTTGGACAACCTCCTAGCCCAGCAATTTCTTGACCACGGCGATCAGCTGTTCCGGTTTGAACGGTTTGACGATCCAGCCGGTGGCCCCGGCCGACTTGCCCTCCGACTTTTTGCTGTCCTGCGACTCGGTGGTCAGCATGACGATGGGGATGAATTTATTGAGGGCGCCGGCCCGCACCCCCTTGATGAGGCCGATGCCGTCGAGCTTCGGCATGTTCAGGTCGGTCAACAGCATATCGACTTTTTTGCTGCCGAGCTTGGTCAGCGCGTCCTGGCCGTCCACTGCCTCAATGACCTCGTAGCCGTTTTGCTTGAGGGTGAAGGCGACCATCTGCCGCACACTTGCCGAATCGTCGGCGGTCATTATCAACTTGCCCATTATTTCGATCCTCCGAACTTACGAAGACATGAAGGGTTATCAATTTTACAGTGGTCGTGGCGCTCAGAGCCGGCGACAACGGCAAGATGCAGCAGGGTTGCCGGCAAAGGGCCACGGTACATAAATTTCTTGCCCGCCGCGGCTGCGGTCTGACAGGCCGAGCAGAAAACCTGCAGGGCGGTGATGTCCAGTACAACATTTTCGTGGAATTCTATGACCACGGTTGCCGCTTCGGCAAGACCGTGACGCAGCTGTTGGGCGAAGTCGGCGATGGTCTCAATAGTCAGGCGATCACCGCTTTTGATGACCCGTTCGTTGTGCCGGTCGCCGTTTAGGGCAGTTTGCACTTCGTCGAAAAGCTTGCCGGTACCTTTGGGGCTTACCATGGTGTCTCCTTGTTGTCCGGTGTTGAGGGAGAAATGGAATTACTTGTTAGACTTGGCCAGGAAGCGACCCAGTTCGCCGTCTGATTGGAGTATATGTGATTCCAGCCAATTTTGCAAAAAAGTGAGAATTTCCAGAAAAAAGGGCTTTTGTTTTTTTAGGTAATTGTCGTGCATTTCAATTACTTGAGTCGAAAATTCGGCATGTTTTTGTATGTGCTGGTGTACGTCGGGAAAGCCGCTCGCAAGCATCACCCTTTCTTCTGCGGCAAAATGGTAGGTCGCATAATCGATGAGTTCCTCGAACAATTCTGCCAGGATATCAGGGGGAGCCTGGCGGAGGAAATCCCGGTGTGTCTTGTTCAGCAGTTCGACGAGGTGCAGGTGGTGCTCGTCAATTTGCGCTACACCGATAAAAAAACGATCCTGCCATACGAAAATTGCCATTCTTTTGCTCCATTTCTAAAGCGGGCTGACGCCCGCAATCCAAAGGTTATAATCCCCTCCCACAACGGAGGGGATAAGTACCTTGAGACAGATTGATTTCTTGTAGAAAAACAAGAAACCAATCTGTAAGGTACTAAAAAAGGTCAACATTATCACCGAATTCCGTATCACTTGCCGGAGTTACGGTGGTTTTTTCCTGAACTTTGGTCGGACCCACCCCATGTCTGCCGGCGATGCTTTCATGGATTCGCCGCTCGCTTTCCATGGTGTAACGTTTGGCCATGAGCCGGAGATCCTCTTTAAACGCCGCACTGGCCGGGTGCAGCTGCCTGGCCTCACTGAAAATCTTCTGCAGATTTACCAAAACGGCATCGGCCAGGGCCTTGGTCCGTTCGTGCACGTCAATGCCGCCGGTGAGGTTTTCAATCTCGTTGGAAAGAAAGGCGACCTGATTTTTCACCTGGGAAAGCAGGGTAAGGAGTTCATCACCCATGCAATTGAGGGTCGAAAGAATACCGGTCAGTTCGTCCTTCATGCCGGTCAGCTGCAACGTGAGATTTTCCTCGCTGCTGTTTACATCGGCGGACAGCGCCTGGGTGGTAGAGTCAATCTCTGCTAAGGTTTTGCTGATCAGGTCGGTACGGTCCACCGCTTCATTCGACAGCTGACCGATTTCTTCAGCCAGGACACTCAGAGGTGCACCTTCCTCGCCGGTGGAGGCAGCTTTGATACGGGCATTGAGAGCGATCTGGATAATATCGCGGCCAATACCCTCGATATCGGATACAAAGCCGGTGATTTTTCCCACCGTCCCGGTGACGTCCTTCATGATCTTGGTCACTTCGGTATTGCTGTCGGCACAGGAGGCAAGAAGGTCGGCAAGTGAGGTCATCTGGTTGCTGACCTCATCGATAAACGAGGCGCCGGAGGCATCGAGTGTTCCGGTTTGTTCCAAGATGTCCCTGGCCATCTGCTTTTGTTTACTGCCTATCGAGCGGAGGTTGCCGACAATGGCAACCACCGCCGAGTAAAGCTCGGAGGAGGCGAACTGCAACTGTGCCTGCTGCAGTTCGCAGACATCGCCGACCTTGCCGATGAGAACTCGGCGACTATCGGCACCTGTGGGGTCGTCTGCGGCTTGTAGGGCCGCAAACGCCGGCAGCAGACCTTCAATGGCGGAGACGACATGCTCAACCTGCTGCCGATAAATATCATGAAACTGCATTGATTGAACTATTGTGCTGATATTGCTGGTATTTTCCGCAGAAATTGCGGAAATCATGCTGCCCAGCCGGGAGAAGCGACCGTTGACCGCCTCCAGTTCGCCCAGGCTCTCGGCGGTATTGTTGCGGGATATCTCGGCCTTGGCGTCCTGCTCTTCCTTGGCGGCTTCAATGTGGCTGCTGTTCTTGTTGATGCTTACTGCCAGGAGGTTGCGAAGCTCCTGGATGGCGTTGACCTTTTCTTTTATGAGCTGCGACAGTTTCTTGATATCTATGGCGAGATTGATGAATTCCCCGCCCATTTCCCCAATATGGGTGCTCTCGATCTTGATCGATACCTCAAGGATATACAGATGCTTACACATCCTTTTAACCCCGGCAAGCGGCGCTCCCACCTCTTTCAGCAGGTCACCCACGGCATTCAAGGTGGTGCGGCTGGTGCTGCTTCGACTCTGGGCCTGGCCCAGATATTTGTCCATTTCACTGAGAATTTCCCGCAACCTGCGAATCAGGGCATGGAGACGCTCACCCGAGGCCACCTCGACCAGCTGCTGCGCCGTTCCGGAAAGGTCAAAGGCCTGCTGATGGATTTCCTGCATCCGGGCGCCGATCTGCAGGAATTCGTGCTCTGTTGCGCCGGCCAGTCGACGCAGTGTTTCGAGTGAAGAGGCGAGGATGGGACGCCAGACCTGGAGGTGATCCGTTCCTGTCGAGGTTGTGCTCTGTGAAAGCCGGGGATCGATTAGCATAGCGGGTTCCTGACCGATGTGCAGTGGTTGGGATGTATCGCAAGCTGGCGCGGCCGCCTTGTCATGCTGCCCATCTTTTTACCTCCTCTTCCATTTTTTTAGAGTTGCCTGCAAAGGTGAAAGCGAAAAACATGCCAGAACCTCTTGTTATTGAAAATAGGTAATATATTCAACATCTTTATGGTTGGTCTCCGAATGTTGACAGGCAGTTGAAGGGCAACCCGGGCAGCGGCAGATTCCCGGTTCTCGGAAAAGGAGGTAAATTTACCTCCTTTTCCGCCTTCTCTTTTTTGCCTGTGCTCGGAGCGGCCGACCATGGAGCCTGTCGTTGAGCACAAAATATATGTAATATGAATTGCATATGCCTATCTCAATATGGTTTTGCCGAGTGCTCCCCTTGGGAGGTCAATTTACCACCGCTCTCTTTTGCATTGTATCACAGTTTGCCTAGTACCTGGCGGATGAGCACTGCAATATCGGTTTTTGTCAAGGGTTTCAGAGTAAAACCTTTAATTCCCAGGGCTTTGGCCTTGGTTTCCGAGATAAGGCTACTGTATCCCGTGCAGAGAATGATCGGGATATCAGGCCGGATCTGCAACAGGCGTCGTGAAAGATCTGTGCCGGTCATAGCCGGCATGGTTTGATCGCACAGGACCACGTCAAATTTCTTCGGCTCATTTTGGAAGGTGGTAAGGGCTTCGAGGCTGCTCATTCTGGTGGTCACCCGATAGCCCAACCGCTCCAGCATCATTTTTCCCATCTCCAGGAGAATTTCCTCGTCGTCCACAAGGAGAATATGCTCCGTGCCGAACGGAGAGGGCTGCGGAGAATTGCTTTCCTGCACCGTATGTTGTTCTACCGTCGGCAAGGTTATATGAAAGACCGAGCCCTCTCCCAGGCGACTGTCACAGGAAATGGTGCCGCCATAGCTGTGGACAATGCCGTGCACCGTGGAAAGGCCCATGCCGGTCCCTTTGCCGACTTCTTTTGTGGTGAAAAAAGGGTCGAATATTTTATCGAGGATCTCCGGGGCAATCCCCTCGCCGCTGTCTCCAATCGACAACTGCAGGTAGTTCCCCGGCGGGAGATGCGGGTTGCCGTCGAGGTCCTCCGGGGAAACGATTTTCTTATGTAAACCTATGCTGAGGGTCCCGCCCAGTATCTCCATGGCATGGAAGGCATTGGTGCAGAGGTTCATCATTATTTGATGAATCTGGGTCGGATCGGCAAGAATGGCACCTGCCTCCGGGTCTATATCCTGCTGTATGGCAATGGTTGCCGGTATTGAGGCTCGCAGCAATTTGACGGCTTCTTTGATGATGGTTGCCGGCTGTACGGCGATGAGCTCGGGTTCCCCCTGGCGGCCGAAAGCCAGTATCTGTTTCACCAGTTCTTTGGCCCTATTTCCGGCTTTAAGAACTTGATTGATATCCTGGACACTTGCCGAAACCGCCAGGGCGTCATCGCGAATCATTTCCGCATAACCGATGATGGCCCCGAGAATATTGTTGAAATCATGGGCGATCCCGCCGGCCAGGGTGCCGATGGCCTCCATCTTCTGGGCCTGGCGCAACTTATTTTCCATGTCCATCTCGGCGGTGATATCCCGCTTGATCGACACGAAATTCATAACACGATCGCAACCGTCAACGACCGGTGAAATGATGGCGTCTTCCATATACAGGGAACCGTCCTTGCGTTTATTGGTCATCCTGCCTTTCCAAACGCGGCCGTCGGTGATGGTTTTCCAGAGATCAGCATAAAATGCTTGGTTCTGTCGGCCGCTTTTGAGAATCCTCGGATTCTGTCCTATGACCTCGGCACCGGTATAACCGGTGATCTTTTCAAATGCCGGATTGATGTATTGAAAGCTCCCTTGCGGATCGGTAAGGGCAATTGCCACCGGCGTTTGTTCTATGGCGGTGATGAGAAGTTCCCTTTCAGACTCTAAGCGTTTATGCTCGGTGATATCCTGTAGAAATCCGACAAGGGCGATCACCCGGCCAAATGCGTCCACTTCTTGTTCCCGAGTCCCATAGACCCAACGAACGCCCTTGTCCGGGTGCACAATACGATATTCCAGCGGTCGGGGTATACCGTCGCGGCGAACAGCCGCATTGATTTCGTTGAGCTTCGGTCGGTCTTCCGGGTGCACCGCCAGGGCTACTACCTCATTTACGTTGTGAATAAAGGCGGCCCGATCGAGGCCGAAGATGTTGTACATCTCCTCGGACCACGTAACCTTATCCGTTTCTAATTCATGACGCCAGCTGCCGGTGTGCGAGATCGATTCGGTTTGTGCCAGTAATGTCGCTTTCTGCGTCAGCTCCCTGGTCCGCTCAGCCACCACCTGCTCCAGGGAATCCCGTTCGCGGCGCAGGGCGTCCTCGGCTATCTTGATCCGCAGGGCAACCTTGACCTGGGCCACCAGCTCGACTTCGTCAATGGGTTTGGCGAGAAAGGCGTCGGCGCCGAGTTCCAGGCCTTTGATCCGGCTTTGATGGTCGGTTTTGATGGCGGTGATCATGATTATCGGGATAGCGCTGGTGCTGGGATCGGTTTTCAGCCGCCGACAGGTTTCAAAGCCGTCCATGTCCGGCATCTTGACATCGAGGAGGATAACATCCGGCTGTCCGGTTCCGGCCTTTTCGATACCCTCCCTTCCCGACAGGGCGGTGCTCACCGAACAATCGGGCATGAGATTCGAAAGCACGGCGGACAGGGTTGTCAGGTTGTCCTTTTTGTCATCAATGGCCAGTATTTTTTGCATATCCTTACTCTCCCATTCCGAGCATGACCCTGATCTGCATAAGCAAACTTTCCTGGTCCACATCGCCCTTCTGCACCAGCTGCTGCACATTATTGGCACTGAGTTTCTTGAAATCGTCAGGGGTCAGATCCTTGGCGGTGAGGATTAATACCGGTATCTTTGCCGTGGCCGACCGGCCCCTGATTTTCTCAAGCACCGCAAAGCCATCGATTTCCGGCATCATCAGATCGAGAACAATGCCGTCGGGGATGGTATGGGCGACGAAGTCAAAGGCCTCCTGTCCGCCACGGGCCACATCCACCGCATAGCCGCTGGCCTCAAGGATCGATCTGATCTGGATGGTCGCCGCCTCATTGTCTTCTATCAGCAAAATCCGGGATGGGCCGGTGCTCGTGGTTGAGCCTTCCTGGCGCCGATGCCGGGAGGTGAGGGCCGTCATCCCCGGTTGATCGCCTCCGCCGATGATGGTTTTTCCTCCAAACTGCTCACTTGTCTGCCAGGCAGCAAGCGACTCAGCCAATGGTGGTCCACCCTGCCAGGCAAGGGGCAGGGTCAGGGTGAAGGTGGCGCCAAGCCCCACGGTGCTGGTCACGGCAATATCGCCGCCGAGCATTCGGGCCGCCTTGCGGGCGATAGCCAGGCCCAGTCCGGTGCCTTCATGGCGCCTGGAGGAAGAACCATCGACCTGGCGAAATTCATCAAAGATATAGGGGATGGCATCGTCGGCTATGCCGATACCGGTGTCGGTAACGGTGACCGACACATTTCCACCATGGCTGTTTGCCGATACGGCAACGCTTCCCGAAGCGGTAAATTTGACGGCATTGGCTATAAGGTTTTGCAGGATCTGTGATACTCTGATTTCATCGCTTTCGAGGGGTGGCAGTGTCTCGGGGATCTCTTGCCGGAGCTGTATATGCTTTTCAGCGGCGAGGGGGTCAATGCTTTCCACGATGTTTTCGATTGTCAGGCGGAGCGAGAAGGGTCGTGGCCGGATATCCATTCTGCCCGACTCGATTTTGGCAAGATCGAGCAGGTCGTTGATGAGGGTGAGAAGGCTTTTGCCGTTGCGCTCAATGATTGCCAGGTAATTGATCTCTTCGTCGCTGAGCTTGGTCTTTGCCTGCAGCATCAGCACCCGGGACAGGGCCATAACCGAATTGAGCGGCGTGCGCAGTTCGTGGCTCATGTTCGAGAGAAACTGGCTTTTCAGGCGACTGGCCTCGACAACCGCCAGCTGCTGTTGCTCCAGCTCGACATTCTGCGCCCGGATTTCTTCCGTTTGCTGCCGCAATTCCTCGGCTTGGGCCTGCAATTCTTCCTGCTGGGCCTGGAGTTCCTGGTTGTTTTCCCGCAAGGCCTCGGCCAGCCGCCGGGTACGGTCATTTGCCAGGAGGTTGGCAAAGGAGGTGCTGAGAGCAATGAGCGACGGCTGGTTGAGGATGTTCAGGGCGGCCTTGCTGTATCCGCCCAGGCAGGCGAGTGAAAGTATGCCGCGAACCTCGCCGTTTACATCGACCGGCAGGGTAATGATCTCGCTGGGAACGGCAGTGCCGGCAAAGGTCTTGAAGGTGAAGAGTGTCTCTTGCCGGATGTCTTTGATATGTGCCACTTCTCCGGTCTTCAAGGCGAGGCCGAACTGGCCTTCAAGGATCGAGGCATCGAAGGGCCCGAGAAGGTCCGGATTAACGCCGACGGCCGCGAGCGGCAACAAGAGGTCGTCATCTTCATTGCGAAGATAGAAGGCGCCCATGTTCGATTCGGTGATTTCCATAAACTTGCCGAGAACCGTTTCGGCAAATTTTCGCACCTCATTGTCGCTGATCAATGCCTCCGCCAGCGCCGCAGCTTTTTTATCCGTCTCGATGCGCAGCGCGATGGCCTCGGCCATCCGGTTGAATGAGGCGGCAAGGATCCCGAATTCATTGGTGGAGATGTAGGCGCTGCGGGCAGAGAGATCACCTTGATGAAACTGTTCCATTACCGCTGTCAGTTCCCTCAGCGGTCGCCGGATCTGCAAAAACAGGAAAGAGCCGATAGCGGCGGTGAGGAGGATAATGAAACTCAACATGAAGGCCAGTTGCACACTCAGGGAATCGTGGTGTCCGGCGGCGTCCTGATAAAATGTGTCACCCCTTTTTTCGGCAAAGTCGCTCACTTCCTTGATGTGGCTAAGAACATGTTCCGCATGGCTGCCACCGATACCGGAGGATTTGGTGCGAACAATCGCCTCAGCGGTATTCCCTGTCCGCTGCAGCAGGATCGTTTCAGTACGGATGGCTTTCCACTGGACAAAAGAGTTAAAAGCCTCTTCAATGTCCTTTCGTGGCCCGAGGTAACGGTCAAAGAGGATTTCGAACTGCCGGTGCGCGTCAGCCTCAAAGGTATCCATGCCCTGGAGGATCGTCTGCCGTTCCAGGTCGTTTTCCGCAAGGACCAAATCCTTCATCCCCCGATGCATTGAAAGGATATCGGCCTTAATCTCACCAACGGCACGGCGAACCTTCAACGGATGGTCGTAAAGTCCCTTGGTTTGCTGCCACAAGGTATCCGTCTCCCGCCAGGCCATGGCGCCGAGGAAAATTACCAGCAGCAGAATGCTGCCGAGGCCGATTTTCAGTTGCGTGCTGATTTTTACATTCCTCATGTGCATTGGTGCTTTTCTCCTATCCTTTCCAGTAGATCGGACTGAAATCCAGTTGCCGTTTGAAATATCGTTGATACTTGATGGTCGGCGCTTCCGCCTCCCCTAAAATGAGACAGCCGTTTTTCGCCAGGGCGCGGTGCAGTTTGGCAAAGATGGTTTCCTGATACAGGGTGTTAAAGTAAATAAGCAGATTGCGGCAGAGCACCAGGTCGAAATTGCCGAAGATGCTTGCCGGGGGAACGCAGTGTTTTTTATCGAGCATGTCGTAGAGGGAAAAGCTCACCTGATCGCTGATTTCCGGATGCAAACGGAAGTCTTCCCCGATTTGGGTAAAATATTTGCTCAGAAGATGATACTTGATATTTGCAACACTTGCCTCTGAATACACGGCGGTGGCAGCACCCGCCAACACCCCCGCGTCGATATCGGTGGCGAAGATGTGGACATTCATCGTCAGCCCTTCCTTTTCGAGCAGCTCATGAACGAGAATGGCCACGGAATAGGGCTCTTCACCCATGGCGCAACCGGCCGACCAGATTCGCAGGGAAGGGTCATGCAGCCTTGCCTTTTCCTGGAGAATTGCCGGCAAAACCCTGTCGGCCAGCAGTTCAAAGGTCAGGGGGTCGCGAAAGAACTGACTGACATTAATGGTCAGTGCACCAAGGAGTTTGTCGATTTCGTCGCTGTGTCTTTCGACAAAACACAGATATTCGTCGAAATTTTCACAGCTTACCGCGACAAGCCGCTGCTCGATGCGACGCGTAAGCATAGCCGGATGATAGCCGGAGAAATCAAAACCCCTTCTTTCCAGCAAATAATCGATAATGGGCTTCAGCCCGCCATAGTCCGTCATTGTCCCTTCCTTGTTCATTGCCAAAGTGGAGCGGATCTTTCGGGGGTGTTTTCCGGCAGGTTGGTGTCGGCGATAACCGGCAGAAATACATGAAAAACCGTTCCTTCGCCGGGTTGACTGTGACAGGTAACAAAGCCGCCGGCATTTTTTACTATGCCATGGATGATGGCAAGGCCCATACCAGTCCCTTTGCCAACTTCCTTTGTGGTGAAAAATGGCTCGAACATTCTTTTGCGTATCTCCGGCATTATCCCCGGTCCGGTGTCGCCGATAGACATTTGCAGGAAACGTCCCGGGTGCATGTGCAGTGCGTGGCGGAGATCGTCTGCCGAGAGCACCTTCTCTTTCAAGGCAATACTGAGGGTGCCGCCGGTAACTTCCATGGCATGGAAGGCATTGGTGCAGAGGTTTATGAGTATCTGATGGATCTGGGTCGGATCAGCGAAGATGAGCCCGCAACCTGGATCGATATCCTGATGGATGGTAATTGTCGTGGGCAGGGAAGATCGCAGCATAACCAGTGCTTCTTGTATGATTGCCGCGGGGAGTAAAGGTATCTTTTCGGTCTCGGACTGGCGGCTGAAGGTGAGGATCTGTTTCACCAGCTCTTTGGCTCTCTGCCCCGCCATGAGGACCTGTTGTATATTGCTTGCGGTAAGAGACTCGGCCGGGGCGTCATCTTTAATCATCTCCGCATAGCCAATGATGATCCCGAGAATATTGTTGAAATCGTGGGCGATACCCCCGGCCAGGGTGCCGAGACTCTCCATCTTCTGGGCCTGCTGGAGTTGCGCCTGTAAATTCTTCTCCACCTTCTCCGCCCGTTTGCGCTCGCTGATGTCGCGAATGCTCTCAATTGCCCCGATGACATTGCCTGCGTGATCATGCAAAGGTGCGGCTTTGGCAAAAATCCATGCGCCTTGATTGTGATAAAGCGCTTTACAAAACACTTCGGTGGTAAAAGTGGCTCCTTCACGGGTGATACTCGGATACTGGAGCTCAACCTCCTCTTCTTTGCCGAAAATTAAATCCATCAACTGCGGACGGGCATCCCCATAAAAGGGGATGGTGTACGCATGGTTGCCTTTGCCGATCATCTCCCGCGCACCAATGCCCGTCATCTTCTCAATGGCTTTATTCCAGATGATGACCTGGCCGCCCTTGTCTACGGCCAGCGTGGCATCCGGTAAAAAATCAATGATATCTGCCAACTGCTGTTGTGACTGCTGGAGAAATTCATGGGCGCGTCGGCGTTCCTGCGTCTCCAGCAGCAAGGTCGATTCGGAGCGCCGTAACCTCCGGTTCAGTTGCCTGAAATGGACCAGCAGGCCGGCCATGAGCATAATCGTCGCCATGACCGAAAGAACCTGCCAGCGATATTCGGTGAACAGGATATTCAGGGTTATCTTTCCGTAATCCTTATAGATACCCACACGCAGCTCGCGCATGCATGCCTCGACCGAGGCGTAGTCGAAAGGCACGGTCCAGCCGGCGCTTCCGGTGGCTTTAGCGGCGGCACTGTGCATCGGCATCCCCAGGAGGAAGATTGTTACTTTTTCGGCCAGTTCATCCGGGGTATGTTTGAGCCTGGCAAAGGGCCATTCCGGATAAAGGCGGGTGCTGAGGGCATAGGGAAAACCGGGTTGTGTCTCTTTGTTGAGTATTCTGAAGGTGTCCGGGGCTATTTTGCCCTCGGCAATCATCTGCTCAAGGACGGGTGTGGCAACCGTTCCGGCATCGACCTTGCCGTCGCGAACGGCGTCAATGACATCGTCATGGGTTCCGCTAAAGGTCAATGCGGCAAAATCATGAAAGGGGTCGATGCCGAGCCTGTTCAATTCGCGCCAGGCCACCATCCAGCCACCGAAGGAAGATGCATCGACCGCAGCAAAAGATTTGCCCTTAAGATCCTCAAGCACGTTTATTGTCCGGCGGTCGGTTCGGCAGAAAATGATGCCGCCGAACAGGGGAGTGTAACCCTGGGGACTCAAGCGCTTGGTCGTGGCCATCCGGCTGACGCCGTAAAGATTTTGCAGTTCAACGTAGACATAGGGGTTGGCGATGACAAAATCGACGAGATCATGCTCTACTGCCGAGGAAATTTCTTGAAACGTGAGGGGGACAATCTGAAAAGAGGTGTCCGGCATACGTTCCGAGAGGTATTGAGCGGTCGGGGACCATTCCTGCAAGCAGGCCTCAGGCCCTCGTCGGGCCAGTACGCCGATTTTGATAGTTTGCGTTCCCTCCGCTGCCGCAGCATCGTGGCCGCAATTCAGACATACAACAACGGTGAGTAACAGAAAAAAGTGGGAAAAACGCCAGACTCCGGACATCCTGGTACCTCTTGAACTTGACTTGGCTGCTCGGCTACGCATTGACAATACAGCCGCTTCGGTAAGTGATATGCACCCCTCCTTTACTTGCGGAGAGAGTGCTTCGCTGCTCATAGCGAATCTTATGCTTAAAACCGAAAATTTAAAAGGGATCGGCAGCACATAAGGTAATTTTCATCGTCTTCCTTTGTAGGTCTTGGGCAAAAAAGAATAAAAATAATAGTGAATACAAAAAGATGGATACGTTCTTTCTCCTTAATGCGAACGAGTTGATTGTTTTTCAGTAAAATAAAAATTTGAATTCCCGATTTTATCGGAGTAGGCTTCATAGGTGAGATCGGTGCTTCAACTGACGAGATGTGATCGGTAAACCCGGTACATCCTTGCCGGCTCCGCGACTCATAAATTTTGTAAATAATTTCGAAATCATAGGTTCTTCACCTGACGTTTTGCAGTTTTTCAATCATTGAAATTTCTGTGCTGATTACCACCAATGAATCTTTATAAAACACGAAAACCGATAGATATCTCAGAAGCCAGGATACTCGCAGTCGATGATGAGCGCGCTTTATGTGATCTGGTCGCAACGTGGTTGAGCAGGGAAGGAATTGCTTGCGACAAAGCCTATTGTGTTGACGATGCAGTTTTTTTATTGCGGCAAACCCACTACGATTTAGTCATCTCCGATATCACCATGCCGGGAAAATCAGGTATTGATCTTTTAAGCATTGTCCGTGAGAGCTTCCCGAGAACCGCGGTGATAATGGCTACGGCGGTAGATAATAGAGAAACAGCTTTGCTGAGCCTAGAAAAAGGCGCTTTCGGCTATACCATCAAACCTTTTGAGCGCAATGAATTCATAATAAATATATTCAACGCGCTGGAGCGCCGCCGCATAATTCTCGAGCATGAGGATTATGAAAGGCACCTCGAACAGGAGGTTCGAGACCGGACGGAGGATATTCGCAACAGGGAAGAACAGATAGCCCTGCATCTCATTTCGGCTTCCGGCTATCGCGATGAAGAGACCGGACAACATATTAAAAGGATCGGGCTTTACGGAGCAATACTGGCAAAAAAAATAGGCTGGAGCCAGGAGATGATTGATTATATCCGTGTTGCCGGGCCAATGCATGATGTCGGCAAAATTGGTATTCCCGATGAAATCCTGCGAAAGCCGGGCAAACTCTCGCCGGAAGAGTTTGCCATCATACAGCAGCATCCGCAGATAGGGGCGCAGATTCTCGAAGATTCGAGCATCCCTCTTCTGCAGATGGCTTATGAAATAGCTCTGTATCATCATGAGAAATGGGATGGCTCCGGATACCCCTATGGCCTGAAAAATGATGCCATCCCGGTATCGGCACAGATCGTCGCCTTGGTCGATGTCTATGATGCCTTGAGCAATGACAGGGTATATAGAGCGGCGCTGCCGGAAGAAAAGGTGCTGTCAATCATGAAAGAAGGAAGTGGCTGCCATTTTAATCCGCAGATGTTTGAGTGTTTTCTCGAAGTGCTGCCGGCATTACGCGAGATACTCAGTGTGCATGGCGATAAAACAGGGTGATCTGCAGGTATCGTTTCCGGTTTTATAAAGGGAAGTCCTTCCCATCCATTGCTTTGGCCAGAGCTATCTGCAGCTCCACCTTCTGATACGGCTTATGCAGAAAAACTTGCGGAAGGTCGGGATGGTCACCGGCAAGCACCTTCGACTGGTCGTGTCCGCTGGCCAGGATCACCGGAATGTCCGGCCGGATTTGCCGCAAAGCAGTCAAAGCCTCCCAGCCGTTCATACGAGGCATGCTCAGGTCGGACAGGACAACGTCGATTTCATTGGCGTGTTTGGTAAATATCTCCAAAGCCTCAACGCCGTCCTTTGCCGGGAGCACCTGGAATCCCAGGCGGGTGAGCATGGTAAGAGCCATCTCACGCAATATTTCCTCGTCTTCGACCAGCAGCACTTTGCCGTGTCCTTTAATCGGCAAAGATTGGCGTGCTGTGCCCGCTAGCGCGGGGGCCTCCTCAAGAAACTCCGGAAGGAAAACTTTGAAGGTACTTCCTCGGCCCACTTCACTTACGACCGTGACAGCCCCACCGTGTGCCTTGACAATCCCAAGAACTACCGGAAGTCCAAGGCCGCGGCCATCCGATTTGCTTGAATAAAAGGGATCAAAGAGTGTATCGATATCGATTTCCGCAATCCCGCAGCCGGTATCCCGTACTTCGAGGCAAGCATAGTTTGTGGCTGCCGGCTGCCAGTCGATCGGATAACGGCATGCCCCTGGAATATCCGCACTGGAAACCGTTCTGACGATCAGCTCGATGTCGCCCTGGTTCTGTTCTGTGGCCTCCCAGGCATTGGTGATCAGGTTGGTTAAAACTTGTTGTATCTGGTTGACATTTGCCCGGATCATCGGGCCGGGACATGGCAAGTTGACCTTGAAAGGAAGGTTACGGGTGCTTGCGGCCTGGAGCAGCGGCAGGTTTTGGCGGCATGCATCGGCCAGGTCCAACCCTGTTTGTGTGCCTATTGTTTGTCCGAGATAGGTAAGCATCAGGCCGCTGACTTCCGCTGCCATATGCGCGGCCTGCATGGCGTTGGTCAGGATTTTCACGGTTTCGCTATTGCCTGCCAGGTCATCGATTGCCATTTCCAGGTTGCCGATGACCGCGCCAAGCTTGTTATTAAAATGGTGGGCGATGGCTCCGGCCATTCTCCCCAGGCTTTCGGACTTCTGCAGTTGGCGGTTTTCCGCGAGAAGTTTGGCGTTTTTCTTTTCGGCTTCCTTATGTTCTGCCATAGTCTCTTTGAGTCGGCGATCGAGCATGTGGCGATGCAGGGCCATTTCCAGGGTGGCCGACAATTCCCGCTCGGGAACCGGCTTGATAAGGTAGCCGTAGGGTGCGGCAATTTTCGCCTGTTCAAGAAGTGGGTCCTGGGAAAAACCGGTCAGGAAAACCACAGGAATCCCGGTAGTCCGGCGGATTATTTCAGCGGCGGTAATGCCGTTCATAGCGCCGGCCAGTTCGATATCCATGAGTACCAGATCGACCGGTTTGCCGGAAAGTAAGGCAAGAGCCTCTTCCCCGGAGGCAAGAGGACCGGCAACCGTGTAATCCAGCCGCAAGAGCATCCTCTGCAGATCCATCGCCAGTATTGCATCGTCTTCGACAATGAGGATGGTTGCTTTACGCATGTGTTTTGCTCCCCTTACGCAGGGAAAATTGAAGGGTAACCCGGGTGCCGCCCATCTGCTCAATCTGGTAGACACCACCGAGTTGATGCGCGCCGAGCATCCGGACCAGGACCAAACCAAGAGTTTCGACCCTGTTCAAATCAAATCCGGGCGGCAGGCCGACGCCGTTATCGGCAACACACAGGCTATAGGTGTCATGGTCACGGTACACGGCAACGGTAATAGTGTCGACCTTTTTGCCCGGTCCTGTATGATTCCCCGGGAAGGCATGTTTAAGAGCGTTTATAACCAGCTCATTGATGATCATGCCGCAGGGCACTGCCAGATCAAGGGGCATCTCCACCCCGAGGGCGGCGATCTGACATTCGATATGCGGAGAACCAAAGGAGGTACGCAGGTGCGAGATGAGCGATTGGAGGTAATCCTGGAAATCAATTTTCGCCAGAGACTCAGAACGGTAAAGTTTTTCATGAACGAGACTCATGGCCCGCACCCGGGAGCTCAGATCCGCCAGAACCGCCTGGACCTGCGGATCCTCCATGGCCTGACGCTGCAGGTTGAACAGCCCGACGATGGCGGCCATATTGTTTTTTACCCGGTGATGCACTTCGCGTAGCAGAACTTCCTTTTCGGCCAGAGAGTCCTGCAAAGCATCCTCGGTCTGTTTACGTTTGGTGATGTCGCGGGCGATGCCAAGCACACCTAAAAGGCTCCCATCACTAACCAGTATCGGCGTCTTCATGGTTTCCATTAAGGCTTTATGGCCATCATCGGCAAAAGTGAGCCATTCTTCGTTCGTGACCGGCATGCCGGCTTCTACCGCTTTTTGGTCATTTTCGCGAAAGAAGTCGGCAAGTTCCTTGGAGACAAAATCATAATCGGTTTTGCCGATGATATCCTTTTTGGCGGCACCGTAGAGCTGCTCGAATTTTGGATTGCAATCGAGATACACGCCGTCCGGGTTTTTCAGCCAGATCATGTCGGGAATGGCCTGCACCAGAGTTCGCAGTTGGTTCTCGCTCTTCTTCAGCTGTTTTTCGAGAGCCTTGATTGTCGTCACATCGCGTGCTGAGCCAACCGTGCCGATCATCCTGCCGTCTTCACCTATGAACGGCGCTTTGTGCACATCCAGGAAAAGAAATTTCCCCTGGACATTGCCGTATTCATCGAACTGCTGCGCTGTTCCCGCCTCCATGGTAATGGCGTCGGTATCACGGCAGATCTCGCCAAAGGTATGCCACTGAGGATTATCGGCATGTTGTGTCCGTTCGCGCTCGGCAAAGAACATGTCCATTTTGCCGATTGGTTCGTTGGTGTCGGCAGCATTCAGCAAATTGGCACAAATGGCTTTGTTGGCAAAGAGAAAGCGCTTCTCCAGGTCTTTAGCCCAAATCATATCGGGTACGTTGTCGCACATCAGGCGCAGCAGATTATAGGCGGCACGATACTTTGCCTCGCCGGCTTGCAGTTCCGCCGTCGCATCGACGATCCGTTGTTCCAAAGAAGCGTTGAGCTGCCGGACTTCACTGAATTGCGCCGAAAGGGAAGTCGCCATCGCCTGGAAATCGTCGATGAGGTGCCTTGTCTCGGCAACACTGCTTTCCGGCCAGGGGAAATCGGCGCCATCCATCGCCAGTTTGCTCGGCAGGTCATGGGTGATGAGGCGGAGCTTGTCAAGGGTGGCAATTGACCGGCGGCTGAGGAATTCAGCGAGTATCAGTGCCCCGAGGAAAGTGAGGAACAGCAGGGTCAGCTTTTCGGTGTAGTTATCGTAGAGCATTTTCTGGAAGGGTGCCACCGGTTGTTCGAGAATGAGTTTCCATTCCGCCAGACTGCCTACGACCGTTTCCGCGACATAGCAGGATTGCTTCCAACGTTCCGAGTGAGGGGTGTTGGCAGGGACGATCGGCAGCCATTGATGGATTTCTGCATCAAGATGGTTGAGCGTCCCCCTGCTGCGGACAAAAGGCGTCATAATCGTTTGATTTGGGCGGTTGGTCATAACCACATTGCCTTTTTTATCCAGCAGGGTATAAAGCATGCCGTTATGTTCCGAACTCTTGTCGAAGTGCTCCTGAATCTGATCTAAATTAAGAACGCCAAAAACATAGCCGTGGTATTGTCCGCCAATGACTACCGGTGCAAGGATCAGAGCCCTTGGCCTGATGAGGCCGACTTTTCCCATAAAAATTTCAGACAGCATAGGCTTGAGCGTTTGCTGGAGAATAGGCACATAAGGGCGCTCCGCAAAACTTATCCCAATGGTACTCTTGCCGATTTCGTCTACCAACGGGAAAAAAGCTACAGAGGTTGCGTTATTGTCAGCCAGGCCGACTCGCAGAAAATTGGCATCTGACTTCTTTGCTTGCTCTATATGGGGCTGCATCGTTTGAGGAGATTTCGAAGCCGCCATCTCAGCCAGATTGACGATGGCGGCTTGCCTGTTTTCTACCCAGATTTCCAATCGACTGGCGATGCTCTTGCTGTCGCGAATCAGCCCTTTGCGGATATCACGGTCCATTTCCTTGAAATCACTTCTACTGCCAATCGCCAGCAGCATAAGGGCCGGGCACAACACAAAAAATCCCAACAGGTTGTAGGCGATATCCTTGTATGACGTCAGCGCCGAGCGCGACCGGACGGTATAAGCGGTAAAGAGCAGTCGGGCGACCAAGGCATTGGCAATGCCGTTCATCGCCTGTTTGGTCATGACAATGGAAGTATTACTTGGCGGAACGTCCATGATGCCGTGGTAAAAAAGGTAGACCAGCGGCATGCCGATGATCAGCCAATAGAGGGTGTCGGCCATTACCATGGCTATTTTCCGCCGCTGCATCAGCCAACCGACAAACGCCACCTCGGCGGTCATGATGATAATGGCGTAGGGGTGATTCCAGCTGAAGTAGGTATAGCCGGCGATCATGGCGGCGGCGACAATACCCCGGCCAAGGCCAAAGAACTGCAGTGCCAGCATGGCGAAGATACTGCCGAACAGGAAGTCGATATTGAGGAAGAGCTGGAAATTGCAATAATTTCCGGCCAGACCGGCGGCAATCAAGGCCAGAAGAAGCGGGATGTTCCTGCTGTATTGGGCGGGTACTGCGTTGACGGATGGGGACATTGACATGGTCTTTTATGATAACAGGGTTCGTTGATGGTATACAGAAAAGCTTCATACACAGCTACTCTGCTATTGCCGGTCGAGATTGTGTCGATGTAGAGCAATTTCGACGGCGGAGAAGAGCTGCTGTTCGTCGATGGGCTTGCTGAGGTAGCCATAAGGTTGGGCGTCCTTTGCCTCCTTTTGCAGTTGATCCTGGGAGGAACCGGTCAAAAAGATAATGGGAACGTCCATGGTCTCATGGAGTATTGCCGCCGCATTTATGCCGTTGACCGCTCCCGCCAGTTCGATATCCATGAGGATCAAATCGACCGGTCTGCTTGCCACATAGGCTATGGCCTCTTCCCCTGCGGCCAGAGGTCCGGCCACCGCATAGCCCTGCCGTCTGAGTATACTTTGGAGAAGCAGGGCCTGTATACCATCGTCTTCAACAACAAGGATAGTTGCTTTACTCATCGGCATTCTCGGACAACCTCCTAGACGGTCTTCTTTGTTGGAATATCGGTACGGGCGACGGACGTTTTCTTACTTCTATCAAAATGTGAGCTGTTCAGTCAAGGCAATCAAGGATGGCTCGGTAATCGGGGTGGGGTTACAGCAAAAACACTCCATATTGGTGGTATGCGGATAGAAGGAAAAAAGCCGCAAGAAAAGTTGACATTTTTGCCGAATTGACAGCATATTCGGCAAAGAAATATCCACCCTCAAATCGTTTCAACATGGAGAAGTAACCGATGCAAAATTTCAAAACCAACATTGTTGCAGTCCTTGTCGTTCTCTGTTTTTCTTTTGTTACCTTCGCAACTCAGCCTGCTGAGGCTATGTCGCATAAGGCAAAAACAGGAATATCCGCTCCGGCCAAACCTGCAAAGGCGGTGAAGAAAACCAAGAAAACGAACAAAGCCACGAAAGCCAAGAAAGCCAAGAAAGCCACGAAAGCAACGAAAGCAACGAAGGCAACGAAGGCAACGAAGGTAACGGAGGCCACGAAAGTTAAGAGCGCGAAGAAATCAAGCGTCAAGACAGAAAGACCACTCCTGCCGGAAGATCCTTCTGCACAATAATTTTCCAGAAGGTGTTTTTCAGCTATTATCCAGAACCATTCTGACTTTACTTGCCAGGTCTTTTTTTGAGAATGGTTTCTGGATAAACTGAACCCCCTCATCGAGTATCCCTTGCTGGGCGATAATGTCGGATGTATACCCCGACATGAAGAGGCATTTCAGTTGCGGATTGGTAGGCAGCAGACTTTTCGCAAGCGCCCACCCGTTCATTTCCGGCATGACAACATCGGTAAGAAGCAGATGGATTTCGCCTGCCCACTCACCCACCAGGCGGAGGGCCGCATACGGGGTCTCCGCCGCCAGCACGGTGTAGCCGAGAAGTTCAAGCATCGTCCTCGTCATTTCCAGGATAGTCACCTCGTCCTCTACCAGTAGAACGGTTTCATTGCCACGCAGGGCCGGTTGCAGCGCGGTTTGCGGAGGAACCTGCCCTGGATGGCTGACATGCCGGGGCAGGTAGAGAGTGAATGTTGATCCCTGGCCGGGCTCGCTGTAGACGTTTATGAATCCATGGTTTTGCCTGACAGCACCATAGACTGTGGCCAATCCCAGGCCGGTTCCTTCTCCTACTCCTTTGGTGGTGAAAAACGGCTCGAAAATGTGGCTCAGGGTCTCCTTATCCATACCACTGCCGTTATCACTTATGGCTATCCGCGTATAGTCCCCGGATATAAAACCTGCATGGGATTCACAGTATTCCTCGTCGAAGTTGGTGTTTGCCGTTGCCACGGTCATTTTGCCGACACCGGCGATAGCGGCCCGAGCATTGACGCAGAGATTGGCGAGGATCTGGTCAATTTGCGAAGGATCGATTTTCACAGGCCATAGACCGGCGCCAGGCATCCAGGCGAGGTCAATGTTCTCACCGATAAGCCGTCGCAGCATTTTCAACATCCCTTCTATGGTCTCGTTCAGGTCGATCACTTTCGGGGCGACCGTTTGTTTTCGGGCAAAAGCCAGCAGTTGCCGGGTAATATCGGCAGAGCGAGTGGCGGCCTTGCTAATTTGTTCAAGATCATTGAAAAGAGGCTGGTCAGGATCGATCTGGTCCATGGCCATCTCGGCATGTCCAAGGATCACACTCAGCATATTATTGAAGTCGTGTGCCACGCCACCCGCCAATTGACCAATGGCTTCCATTTTCTGCGCTTGCTGCAGCTGGCCTTCGAGTTTGATCTTCTCCGCCTCGGCTCTTTTTCGCTCGGAGATATCCTCAATGACAGCTATGAAATATGCCGGTTCGTCCAAGGCGTGACGAACGATGGAAACGGTCAAGTTGGTCCAGACAAGCGAACCGTCTTTTCGCAGGTAGCGCATTTCCCCACTGCATGTCGGGATTTCTCCTGCCAGTACCTGGCGAAAGTATTCCAAGTCGGTATCCAGATCCTTATGATAGGTTATATCCTGGAAGGTTTTCTGGAGCAGTTCCTCTTTCGCATAGCCGACGATATCGCAGAGTTTCTGGTTTACCCGCATCCATCGGCCATCCGGGGCAACATGGGCAATCCCCACTGCCGCCTGTTCAAAGGTGGCGCGGAAACGTTCTTCGTTTTCCTGCAGTTCTCGAAGATACAGGGCACCGCTGAGTCCATCGGAAATTCGCCGGCCAATCTCCTTTAAAAGTTTGCTTTCCGTCTCGGTCCAGATACGCGGATATGAACACTGGTGCATTCCAAACACCCAGGGAGCGCCGAGTTTCGGGAATATCGGCATAAACATCTGCGACTGGACACCAAACATCTTGGCTGTCGTTATAGGTCGTTCGCTGCCATCGGTGTATGTTACCGGGCTGTCCGAATTCAGAGCTTCCTGCATGTTGTGTGCTTCACCGGGAGACATCGGCACGTCGACATTGAGAATCCTGGCACCGGGATATTCCGGTTTGGTGATCTCCACCGGGACGCGAAAAGATGGTGCGCTCGGATCACACGGGTAAAGGAGCCATGCACGGTCGCAATCGAAAATCGAAAACACCGTCTTGACTATATGCCACAGCATCTGCTCAACATCGGTTTCCTGCTTGATCACCCGATCAACCTGCTCTAAGCTTTCCAGAAAATGTATGTGTGATCTTCGTTCTTCCTCCGTTCGCCTGCGCTCGGTGATATCATGGGCAACGCCATTTACCCAGAGCAATCGCCCCCCGTCGTCATAGTGGAAATTGCATGTCCAGAGCAAGTGAACGATCTCTTTTGTAACGAGATGGACCAGGCGATTTTCGAAGGAGCTTTGCTCAAGGTGGTTGTTAATGCAGGCACTGAACCAGGTTTCAGTATCTTCCAGGTCTTCCGGGTGAATAAACCCGAAAGCAGATTTACCTATACACTCGGTGGCAGGAAGACCCAAAAACGTCTCTGCACAATGGTTTACATAGGTAAACCGGCCATTTTCATCGACAGTGGTGATCAGGTCAGCGGTTTTCTCGACAATTTCCCGGTATTTTTCTTCACTTGCCTTGAGTGCCTCGGCAATCCGGTATTCATCGGTGACATCGCGAAAGACCAATACTACTCCACTGATGTTACCATGGGTGTCACGAATAGGCGCGGCGGAGTCGGCTATTTGGTAATGCGTGCCATCTCTTGCGATAAGCGAGGTGTGGTTTGCAAGGCCAACGATTTCACCGGTCGCCAATACTTTTTTCACCGGATTCAAGGCCGGCTGCAAGGTGTTGGCATTGACGATCCGGAATACGTCGGTGAGGTGTTTGCCAAGACTATCCGCCGATTTCCAACCGGTTAGCTTTTCTGCCACCGGGTTCATGTTACTGACCATGCCGTAAATATCAGTTGAAATTACCGCATCGCCAATGGAGTTGAGGGTGATGCGGAGGTCTTCTGTCTTCTCCTGCAGTTCGCTGGTTCGCTCGGCTACGCGTTGTTCCAATTGTTCCATCAAGGTGGCATTCAGTTTTCTCTGGGCGTGTCCCTCAAAAATCACCCCCAGCATGTTGGCAAAATTTTTCAAGAAAGGATCATAAGGTTCGAAGGCATCGCTCTCGTTAATTTCGAAAAGCAGTTCGGCATAGAGGACAAATTTATATTTAATCGGTAATACTCTTCTTGTCGTAGCGGGCACGGCAGAATCGACCGGTGCCGGTGCATCCCCATTAGGCATCCGGTATGATAAATTCTTTACCCCCGGAATATCCTTCATTCCCTGGCAAACAAAGTCCAGCATTGAGGTCTGGTTTGGCATCAGGGTAACCATGCTTTGCAGGAGGGTTATCCGCGCGAGAATTTCAAGCGAAAGGTTTTCGCCGCTGCTCATTCCTTTATACTCCTTTTAAGCCTAAATACACTTCCGGTTGAATATAGAATGGGTTGTTGATGACCGTGCCGTTTATAATCATTTTCGGATGGACCTTGAGGACTTCCATAATAGTTGCGCCATCAAAGAGGTTGGCATCGTACTGGCAAACCGAGGTAACCGGGTGGTCTCTGAGCAGCATACTCACCCTGGATTCGTATTCGAGCAAACGCTCTCCACCGGGGACGTGTTGCACCTCGGGAATCATCTCGCCAATGACTCTGGATGCAGGAAAACCTAACTGCACTGCTTCGTCATAGTACGCGGTCAGGGTATTTAGCATGCGGTCGGGATCAAACACCCCACCCGCAAAATACACTTCACTTGTCCCGCCCAAGATGATGGCGTGTTCAGCTTTACGTTCGTCGTAGGAGATGTTGTTTTTTCCCAGATATTCTCGCAGTGTCTCTTCGGTCATCTTTCCTGAAAAACAGGCAGTACGCTCCCCCGCTTGAAGACCGGAGAGCAAAAATTTCAGCAAGGATTCGACCCGTTCCTCATCTTTGGTGAAAACAAGGCACATATGGGTGCCAACTGGAACTTTTTCATCGGTAAAACCAAGTGAAACTTCTGCAAAATTCTGTTGCATGGAGACCTCCTTATTTTTCTCAGACTTTCACGACATCGATTTTCCGCCATCAAGCACCATTCTGACAAGTGCAGCGATGTCTTTTTTAGCCAGAGGCTTCATTGCAAATCCTTTGATCCCAAGGCTTCTTGCCTTCTCTTCGGAAATAAGGTTGCTGTAGCCGGTGCAGAGAATGATCGGCATTCCCGGTCGAATCTGCAGCATGCGCCGGGCCAGGTCGCTACCGGTCATACCGGGCATGGTCTGGTCGGTGATGACCAGGTCGAACCTGTCCGGCTGATTCTGGAAGGTATTCAGAGCATCGAGGCTGCTTCTCCTGACGGTCACAGTGTAACCGAGCCGCTCAAGCATTGTCTTTCCCATCTCCGCCAGGATCTCTTCATCATCAATATAGAGGATACGTTCATTGCCGAGTTGTGTAAGCTCAAGAGGGACGGCTTCGACTTCCAGTAAGGCCGGGTCGGCGATGACCGGCAGATACACTTGAAAAACCGTCCCTTCGCCGGGCCCGCTGTGGCAGGTTACAAAACCCTTATAACTCTTGGCTATGCCATGGATAATAGCTAGTCCCATGCCGGTTCCCTTGCCGACTTCCTTGGTGGTGAAGTACGGATCAAATATCTTCCCGCGTATTTCCGGGGCAATGCCCGAGCCGGTGTCACTGATCGACAGCTGCACGAATTTGCCCGGCTGGACATGCGGCTCGCCCCCGAGATCGTCCCGGAAGAGGGTTTTCCGTTTCAGAGAAATGCCGAGGGTGCCGCCCGTTTCTTCCATGGCGTGGAAGGCATTGGTGCAGAGATTCACCAGTACCTGATGGATCTGGGTCGGATCGGCGAGAATAAACCCAGCCTCCGGATCGATATCCTGCTGGATGGAAATAGTTGAGGGCAGAGAGGCACGCAGCATCTTCACTGCTTCTTTTATGATTTGCCCAGGTTGTACAGGGATTTGGGTGATCTCCGAATGACGGCTGAAGGCGAGAATCTGTTTGACCAGGTCCTTGGCCCTGTGGCTTGCCTTAATGACCTGGTCGATATCCTTTCTCACCATCGACCCTGCCGGACTGTCCTCCTGCGCTAGTTCGGCATAGCCAAGGATTGCCCCGAGGATATTGTTGAAGTCATGGGCGATACCTCCGGCCAGGGTGCCGATGGCCTCCATCTTCTGGGCCTGCTGAAGCTGGGCCTGCATGCTCTTCCGTTCTTCTTCTAGGCACTTGCGCTTGGTGATGTCACGTAAAAAGGCGACAATTTCCTTTTCATCACTTCCGACACGCATCTGGGCGCAGACTTCCAGATTCAGCAAGTGCCCATCTTTATGCCGATGCAGCGTTTCAAAGCAAGCATATTCTCCGGCCAGCACCCTCTCTAGATGAGCGGCAATTTCCTCCTGCGATTCGGTTACTTCAAGCTCCTGAATGGTCATTTTGAGCAGCTCACTGCGACTGTAACCCACCATGTGACAGTAAGAATCGTTCACTTCGATAAGACTTCCCTTTGGATCAACGCACCAGAAACCGTCCATGGCGGTCTGCAGGATAAGCTGGGACCGCAGCTCACTCTCCTGCAGCGCACGGGTTCGCTGCAGAACCAACGAATCCATATTCCTGAAGAGGAACGAGTTTTTAAATACCAGCGACAGCAAACCCGAAATGTCTTTCAGCGCTAGAAGAATCTGCTCGATGCCCTTGTTGTCCATGAGATCAAGAAGAATGAGCATGCCAAAAGACTCTTCTTCAACGCGAAGAGGGACGAAAAAAGACTCTTTCATGCCTAAATCCGCAAGAATCCGCCCGGCTTCGCCTTTGCCCGGTTCAATGAAGATGGCCTCCAAAAAACAACCGGTACTCGCAACAAGTCCCCGTATTTCTTCTCCCTGAAAGATTTCGCCATTGCGCTCGGGACAGGCGGCGAGCAGCCGGTACGCCCCGGTCGGGTCTCGCTCGAACACAGCCACGACCTTTGCGGCTATCATCTCCCGGATCTGCAAGGTGATGCTCTCGGCGCATTTTTGTACGTCGGAGGCATATTCGAGGATGTTGGCAAGGAGATCACTCTTCAGAGTCAGGAGAAGTGGATCAAGATTCATGGGCAGCTTTTTTCTCCAGGTGTTGCATGGCAGAATGGATGGCCTGCCGAAGCGTGTCAAGGGAGACGGAGACAATTTCCATGGGCATGCTGAAAAATTCGGCTATCTCCTGTAGGGTCTCGTGCGGCACGGGGATCAGTCCGGTGTTGACATAGACCAGTCGGCGCTGGCTTTCCTGCATGAACTCCCGGGCCAGAGCCGGATCAGAGAAACCCAGTTCCTTTTCAAAGACCTCGCGCCATCGCTCCGTCCACTCCGGGAGAAACAGGAATGCCTTGCTGTTACGGTAAGTGAGGTACAGGCTGCGCCCAAGAAGAAGATCGCCGCAGTTGATAGCATCGGACCTTGCACAATGTGGTCGAAGGCCCGTCTCTTTCATGTGCGCGTGGCAGTCGCCATACACCAGCAGACACTGGCGGTCCGGTCTGACGGCAAGGGCCTCATTGATGGCCTTATGCAGCATTTCCGGGCGCATATGCAGCATGGAGTCGAGAAAGACCTGCTCGGCCTGCGGATAGTCCTGACCGAGGAACGCCTCTAGTTCCCGACGCAGCACCGAGCAGCAGATGAACGACAGGGCTTTCATGGGGACCTCGTGAATGTCCGAATTTTTTCTGAGATGGCCTGCAAAAGTTCGGGCGGCGTGTCGAAGGGAATATCAGCGGCGGAGGTTGAAAAAATAAAATACGGGTCGTCTTTGCGGTCGTCGAGGATGCGGTCGACTTGTGACAGGACCTTATGCATGGGGGTTCTGGACAGTGTCGGTCCGTCGAGGTTACCAAGAAGCGGCCGGTCGGCACCGATGATGCTTCGGGCCTCGCCCAGAGAATCGCGGTGATCGATGAGAAAGGCGACCACATTGGGCAGAGCCAGATAATTTTTCATTAAGGGAACCATCGGGTTTCCCCCGTGGTGGAAGACGATTGGTCCCTGCACTTCTTGGAAGGAACGCTTGAGTGCCGGGAGGATCACCGTATCGATTATTTTGGGGAATAGAATCCTCGGATTGGTGCATACCGTGGTCAGGCCGATGAAATTTGCCCCGTCGGCAAGCAGGGCATTGGCCATCCGGACGAAATGTGCATGGGTTTTTCCCAGGATGATCGTCGCCTTCTCCGGGGCAAAGAGCAGGGTTTCAATCCACATTTCAATCCCCATGATGATTGCCGGCACATCGACAGAGGCGGTCATGATCCCGCAGATCGGCGTCTTGTTGTGGTGTTTTTTTGCAAGATGACGCACACATTCCCGGAGATACAGCAGGCTGGGATGGCTGTCCACGTTGGGCAAGGGTAGAGCGATAAACTCATCGGCCGAGCGAACCGCTGGTTTTCGGATATTAGGCGGACTGGTCGAGAAGAATTTGAGCTCGCTGCCGAAGGCTTCGGCCTCAAGGGTCAGAGCGAAGGGAGAAAAGAGGATATCCGGTGTGCAGAGATCGAGGACAGCCTCCTGTCCCTCGGTATAGCGTTCAGGGAGACGGTAATATTCGGTGAGGGGGCAGCCGGTCAACCGCGCGCCATAGAGGGAGAGCGTCAGGGTGAACGGTGGACGTGACTGAGTTTTTCCTGCAAGCGCGGCGAGTGCCCGTTCCAGCGACGTCATGGCCTTCACCGCTTAACCAAAAGTTGTTCCATGAGTTGTGGCGCATCGACGGCACTGGAAACCGTGCCGTCGCCGCCCACCTCATCCACAAGCTCGGGCCTGACTTTGAAGACCGCGCCGCCAACCGCCAGCATGATGGTTCCGGTAAGACCGCGCCGGTCAATTTCAAAACGAATTTTCCGGATGTTCTCGGCAGTAGTGAGCATCATCGCCGATACACCGATTATTTTTGCCTCGCTTGCCACAGCCGCATCGACAAAATCCATGGCTGGAACATCGTTGCCGAGATCGATCACTTTCCAACCGGCCGTCTTGAGAAAAACACCCACTAGCTTTCGCCCAAGAGAATGATAGTCATCCTCGACGTTGCCAATAACAACAGGGCCTTTGGTCTCGGGAACCGCTTCCTCGGATTGAGCGGCTTTATAGAGAACATCCTCGGCAATTTTGCCGGCCAGATAGCCTGCGGCCAAACTGATTTTCTCGGCGGCCCAGCGTTTGCCGATCTCCTCAAGGGCTGGTTCGAGGAGATCGTTAATCGTTTTTCGCCAATGAAAACGTCCGGCCCACGACTCCAGCAAACCCATCGCTTCTATACGTTCACCGGCCAGGATGAGGTCAATCAGCTGCATTTTTTGTGTATCAATGTTCATAATCGTGTGGGGAGTAATGATATCAAGGAGACCAGCTTCTCTGATGAGAGTATCGCATCTTTACTCATACGTATGCCTATCAGCCTTCGCTGCCTACGGCTTTCTTGAGCCCTTTCCCCGCAGAACAGGACTCAGTGCAGCATCCCTTGCGGGTTTTGTCACTTATCAAAAAATCTTCGCAAAAAAGGAGCAACTTTTTTGTAAGTGACTAAACATTTACCTGGCGATTATAGCGATTGTCGCACAAGAACATCGGTTGAGTCAAGGGGAAATACAACCGCTATCTGCCGGATAACCCCGTCGGCAGGGTGTTGGAAAGAAAGGACAGCACCTGGTATTTGGACCGCCCATGGGTGGTGCGATTGGTGATCTCCGGCTGATCCGCTGGCTCGGCGGAGTGAAGGCCGGTGATAGACGTCTGCAAAATGGTGGCAAGCTGCGATTGTCGAGATCTCGACATAGGGTCGAATAGCCACCGAGCAAATCGCCTGGAGCAGAGGTTCTTGCCGCGTCGCAACTGAGCAGTCGTTGCGACATGTTGCAATTGAGCACGTGGAACTACTGCCTGGCGGTATTTAAATCACATCAGCCATTGCCTTGCACCCTGCCTCCTGTCTTTTCTGCCGTAACCAGCCAGATCCCTGCACAAACCAGCACCAGTGCCACCAGGTTTTTCCGGACAAACACTGCCTCGTGCAGAAAGACAGCCGAGAGTATGACGCCGAATACCGGCACGAGGAAATTGTAGATTGCGACTCGCCCGACCAGGTTGTGTTTGAGGAGGGTGCTCCACAGACCGAAGGCCAGCGAAGAGAGAAGCGCCATGTACGCGAGTAAGGCAATGCTGACAGGAGTAAAACCCTGCAGATGACCACCGGTGAAAATCCCGGCAAACGTCAGCATGAGGCCGCCAAAAGTCATCTGCCAGCCGGTCATGACGATGACGTTTATTCGTTGCGAGATCATCTTGCCGTAAATCGTCGCCGCTGACAAGATGAAGGCGGCCAGCATAACGGCACCTTCCCCGGCCGGCGTGAAGTCCGGCTGGAAAATGCTGGGCCCGTAATTTGCCGCTGCAACTCCAGCAAAACCGATGGCGCAGCCGACAATGCGCCGATGCGACAGACGGTCATTGTGATAGATGAAGTGCGCTAGAATCACCGAAAAAAAAGTCCCCGTCGCATTGATGATCGAGCATTTCGCACCGGTGGCATGCGCCATGCCGATATAGAAAAATACATATTGCAGCGCTGTCTGGGTCAGCCCGAGCACGGCAACCGGCAACCATTCTCGATCCGGGAGAAGCAGATTCCAACCAAACAAGCCTGAGGCGGCAAGGAGGATCAGCCCGGCGCAGGTAAAGCGTAAGCCGGCAAAGAGCATCTGGGCCGGTACGTCATGGCTGTCGATAGCAAACAGCAGATACCCCTGTTTGATCGCCGGATAGGCACTACCCCAGAGCAGGCAGCAGAGGCCGGCAAGCAGCATGACACTGCTTGGACGGGCAAAGAAGGATGTTGATGTGGCAACAACACGCATAAACGACACCTTAAAAAAGATCGGCCTGGCTCTTAAGGGTTGGAAGAGTGCAGCCCAAAAAAATCAGTTGGAGGCCGAAGAGATAAAGCGCTTTGAAAGCGCTTTCGTTCATGACGATTCGGAAAAGCTTATTGCCCTTGTGGGGAAAAACCGGAAAAGCTTAACGCTCTAAAGATCACAATAAAATGCCGGAATGGTCGTATTAACAGTTACAGCAGTAGATGCTTATTCCCAACACCCATCAAGTGATTGCAGGAATATGGTATTGAGCGTTTCGATTGATCCGCGCTTGCTTTTGTCGAAAGCAAACTCAGAAAACCGCTCCATTTCAGATTCAATAAACCCACTTATCGATTCGATCCGCGGGCCGGTTTGAAGCTCGGCCCCAGACCTTTTTTGGCTCAGAAGATTCTCGATGTCAGAGCGAAGGATCGGATCGGTAACCAGCTCTGCCACCAGAATGTTGAAATCAGTCGGGACTACCCCCTTCTCTCGCTCTATCCATTGCATCGCCAATATCGGACGCAGAACATAAAAATATTTCTTCGTCCGCACGATATCACCTCTCAGATATTCCCGAAAATTGGCCTTGGCCATGTGATAGTAATGGGCAAAACAATTGGCCGTTGAATAAAATTGCGGCAGAATTGACCGGATGCTTTGAACTGCCGATGTTTCTTCAAGATAGACAATCGGCGACCCCAGCCATTCGAACAGTGGAGGATTTGATTTGTAGAGCAATCCCAGAGCCTTTCGCAAATCCCAGCCATTAAAATCCAGCTCATCAACGATTGGCTCCTCAATGACATCTCGCCCCTTCTCAACGGAGAGATACCAGTTCGTCGGGTGGACATAGAGAAAGCGGACATCAAAATCACTGTCAGCCGAAGGAAAACCCCAGGCCCGGCTTCCTGACTCGCAGGCATAGACAACCCTTACCTGATACCTCGTTCTATCTCTCTCAACTTGGAAAGAATTGTCTGTTGCATTTGGTTTCCACTCTCAAGCCAGATCTCTACTACACCTTTATGGCCTCTCCGAAGATTCCTTGGGACAGGCTCTGGCCGAGGCTTTGGAAAATGATCCCTGAACCGGAAACAGGAGGAAGATATAATCGTCGCCCTCGACGATTATATCAATTCCAAGATAGGGGAGAAGATTTTTGCTTGTGCCAAAGTGTTTGACCATGCAGCCAAGCAGAATCAGTCGAAATATCCCTGGGCTCAGAATATTGTCGCCATAGGCCTTCTCAAAATGATCAAGGGACGCTGGGCCTGCCTGCCCCTCAGTCAGCGGTATTACCTCCAGGAAGAAGAAATCAAGAAAAATGAACTGACCTTCAAGGGCAAGAGGATAGACTTTCAAAGCAAACATATGCAGGCC
>JANNQF010000072.1:0-24735 GCA_031441605.1 Deltaproteobacteria bacterium
ACTTTCAGCGAATGAACGTGCCTGAAGGCCATGAAAAGTGGGGAAAAAGAAAGATGGAGAGGGCGGAAAAATCTGTTGACACCGCTTTCCCTGCGGTTTATAGTGCCCGCCTACGCTGTTTTGGCAGAGAAAACAGCATGAAAATGAAGACCTGAAATGCATGGTTTATACTTCTAATCCTCGGTAGCTCAGTTGGTAGAGCAGGTGGCTGTTAACCACCTTGTCGGCGGTTCGAGTCCGTCCCGGGGAGCCAGAATTCCGAGGCTCGATTTCCCAAAATCGAGCCTTTTTCAATATAGTCGGGGCGTAGCGCAGCCTGGTTAGCGCGCCTGCCTTGGGAGCAGGAGGTCGAGTGTTCGAATCACTCCGCCCCGACCACTGATCAGTAATGAAGCCGAACACTTACATAGTGTTCGGCTTTTCTTTTTTTCCGTCCCCCTGCCTTTCATTTGACGTATCAAGTATTTTGGTTTTTACTGACTCTTCTGCAGCCACAAGTCTGCGACGTAAAAGACCTATAACCGGTATTGAATACTCTTTGAGGAAGCATTTGTGATGAGCCAAATTGACTCTCTGAAGGAACAGATAGAAAAGACTCAAGTCGTACTGGCTGAGTCTCAGGAATATTTTGAGAAGAATCCGAAGAGCTACAGTGCAAGACTTCTTCTCATGAGCACAGAAAACTATCTGGCAGATCTCCTAAAACAGTTAGACATCTTGCAGGAATAATCGGTTCAGCATTGCGGTTTTTATGCATGCAATTCATGCTGGCCCCAACAAGATGACGATGCATTGGTATTCCAAATAAAGCTGTACACTTCCTTTGCCACGGCCTGTTTTTCAATCTCGGTATAGGGCGGGCTCGGGAGCATCCGGTACAATTGGTCAAGGATGAAGATCTCAACCTCGGCCTGGGTTTGCTCTTTTTGGGTCCATTGCTCAAGGGGGGCAAGGAGCTTCTGCAGGGCCTGTAACATTTTCTGACTGTCCTGCTTTAACCGCTCTCGATCAGCCTTGCTGAGATCATCACGCTGCAAAAGGCAAAACAGCACATATGCCTCTTCGCTGAGCCCTTCTTCTACGGCCCGGCGCTGTTCGTCATCCAGGCTGGCCAGCAGGTCCATGACTTTGGCGAAGGTCTCCTCAATCGATACCCGGTCCTTTTCACGGTTGTAGTCGGCAATGATTTCCTGATATTTTTTGTAGTAATCCATCCGCATTGGATTGCGTGCCAGCATTTGCGCCAGTTTTGCTTCCACCACCTCGCGGATGTCCTGCAATACAGTCGCCTTGCGGCGGACCTTGCTTGCAAATTCGTCACGTAACTTTCCAAGATCAATGGTGCTCAGGTCATAGAATCGCGAATCCAGTTCGGCAGCTAGCGGTGTCTGGGCGCGGATCGCCTCATTGACAATGCGATGCAATTCCTTGAGAAGGACAGTGACATCGGCGGTATCCCGACGTTCGGTCAGTTTCTTGTAAATGGCCTCGATATTGTCGTGACGCTCGGCATAGAGCAGGGCCGACGGCTCCATGAGCAACCCTTTGAAGCGTATAAATATCTGTCGAGCAAGGATCTCGAAGCGCCGTTTTGCCTCGTCGCTGGTATATACGGCCTCGACTGCGTCGGCCAGGGCTTGTATTCGGGTGAATCCCTTGGCGCCCACAAGACGCTGCACAGCAAAACCCAGCCGCAGAAGATGGGCCTCGGTTTCCTCAATGGCTTCGAACAGTGCTGCCACCCGTTCTTCCACCGGGGCGACGATCTCTTCTTCACCCCCGTCATCGCCGAGGGCATATTGCGCCAGGGCCTCACGTAAACTTTTCAACATGCCGTTATAGTCAACAATCAGTCCGAAATCCTTGCCGGGATAGCGCCGGTTGGCTCGGGCGATAGCCTGCATCAAGGTGTGTGCCTTCATCGGTTTGTCGATATAAAGCGTTGCAAGACACTCCACATCGAAGCCGGTCAGCCACATGGCACAGACAATGGCGATCCGGAACGGGTGTTCAGGATTCTTGAAGGCGGGCTCGACATCAACCTTTTTACCGTCTTCTGTCTCAAAGCCCTGTTTCATGATCCGTCGATGGGGAATGATATCAAAACCCCATTTTTTGAAATCGGCGACTTCGTTCTGGGCTTCGCTGATGATTATCTCGATGATTGTATTTTGCAGCCAGGCCGCCTGGGCGAGGAGTTTATCCCGCTGGTCCTTGAGCTTTTGCCGGATCTCCTCGTCCTGCTCATTGGCAATTTCTGCCACCCTGCGTGCAACTTCCATCTGCACCGCTTCGAGTTTTTCCCGCCATAGGGGCATGATCAAGGTATGCATCCGACCACCGGTGATCTTGTCAACGCAGACCAGCATCGACTTGCCGGATTCCCAGCGGGTGGCGGCATGTTCGACAAAGTCGGCGGCAATTTTCTCCAGCCGGTCGTCGGCGGTTATCACCTCATAATCTTTGCCGAGCAATTTTTCCAGCAACGCTTCCTGGTCCGGATCGAGTTCGGCCAAGGCTATGGCATCGGCGATGCGGTCATTCAGGTCGAGCCGGGTGAGTCCGAGCTTTTCCCCTCTGTTCTCATACACCAGCTTGACTGTAGCGCCGTCCTCTTCCGAGCGTTTGAAATCATAGCAGGAGACATAGTCGCCGAAGATGCGTTTTGTCAGCTGGTCATGCTTGAACAGCGGTGTCCCGGTAAAGCCGATAAAAGAAGCATTCGGCAACGCCAGGCGCATATTGCGGGCCATCTTGCCGGCCTGGGTGCGGTGCGCTTCATCGGAGATAACGATAATGTCGTCCCGCTGGCTGTAGGGTTCTTCCGGGTTGACATCCTGGTTGAATTTGTGGATCAGGCTGAAGACGTAGCGGTGATTCTCTTTGAGGATCTTTGCCAGTTCCTTGCCGGAGCTTGCCCGCGGCGTCTGCTCGTCGGCCACACCACAGCCGACAAAGGTTCGGTAGATCTGGCCGTCGAGATCGTTGCGATCGGTCATCACCACAAAGGTGAAATTGCCGGGGACGATGCGGCGAACCTTCTCAGCAAAGAAGGCCATGGAGTAGGATTTGCCGCTGCCCTGGGTATGCCAGAAAACCCCGAGTCTCCCAAGATCCTTATGCGCCGGCTCGGGCAGGTTGAGGAAGCGGGATTCGCCAGTTGGCACAAGCGACAACAGATTGCCTTCAGCCGTCTGTTCGCAGGGGAACTCGATAATCCGGTAGGTGAGGCGGCGGTCGGGCGGGAACTGCTTTTTCAGTTCTTCCTGGTGGGATACCGAGGCCACAGCGCGGTTGACTCCCAACAGCTGATGATTGCGGGCCACCACCTTGCGCGTTGCCCCCGCTTTACTGGTATCGAACAGGATAAAGTTCTCGATTATGTCCAGGAGCCCTTTCTTGTCCAGCATGCCGTTCAACAGCATTTCTGCTTCGACGCTGCCTTTATCCCGTTCTTCAAGGCGCTTCCATTCGCCAAAATGCTCCCACTCGCTGGTAGTCGAGCCGTATCGTGCCCGGTGCCCATTACTTACGACCAGGAAGGCGTTATGATGGAAGGCATGGGCGATAACGTGCTCGTCCAGATAGTCTTTCAGGTTGCCTTCGAAGCCGCCGCGAATGTTTTTATAGACGGCCTTCAGCTCAATAAAGACCAGCGGCAGGCCGTTGATAAAACAGAGCAGGTCGGCCCTGCGGTTATAATTTGGGGAGCGAAGCCCGGTTATTTTCAGCTCCCTTACGGCGAGGAAGCGGTTATTCTTTTCGTCCCGGAAGTCGATGACCCGCGCCAGGGCGTGGCGCAGGGTGTTGCTTGCATCGCGGTAGCTGACCGGCACCCCGTCGCGGATCATTTTATGGAAGGCTTGATTATGCTGCGCCAGGGCGCGGGAGAAATCATGGTGGGTGAGCTTGGTTATCGCTTCTTCGACCGCCTTCTCCGGAAGTAGCGGATTCAGTCGGGTTATAGCCGCCCGCAGATCCCGCTTCAGCACCACCTCGCGGCTGTCGGCTCGCCCTAAAAGGCTTTCCGGGCCGAAGGTCTCCTGGTTCCAGGCGTAGACGGTTTCCCAGCCGAGTTTCTGCTCCAGATGCTCGGCAAAAGTCGCCTGTACCAATCGGTCTTCATTGTTGATGTCGGTGATCATGCCGCCCCCTATAGGACAGATTTACAGCCGATTAAGGACATATTTGGCTCATTGTCCTTTATGATTATCTTCAGTTTTCAGCAAGTTAAAGATATATGATGCTATCATAATAAAAAATATCTTGGAATTAGTCGGGCAATTGTCCTTTATCCGCCAGACGATACCGTCTCCATCGTCGCTCGCCGGAAAACATCACTATGCCATCTTCAATCAAAGTGTCCAGGGCTCGCTTTACCGTCTTCGCAGAAATTTCGACACCAATTCTCTTGTTTATTTCCATACTAGATGAAGCAGGGTAGCGGCCCAGGTCCTCCTGGATCAGAGCCTTCAACCGATGTGGTTCGATCCGCTTCAAGGTAGTCGGCAATTTAAAGCCGGAATCACGGAGGAGTCCAGGATCAACAAAATAACGGGTTGCCTGGGTCCGACCGGTGCTTTGTACCAGATGAACCTTCAGCAGCCTGCCGAACCATGACGCCAGCTCGTCGGTACTGCCGACATCGAGAAGGGTTGCCAGTTCCCGCGCCGTCATGCCTTCCGATTGGGCCAGGGCCGCCAAGGTTATCCGTTCTCGCTGTGCCAGTTGGTAGCGCGCATCTGCCTTGGTGATCAGCTGGATCACCTCCGGTTTCATGATGCGTCGTTTGATTGTTACCTTTACCCAGTCCGGTCCTTCTTCCGGTACTGGGACCGGACGACCGGAAGAGAGGAGGCGGTCGTAAAGCATATCAAAACCGCTGCCTTCCTTCTCCATCAAACCAAGGTCATGAAACACACCGGCCAGCCCTTCATTGCGGCGACGACTGGCATGGAGGATATTTTGCGGCGTGACGCCAAGCGGCAAGCGGCCGGGGTTAACCACTTCCAAATGATCGGGGTGCAGGTTGAGAAAGATATCACCACGCTGGGTATAAGGGCGATGCACCAGGGCGTTGACCAGCAACTCACGGACCACCTTTTCATCAAAGGCGGGGACCTTGCGGCGGTAAAGCCCTTCGGCAACCTCATAGCTTTCCCGGAAGTCCGGCACGGTGCGCCATACCTCGTCCACCAGTTCGATGGGCGACAGGGAATAATCATCCCAAAGCCACTTATTGATCTTCTGCCGCAGTTCGTCGTACTTGATTGCCTGGATAAGCGGCGCCGTGCCGAGATTGCGGCGTTGTACCGAGGTGCCGAGCAGCAGCACGCCCAGGTGGGTCAGTGTTGCACCGCTTGCCAGTGCATAGTGGGTGAGCAGTTCGTCGGGGCTTTTTTCCTTTACCGAATCCTTTACCCGGTCGGAAGCACGGATTGCCGCCACGAATACAGAAAACTTGGCAGGGTCAACCTCGCCACGCGGCACCCGGCTGTCCATGGTCTCCCAGGGATGCCCTGGCCGATCATTGGCCAGACGCATGACATCGTCGCCGAGAACCGGCCGGCAGCTATCGCCGACGCGGATAAAATAACGGCCATCGGCGGTGGAGGCGACACTCCGGCTGCACGGTACAAAGAGATCGATATATTCGCCGCCATTCTCGGCCTGGATGATGCTCGGCAGGACAACAACATTGACCGTCAGTTCAGCAATTCGCTTGCGGAGGGTATCGAGCAATTCCGGTTTGATCCGCTGTTCGGCAGGGGGCAGTTTTGCTTTGTCCTCAATGCCAATAAGGAGTCGCCCGCCCTGACTATTGGCAAAGGCGACACAGTCCTTGGCCAGCTCGGCGAAGTCGGCGGTCTTGCCGGTAATCTTCCGGAGGGATTTGTTGTCTCTTGTTTGGCCTTCGAGACTCATACGCTTATTTCCCCGCTCATGAGTTTTGGCAGGAGGAGGTCGCGGGCGGCGCGGAGTTTTTGGTTTTGTAAGCGTAGGTTGTGAATTTTTGACATCTGAGGTTCCACGAAATCATTGAAGGCTGAAACCAATGAATCCTTTGGTACAAGAATTTCTGCTCTCTCAAAATCACTTGCCACCACCGCTGGGTAGGCGGCACCTTTTGCATGATTTTCCAGGTAGCCGACGAACGAATCGGTAGTCAGTGCTTGATAAAGAAAAGATGTTGGCAGGTAAAAAGTAGAAATAACTGCGAATCCAGTAGAAGCAATCAGGTTTTCAGATGGATTCCAAATAACTGCATGTGATCGTCTATTGGGACGAACACAGGACCAAATGATGTCACCATGCTTAACGATACGACGCGCCCGGCTTGGGGCGTCACGCAAGTCATATTGGGTTGTTTCGTTAATTTGCCCCGGAGAAACCGAGGCGATGTCAATGTACTCGATTTTTCCGTCAAATGAATTGCTCAGGTTTTCACGGTTAATTTTTGCAAGATCGCCAAGTTTTCTTCTCTCCCAACCCTCCGGCACACCATCCACAATGCAAGTATGTTCATAACCAGGGAAGCGCAGGCGCACAAACCACTCCTGATACACCTGCCGTGCCGCATCTTCCAGCAGTGCCATCCGCCGCCGGTTGTTTTCGATTAGGTCGTCGTAGGTGGAGAGGATGGAAACGATGATTTGTTGTGTTTCTATTGGAGGCAGTGGCACAGGCAAACCGCGCAAAATTCCTAGATTGATGAGTGGAATCGAGCAGCCCGTATTCTTGTTGGTGATGTGCTGTCGCATCGTTTCTGTGGTGCACCAAAGGAACATGAAAAGGGGTATAATTTTAGTTCTATCGCACCTTACGCGCAGCTGCTTATTCGAGATGATGTATCGGTCGAAGCGAGTGGAAAGTGGAATGATTCCAACTTGTCCAATTGTTCCAGCTGCAGTAAAAACCAGGTCTTCCGCGATGGCCTCGCAATTACGAAACTCCCGCGCTTTATCTTCGGTGAGGTAAACGAAGCCATCATCAATGAATCGACGTTGGCCAAAGGTCAGGTTGTTACCGCGAATCACTGGTATTCCTTCGTCAACGAAAAACCGACTACCAATATTTGAACCAAAAGGGCCAGACACAATTGAACCCTTTTCTGGCAACGCGATATCCTCCAAATCTACTAACTGCCACTTCATGCCCCCAGCCCCTCAAAATTTACCTGAATCCTTGCCGCCAGTTCGACCGCTTCCCGGTTCAACTCAGCCAACTCCAGATGGATATCCTTCATTGTCTGCTCAAAGTCGAAATCCTCATCCACTTCCGCCAGCGCAACCCCCACATATCGGCCAGGGGTAAGGCTCCAGTCCGCTGCCTCGATTTCTGCGCGGTCAACCACCTTGCATAAGCCGGGCACGGCCACCATCTCGGCATCGGGAAAGCGTTCCTGCAACCAGTGAACCTGGCGGTGGATATACGTGGCCTGTTTGAGTTGCGTAACCGCCTGCTTCCTCTCTTCCTCCAGTTGCTTAAACAATTTATTGATGGCGCGACGGTCGAGGAATTCGCCAGCTTCCTTCTCAAGTCCGATCAACTCTTGTGCCACCTGTCCGAGACGGGCCGCAAATTTATAAAGCAGATCAACCTGTTTCACCAGCCCCCTAATCCGATCAGCAAGGGGTTCAAATGCCTGTCGGGCTATATGTTGGCTGGTATTGGTTGCCGGAGGAGTGGCTCCCTGCTTTTTCAAGAAATCCGTCAGATCAGTCAGCAGGCCAGTCCGATCAGCCTGATATGCTCTGCTTGCTTCGGACAATTCCACCAAGGCATCAGTCAGGGGCTGACGCTGCTCGTCGGTGATACCATCCAAATCCTTGACGCTGTCGGCAAAGGCGGAAAACTTTTCCTTCAGGTTGGCAAGTGTCGCCTCGAATGCCTTCAGGTCGATAGGAATGGCAGAAATCTCAGAACAGAGCAGTCCAAAGTAATCCTGAACCAAGCCGAGGAAGCGGGTCTTTTCACCCCGATACAACCAAACAATGGCAGTAAGATTCTTCAACTGCTCCGGGCTGAAATCGAAAATCTTCCGGGTAACCTTACGGTAGATATTCCGGGCATCGAGCATCAGCACCTGGTCGCGCCGCTCTTCCGATTTACCCTTATCAAAGTGCCAAAGTTCGCAAGGCACAGTGCGGGTATAAAAGAAATTAGAACGGATGGAGATCATCACATCGACATCGCCGGTTTCGACAATCTTGCGGCGTACCTCGGCCTCACCATGGCCGCCGCTCGACGCTTGGGAGGACATAACGAAACCGGCCCGGCCTTTATCGCCCAGATAGCTGTGGAAATAAGAGATCCACAGGTAATTGCCGTTGCTGACCTTCTTGGCCTTGTTGACTCCCGGCAGGCCGAAGGGCAGGCGACGATCGTCCTTGACCGTTTCGGCAGCGACCATATCGACGTTAAAAGGAGGATTGGCCATGACAAAGTCGCACTGGCCGAAGATCGGATGCACATCCTCATAAAAGGTGTTGGCCTCGCGGATGTCGCCTTCGAGGCCATGCACCGCCAAGTTCATTTTTGCCAGGCGAATGGTGGTGCCGGTCTTTTCCTGGCCGTAGAAGGTGACCTTATGGCTGGTGTCGAGGCCCTTGCTTTCGATAAAGTGGCTGCTCTGCACGAACATGCCGCCGGAGCCGCAGGCCGGGTCAAAGACAATGCCATGATCCGGCTCGATGACGTTGACAATGGTCTGCACCAGGGAAGGCGGGGTGAAGAATTCGCCGTTGTCCTGCGCCCCCTGCATGGCAAATTTCATCAGAAAGTACTCATAGATGCGGCCGAAGAGATCGCCGCCGGCGGTGCGTATGGCCTCGGAATCGAAGGTGCGCAGAAGATTTTCTAAGAGCGTGTCGTCAAACTGGGCATATTCTTTGGGAAGCTGACCCCGGAGAGGTTCAAAGGCCTCCTCGATGGCGTTCATCGCCTCGACCAGCGCCGCACCGAGGCTTACGCCCGTGGGCAGTTTCAGCAGGGATTCATAGCGGGCATTCTCCGGCAGCATGAGGGCGCGGCGCTTGATAAAATCACCCTTTGCCAGCGGGCGCTGGGGCATTTTGCCTGCGGCCTGGTCAGCCGTGATCTGCTCCAAGGCCGACCCGTAGCGGTTACCGGCATGGCGGAGAAAGATGATGCCGAGTACCGGCATGCAATACTCGCTGGAAGTCAGTTTGGAGTTGGCGCGAAGCTGGTCGGCGGCCTCCCAGAGACTGGCTTCGATCTGATTAATATTTTTTAAAGCGTTGGCTGACATAGACGTATGAAGAGAGTATAAATTGATGATGGAATTCCTACGAGTTTTACGGGAATACGCAGTGTCAGAAAAGTAATCGGAATCTGTTCAAAAAACCTCAAATTCCAAGAAAGCGCTCATATTCAAGAAATGCTTATCAAGAGAGTAAATCCTGGAAGCATTCTGTATCGCATTTTGAATTATGATCAAATCGGGAATGCCAACGCCATTCAATCCATTCTTAAGGCACTGATATTGTATGTCAATTATTTGATGCCAATTAATATTAATCATTAATCTATTGATATTATGCAACAATTCTATAAGATTGTTGTGTTTCCTTATCTTTAAAAATGGGGTCAACTCAGCAAGAATCAGGTCGTTTGTTACCACCAGATTTTCGTCTATCAGGAAATCGACTTTCTCTGAGGTATTGCCATTCCTGAAATATTCAATCCATACGGAAGAATCGATCAGGATTGACATTTACGACCCCTGAGCCCGTTAAGGTCAATATCAAGGTCAACTTGCCCTTTATAGTTTTTGATTTCGGCTATTTTGGATCTTTTGATTAACTGTTCAAGTGCGGCAACGATGACTTTGGTTTTGGTTTTGATATTGGTTGCCTGCATTGCTTTTTCAACCAAATCTTCAGGTAAATCCAATGTTGTTCTCATAATGTCCTCCTCGCTGGTTATGCATATAGTTTTATATAAATATGCATAAAAAGTCAACCACGAGTAAAGTGTTTGGCTTTTATCGTTTCCCCGCCCGCCGCGATGTTGAATTGTTGGCTGGGCTGTGCGCACCTCAGCTCAATAGCGATTGCCCGAGCGGTTGCGATTGCGGAGATCATTACGAATCTGTCTTTCCGTCCAACCCCGATCAATGATGAGACTTCGATAGAAGCGTATTTCTTCTCGCGAAGGCCTCTTGTTCAGAACGTCTTCAAAGGAACGGAGTACAATTTCCGTCGGATCTTCGGCAGACCCAGGAGAAGAATCCTCGTACCGATCATCTGCGCTCTCATGCCGGCGCTGCGAATCAGACTTTTGATACCGACGTTCGCGGCGGTCCGAATGGTCGGATATCATGTAAATTATTTTAAATTCGGCCCGGCATCCGTTGCTTACGGTAATACCGGATTCGTTTGCCACCCATGATTTGCCTTCAATGCAGGGTTTGCTGGAGAGTTGTTGTATCTTTCTGATTTCCTTGATTTCAGCATTGCGAGGAGCGACCGGCAGCTCACAACGGCGTGGTGAGAATTCTTCACTTTCGCAGCGTATGGTGTGTGATACCTGTTCAGACACTGCCGGTTTCGGAACAATGAAAAATGCACAAACAATGATGGTTACCGCAAGGATATTTTTCATAGTATCACCGGGTTGAGGAGAGTATTTTGCTGGAAATCCGAAAATAACACCCTATAAATATACGAGTTGTAGCCACAAAGGAAAAGAGGAGAGAACGGATTTTTGAAAAAAACGGCAGGTCGGTCGGGCAAATATTGATGGGGAATGTATGAATTTTCTGGTACAGGGATACCAAACCAAACTGCAGTCATGGAAATGGTCTGCTGAATAGAGAGGAATTCACACCATGTCGGCGAATCTGAAAATACTTTTTGCTCTGACCCTCATACATTTCACCGGCGATTTTTACACCGCCTTCATTACCCCTTTGTTTCCGGTCTTTGTCGACAAACTGGGTCTTAGCCTGACCCAGATAGGCATCATCGCCGGCACCATGCGCCTCCTCGCCTTTATCATTCAACCGACCGTCGGATATCTCGCCGACCGGTATCAGACCCGGGCCTTTATCCTCATCGGACTCGCTCTGACCATCGTCTTTATACCGCTTGCCGGCATTGCCCCGAATTTTTGGATCCTCCTCCTTTTTGTCGCCCTCGGCTCGGTCGGTTCCTCCATGTTTCATCCTTCGGTCACCGGCATGGTGCCCCTGTATGCCGGCAGCAAGGCCGGATTTTCCATGTCGGTATTCAATACCGGCGGCACCTTGGCCTTCGGTCTCGGTCCCCTGTTCATTACCTGGTATGTGGCCTATTTCGGCTTGTCGGCCATGCCGGCGACCATGATCGCCGGTCTGCTGCTTCTGATCTATCTCTTGCGGGTGATACCTCGACCGCAAAGTGAGGGAATGAGGCGAACGAGCTTTTTAGGAGCGCTGAAGGAAAGCCTGGGCGATGCCTGGAAAGTCGTTGCCCTGATCTGGCTGGTCATGCTCCTGCGGGCCATAGTAGGTCAGTCATTTCTGACTTTTATGCCGGTGCTTTATGTGCAGGAGGGATTCAGTGTGGTGGCGGCAGGGGCGATTTATTCGATGTTTATCGTTTCCGGCACCATCAGCGGCCTGCTTTCCGGCCATATCTCCGATCGTATCGGTTTCAAACCGGTTTTTCTTTTTTCCTTTCTGTGCATGGCCCCGACCCTCTGGCTTTTCATGCAACTGAACGGCAACTGGGTCTATGCCGGTGCAGCCTTGGCCGGCGGCTTTGTCCTGGCACCCTTGCCCCTGGGCGTTACTATGGCCCAGACCCTGGCGCCGAAAGGCCGCTCCATGGTTGCAAGTTTGATGATGGGCTTTGCCTACGGCCTTGGCGGGGCCATCACTCCGATCATCGGTAAATTGGCCGATTCCTATAGCATTCGTCCGGTCCTCACCGTCATTGCCTTTGTTCCCCTGCTGGCTCTACCGGTTATAGCGCTATTTCCAAAAACCGGCAGTAACGACTGATGCCAATAATACAACCTTCCCGATGTGTCGCATTCACCATGGCAACCCACCCTGAACTCAGCCCCTTCATTGAGGATATTCAGCATAACTGCAATATCTCCGATGCCCGGGATCATGGCATCTATACAATGTGCACCATGGTCCTCAAACTCCGCAATCTCTATAAGTGGGAAAAAGGTCTGCAACCTTGGGAAGAACCAGAGACAGCCGATCTTCTCGACTGGATTGAGGCAAAAGAAAACTTCTGGGCAACCATAGTCGACGAGCCTTTTCGTCCCCTCTCTGTTTCCGGAAAGATCTTTGCTCCGCTTGATCTCGAAGCCATCAACGGCGCTCTTATGGGTACGAAAGTTCAGTACGGTGCCGGGTTCGGGCGATCAATGAAGACCGTCTTTTTTCTCGCCGAGATCATCGAGCAACGCCGGCTGGAGGGGTGTTCGATAGTAGTTTTAGGGAAAGAGTGGGCAAAAGAAATGGCCGCTCCCTTTGCCATGGCGCAGGATGGCCTGATAATTATCCGCAAGGAATCTCTTCGCTTTTTTTTCTGGGACCAAATCATGGAGGTTCGCTCCTCATGTCGCAACGCCATACGGCAAGCTTTACTGCGCTATGGCGTTTATAAAAACGGCACACTGGATCGGGAGGTATTTGCGGCGGCACTGGATAACATTGTTGACGAGGAAATGAACCTGTTTATATACCACGAGATAGGCGAGATACTGCAAACGACCCTTACCTCCGATTCACTGAGAGGAATCATCGGCCATTTTCCCGGAACGGTGCTGGAATTTGTCAGCCGGGCGGTGAAGGATATCCTGGCTGATACGCACCCAAAAGGTCTTTTGGCATATGTCATTCGGGAGCAACGGCAATCATCTCTCGGCTTTTATCTGTCGATGCTCGATGGCCTGCGAGAAAGGTTGTTTCCGGAAATAATCGCCGCCTGGCAGCTGTTTCTCGCCGATGGCAACTGGGCGCATATCGAACAGGCGCGTGCCACCTGCTGGGAGAGACACCAGCAGGTGGCCGAGCAGATACAAGCAATTTCCCTGGCCATCGGCAGTGACCCGGATGAATTGCTTATGCGCCTTTTCAATAACCAAATTCTCGCGCCGCTGGGGCTTGAAAAGCCGAAAGATGCATAGCCTGAATAGGATGACTTCTCATAGCAGGCAATGCAAAACATTTCTTTTGCCATCGCCACCGAGAGTTGGTAATTAAAGCGAATATACATAAAGGTATGACAACGGCTTATGCCCAAGCCGATCTTGATGTGGTTCAGACGGATATGGAACATTATAAGGATAAAACTGCACCCACTATCCTGGTGGTTGACGACAACCCGGTAATCACCAAACTCATGGTGGAACTGTTAAGCCGCTCCGCCTATCGTGTGAAGGCTGTCGTCTGTGGGGAAGAGGCCTTAGAAAGCCTTAAGACTCTGAAAGTGGACCTCGTTCTTCTCGATGTCGATATGCCCGGGCAATCAGGATTTGCGGTCTGTCGGGCTATCAAGGCGAATCCACCGACAAAGGATATTCCTGTTATTTTCGTCACTTCCCGTGGTGAACGGGAGGATATCGTTCACGGCTTTGAGGCAGGAGGCCAGGATTACATAGTCAAGCCTTTCACTCCCGCCGAGTTGTTGGTTCGCGTGCGAACCCACCTGACTCTGCGCAGGGCGCAGGAGGATTTGCAGGCAAGCGTTATCCGTTACCGGAACCTGTCCATTCTTGATGATCTCACCGGCTTCTACAACACCCGCTTTCTTTACCAGTCTCTCAATGAACAGTTGGAGCGTCATGCGGATCGGCCGCTTTCCGTGGTTTTTATTGATATCGACAGTTTTAAGAAGGTCGTTGATACCCATGGCCACCTCAACGGCAGCAGTACTATCGCCGAACTCGCGGAAGTTATCATGCCGTTATTGCCGGAGGAGAGCTATGGTGTGAGTTATGGAGGCGATGAATTCGTTTTGGTTCTCGCCGGTCATGACCGCCTGCAAGGCGGGCGGCTTGCCGAACTGATACGCCGGGCGATCGAGCAGGCGAGTTTTCTTTCATTTTGTGACCTGAACGTCCATATTACCGTCAGCAGCGGCATTGCTACCTACCCCGATGATGCGCGAACCCTTGAGGAACTCCTGGGTAACGCCGATCATGCCTTGTTTGAGGCCAAGCGCCTCGGGAAAAATAAGGTCGTCAGTTTTTCCGAGATGGTCAAAGGTCAAACAGGCTCATCGGCATAAAAGGCTTGGCACCCACATCTGTCTATCCTCATTATGTTTCTTTTTTGCGGATGAAGAAAAGGGGTCGTGCAATTCATCATGGATGACATTGCGTCTGTGGTGTACATTGGAAAGCTCTGTGAGTATGTACGGCTGGGTCTTGGGCGGACGGCGACATGAAGATCGAGGGGTGGCGGTAAAAATGGCTGAAAAGTCGAGAAACGGTTGGGGTGAGGCTGGTAAAATGGGCCAAATCGGCAATCGACCTTATTGGGTGCTGTGGTTGTCGATCGCAATCAGGGCAATGCATTTGATAGGAGCTGCCGTTGTGCTGGCCACCTTTCTTTACGGCGACATGACCCGGCCACCGGCCCATTATACCGGGATTGCCTTTGGCAGCGGAATAGTGCTGCTCTTTACCGAAGGGATCAGGCACCGCCAGATTTATCGGGAATTGGCAGGGATAGCGACCTTTGTCAAGATGCTCCTGCTGGGTGCAGCATACCATGGTTTATTCCCGATGCAGGGAACGGTGTTGCTGGTTTTCTTCTTGGCCTCGATAGCGGCGCATGCCCCGAAACTGGTCCGACACAGACTTCTTTTCTAACCAACTCGCCGAAAAGTTTCTATGAATAGCTTTTTGACTAAGATAGCGCTGCTTGATTCGATACGCGAGGTGATTCTTCTCTCCCTTCAGGGTGAGGTGCTTTTTTGCAGACAGGTCGGTATCTCGGTGATAGATGGCAGGGAAATTGCTCTGTGGAACGCGATCATAAACGACTTGCGCAGGCCACCGACAGCAGAGTTTGTTTTCAGTAAAGGGCACTATTATCTTCATTCCACCGATGTCGGCTATTTGATTGTCGGCATGACGAACGAAAAAAATCTGAAGAAAATTCGGGCTGCCTGCGAAAACGTGCAGGAAAGGCTTGTTGATCCAACTCTTCGTAAAAGAGTACTGCTAAAAATGCTGTCCGAGGGCGACGAGATGACCAAGCCGCATCTCGACAATGCCCTCAAGGCCCTGGCGGATGCACCAGCTGCCCAGGCAGCGAATCGATCCACCAAGGTTGCACCGCTTGCAGAGGGGAGCAGCTCGGAGGAGCAGCAGGTTCAAGAATTGCTGGGCAAAGGCCAAAAGCGTCAGGCCGTTGCCCTCATTATGCAGCTCATAACAAGCAATGCCAAGGCGAAAAGTTTTCATAAGGCCGAGCAGTTGCGCGATTGGCTCATGCAGATTGATTCCATGGCGCTGGTCGAGAGTATTCGTGCTGCAGAAATAATTGAAGAAGAAAAAAGCGCCTCAATCAGCGATGACTATTTGCTGGTTTGGAAAGAACTTGTCAATACCCTTTCCCCAGGGGAGTTTGCCTCTCTCTACCATGCAATGACACAAAAAAATTACGCCGATGGCGAAACGGTTGTGAACCAGGGGGAGTTTCACACCACCTTGTTTTTCGTCAACAGCGGGCACGTTCAGCTCAGGGCCGTCAGTCAGGGTCGGGAAGTGCCGCTCAAGGTCTTCCGGCCCGGTGAAATACTGGGGAGTGACACCTTCTTTGACGTCTCGGTTTGGACGGTCAATGCTGTGAGTAAGGGAGCCTCCCTTTCCTTGCTGACCTGGGAAAGACTGCACAGCCAGAAGGAAAATTGTCCTGGCCTGTATGCAAAGTTGCGGGACTTTTGCAAGAGATTTACCTCGCCCAGCAACCATTTCACTACAAGCAGCCGAACCAGAAGGCACTTCGAGCGAAAGACGGCGGCTGGTCGGGTAACCATAGTCCTTCTTGATCAAAATGGGAGGGAGACGGGGCCGGTGGCAAAAGGCGAGCTCCTGGATATTTCCCAGGGAGGTGTTGCCCTCAGTCTCCGTTTTTCCAAGAAGAAGAATGCAGCGGCACTGTTTGGAAAAAAGATTAAGGTGAGTATTCGCCCCGAAGCCGCAACCGTACCACTTCTGCGTGCCGGAAAAGTCATGGCCGTCCGCTGCAATGACTTTGTCGGCAATGATTATTCTCTGCATGTAGAATTTGACAGCGAACTGAGCAGTGCGGAAATCCAAAAGGTTGTCGATCAGGGGCGTTAGTACCCTGGTCATTGCCTGCAGTCTATGGTGCGCACGAGTTCGATAATTATGTCGAAGGGACTGTTTTTCGGAACATTGACAAGAGTCGGCGGCAGGCCGGGCAGAAGAATTTGATCGTAAGCCTTGTCGGTGCCTAGGTAGGCTACCTGGAAATTGCCAAATCGTGAGCTTGCGCCCAGCTCATTCAGGTGCGAAATCACACTGCCCATGGCTTCGTCATGGTGAATATCATCAATACTGCAGTGTATTCCCGCTGCATCTTCCAAAAGGTTTTTGAGGTCAAGCGTTGAGATTGCCGGCTTTTCCGAATTGTCGGCATCTTGGAAAGAAACCCCTGTCGACGCTTGCGTAAAGGGCAGTCCGGCGGGAAAATCATTCGGTGGCCGTGGATCGGCGAGGGTATCGGCGACTTCAAGCGGGGATGGGTGGTCCTCCTCAACGTCGGACTCTTCCGGCTCCTCCGATTCGTCCTTCATACCCGCAGCCTTCATGATTATTGCCTGCAGGCCGCTGTTGATGGTGTCCTCCCGCGCCGGGCAATCATTACGAAGAAAAATCGTTACCGCATCCCAGGTAAAAACTTTTAACGCAGCATCCATACCTTGCAATGCATCGATCCGTGCATGCACCAGCTGTCCGTCGATGAAACACAAAATGCCTCCCTGCTTTGATTTCTTATCAAGAATCCGAATCGTGCAGGATTTGACATCCATTTCCATGAGCTGCAAAAAGACCGCCGGAGAGACATCATGCATGATGCCTCCCTGCGCTTCCTGGCGCAGCGTATGCATAATAACGGAGACAAGCTCGTCGGCCTGGAACGGTTTGCTGAGATAGGCAACTATGTCGCTTGCCGCAGCCAGATGTTGCATCTGCGCAACCGGCATCCCGGAAATTATGACGATGGGGATGTCGGGATAATTGTCGCGAATATGGCTGACAAGGCTCATCCCATCCATTCGCGGCATTATCAGATCAAGAATGACCAGAGAAAATGGTGTTTTTTTCAGCATTTTGACGGCATCGAAGCCATCGCTTGCGACGACTGCCAAGAAGTGCTCTTTGTATGTCGCTAAATGTTTTTCAACGGCACAGCGCAGTATCTGGTCATCATCCACAAAAAGAATCTTCCTCAACATGGTGTGTCCTAGCCCTTTATAACTCTCGGTCAATTACGCCTCAACCCATACTCCGGAGGGGAGAAGGTGGCAGCGGATGGTTTTTCGCCGGGTGCATGAACACCATTCGGCCAGATTACCCGGATTTGGCCAAATTTGCGAGAGCCACGGACATATTTTTTGCGCTTTGCCCCCTTGACATACACTTGGCAGTTTTTACTTTTAGAGCCGATTGATGTTTTGATCCGGAAACAGATCCGGATGAGGACAGAGTGATGGCGGGGTAGGGCTATGATCGCTGTGGAGGACGGCGGCATGACCTTTCTGGGAGGACACCGGTATCCTGCGTGTATGAACTCTGCCCCCGGCTTTATAACCGGGTGTTCAGTCTTTTGCTGCCGCAGGTCCGCACTTCTTCTCTTCCGGGTATTTTCTGCGTTTCCAGATCGCGTCTTTTTTTTGGTCTCTGAACAGTATTTTCCACTCTGTTTTCATGCCCGGCAAGGGCATGAAAATGCGCTACGAAAAAACAGTTCGAGGGTACTTGTCCCGGTAAATGGGGCCAGGAGGGCGGCCTTACCCTTCCTGCAACCGATTTTCTTAAGCATGGAGCAGAGGCATGATCACAGTTGAAAATATTACGCGAAGATACGGCGATTTTGCGGCGGTAGACAATGTCTCGTTTGCGATCTCTCCGGGAGAGATTGTTGGGCTTCTCGGCCACAATGGGGCCGGCAAGACGACAATCATGAAGATGATTACCGGCTACCTCGAACCGACCAGCGGCACCATCAGCGTCGATGGTCGGGAGATCGGTGCCGATCGCCGTTCGATTCAGCGACAGATTGGCTATCTCCCGGAAAACTGCCCGGTGTATCCGGAAATGACGGTATTCGATTATCTCGATTATGCCGCTGCCCTGCACGGCTTGGGGGAGGCGGAGCGGGCACCGCTTATCGCCAGAGCCATTGCCCGGACCGCATTGCAGGATAAGGCGATCAAACCCATCGCCACCCTGTCGCGGGGCTATCGCCAGCGTACCGGTGTGGCCCAGGCCATCCTCCACAATCCGGCCATTCTTATCCTCGATGAACCGACCAACGGTCTTGATCCGACGCAGATTCAGCATATGCGCGGATTGATCACCAAACTTGCCGAGCATTCGACGATTATTATTTCCACCCATATTCTCCAGGAGGTCCAGGCCATTTGTGACCGGGTCATCATCTTAAAAGACGGGAAAAAGGCCCTTGATTCCCGCCTCGATGCCCTGCGCACCGAAGGACGGCTGCTGCTTTCCATAAATGCCGAACCCGGCGAGGCCATGGCCTTCCTCGGCACAGTTGCCGGAGTGACCCAGGCCGCTCCCTGCGTTTCGGCAGCCGAGCCTGGCCCCGGAAAGACCTATGCCCTGACCCTTACAAATAGAGATAACAGAAACGAGGCGGCAGCCGCCATTGCCCGCGCCGTGCACGACAAGGGCTGGCCGCTCTACTCCATGGGCTTTGAGGCCAGGAATCTGGAAACCGTCTTCGCCGAAATCAGCGCCACAGGGAGGAGTGCATCATGAGGACCATTTTTCGCATCGCCAAAAAGGAGTTTGATGCGTTTTTCAGCTCACCCATCGGCATCATTTTTATCGGCGTCTTCCTGGCGGCAACGCTGTTCATCTTTTTTTGGGTTGAGACCTTTTTTGCTGGCAACATTACCGAGGTGCGGCCTCTTTTTAAATGGATGCCGATTCTCCTTATTTTTCTTACCGCTGCGGTGACCATGCGCCTGTGGGCCGAGGAACGGCGGGCCGGAACCCTCGAATTTCTCCTGACTTCCCCGGTATCGCCGTGGGCGCTGGTGTTCGGCAAGTTCCTCGCCTGCCTCGGCCTGATCGGAGTCTCACTGCTCTTGACCCTGCCTCTGCCGCTCACCGTCGGTTTCATGGGGCCGCTTGACTGGGGCCCGGTCTTCGGCGGCTATCTGGCCACCCTGTTTCTCGCGGCGGCGTATATCGCCATCGGCCTGTATGTCAGCGGCAAGTCGGAAAATCAGATCGTCAGCCTGATCGCAACTGTTCTGCTCTGTTCACTTTTTTACCTGCTCGGCTCTGATACCCTGAGCGCCTTTTTCGGCAATCGCGGCTCGGAACTGCTCAAGCTTCTCGGCTCGGGCTCGCGCTTTAATTCCATTACCCGCGGGGTTATCGATCTGCGCGATCTCTATTATTATCTCAGTATCATGGGTATCTTTCTCAGTCTCAATATCTATGGACTGGAAAAGATCCGCTGGGCCGATAACCCGGCAAACAGCCACCATCGCCGCTGGCAGCTGGCCTCAGGGCTTATCATCGCCAATTTTCTGGTCGCCAATTTCTGGCTGGCCGGCATCGGTGTGCTGCGCAGCGATATGACCCACGGTAATATCTATTCCATCTCCGAGGCGACCAGAAATTATCTGAGCCAGCTCAAGGAACCCCTGCTTATCCGTGGTTATTTCTCCGCCCAAACCCATCCCCTCCTGGCCCCACTGGTGCCGCGGATCCGCGACCTGATGCAGGAATATGCGATCGCCGGCGGCGGCAAGGTGCGCGTCGAGTTTATCGATCCGTTGGAGCACCCTGAGCTTGAACAGGAGGCGGGACAGAAGTACGGTATCCGACCGGTGCCGTTTCAGACCGCCAGCAAGTACCAGGCGGCGGTCACCAATTCCTATTTCGATCTGCTTATTCAGTATGGCGATCAGTTTCAGGTGCTTGGCTTTCGTGATTTAATCGAAATAAAGTCAGCCAGTGAAGAAAATATCGATGTTGATTTGCGCAACCCGGAATACGATATCACTCGGGCCATCAAAAAGGTGTTGTACAGTTACCAGGGTGGGGGAGATCTCTTTGCAGGGATAGGCAAAAAGATCGAGTTTACCGGCTATATGTCGCCGGATGGGAAACTGCCGGTGGAACTTGTCGCCCTGAAAAAAGACCTGCAGGCCATGCTTGCCGACATGGGGCAGGAGGGAGGCGCGCTCTTTAGCAGCCGCCTGGTCGATCCCGATGCCGAGGGTGGCAGTGTTGCCGAGAAGATCAGCAAGGAATACGGTTTTCGGCCGATGGCCGCGAGCCTCTTTGACCAGCGTTCCTTCTGGTATTACATGACCCTTGTCAGCGGCGAGCGGCTGGTGGAAATACCACTGCCGGAGGATCTTACCAAGGAGAGTCTCAAACGGGCAATCGAGGCCGGTCTGAAAAGATTTTCGGCCGGATTCGGCAAAACCATTGCTCTCAATACCCCGAAAGGCATGCCGCCGATGCCGCAATACGGCATGCCTGGCCAGGGACTGCCCTTTGAAACCTTGAAAGAGGTGCTAGGTAAGGAACACACCATCATCCCAACCGATCTGGCAAAGGGGCACACCCCGGACGAGGCCGACCTGCTTCTGGTCGTAGCACCCGAGGCCACCAGCGAAAAGCAGCTTTTCGCCATGGACCAGTTCCTCATGCGCGGCGGCACGGTGGTTATCGCCACCGCGCCTTTTGCCATTGGCCTTGACCGTGAATTGGCGGTTGAGAAAAAGGCCTCGGGCTTGGAAGAGTGGCTGGGTTTTATGGGGGTCAAGATCAACGAAGAGATGGTCCTCGATCCGCAAAACAGTGCCTTTCCCGTGCCGGTGCAGCGCCAGGTTGCCGGCTTCTCCGTGCAGGAGATGAGTCTGGTTAACTACCCCTATTTCGTTGATATTCGGCCGGATGGTATGAATGCGGCAAGTGGACTTACCAGCGGTCTGAATCAGTTGACCATGAACTGGGCCTCGCCGATATCGGTTGATGCTGAGAAGAACAAGGACCGCAAGGTGCTCCGCTTGCTTGAAAGTTCGGAGAAAAGCTGGGCATCAGCCGAGACCAAAATCCAGCCGAATTTCAAGGCCCATGGCGAACTCGGTTTTGCCGTTGGTGAAAACCCGGGGAAAAAACTGCTGGGCGTGGCCCTTGAGGGACAATTCACCTCGTACTTCAGCGGCAAGCCTTCACCTTTGTTGACGCAAGGAGAAGAGCAGACGAAAGATATCCAGCCTCCTGCACCGGGCAAACCGGCAGAGGAGAGAAAAGGCCCGGTTATCACCCGGCAGCTTGATAGATCGCCGGAAAGTGCCAGGATCATCCTCTTTTCATCAAACACCTTTCTCAGCGACACGGTTCTCGGAATTAATTCAAGCGTCATGCGGACCGCCTATCTGGCACCGGTGCAGCTCATCGCCAACTCCATCGATTGGTCCCTTGAGGATCGCGGACTTTTAGCGATTCGCGGCCGCAGCCATTTTTCCCGGCCGCTGCTGCCGATGACCAGAGAGATGCAGCTTGCCTTTGAATACCTCAACTATGGCCTGGCTTTTGTCGGTCTGGTTCTAGTCTGGGTTATGCGAAAACGGTCAAGCATACGCACGGAAAAACGCCATATGGCATTGCTGCGACAGAGCATGGGGAGGAATTGAATATGAAAAAGACGATTATACTTGCAGCGACCCTGCTTGTGCTCCAGATAGGCCTGGTCGTGGCCCTGCAGATCGGCGGTCATACGGGAAGCGATATCGCGAAGCCCGGCGCGCCGCTGCTCGGCCTTGCGCCCGAGGCCGTCACCACACTGGAGATCACCGGTCCGGACAACGACCGGATGGTAGTGCAAAAAAGTGGTAGCGGTTGGATTTTGCCGGATTCCTTTGCCGCTCCGGCAAGCCCTGAGCAGGTTGCCGCTCTCCTTGCAAGACTTTCCGGGCTGAAGCAGGGTTTTGCCGTCGCCACGTCGGCTGCGGCAGCCAAACGTTTCAAGGTGGCAGACGATGTCTTTCAACGCCATGTGGTATTGAAAGCCGGTGACAGCGTTACCTGCGATCTGTATGTCGGCACCTCTCCCGGTTTCCGCCAGATCCATGCCCGTAAGGCCGGGTCGGAGGCTGTGGTCGTGGTCGATCTCAGCACCTTTGAGTTGGAGACTGCGGCCGACAAGTGGCTCGATAAAAACATGATGCAAATAAAAGAAGAGGATATTGATTCCATAATTTTTGCCGACTTTGTCCTGCAACGAAAGGATAACGCCTGGCAGCTGGCGGATCTTCCCGAGGGCCAGGTAATCGATGCCAAGGCTGCCGGCGATCTGGCCGCCAAGGCGAGCGGCCTGACGGTTCAGGCGGTTCTCAAAGCGCAGGATGTCGAGCCTCTTTTTTCCGGCACTCCGGCCCTGCGCTACACCATAACCCGTAAGGGTGGCGGTGCGGCGGAATTTCGCTTGGTAAAAGCGGAGGGTGATGCCTATGTGCTGAAGCAATCGGAGCGTGATCTCTACTGCAAGGTACATACCCTGCAGGTGGAGAGTCTTCTGAAAGTAAACCGCGATTCTTTGATCGCAAAAGCGCAGGCGGCGGAGCCGGAAAAGGCCGCGGGAGAAAGCTCAGAGAGGGCCGCGGGCGAAAGCACCGACAAGGCGGTGGACGACAGCAAATAAAAGGGAGGCCGGGGGGCGGAGCGGCGTTCCCCCCTCCCGTCAAGGGAGGGGAAGCCAAAAACCAATCAGACAAAGTGCATACGGTTGAAATGAATAGTTACAAAAAACCTTACATTTTTGCCTGAAACTTGCTATAGCTTGGCCAACTGCCACGGCAGCATACCGGTCGCGGACCTACCCGGTTAATAAAAACAAGGACGAAAAAAAGATGAAAACCATTGTTGTCTGTTCCGGCGGACTTGACTCCGTCACCCTCGCCCATAAAGTGGCGGCTGAAAATCAGCTGCTCGGCCTCGTTTCCTTCCTCTACGGCCAGCGCCACAAAAAAGAGATCGACTTTGCAAAGCGGTGCGCCGATCGGCTCGGCGTGCCGTTTCTGCCGATTGATATCTCCCCTCTTGGCGCCCTGCTCGGCGGCTCGGCCCTCACCGATGAAATCGCGGTTCCCGACGGTCACTACGCCGAAGAGAGCATGAAACTCACCGTCGTCCCCAACCGCAACGCCATCATGCTGACCATTGCCTATGGCATTGCCGCGGCGCGGGGGGCGGAGGCGGTGGCCACGGCGGTGCACGGCGGCGATCATTTCATCTACCCCGACTGTCGGCCGGGATTTATTCAGGCCTTTCAAGCCATGCAGGATTTTGCCATGGAGGGTTTGGCGCAAATCACGCTGTATACGCCTTTTATCACCGCCACCAAGGCCGACATTGTCAGCGCCGGGGCTCGTCTGGCCGTGCCCTTTGACAAAACCTGGTCCTGCTATAGGGGCGGCGAAATGCACTGTGGCCGTTGCGGTACCTGTGTCGAACGTATTGAGGCCTTCGCCTTGGCCGGTGTTGCCGACCCGACGAACTACCAAGACGGTCTTTACTGGCGAGGGGCCGTGGCCCGGGCCAAAACCGGCGGGGTGGCGTAGATGTATACCATTACCAAAGAATTTAGCTTTTCCGCCTCGCATCAACTGTTCGGATTGCCGGACGAGCATCCCTGTGCCCGGCTGCACGGCCATAATTACACCGTTGTGGTTGAGTTGCAGGCGATGGAGCTTGGTCCCACCGGTTTTGTTCGCGATTATCGGGAACTGACCGAGTTCAAGACCTATCTTGAGGACACCGTCGATCATCGCCATCTCAACGATCTCTTCGGTAACTCCTTCGTCACCGCCGAGTGTCTGGCCCATCATTTCTTTTCCTGGTGCAAGGACCGCTGGCCGGAGGTATCGGCGGTGAAGGTCAGTGAGACGCCGAAGACCTGGGCTGAATACCGGCCATGAGCGCTGCGCGAGGCATTAAAATCTGCGAGATCTTCGGCCCCACGGTTCAGGGAGAAGGTTCGCTGATCGGTCTGCCGACGGTATTTGTGCGTACCGGCGGCTGTGATTACCGCTGTCACTGGTGCGACACCCTGTATGCGGTAGATCAGCGCTTTCGCAAGCTCTGGACGGAGATGTCGGCGAAGGAAATTCTCGCGCAGGTTGGGCAGTTATGCGGTGGGCGGCCAATGCTTGTCTCGCTATCCGGCGGCAATCCTGCCCTTCAGCCCTTGGACGGCCTGTTACGTCTTGGTAAGGCTTCAGGCTACCGGTTCGCCATGGAAACCCAGGGCAGTATCGCCAAATCTTGGTTTTCAGAACTTGAGGTGCTGACGCTCAGTCCCAAACCACCCTCCAGCGGCATGAAAACCAGTCCGTGACCTCGTCATCGCTGGTGTGCAATCAATGGGTTCGTGTCTCTTTGCCGATCGGTCGTGAGGCTTGTACGGGGAGTTTCGCCTCTTCACCATGCGTGGATTTCGTCGGTCTCGCGTCTGCC
>JANNQF010000073.1:0-36032 GCA_031441605.1 Deltaproteobacteria bacterium
TGATAGCCATAAATTCCGAACCCATGGTACAATATGCTTGTGGACATGCTTCTACCTCCTTTATGAGTTGATTGGTCTCACCATAAAGAAAGGAGTATGTCCACATTCGTATTTGAAAAGTATGCTTAAACCGGATGAACCGGTTTTAAGCAGTAAAAGGAGAGCCGGACACCTGAGCGCCGACTGTTTCTTCTATGAGATCAGCAGCGTAATCAGTACAAACCAGCCCAGAAACCGGGCACCTTCGAGCAGTACCCTTATGCCCGAACATTACATCTGCCCTTTGAGTCTCGCATATTTATGGCTTTTTCAGGAGTGAGAATGAAGCCCTTCTTTTTCCGTCTTTGGTAATCACGGAACATTGGGCAATTGAGTCGAACATCTGTCGCCAAGTTCTTGATACACAGCAAGGCCAAGACCCTTGCAAGTATAGGGTTTTCGCAAATATTGTTCAGCACCGAGCCGCTGAGCCTGCTTAACTCGGTCTGTTTCGGTATAGCCACTGGTGATTATGGCCTTTTGGCCAGGATAAATTTCAATGATCTGCCGGTAAGTATCAAGACCGTCCATGCCTGGTTCCATGATCATATCGAGTACCACCAGATCGACAATCTGTTTTTGCAGTATAGTAACGGCAGCCTCTCCACTTTCTGCCGTGGTAACCTTATACCCGAGATTGCTGAGTATACGCTCGGCAATGTGTCTCTGTTCAGCAATGTCATCAATAACCAAGATATGTTGGCCAGCGCCCATCATATTTGTGGTGGAATTCGTGGTTGCCTCTTTAACAGGCTCATCCCGAGTAACCGGGAAATAGAGTTCAAATACTGAGCCCTTATCTTGCTTGCTCTGTATATCGATATAGCCGCTATGATCTTGAACGGTTCCCCAGACGATCGCCATTCCCAGTCCGGTTCCGCTACGACGGCCCATGATTTTTTTGGTGAAGAAAGGTTCGAAGATTCGCTTAATGTCTTCCGGAGCAATACCCATTCCTCGATCTTCCACCCGAAGAAGAACATATTCTCCTGAAAGGATTGATTCATAGCCCCTGAAGGTTTCTTCGAGATACCGGTTGGCGGTAACAAGTGTAATAGGACCACCATCGGGCTGAGCCTCGAAGGCATTGGTGATAAGATTTGTCAGAGATTTATAGAGGTGGCTAGCCGAACCTTTTATGTTCAGTAGAGAGGGGTCAAGATGGGTCTCAACCTTCGTCATTGGATACTGAGACTGAAGATGTTTATATTCCGGCGAAACGAGATATTCGGCGACGATCTCGTTGAGATCGACCACATCATAGGTGACAATACTGCGACGGGCCAAGGTAAGTAGATCCTGGACTATGGCTGCTGCCTTGGTGCCGGAGTCCCTGATCGTTGTGAGTGGCTTGCGGAGAGAGCTATCTCCTGGCAGACTTTCGAGAAGCAGATCGGGATAGCTGACAATTCCCGAGAGTACGTTGTTCAGATCATGGGCAACGCCACCGGCCAGCAACCCAAGCGCCTCCATTTTTTTCGAGCGGTTTAACTGCTCGCGAAGTTCGTTCTTTTCGTGCTCTGCCTCTTTGGCGGAAGTAATATCAATATAGGTGCCGACTGCCCTAACACCTTTGCCTTTTTCATCTCGTTTGGTAATTTTCCCTTGATCAAGAATCCAGATCCACTCGTTATCTTCCCGTTGCAGACGATATTCTGCGCGGTACTCTTCTGTGTGACCGGCTATATGATCTTCCAGCGCTCGTTCAGCCGCAGCCCAATCTTCGGGATTAGCCTTGGATGCGATCGCTTTTCTAGACGCTATGATGGTTTCCGGATTGCAACCAAAAATAGAAAAAGCCCTCCGGTCCCAAATGAGAGTGTCATTTTCCAGATTAAAATCCCATAATCCCTGTCCTGTGGCGCTGATGGCCAGATTTAAGCGCTCTTCACTTTCCTGTAGCGCCTCCAGAGCCTTGTTTCTTTCATCAAGCATACGGTTAGCTGGGGTAACCATGTGCTTAAATTCATCTAAGTGGACAAGCTTGTCATCCATCCGGACGGCCTTTATCGCAGCTTCCTCAAAAAATGAAATAAATGCCTTGACGTTCCGTTGCAGATTGGCCGAAAAGATACGGGCCAAGAATGCAATCATGGCAAAGGCTAGCAGCAGGATCAGCATAGCCTTCAGGGAGTGATCCTTGATTCTTTGCTGCAATTTTTCACGTTTTTGCGCAAGAACCAACTCAATATCATCAAGATAAACCCCAGCCCCTATCATCCAACGCCAGTCAGGGATACTGTCGGCGTAACTGATTTTTTCACTTGGTTTGCCGGTTTCCGGTTTGATGGTGCCGACATATTGTAAAAAACCGCCATCGGGTTCCTGAGAGAGTTGAGTCAGTTTCTGTAGAACCAGCACGCCGTTTGGATCAACAAAATTCCATTGGTTCCTTCCAATATTCTCAGGTTTGAAGTGGGCCAGAGTAATTGCCTCGAAATCATATGCAAAAACATAGTTGTCATGATCGAAGCGGATTGTGTTGATATAAGTCAGAATTTCTTCTTGCATCTCCTTTTCAGCGTCTTCGACATATTCACCAGTTCCGATGAACCAGTTTAGCTCGCCGAAAGATTTTGCAAATCCGATCTTTTTGGACATTTTCGTTGTTTCACCTGGCTTATACCAGTTCCATTCCATATAGCCTTCGCTTTGTTCCTGGACGATTTTGATATAGCGTTGAACAGTATATTGACCTTTGTCATCAAGTAGGTTGAGGAGATTCTTGCCTTCCAGTTCGGGGTTGTTTGGTAGTAGGACATTATTGCCCCGCATATCGTAGATAAAATAATAACCCCGTCCATGGTTGAAGCGGATTGTTCGCAGGCTCTCTTTAATCAGGACAATGAGTTCATCCTGGCTTTTCGTGTCGTGGTAAGTCTCGTAGAGATGTTGACAGATTTTTACGGCCTCATATACCCGCTCTTTAAGGTTGTCTTTAATACTCTGCTCGGTGGTATCCCGCCTGAATTTGATATGCTGAACGACTTGATCAACGACATTCTTGACCTTGTTTTTCTGCTCTTCGACAAATGACTCTCGCAGCGTGATTGCATCTTCATCGAAGCCTTTCAACTCCGAATCGATCCAAAAATAGCCTATTCCAATTACCATGAACAGGGCTGCGCCGATTACGCTTGAGAAGAATGTGAGGTAGAGACTGTTTTTAATGGTCGGCACTGGTCTTCTCCAGAGTCTCTTAGAGAAATTGGTAGGTAAAGAAAGCGAGCCTCTCAAACTGTATCACAGCTTTTCGCCAGAGTACAATAAAAGAGGGTTGAGCTACTGCTTTGGCACCGTTTTTCTGGTGAGGCCAGGTAACAATTCCGCCGCCTTTATTTTGAGACCATTTGCTTATCTATCACCTCGATCGACATCGATCTCAGGCATTTTATATTCTGTCCGGATTTGACAACGAGTGGAAAAATAAAATAGAATTGGCAGAATATCTGTTGGATTTTTGTTAAAAATTGTGAAAGCTAAAATTTCGAGGAAGGGGTTTTGTATGCGTAAGGTTGCTAATCGCAGAACATCGTTTCGTATGCCTTTTGTGTCGAGGATGGCCTGTCGGGCAAAAGGGAGTAGCCAGAAGCGCGTGGGAACACTACGTGATATCAGTATAAACGGCCTTTTTGTGGAAATGGACCAATGTCCGGCGGTTGGCAGTCAGTGTGACGTGGATATTTATTTTGAGGGCGATCACAGCCGGTTGGTGGTTGAAAATGTCAGTGGCATTATCGTCCGAAACGAACCCAAAGGGGTGGCGGTTAAGTTTAATAAAAGGCTCGAATGGTTTGTTCTTATCCCTCTTTTCTTTCATAAAATCTCCGGCAAGACGAAAGCTGAGGTTGCTTGCTGAACAGCGGAATATCTGTAGTCATACTGTGGGGGTGGCATGGGTATCTGGAATCTTGACAAGCTTTTTCATCCTGAGACAATTGCTGTAATAGGTGCCAGCGAACAACCGGGACGAATCGGTTCCGCCCTGATCCACAATCTTATCCGTGGCGGCTTTGCCGGCCACTTGCTGCCGGTCAATCCCAAGTATCCGAGGATCATGGGATTGCCTGCTGTGTCTGCCATCGGCGAACTTGATACCAGGGTCGACCTGGCGGTGGTGGCGGTACCGATTCACCAGGTGCCCGAGGTAATCGACCAATGTGCGGCCGCCCAGGTCAAGGCAGCTATTGTCATCTCCTCCGGCGGCAGGGAGATCGGGGAGTCTGGTCGGATTGTCGAGGAACGGATACACAAGGCCGCCACGGCCGGTGGCATTCGCATCCTTGGTCCGAACTGCCTGGGGGTGATGGTGCCCGGTGCCAAGTTGAATGCCAGTTTTAGTGCCGATATGCCCAATACCGGCAATCTGGCCTTTGTCTCGCAGAGCGGTGGCATCTGTACGGCAATTCTTGATATGTCCTTTCAGACAGGGATTGGGTTCAGCCATTTCGTCAGTATCGGCTCAATGCTCGACGTCGACTTCGGCGACATGATCGATTACTTGGGCAGGGACCCGGCGGCTAAAAGCATACTCCTTTATGTAGAGCAGCTTACCAATGTGAGAAAATTCATGAGTGCCGCCCGTGCGGTGTCACGGATAAAACCGATCATCGTCCTCAAGGCCGGCAGCAGTGCGGCCGGGGCCAAGGTGGCGTCGTCGCATACCGGAGCCCTGGCAGGCGAGGATGCGATTTATGCCGCGGCTTTCAAGCGGGCGGGTGTGATCAGGGTCGGTACCATTGAGGAGTTGTTCGATAGTGCCGAATTGACTGCCAAACAGCCCCGACCGGCCGGTTCGCACCTGGTCGTTATGACCAACGGCGGCGGGCCCGGTGTTATGGCTGTCGACGCCATGGCCCAGCATGGATTGGAACCCGCTGAATTAGGTGTCGTAAGTCTCAATGCCCTGAATGAAATCCTGCCGCAACACTGGAGCCACCATAATCCGGTGGATATTCTCGGTGATGCCACCGCCGACCGGTACGGCCAGGTAATGGAGATTCTGGCAAAGGAAGACGGACTGCATGGACTGATGGTTATCTTTCTGCCCCAAGCCTTGACCGACCCCCTGTCGGTTGCCAGGCAAGTAGTGCAGCGCCTGAAAGGACGGGCTTTCCCCATCTTTGCGGTATGGATGGGCGGCCGGGACGTGGCGGCTGCGGTACAGTGCCTCAACGATGCCGGCATCGCCACCTATGCCACCCCCGAGAGGGCAGTGAATGCCTTTGCGACCCTGGTCCAGCACACCCGTAACCTCGAAATCATGCGGGAGATTCCACCGCGATCGGTGCGGCGGCTGTTCTTTGATCGAGCCAAGGCCAGGGCTATTGTTGACGCAACCAATCTTGTCGATGGCAGCTTCTTGACCGAGGAGCGGACCAAAGAACTTCTTGCTGCCTATGGCATCCATGTCAATCCGACACGAACTGCCGATTCTCTAGAGGCTGCGGTGAGTGTAGCGGAGGAGATGGGTTGGCCGGTGGCCTTGAAGATCCTGTCGCCGGACATTACCCACAAAAGTGAGGCCGATGGGGTGCAGCTCGATCTGCGCGATGCGGTGGAGGTGCGGGCTGCATATGCCAAGATTGTCACCGGGGCAAAGGGTATCAATGCAAACGCCCGGATTGAGGGTGTTACCGTGCAGCCGTATCTGCCGCGGCCCGACTTTGAATTGCTGCTCGGCATCAAGCGGGACGAGCTTTTCGGGCCGGTAATCCTGTTCGGCAGCGGCGGTGTCTATACCGAGATCATCGGCGATCGGGCTCTTGGTTTGCCGCCGCTGAACAGCCAGCTGATTCACCGCCTGATAGAGGAAACTCGCATCGCCAAACTTCTCACCGGCTACCGTAACCGTTTACCGATCGATATGGCCGCCCTTGAGGCAATGCTGCTGCAGCTTTCACAACTGGCGATAGATATCCCGGAAATAGCCGAATTGGACATGAATCCGGTAATTGTCAAGAAGGGTATCCCGGTGGTGGTGGACGCCCGGATTCTGCTCCGATCTTCCCTGAAACCATCGCCCATGCATTTGGTTATCAGCCCCTATCCGGCGCAATATGAGGTGTGCACAACCACCAGGACCGGGCTGCGGCTGGGTATTCGCCCCATCCAGCCGGAGGACGCGGAAATCTTTGTCGAGTTGTTTAAAACGCTGTCTCCCACCAGTGTCTATTATCGCTTCTTTCGCCACATGAAGTCACTGACTCCGGAGTTGTTAGCCATGCTCACCCAGGTTGATTACGATCGGCATCTCGCCCTGATAGCCCTCGATCTTTCATCGCCGACGGAGAAGATGTTAGGAGTTGCAAGGGTCATCGCCGACCCGGATCTGTCACATACCGAGTTTTCCATCATGGTCGGTGACCCCTGGCAAGGGCAAGGGGTGGGAGCGGCCTTGCTTATCAATCTTCTCAAGGCAGCTAAGAAACAGGGAGTGGCGACGGTTTGGGGAACTGTCCTCAGGGAGAATACCCAGATGCAGCAGCTGGGGAAAAAAGTCGGATTTGTCATGAAGTTCAACAGTGAGGATGGGGCATATGATTTAACCATCGATCTCGCTAAGGCCGAAATCGAGGATTGATGGCAGGCTCGTGGCCGTGGTTTTGTGAGGTCGGCAAAGCAGCCTGCCCAAGCGCAACCTGAAAAGGAATCTATGAAAAAGCACTTTCTCGTTACCGTCAGTAATGATATTGAAAATCTCTTCGGGGTTCGGTTTCTCTGTTCATTCTTCAATACCATTGGCAAGCATCAAGTGACGCTGTTGCACATCTGCCGAACCGACGACAAGGCAATGGCTAACACCCTGAATCAGATGTGGAAGGGGCCGAACGAAGGCATTGAGGGCCAAGTCACAGTCCAGGCCAGGAGGTCGATTTTTAAGGCCAAAGAGATGCTGAGTCAGCATGCAATGGCCATAGAACACATGATGGCCAAGACCGTTGCCGAGCGTTACGGGAAGGTCAAAGATATCCTCGGCGAAGGTTCGCGGGGGTTCTACGATGCCATCGTCCTCGGCAGGAGAGCATCCTACGCCCTGCAATGGATGTTTGAACGTCCGGCAGACGAAACCGTCCAGTCGATCATCAAAGACAGTGGATGCGTTACGCCGTTGTGGATCTGCCCCGAACCCAAGCCGGGTCTAAAAAATGTCTTACTCTGCCTTGATGGCTCGGAAAATTCGCTCCGGGCGGTTGATCATGTCGGCTATATTCTCGCCGGCCAGGAGCAGCACACAATTACCCTGTTCCATGCGACGGGCGGCTCGGATGGAAAAACCGAGGCATTATTCCAGCGCGCCGAGACCTTGCTCCATGCCCATACTATAGGCGGGGACCGGATCAGCAGGAAAGTCAGCTGGGGCTTGTCGGTCGGCGGAACGATTCTTGGCGAACTTGACAAGGGCGGTTACGCAGTGGTTGCCCTAGGATTGAGGGGGGAAAGGCAGGAGCGGGACAAGAGCACAAGCATTTCCGGTGGAACCACAGCAAAACTTATCAGTAAGTTGGAAAAGGCTTCGCTGTGGTGTTGCCCTTAGGAGCCGTTAGGAAATAACTCGACCCATTTATAACCATTTCCTTACGGCTCCTTATGCCGTTCCAGGCATGCCTTCGGCCATGTTATTTTTTTACAACGGCTTAGTCGGCCGAAATATATCATCCGGCCATCATAGCTGAAGACCCGTTTTCAATCGTAACGTTTTGAAAACAAACAACATCACCAATTTTGACGAACTTATTTTTTTTAACAACCAAACGTACCTTGTTTTCCCCGCACTCAAGGATGACAGCACTACCAAGCGCTGCCCCGAAGCGTCGATAGACGGCGCAGGACATACCTGCATGCAGAGGGATATCTTTCTGGAGTTCGCAGGTCACTTCCGTTCCCTGGTCGATTTGACGAAGGATATAGATTTCTCCGCAGTGACGGCGTGCAAGATGTCTTGCCCAGAGCCAGCCAAGGAAAAATGTTAAGCCACCGATGGCAATGCCGCACAGCAAGAAGCCGCCGGCAAATATGTACGGACTGATACCCGTATTGCGAATCAGAAAAGAAGGTGAGTGGGCGTTTTTGGTCGCCAGATCCGGCCAGATTTTGATCGTGAAGACCAGAGCCGGGTTCTGTTTTTCGCCATAGCGATCCTTGACAATAATTGTATGATCCCCCTCATGTGCATCCGGACCGACGGCGATAAAACCTCGCCACATCGAACCACCGAACCAGTAGCCGGAAAAAATAGCTTCCGGGATTAACTGCAGAGAATCATCGACCGACTGCCCTTCAATGACAAAATCGGCGATGGCCTCCGTTCTCGGGGGCATTGGGCCGCTGATAAGAAAACGGCTGTCCGGCATGAGCTCGATGGTACCGCTATTGCCTTGCAGCCCGCCGACCATGGCGTCGACGAATGCTGCTAAGGCAGCCGTCAGTAAGATCATGGCTATTATGCCGCTCAGTTTCTGCCAGCGCGCTAAGCTTGATTCAAAGATCATGTCACAGTGTTTTGGCGAATGCGAAGAAGGCGCTTTCCTAAGAATCCGAAGATAAGTGTAGGAATAAGCAGTGAAAAAATGGTTGTGAAGAAAGTAGCATTGAAATCTTCAGGGTAGAGTGAAGCTCGATACATAGCTATGAATACGGCTACTACCATGAGAAGGTTTATAGCCAGCACCAGCACTTTCTGCAAATAAAATAGTCTATATTCCGACATAATGACCTCACGATATGACAGGCGGGTGGATGAACCACCCGCCTGTTTTTCTGTTACTTCTTGAAAATATCTGTTTTCGATATGTTCATGAAGCGAAGTGATTGCCCGGCAACTTTGTAATAAATTCGCACTTCATCGCCGGCATCCCAGGTACTGGGGGGATAACCGAAGTAGGCATCAGGCACGGAGAAGGTACAGAGCATCTTCTGACGACCCGAATAGACGGTAATGGTCTTCTTTTCCTTATCGATCATCGGCATTTTCTTTGCTTTATTTTCTGCTTTGTCAAAAACCAGAGGGTGGTCTTTTTCAATGGGTTGTTGCAGATCGACGATATTAATAGGCAGAGTCTCAATCTTCTTGGTGTTACTGTCATAAATGACAATCACCTTTTTGTCGGTGTCAAGTTTCATCCGCTGGCCGGCTTTAGGATCCTGGCCGGTTTCTTGCGGGTCAACCGGCATCTTGAAGACTGAGGGCGGCAGCTTGTCATAAATAGGTTTGAGTTGATCTCCGGAACTGTCATGGATCAGCGTCACTTCTCTCTTCTCTGCATCAAAGGCAATGGTTCTGCCTTGTTCCACCTGGCCGAATTTCTCTGCATTACAACCCGCCACGGTCATGAGCATAGCGGCGGCGGCAGAAATCAATATGTGTCTAAAATTCATCATATGTTCTCCTTATGCGTTCTCCTGATTAGTACCTTAGAAATTCATTTTTTGTTTTTAAAATGAATTTCGTGAAGGTACTTATCCCCTTTATGGGGATTAGATTTTCTGCTGTTTCTGCGCCAGTTCTTTTTTTACGCCGGCTATCATTCTGACAAAGATATAGATAGACATCGCGCTGACTAAGCCGAGAACCAGAACCGTTGAGCTGGTGTCAAGCAGCGCTTTATACTGCGGCACCCAGGGCTGAACCAGTTTCATAAGGATAGAGAGTGCACAGCCGATAACCGCAAGACCGAAGGCAATGCGAATGCCGTAGCCTTTGATGTATTTGGTGGCAACAGCGCCGACTTGGGCGCCCATGGCAGCACCAATCAACATAACCATGGCGGCGACCAGTTCGGTACGGCCTTTGTAAGTGTAGGTTCCAGCACCATACAATCCGGAGATTGCCACCTCGAAAAGATCAGTACCGACGGCTACGTGGGTAGGACAACCAACCATGTAAATCAGTGCGGGCATACGGATGAGACCACCACCGATACCGAGAATACCAGCGAGCCAGCCGGTAAAGAAACTGACGAAGATCGGTAGCCAAGCGCTGCAATAGATACCGGCAACTTCCAGGTGAACCATTGGCGGGATCTTGATTTTATGCAGGGTCTTGTGCCATTCAACACCGGTTGCAGTTGCATCGAGTTTTTCACCTCGGGCAGCAGCGGCTTTTTCCTTCTGAGCACGTTTGGCAACATCGTGGAAGACCATCCAGGCAATAAAGGCAAGCAGTGCAATGTAAATCCAGCGCACAACTTTTTCCACAGAACCAAGGCGTTCGAGCCACATAACCATTTGTGCGCCGGCCTCAAAACCTACAACCGTACCGACGAGCATGATCATGCCAAGTTTGTAATCAACATTACCGAATTTGCCGTGGCGCATGGTTGAGATGAGGGATTTGCCGGCCATATGGGCGATGTCGGTGCCAATGGCAAAGGCCATCGGGAAACCGAGAATGTTCAGACCAGGGGTAACCATCCAGGCCCCGCCCATTCCAAAAAATCCGCCAATAATACCAACACCGACACCAAGAATAATCAGACCAGGCCAAAAAATTTTAACACCGGCAATGGGCATAAGAATATAGAGCCAATCCATGAGTATCTCCTTAGATTAAAATTAATGTTCAGCCAATTCCCGATTTTTCAGATCAATGCCGATCCAACTCATAATGATATCGGCAATGACCCCAAAAACCACACCGGTCACTGGGATGATAACAATAGTCAGCAGCATGAAATACAAATGGCTTTCATTGTAAAGATTGGCCCACCAGAGCATAACACCATCAAGTTTTCGGGTGTCGGCGACCAGGACAATAAGCGAAGTTTTGCCTCCGGCTGCCAATGCAAAACCCGGCGTAAGAAGTGTCAACGTGATGAGTCCCCACCATACCCGTTGTAATCGTTTTTTCATTGTGTTCTCCTTTTTTGAATTCATTGTACTTCAGCCCCATAATTAAACCGGAAAATCCGGTGAACCTGCTATTGAAGCCTTTCTCATCGGGGTAGACACAGGAATCGAAGGCGAGCCGTTGAATCTGATTTGCTTTTCTTTATCCAAATAGTGTGCCATCGATTGTGCAGTTAATTAAAAATTAAATTATTTCAATATACTATTAAAATAATATCCTTGATATTTTGCGCTTTACGAGTTATTCGTTGCGATAAATGCACGATGAAACCAGATATGTCGCAAGGAGGCTTCGATATGCGCTATTCTCTTCCCCCTATGTTGAACCCGGTCATCCGCATAAATAGTGCGATTTTTTCCTGGGGAATCAGCAAATTCCTTGTCTTGTACGGCACCACCCTGCTGGCACTGCTTCTCTCGGTCTCGGTGGTTATTGCCTATAAAATCGCCTCGAATTCCTTGAATTCTGCGTATTCGCGCAATGCCCAGATGCGGACTAAGGCGCAGGCATACGAAATCAATCTACTCCTCGTTGCTGCTCGGCAGGAGTTGCAGTTCATCGGCAGCGGGTCGCTCTCGCGGGATGAAATTTTCAACCATCTCAGGAGAAAGACCCTTGAAGATCGCAATTGGTATCGGGAGATTGCCTTTCAGGGAAATACGCTTGATGAACGATTCGTGTTTATCAATAACGGTTCGAGTGTGGTTTCCGTGCCGTTGGAACAGGCACTCATTGGAAGACCTGGGATCTTTCCGGTTAACGATCAATTCAGCGGCAAACCAAAAGAATATGTTCATATCAGCGATCCCGTTGAGGTAGTTTATCCTGCGGTCCCTTCTCAGGGGGGGGTGAATGCCATCGCCATGCATGTTATCAGACTGACCATGCCGGTATTTTCAGCTGAAAACATATACAGGGGACAATTGACGCTCTCAATTGATCTGTCACGTCTTAGGGGCATTCTGTCGCTCCATGCTTCAGCAAAGTCGCCGCTCTTTTTATTTCCACAGGAGAATGAAAGTAAGAAAAGTTTCTTTTTTGATGCATCCGGCTGGCTTCTTTTCCAATCCGAACCGGAGCCGGACAGCAACACTGAATTGTCAGTCGATGATCTTCGAATAGGTTTGCGAGGTGACGTCGGCCGACCAGGATTCAGCACCGCTTTTCGCCCTGAGTCGGCAAATGAATTTTACTGGAGTGTAGTATCAGAGGTGCAAAAAGGAAAAGGTGGACAGGTACTTTCCGACAACGCTTTTTCCGAAGCGCCTGCAGCGAAAAAACAACTTTATCTCAGCTACGCGCCAATTGTTTTTCAAGAAACGCCTGACTCTCAAAAAATAGTCGGGGGGATAGGCTGCCTAGATACAAGCTTTATGTATTTAGCCTCCACCTTTCAAGTTGCCTGGACGCTCACTATTGCTTTTCTCATGAGTTTACTTGTCTTTTTTATAGCTATGTTTTACCTGAGCATGAGAATTTGCAAACCTCTCAATCACTTGGCCGAGGCAGTTGATAGCCGGGTTTCCGGCGATGATCCATCTCCTCTTGATTTTCCGCCCATTTTTTCTGAAATCAGCCGCTTTCAGCAATCACTGAATATCCTTCTGCTGCAGTTGCAAATAGCACGAAATGATACAATCCTGAGAGAAGGCTTGTATGAAAATGATTGGATGGGACAAAACATTAACCTGGAGAAGGAAATAGCTAATTCTCTAGATCTCGAGCCTCTTTTACTGGCCACACCATTGTATGGGATTGTTGGCGGTGGCCAGGCAATAAGCAATTTGCGTCAGCAAATCCAGAAGGCCTCCAGGGTTTTGGCCGATGTGCTGATCATCGGGGAAACCGGAACGGGCAAAGAGTTGGCCGCTGAGGCGGTGCATGCTGTTAGCCATCGCTCAAATGGACCCTTTATTTCGATTAACTGCGGCGCTCTTGATGAGAATTTGCTCATGGATGCACTTTTTGGACATGTGAAAGGTGCTTTTTCTGAAGCCCAAGCCGACAGGAAGGGCGCGTTTGTAGCGGCTTCCGGTGGAACATTACATCTCGATGAAATTGCCAACGCCTCGCCCAAGGTACAGCAGGCCCTGTTGCGCGCCCTTTCGGTGCGGCGTATTAAACCCCTTGGTTCCGACAAAGAAATAGCCTTTGATGCCCGAATAATTGCGGCAACGAATATCGATTTATTGCAGCTAGCACTTGCCGGCAAATTTCGGGAGGATCTTTATTATCGTTTAGCCGTTATTACCATCGTTATGCCGCCATTGCGCCACCGGAAAGAGGACATTATCGTTCTGGTAAAGCATTTTCTTGAGGAAAACATCTCTCTCTCCGGGCAGGCTTTCGTCGGCATCAGTCGTGGCGCAATGGAGAAGTTGATGAACTATGATTGGCCTGGCAATATTCGAGAGCTAAAAAATTGTATTACCCGGTCGCTGGCCTTTGCTGATGGGGATCTCCTGTCTGCCTCACATATTCTTTTTGATAAGAGACCCGGAGAAACTGTGGAAGCCTTCGAAGCGTCTTTAGGATATGGGGCAGCGACGACTGCTGTTGCCTCTGTGATAGAGACTGATGTTAACGGTGGTCCGGCAGAAGCAAAAGAAGAAAAAGCTTCTGATACCAGGGGAGATGGGCTTGGAGGATTAAATGATCGGCAGCGCAAAGCCTGGCCGGTCATCACTGAAAATGGCGGTATTACCCGTATTGAGTATCAAGTCGCAGCAGGTGAGGCTATCTCCATTCGCACGGCACAATATGACCTGCAAAGCTTGATGGCCAAAGGTTTACTTGCTAAAACCGGGCGAGGACCCTCTTCCCGCTATGTTGTTTTACCAACCGAAGTGGTTGAATAACCGCTTGACCTACTGCTCATCTGCACAGCATAAAGAGGAAATTGCGCGCTAAGTGATCTTTGATTAATCGTGCAATTTCGCTTTTTTGCGTGGCACAATCATTTTCGGTGGTATTTGATCAAAAGGTGGTATTCGACCAAAATTCAAAGAGAACCCAGAAGGCCGATATAGCGATCCACCGGCGCAAAATCATCAGTAAAGGGCAGTATGAATTTGCTTGGGGGGCCGACTTGGTTGGCAAGCATTTCCTGGAGATCCGCAGGTACTGGAACTGTTTCGGTAAAAGGCGTGGCAAATGCCGCCAGAATGAGGTTTTGCCACAAACGAACGTCGACCGGGTTGTGAACAGCGAAAACGCGAATTTCCGGGAAGGTTGTCTTAAGAGTCTGGTAATAGCCTGCATAAAAATCGCTGGATTGGCCTTTTTGCGAAGCAAGGACGTTAACAAGGACCACACCGGAAGGGGTGAGGGTATCGCGCAGGCGCACGATTGCTTCAACGGTTGCGAGATGGAAGGGAATTGAGTAGTGCGAGGTAAAGACATCACAGAGAATAACATCATACCGATCTGTGGTTTTCTGAAGGAAAATCCGGGCGTCTTCTTCAATGATTCTCAGTCTTGGATTAGCCGCTAGTCCGAAATGTTTTCGAGCCAAATTGATAATGCCCGGATCGAGTTCCACAACGTCTATATACAACTCCGGATAATGTTCAAGAGCATATTTGGGGAACGAGAAGCCACCTCCTCCCAGCACAAGCATTCGTTTCATCTCCGGTTTAAAATATTCGGCAAGTCGATAAAAACGGGTATAGGCCACGGCGAGTTCGTTGTTATCGTCGAGGTACATGGCCGATTGCCGTCCGTGCGGACCGGTAACCATTTCCCGGGTAGGCCTCCCGGTGGAAAGTTCTTTGCTGTTATACACCAATACGCGGTTATAAGGCGTGTCAGTGTCGATAAAACCTTGTTTGGCGAGAAAACCGTCATGATTATGATTGAGGAATATGGCAAGCACGAAGAGGATCAAGGAACATCCTTTGATCAATTTGCCGGATTGATCGGCAAAAAAGGAAGCAACGGCCAGTCCGGCGGCGGTGATATAAAGGATTGATGTGCTGCCGAGCCAGGCGATCAAGATAAAACCGGCAAGAAAGGTCCCGACGATGGAGCCGATGGTTGATATAGCATAAAGATTTCCAGCGGTTCTTCCGGTATGCTCCCGGTCGAGAAGTCGCAGGCGCACGGCAAATGGTGCAACCATGCCGAGCAATACCGACGCCGGTGTGAAAAGTGCTACCGTTGCCGTTATAGCGATTGTCTGGAGGTCGCCAACACCTTGCAGCAATTCCAGAACCCAGATTTTTGAAAAGCCTATTGCGGCGGTTGCCCAGGATGCCAGTAAAACAATCCGGCCAAGAATATGAGATCGAGGATGCCTGTCGGCGATAATCCCACCCCACCAGGCACCCACACTGAGACTGGCGAGAATAATGCCGATGAGGCTGGTCCAGACAATAAGGGATGTACCGAGAATGGGTGCTAGGATACGTGACCCGGTAAGCTCAATTATCATCACGGCTCCGCCACAAAAAAATACACACCAATGGAGCATCATAATATGCCGGTATCCTTTGAGTGTGGCATCACTTTTTCATTTTATTTTTAATGCGGATTCCGATTGCCAAACCGATTATGAGCGAGCCGATTATTACGATGAGGATAACGAGGGTAGTCATTATTTTCCTTTAACCAGTTTATAGTTGCCTTCCAAAAAGCTTTGCGCTACCCATTCCACACTATCATCTGAGGCCATGAGCATATCCAACTGACGGGTGAAAATCAGCAAACGCCCAAGAATATCGAGTCTGCTCTCGATATAGGATTTGGGAAATTTCTTCAGTTGCGCATCAACCTTGTCGCCTTTAATATTGACCTTAAAGCCTTCCTTGTCGAGGATCAGCGAAATGGCCTTGACCCGCCTTATTCTGCGAACGGAATCGGCAGCACCACCCTTAAAAGTGAAGGTAATGTAATTTTTGTTTATAGTATCGCCACAATAGGCGTCAATGACGCTGTAGTGGTATCCCACCCTTGAGCTGAAATTGAGATATTTATCGGCAACTATTGCATAACTCCGGTCACCGAAGCGTTCACCGACTTTATCCGGAGCAAAGGTCTGCTCCTTCATGACTGAAAAAAAACCGGAAAAATTGACCGGCCGGGGGTCGCGATCATTGACACTTTTATTCAACATTCCCTGGAGCATGGCAATAAAGGGCACAGAGGCAAGCTGATCGGTTTTGATGGTATTCCATTTGGTAACTATATCTTCCTTTAGCCCGTTACCTAAATCGATGAGGTGTATATCCATAGGCAAAGGGGCGTCGAGCTTCAGGGACCACCCGTGATATTTCGAGGCCAGATCGCTGATTTGAAACATCTCCTTGTAGGAGTATTCATGGCAAAAGCGAGCAAGATCATGGAGAGTCGAGCAGCCCGACGGTGTGAATTGCGGAGCCGCAGGATTGACAAGGTTAAGAGGAATCACATATTTGGCAATACGCTGTAATTGTTCGTAAACGGGTGTTCCCTTCATATGCGCATCATTTTTTTTTATGGCGGCAAGAAGTTCCGTTACAACCCCTGCATAAACACGCCCTGAATAGGCATCGACGGTTATTTCTACGCCTGCTTTCAGGATATCCGTGATGGGTTGGGCACAGATAAGGGTCGGAACACTAAATTCTCGGGCCAGCGCGGCCATATGGCCACTAACGCTTCCGGCTTCGACTATTATTCCGCTGCAATGCCGCATGACCACAACATATTCCGGTGAAGAATGATGGGCGACTAAAACTCCGCCTTGAGGGAATGTAATGAGATCCTCGTCCTTTTCGACAAGATATGCGAGACCTGTACCAACCCCTTGCGAAGCGATTTCGCAGTTATCGATGAGTAGCTGATATCCCTCCAGCGGCGCAGCTCTGACAAAACCTTCGTCATTCGGATTTTGAATTTTCAGAGGCCTAGCCTGGAGAATGAGGAGCTTTCCGTCCGGTCGCAAGGCCCATTCGACATCCTGGGGGCATTTGTAGTGTCTTTCAAGAATAGCGCCATAGCCTGCCAATTCGCTGATCTGTTCGTCACTGAGGCATGGCAACTGCTGTTTTTCAAGCGGCACATGCCTTTCCTCGACGCCGCCATCCTGTTTAAGAGCCAGTTGTACATGCTTTTCCGAGACGGTTTTCCTTAGGATTGACAGCGTCTCATCTTTTGCGACCGTATAGGAATCCGGCGTCACAACACCGTCAACAGCATAGGGCCCAAGCCCCCATACCGCATTGATGAGGATATGCTCGTTGGTGATATCGTAAGGATGGCGGGTGTAGAGAACGCCACTGGCCTTGGAATCAACCATTTCAAGGCAGGCGACAGCCATGGCCAGATCTTCTTCATGGATACCTTTTGAACTGCGGTAGGACATGGAACGGGCCGAGTACAGGCTGGCAACGATTTCTTTATAGGCCTCACAAACTTCCCCACGAGTCAAGCCGAGGAGGGTAAGGTACTGGCCGGCAAAGGAAATTTCTCCGTCCTCACCTACCGCACTGCTGCGCATAGCGAGAAGAACTCGCTCGTTTTCTCCCCAAGTAGTATTACAGGCTGCTTGAATTTCTTCCGCCAGGACAGCAGGCAGGGGATTTGCCTTGATCAAATCATGAGCCTCGCTGCTGAGAGTATTCATTTGTTCGATTTCATCGGTATACACCTGGTTTTTCAGTTTGATGATCTCTTCTTTCAGGTCGTTGTGCTCGAGAAAGGTATGAAAGGCCTTGGTGGTAATGGCGAACCCTTGCGGTACCGGAATGTTGAGATTGTTGGCGATCTCACCGAGATTAGCGCTTTTACCACCAACCCAGTCGGCATCTTTCAGAGAAATATTTTGATAGAACATGACCGAGTCTTCAATCTGGTCGATTTTTCGCTCTGCAAGTATTGTCTTTATTTGTAGATTAATCCGCTCAAGCACCGAATACAGCTCTTTATATTTGCCACCCGACATGACGCTGAGACTTTTAACCATCTGAAACGCATATTGCAGCGATTTGTTCACCTGTTTTCGAATAAAGGTGATGCCGAAAACGCTCTCCCCATTCAGCTTTTCGTCTATTTCCGCTAGGGTATTGAGGAGTTCCGAGTTGGCTACCAGCAATTCCTTGAACTGGGTATACTTGAAGCGGAACAACCCTTTCATCTCTGAAGAACGCCCCACCTGATCCGGTTGGCGCCGGTTCTTCATTTCTCTTATAAGCTGTTGAATATTGCCAAGTATTGTCGACATAGTATTACTCTATTGAGATGTGTTGTTCTGGCGTGTGATTTTTACCACGATGCTATCTCACGACTTTGGTCAATGGGGTCGTGGGTTAATCAAGGAGTCAATATCCTTGGTGAACTTAGCCATGTAGTAGTTGACCATAGCCCTGTTATTCATCACCATATCGAGTTGTCGGGTATGCAGGGTCAGATACCCGAGAATCTTGACATGTCGCCTCATATGATCCATATCAAAGCCTTCCATCCGTGCATCAAGATTGTCGACGTTCACTGTTGCACGAAACCCGTATTGTTCTAGGATATCTCGGATAAGGTGGACCCTCCCAACGCATCTTTCAAAATCGGCGGCGCCCCCCTTAAATTTGAATCCCAGATAATTCTCCCCTGATCGTTCACTGACCATGGCCTCCATCGTGCAGAAATGATACCCCAGCCTGGAACTCAAGGTGCAGTAGTTTTTCGACACCATGAAATAGTTCCGCTCGGCATATTTTGTCGACATACCTGTGACAAGCGCAGGGTTCATGGTCGATCGAAAAAGGATTGAGGTCATGCCGGCACCATCCATTGCCGGCGGTCCGTCCCAGGGGATGGCAGCAAACCCCTCCCAGAATGCCAGCATCGGAATAGAGGTAATGTCTTCGAGTTTTACATATTTCCCCTCGATCTCATGTTTGAAACCATCGTCGAGATTCAAGATCCACCAGTTCATCGGCACTTTATAATGCAGTTGCTTGCTTGAACGTTCTGAGAAACTGTGGTCCCTGCCAAAATTAAACATCTCAGAAACCGATTTTTCATGGATGAACCGGGTGATGTCATGGAAGGTTTTACAATTCTGTGGAGCAAATTCGCGAGATTCCGGATCGAGGAGGGTCAGAGGAATGATTTCCCGACTCACTTGCTGTAACAATTCATACACCGGGCTTCCCAGCATGAGTTTGGACGCAGGTCGGGTCCATTCGAGGAGCACGGAGATACAGCCGAGGTACATTTGTCCAAGATCGGCTGCAACCGTTACGGTATCGCCGTTTTGCAGTTTGGCCATCGCACCTTTGACTCCGAAAAGCGCTGGTATGCCAAATTCGCGGGCCACATTCGCCAAATGGCCGGCAAAGCCTCCTTGTTCAGAGACCACGGCAGCGGCTCTAGCTATCAGTGGAGCCCAGGTTGGCAGCGCCTGTTCGACTACCAGTACGGCTCCATCCGGGAATTGGAGAATTTCGGCCTTTTTGTTGACCTTAAAGACGTCGCCGCAGGCCACTCCCGGACTGGCGTTTATCCCTCCCTCAACTACCAAGGAGGCTTGGTATCTCTGCAGATTCAGTTCTTCTCCAGGTATGATCAATTCCAACTGCTGTAAAGGTCGGGATTGGAGAATGAAAATTTTTCCGAGTGCGTCGATTGCCCATTCGATATCCTGAGGAGACTCGTAGTACTGTTCGATGCGGACTGCATGATCGGCGAGGTTTTGAATCTGTACATCCGTTAGAGAAGGTGTGTTTTTCTTGTCAACATCGGTTTCACTGCGGATACATCCTTCATCCTCATAGCAAAGAACTTGATACTTTTTCTCCCGTACCTCCCGGCGCTGAACAGTCAACGCCTCATCCCGGGCAACGATGAAAAGGTCACAGAGATCGTTGCCATCGACCACTGCCTTCGGTAAACCCCAGGTTGAATTGATGTAGATTGAGTTATCTCTATTATCGAGAGGATTACCGGTGTACATTACCCCGCCGGCAATAGCGTCTACCATTGCCAGGCAACCAACGCACATGGCGATATCTTCATCACGGAAACCGCGATTGAGTTTGTAGGAAATGGCCTGAACGCTGTATTTGCTGGCTACCACCTGCTTGTAATAGTGAAAGAATCTGGGGAAAATCACATTCAATTCACTCCGGTACTGTCCGGCAAAGGAACTGTTTTCGGCATCTTCTCCATAGGCGCTGCTTCGCACCGCCATTCGGACTTCTTGTCCGCCGTTTTTTTCCTTTATGGTATTATAAGCAGCAGTAACGGCAAGACAGATCGGTTCCGGAACCTCTGCTGCCATGATCAGTTGCCGACATTGTGAACTTACCAGGTCAAGATTGCGGTCCTCATCCGACCCAGCCACCTGGAAGAGGCGGTCAACTTCCTTTTGCAAACCTTTACTGGTCATAAACAGTTCATGGGCGGCCGCGGTGATTACAAACCCCTCGGGGACATTCATCTCCAGTCTGTTTTTGATATCACCTAGATTGGCCATTTTACCACCGGCCATATCGACCATGCTGCTATCCACCGCGGCAAGAGGGATAACGAGCCTTTTGTCGACAATCTCCTTTTTTTGAACGAGGAGCGCATCAATCCGTCGCTGAATTTCCTTAAAAGAATCTCTAAGAGCAGTGTATTTGCCCGGGGCAATATTTTCAATATCACCGATCATGCGGAAAACATTGACGGAAACCTTGGTCGAGTTCGACTGGACGAACGACATGCTGAAAGACTCAACACCTTGGAGTGCTTTTTCCATATCAGCCATAGCCTCAAGGATCCGGCTATTGTTGGCAAGCAACAGCTTGAAACTGTGATATCGTGACTTAAAAGTCAGCCGCAATTTTTCAATTTCCCCGGCTTCCAACTGGATATGGTCAGTTTTTTGGTTTCTTCGGAACAACCGCTTCGAGAAAGAGGCAATTTGTTTCAACATGTCGTGTTTTTAACCAGTAAAAATGAGCCGTCGGAAAGCAAATACCTAGCAATTTTCAAGATGTTGTATCTTGATTCTGTCTTTCATTGAGTTTTTTTCGGGTATAGGCATCTTCGATTTTATACAGCAGCTCATCAATGTTGACCGGCTTCATCAGATAATCGAAAGTCCCCTGTTGCATCATCTCTATGGCATTGTCGACACTGGTATTGCCGGTAAGGACAATAACTTCAATGAGGGGGTCGATCTTTTTAATTTCAATGAAGGTTTCCGATCCGCGCATACCCGGCATTTCTTGATCGAGAACGACAACCTCAGGTCGTTCGCTTTGGGTGAGGAGAACGGCTGTTTCGCCGCAATCGGCGGTAAGAACATGAAAACCCCTTACCGTCAGTTGCCGAGCAGTAGCTTCGCGAAAGAAATCCTCATCATCGACCAGAAGGAGCTTGAAGCCTCTTTGTTTCTTTTCCATAATTATAGCTTTGTCTTATTTTTTATTGGTAGTTTCTCCCTGTCCGCTGACAGGAAGCAGTACGGTGAAAGAACTCCCGGTTCCTTCAATGCTGTTGGCCTTGATGGTGCCTCCGAGGTATTTAACAATGCTTGCGGCAATGCTGAGTCCCAGGCCGACACCTTTTCCTCCGCCCTTGGTGGTGAAAAACGGGTTGAAGATTCTCGGCAGATTGTCGGCACTCATTCCTTTGCCTGTATCGGTGATGGTGACGCACACCGTTCCCTCTTTGAATTCGGTGGATATCGATACGGTTCCCTTATCTACGATGGCATCGGCAGCGTTAATGAGGATATTGCCGAACACCTGGCGAAGAGGATCGGGTTCGGCAAGGATTTGCGGTAGAAGTGGATCATAACTTGTCTTAATTTCAATATCTTTAGACTTAAGCTCGACTTTTCTCAGCCTTTCCACAACCTCGACAAGCAGAGCATTAATATCACAGTGGATTGAGCAAGGAACGCGGCTTTTGCCCATATCCTGAAGTTTTCGGGTGATACCCTTCGCACGGGTTGCTGCATTATCGATAATCGACAATTCCTTGTTGATAGCCTCGGGGCTGTGATCAAGATCGAATTCCGGATTCAACATGTCCCGGATAACCCCACTGGTTGCCATGATGATGGCTAAGGGGTTATTGATTTCATGGGCGACGCTCGCTGCAAGTTCACCAATTGAGGCCAGCTTGGATGCATGCGCCAGCATTTCCTGGAGCTGCTGGCCTTTTTCCGCCATACTACGCGCATTGCTTACCAGCCGTTTGATGGTAAAATAAATGATGATCGAGAAAATCAAGCTGATGACAACATAACTCATGGTCAACACTAAACGGGCCCTGGACATCCCTGCCTGGGCGACACTCAACGGCTGAGTGACCAGGAGTGCCCAGGGAGTTTCCTTCAACCAGGTAAAAGCCACCAGCATGGGTTTATCGTTTGACCGAATTTCTTCTACTCCAGCGGCAACGGTGAAAGGTGGTATGTAATCGCTGCTTGCAGGAAATCTGCTTTTCCCTGGATCGACGATTTGATACTGTCCCTGCCGGTTGACAAGGGTCGATTCAACTTCCTTGCCCTGGCTGATACTCCGGAGAAACATATAGAGTTTGTCCGGGTCAAGGGTCGCTCGAATAATATACGGACGACCGTCGAGTACCTGACGCGTGGCAATGGTGAAATGGGGGATATTCCGATATCCCATATAAATGTCGCTTATGAGGTAATTTTTGCTTTCATTGATGATACTGATGTACCAGTCCTGCTTACTGAAATCTTTGCCCAACAGTAAAGGCAAGGGTCCAGCGTAGCTTGTCAGTATGCCCTCGGCGTCGAAGAGTCCAACATCAACGAATCCGTCACTGAACTGCTTGAGATGTTTAAGATAGTTATCGATGTGCGCCTGTGTCGGTTCGAAAGTGAAGTCGCTGCTGTGGAGCAAATTGTAAAGATTGGCGACCCTTTCCTGCAAATACAGCTCAATGGTATTTTTCTGGCTTTCGGCAACCGCCGCCAGATTGAGCATGGAACTCTTTTTCAGGGTGTAAGTAAATTGATAATGGAAGTATGCTGAGAGGATAGCGTTCGGCAACAAAAAACCAAGGACAAGTCCTATTATCAGCCTGGTCTGGAGCTGTTTGAAATGCTGCCGGATACTATTCAGATTCGCCTGACTATCGATATGGTCAAAGACAATTTCCGAATCAGTACGGTTGGCAGGAAGTTTATCCTGAAGATGACTTAAATCCCAGACACGCATTGGAGTATGTTTTCTTCAATAATCTACATTACATTTTTTGTGATATGCCTGGCTTATGGTGTCCAGCAGTTCGTTCAACATGGCCGGTTTCATGATATAGTCAAAGGCGCCCAATTGCATGCCTTTGAGGCCAAATTCAACCGAGGCATGGCCGGTCAACATAATGACCTCAATTTCCGGCTTCAATTTCTTTATGTGGCGGAGCGTTTCGATGCCATCCATCTCCGGCATTTTGACGTCAAGAACAATGACATCAAAGTCTTTGGTTTTTAAAATTTCCAGTGCTTTCACACCGCTTGCGGCACCTTCCGAGACAAGTTTCCTGGCATTGAGCCGCTTGACGATAGTTTCCCGAAAATCATCTTCATCGTCAACTATCAACACCCTTATCAATTTTTGTTGTGTTTCCATTGTGTTCCTTATGTGTTGCTGCTAATGCTTCGGTAGGAGAATGGTGAAAACCGTTCCCTCGCCCACTTTACTTTCTACTGTAATATGTCCGCCGAGTTTTTCGATGATGCTGTAGGAGATTGACAGACCGAGTCCTGTACCCTTGCCGACTTCTTTGGTTGTGAAGAAGGGGTCAAAGATCTTCGTCAATTCACTTTCCGGTATACCCTTGCCGGTATCAGCCACGGCAATTTCGATCTGATCGGATTTTTGCAGATATCGACTTGAAACGGTGATAGTACCGCTTGTGCCGATAGCATCAATGGCATTATTGAGTATATTCAGGACCACCTGTTGAATCTGTGAAAGGTCGCTGACAATGACCGGTACATCGTCGGCATAATTTTTTTTCACATGAATGCTTAAATACTTGGCCTCGTTTTCAAGAAAACCGGTTGTTTCCTCAAGCAGGTTATTGATGTTGATTTTTTCTTTTGCCGGTTCCATCCTTCTGGCAAACCCCAAAAGGTTATGGATTATTTTTCTGGCCCTGATGACGTGCTTTTCGATTTTATCGACAGATTCATCAAATTCTCTGAAATTTTTGCTGCCGGCAAGGTCTTCTTCAGCGAGCAAATCCTTCATCCAGCCGGCTGATTCACCGATGGAGGCTAATGGATTATTGACTTCGTGGGCGATACCCGCAGCCATTTTGCTGAGGGCAATCATCTTGTTGGCCTGCATGAGCATATCGAAATTTGTGGCATTTTCGTGGTCGGTTTCTCTGATTTTATTGACAAGACCGTTGGTAAACAGTGCTGCCCCACACCCAATCACTACCAGACCTAGGATTGTAAATGCCAATGCCCAGAATTTACCTTTCAAAAAAGGGGAAAGAAGCTCTTCCGGGCTCTCTTTATTGACCAGTATCCAATTGCTATTTTTTATCGGAGTCGCCGCAAAGAAAGAATCTTGGCCAAAAAGAGTTTTTCGTTCGACCTTGGTAGCAATGATGCCAGAATAGTTAAAATCTTCATTGGCCCATTGTTCTTTTGACACTGTGTTGAGTGTGGGAGACTCCAGGAAATTGCCGCCGAACCGTGGTTTGGTCTGGAGTTTGTTGTCTTTATTAATGATGAACGCATCCCCTTGTTTGCCGGTCCACGCCTTTTGGACAATGTCATCGATATTTTTTAGGTTAATGGTAACTCTCAGTATCCAGGAAGTACTCTTGTCCCGCACCATAACGGCAATGATGAAATGCGGGACTTTACGAAAACCGAGAAAAATTTCGCTGATGTGGATGCCGTTGGCTTTTACCGCATCGAACCAGGGCTCATTCTTGTAGTTGACGTTTTTAAGCAGTGAATAATACGAGCCGACATAAGAAAGATGGCGTCCTTCGTCGTCAATGATGCCAATGTCCATATACGAGTTCGATCTGACGTGCATAAGGTCGAAAACCTTGTTCAGATAGCTTTCATTGGTCAATTCTTCGAAGGTGTTGGTATTGGCGAGAGTGAAGAGTTGGGAGATTCGTTCGCTGAAATAGAGTTCGAGCGATTCCCTTTGATTCTCCACGGAATGGCGCAGGGTCTCACTGACTTTTTCCGTGTATATTCGATCAAAGAGGGCATATAAAGAATAGCTTACAAACAGCAGTGGGATAACAGAAAAGCAGGTTATAGCCAGCCAATGTCGCCACCAGATTTTTCTATAGTTTCTTTCCATGGGGCACATTCTCCTTTGCCGCTAAAAGTCCTGCGACAGGTCGAATCAATTGAAACGACGCAGATGACTGGTGCGACAATGAGTATCCTGCATGATGATTTTGCCGGGGGAGAATTTAAATGAATTCTTGGATACCCTCCTGAGGCCATAATCTCTTGTTTCTTCGGCCATGAAGTTCACCATTACCAATTTATTCCATAAGCCAATCCTAAGGAGGAGCCGTAACGAGAAGGCATTTAATTGTTTAACAATCTCGTTATGGCTCCTTGTGTCGCATACGTTAGAACATGAACGACACCTTAATGGCCGATCTGCATGCCCAATCCCTCGAAGAGCCACATCAGTCCGAAACCGTACCACAGGGTATAAAAGACATAGAAAACCAGGGCAAAAAGAACCAATGCGATATTGTCCTTCCAGTCCTCGGCCTTGACGCCATAATAATTATAGGCGGGCTCCAGGGCTTTTTGCTGTACTTCCGCAAAGGGCTTTGCTTCTGCGAATTTCTCTTGTTTTATCAATTCGGTGCTGATCTTTTTGAACAGTAAATGCCAGTTATAGACAGCCTGCTTTTCAGAGAAACCGTATTTATCTGAGATCGGTTTACCCTCGTTCTTGAACATGAAGTCGGCATCGGCCAGACAGGCTTTAAGGATCTGGTCTATTTCAACCTTCATTGCCAAGTCCTTGCCGGCGGCAGTGGCCTGCATACCGTTGGCGGTAAGCTGTTTTGCCGTTTCGGTAACCCGTTTTTCATCATTGAATTGCAGCTTGATATCAATGGTCTTTCCCGCAAAGCTTTTACTTTTCTCGATTGAAGCGGGAATGAAATACGACGAGCCTTTGGAAATCATATTAAACAGATTGTCCATATACACAAGGCCATTGGTCTTTCCTGGAAAAACCGGCATAAAGATGATGGCCAGCAGGATAAAGAAGGCGATCAGCATGAAGATGCCGCGTGTTTTAAGATTTGCTTGCGTGCTCATATTAATGGCCCCCCTCCGTTTTCAATTTGGAAATATTGCTGAAAAATGCATAGAATACCCAGATGGCGAAGGCCCCGATAACTAAGAAAAACAGGGTGTTGCCAACCATGCCGAGAATCTCGCCAAGTTCCTTGGTTATCTTGATGTAGCCGAGACCCTGAAGTTTTTCCGGTAGAGCAAAGAATCGGTTGATGAATCCGGCGGTTACCGCCAGTGCGAAAAAGCCGCGGATCATGATGCCCGGCACAACCTTGGTGACGAGGGAACCGACCTGCACCCCGATGAGGGAACCAAGCAGCATACCCATTGCCAGTGTGTAAAATACGAAGCCATACAGAGCGTACTGGCTCAGGGCGGCATAGCCGGCGGTAAAGACGATCTGAAAAATGTCGGTGCCGACGGTGGTCATCGATGATACACCCAGGCCATAGACAAAAATCGGGAAGGTAAGAAAGCCGCCGCCAACGCCCATAATCGAAGCGGCAAGACCTACCAGCAGCCCACTCAAAACCAGGAACAGGGCAGAGATTTTACGGCCACCGGGAGTGACATTTTCATCGAAGGTCAACATTGGTGGAATATTCACCGACTGTACTCTTTTGCCCATCGGTGGGATTTCCTCACCTTCCACTACTTTTTTGCCGGCTGCCTCGCCTCTTCTTGCCTTGAAGTAATCGGTCAGTGCATAAAAAGACAGGAAACCAAGGATACAGACATACACTGAAGTGATGAACAGATCACTTAACACCGGATTCAGGTCGTAGAGATAGCGATTAAGCATGCCGCCGAGCGTTGCTCCGACCAGTGAGCCTATCAGGAAGGTCACAGCCAGAGATACCGAGATATTACCGAGTTTGCGGTGCAGGACGCTGCCCATGATCGCTTTGGCGAAGATATGGAAAAGATCCGTACCTACTGCAAGAATACCTTTGACGCCTGCGCTCATCAGAGCCGGGGCAATAATAAAGCCGCCGCCTGCGCCGATACAGCCGGTGATCAGCCCGGCGCAAAGGCCAACAAAGATCGAAGCAAAAAAGATCAGATTGGTATAATACGACGGCATATAGGCAGATTTACCACCCAATGCATTGGGCAATCCCGGCCCGTCACCGGCAGCAATGGCTATGCCGCCGATAAGTATCGGCAGAAGCATAAGGAGGAGAACCCCCTTTTTTTTGCGACTCTTGAGAATGTTGTTCGACATCTCCAGTTCCCAGCGGGCGTGGGCCTGGGAGCCCTGCACCATCAGGTTGTAAAAATCCTTGAAACAGCTCATAATACGTTCCCCTTTTTTAAATTATTGGTTATGGCATACGCCAAGTTGGTAATCCCCAGCTGAAGAGATTATGCGGGCTTGGACATATTCCGTTTAATTTCGGCTTGTTCAATTTTCTCCTGGTGCAAGCGTTTCTTTTCGTAGGCATCAGCCAGTTTTTCGATAAGCGGCTCAAGTTCAATAGGTTTCATGAGATAATCAAAAGCTCCCAGTTTCATGCCTTCGATTCCCGAATCGACCGAGGCATGACCAGTCAGCAATACCACCTGTATCAGTGGTTTCATGGTGCGAATGCGGCGCAGGGTTTCTATGCCGTCCATTCCCGGCATTTTCACATCGAGCAGGACAACATCGGTGTAGCTGTGCTCAAGGATCTCCAAAGCCTTTTCTCCACTCTCAGCGCCTTTTGCTTTCAAACCGCGTTTTTCCAGCCTTTTTACTGTAATATCAAGAAATTCTTGCTCGTCATCTACTATCAGTATGTTGAATTCTCTCACGGCTTTTCTCCTTCTCTTGTAAACTAGAAAAATCGGTTTCTTTATAAGTGGTTAGACCTAATATCGCTAGCGTGAAGGGCTATTGCCAAGGGTGTTGAAAACCCGGTTAAAACAGGCAAGGAGTTCGTCCGAGGCCAGGTTTCGTTCCACCACGGTATGGGCGCCGGCAGCGAGTATCCGCTCTCTTTTCGCACCGGCGAGATTGCGTCGGACCAGGGCAACCGCCCGCATCCCACCGATACTTTTAATAAAACGGATAACATTCAGCACCTCTTCGCCTCCATTCACCGCGTCCGCCAGGATGAGATCCGGCATTAAGGTGAGGATTTTATATTCGGCACCTTTTCCGAAAGTGACGCTGTCAATGAAACAATTGGCCTTTTGGCAGAAGTGTTCAGAGAACAGTTTAAAGAATTTGCTGCCGGCCTTTTTTCCCCGTTTGTCTGAGGAGATGAAGAGCACCTTTTTTGCATTCATCGGTAGGATGCCTCCGGGAATGGGCATATTGTAGTGCATAAGAAACCCTACGAGATCTTCCTGTCGCACCTTTCGCTTTCCCCGTGAGATGATGAATTTGAGGCCGTTTTTCTCGATCCAATTATGAACTCGGGCCACGGAGACGCCACATAGGAGCGCCACCTGTTCGATTCTCAATGCCGGTATTCCTTCTTTTTCTGTCTTTTCCGTCATCATCCGAACCTGAATTCGACAACTTAATAGTTCTTCTTAACCAGCGGCTCTGTTGTACCAGTGAACAGGCCAGGACAGATCCTTGTCATCTAAAAGCAACTTTCAGGCCAATAGAAAAATTGATGGAAAATTAAAATTATTAATAATAATACAGTATGTTATCCGAGTAATGCGGGCATGGTGCCGGTATGGTCGACAAATGTCTCGGGTATGGCTGTATACCTTTGGTGCCGGAAAAGCCTTTTCAACACAGATATATTATTGTATTTACCGTAAAAACAGACTATGTGCAGAAATGGTGACAGTTCCCAGGTAAACAACAGGGCGATGGGGAGAAAAGGTGACAAAGAAAGAAAAACCGGCAAACCAGCGGAAACAGGAATTGCCCAAGCGGCAAGAACCGGAAGATATTGAACAGAGTATGCTCCAACTTCTCGAAAAACAAAAGACCGATCTGGTTATCCGAGTTTTGAAAAAACATGAGGAGCTGCAGGCCGGCAAAGAATTCACCAATAAGATTCTCACCAGCCTGGCCGAGTTGTTTTTCCTCCTCGACAAGGATTTGTATGTGATCCAGTGCAATAACGAATTCACCAGTTGTCTCGGCTATGTTCTCGACAAGAAGAAACCGCTCAACCTCACCGATCTGGTCGATCAGGAGAATTACACAATGATCCGCAATTCCTTGGCCGACGTGGAATTCGCGCTCATCGAGACCAATCTTCGGGCCAGCAACGGTCGGCAGGTTCCGGCAACTCTTAAGGGATCGACCTATGTTACTGAGTCGGGGCGGAAGCTGCATATGCTTATCGCTTCGGACAAAAGCGATTTTTATAAAATGATGGCAAGAATGCGCGAGGTTCAGGATCAACTGACTCACTCCGCCCGCCTGGCAAGCCTCGGCGAGATGGCCGCCGGTATCGGCCACGAACTGACCCAGCCGTTGAATGCCATCCTCTTGCTTGCCAGAAACGGTCTGAAGGCCATGCAGGATCCTCTGAAAAACCAAAAAATGCTGGAAGAAAACCTCAGTATTATAGTTGATCGAGTGAACAAGGCCTCAAGTATCATCCACAGCCTGAAGAGCTTTGCAACCAAAGCCAAGGACATCATGGTGCCGATCAATATCAATGTCATTATCCTCGATATCCTCAATTTTTTCGAATCGCAGTTTACTCTCTCCGACATCGGACTTTACCTGCAACTCGATACCCACCAGAGCATCGAGGTTATGGGGCAGGAGGTGAAATTCGAACAGGTCTTTTTCAACCTCATCCAAAACGCCATTCTTTCCATGGGCAAGACCGCCGAGCCGCGATTGACGATCAGCACGGCAATCAAGACCTCGATCAATCCCACGACCCTTCGTGAGGAACCCTTTGTTCTTATAGCCGTTCGCGATAATGGTGAGGGTATTACCCAGGCCAACCAGGAGAAGATTTTCGATCCATTTTTTACTACCAGGGCCACCGGTTCCGGCATGGGGCTTGGTCTGTCAATCGTTGACCGGATTGTCCGCGGTTTCGGTGGCTTTATCAGAGTTGACAGCACTCCCGGCCAGGGTGCTTGTTTTACTGTCTACCTGCCCGCGCACCAGGATATTGACTGAACATCGACCAACCTTCATAAAGGATTATTTGCATGAACATGACCCGCACCGCAGAACCCGTCGAACCCAATATCCTGGTGGTTGACGATGACCCGTATTTGCTCATGGCCATCGGCCAAACCCTGACCCTCAACGGTTATTTAGTCGACACCTTCACTTCGCCGCTGGAGGCCTTGGAAAAACAGCAAAAGACTACATATGCGGCGATTGTCACCGATATCAAGATGCCGGGGATGGATGGGCTGCAATTCCTCACCCATGTTCGAGCAAGAGACCCGGAACTGCCAGTTATCATGATTACCGGTCATGGTGATGTCGCCCTGGCGGTAACTGCCATCAAGAGTGGGGCTTACGATTTTCTACAAAAACCGGTCGATGAGGATGTCTTGAATGCCTGTTTGGTCCGGGCGGTGGAAAAACGCCGACTGGTTCTCGAGAATAGGCGGCTCAATGTAAGCTTGTCCGAACAACGTCAGGATCTGACACGCTTTTATGGTCTCATCGGCAATCATCCGGCAATGCACCGGCTATATGACATCATAAAGGCGGTGGCGGCGGAAAGCGATCCGGTGATGATCCACGGCGAGACGGGAACCGGCAAGGAATTGGTGGCGAGGGCCATCCACGAAATCGGTAACCGATCCGGCCAACCGTTTGTTGCCATAAATATGGGTGCCATGCCCACGGATATGATAGAGTCGGAACTCTTCGGCCATGTCAAGGGCGCCTTTACCGGGGCACTGCAGCGCAAGGTCGGTAAGTTTGAGTACGCCGGTGAAGGGACGCTCTTCCTCGACGAGATCTGTAGCCTGCCCATCGGCCTGCAGGGCAAGCTCCTACGGGCGCTGGAGGCTAGGGTTGTCAGCCCCCTTGGAAGTAACACTGAAGTTCCTTTTAAGGCAAGAATCATTGCCGCCACCAACAAAAACCTGGAAAAAGAGATTGAAAAGGAAACGTTTCGCCAGGATCTGTTTTTTCGTCTCGATGTTCTGCCGGTGCACATCCAGCCGTTACGCGAGAGAAGGCAGGACATCCCGCTTCTTGTCGAATTTTTCCGGCAGGAGTACGCCTACGGAAAAATGATCGCCCCGGCGCCCTTCAGTTCCGAGACGCTTCGAGAAATTATGTCTAACCCCTGGCCGGGTAACGTCAGAGAGCTGCGCAATCATGTGCGGCGGTTATGTATCCTTGGTGGCCTGGAGGAGCAGAGAGACAGCAGTGAAAAAAGTGAGGTACCCCAGCAAGAAGATAAACGGCTGCCGCTCAAGGAATTTATGGATCGCACGGAAAGAGACTATATCGTCGGAATATTGAGGGAAACCGAAGGACAGGCGGCGGTGGCTCACACGCGTCTTGGCATTTCCCGCAAGAGTTTCTACGACAAGATCGGCAAGTATGGCATCGATCTGAGTGAATTCAGAAAGTCGGAGAAAGGGGGATCCAATAAAGCAGGATAGGGGGAGAATGGCGGATAAGGTAAGGTTGCCTTCTTTCCCATGGCTTGCCGTGCGGCCAATGTGTGAATGATGTTGCACTTCAGTTTCTAATCAGTGTATGAGAGTGGTGGGGTGTATGAGGTAAAAGGAAACGTGCCGATAGCATTCCTGTGGTATCGTTAGTAGGCTGTAATAACTGGTAATCAGCGTAAGAGGAGAGCGGTAATGAAACGGTTGTATCTGATTCGCCATGCTAAATCAAGTTGGTCTGAGCCGGGACTTGATGATTTCCATCGACCCCTCAACCTTCGAGGCAAGAATAATGGTGCGGCGATGGCCAAAAGGCTTGCCTCTGCCGGAATCCGGCCCGAGTTGATTGTTGCAAGTCCTGCCGTCAGAGCAAAAAAAACTGCCCGATTCATGGCAGAGGAAACCGGTTACGACGTGGAAGCTATTCAGTATGACAATAACCTGTATCTGGGATCGTCTTCTTACCATTGTCAATTGATTGCCGCTCTCTTTCAACAGGTTGATGTGCTTTTCCTCGTGGGTCATAACGGTACCATCACTGAACTTGCCGAACAGCTTTGCGGTCGTACCTTAGGCAATGTGCCGACCTGCGGTGTTGTTGCCCTTGAATATGCGGATGCAGGAGGTTTCTCCGATACGGCAGGGCGCGGTAAACTGGTTTTTTTTTGGTTTCCAAAAGATCATTGTGGCGCCCATATATAAACAGACTCGATACCAAATAAGAAGTTTCGGTAGGTACTAAAGATGGTGGAATCCTTGCCGAATTGTGTACATTGCAGCAATTACTTTATCACCCATGACCCGACGAGACCTTACGGCTGTCGCGCCTTGGGGTTTAAAAGTCGAGTCAATCCGGCTCGATTGGTGTATGAATCGTCGGGCATTCACTGTCAGTTGTTTTCTGCCAAGAAGCGGCAAAATGACGGTTCCGGAGCTCCGAGGGTGGCTTGAATACGTTTGGCGGTAAGTAAATGTTTATGAATTTCGACAAAAACACCAGAGACAGACTGAAAGAAAGCACCAAATCCCTCGGACGGGAAACGTGGCTGACAAGTTGGGAGCTTATCCGGATTACCATCCCAGTCGCCATCGCCACGAAAATCCTTGAAGAACTTGGGTTTATTGCCTCTCTGAGCACAGTTCTTGAGCCGGTGATGGGGGTTCTCGGCTTGCCCGGTGCTCTTGGTCTGGTATGGGCAACCGCCATACTCACCAACCTGTATGGCGGAATCGCAGTCTTTGCCGCCTTGCTGCCGGGACTGGCACTTACCGGTGCCCAGGTAACCGTACTCTGTTCGGTTATGCTTATTGCCCACTCCTTACCAATTGAGTTGAGCGTCAGCAAACGAGCTGGGGCCGGTGTCCTGCCGATCGCCCTTATCCGTTTGCTCGGAGCGGTGGTTTATGGCTTTCTGCTGAATCGCTTCTGTATGGCCTTAGATATCTGGCAGCAACCGGCGGTCCTCTTGTTTAAGGTCACTGCTCAGTCCGGCAACCTCCTGCAATGGGGGCTTGACCAGGGACAGAACCTCGGGCTGATCGTCGTTGTGATCTTCCTTATTGTCGTTGGTATGCGGCTTTTTCGCGCTATCGGTTTTCTTCGGCTGCTGGAAAAAACCCTGGCTCCCGCACTGCCGTTGTTTGGTATGAGTCACCACGCTGCGCCGATCACCGTTGTCGGTATGATCATGGGAATTGGCTATGGTGGGGCTCTTATAATCCGAGAAACCAGTACCGGCAAACTGGCCAAGGAAGAGGTCTTCAACTCCATGGCTCTTATGGGGCTTTGTCATGGATTGGTGGAGGACACCCTGATCATGGCCGCAATAGGTGGAAAATTTGCGGGGATCTTGTGGGGAAGAATTGTCTTCTCCCTCATTATCACCTACTTTCTGGCAAGGGGGCTACGCCTTCTGACCGATAGGCGGATTCGCCAAGGAATATAGATTTTTCAAAAAATATCGATTACTAGCGTATGGAATTTACTCAATTCGGCAAGAAGATGACCGGCAATGCAGGGATACTCTCCCTGATGGACGATCTTGGCAAGGCTACTGCGTCGGGAAGTAAACCTGTAATCATGATGGGCGGCGGCAATCCCGGGCAGGTTCCTGAATTTCAGGAAATAATGCGACGGGAGCTCATAGCGATAGGCGAGGATAGGCAGAGGTTTGCACAGCTTATCAGTGGCTATGCGCCGCCTCAGGGGGAAAAGACATTTATCGAAGGCTTGGCGAGCCTTCTGAAAAAAGAATATGGCTGGGAGGTTGGTCCGGAAAACATCTGTCTGACCAATGGCAGCCAGACCGCCTTCTTTATGTTGTTCAATTTATTTGCCGGGTTTCTTGCCGATGGGCGGAAGAAGAAAATCTGCCTGCCCATGGCACCTGAATATATTGGCTACGCCGATCTTGGTCTCGTTGATGATATGTTTGTATCAACCAGACCGGAAATTGAATTGCTGGACCGATGTTTCTTTAAATATCATATTGATTTCAATACACTCGAGATTGGTGAAGATATTGGTGCCGTTTGCATTTCCCGACCGACCAACCCGACCGGAAATGTGGTAACCGATGGCGAACTGGCTCGGCTCGCTGATTTAACGGCCAAACGGAACATCCCCCTGATTGTTGACAGCGCCTATGGCCTCCCCTTTCCAGGTATGGTATACGTAGATGCCAAGCCGATCTGGAACGACAACCTCATACAGTGTTTTTCCCTTTCAAAATTAGGATTGCCATCCTTGCGAACCGGCATTGTCGTGGCGCAAAAGAAGATTGTTGCCGCACTTACGGCCATGAACGCCATTATTTCCCTGACCCCTACCAGCTTTGCTGCGGTACTTGCCCGTGATTTGGTCCTCAACCGGGAGATACTTTCTCTCAGCAGGGAACGTATCCAACCCTTTTACCGGAAAAAAATGGAGAAGGCGGTCGCGGTGGTGCGTGATAAATTTGCCGGCATCCCCTGTCGCATGCATAAACCGGAGGGAGCGATGTTTCTGTGGCTATGGTTCGAAGATCTGCCTATAACCAGCCTGGAATTATATCAACAGCTGAAAGAAAATGGGGTTTTGGTGGTTTCCGGCCATTATTTTTTTCCCGGTCTCAGTGAAGACTGGAAGCATAAGGATGAGTGTATCAGAGTGACCTATTCGCAGAGCGATGACGATATACAGCGTGGGCTGGCGATTATTGCCAAGGTTGTACGGCGAACATATGCGGAATGTGGCGGAAGGAATTATTCCGGCATAAGAGATGGAGAAAACCATTGACGAAGAAAACGTGTTTTCAGGGAATTGTATTTTTTGTGGCAGTGTGCCTGATACCGACGCAAGGCCGCAGTGAATGTGTGCAAGGCGACTGCGGCAACGGCAAAGGTTTGTTCGTTGCCGCGAATGGTCGACGTTACGAAGGGGAGTTTAAGAATGGTCTTGCCAACGGCAGCGGGACTCTTGTTTTGCCGGACGGAAGCCATTATACCGGAGAGTTTCGCGACGGCAGATTCCATGGTCTGGGGCGGCTGAAAAGCCCGGATGGGAAAAAATACCAGGGGCAGTTTCTCGACAATGTTATCCATGGCGAAGGAACCCTGGTACGCCCTGACGGTTCGCAGTATATGGGGGACTTCAGCTTTGGCCGTTTTCACGGCAAGGGCATTCTTTTTTTTGCCGATGGCCGCGAATACCAAGGGGATTTTCGTAACGACATCATTGATGGCCAGGGTAAATTGATATATGCGGACGGCACCTGGTATGAAGGGGTGTTTCATGACGGAAAACCGGATGGGAAGGGGACGAAAAAATATCTTGATGGCTCGAGCTATATCGGTGAAATGAAAGGATCTAACCGTCACGGACAAGGTACGTTCGAGGTTCCTGGCGGGGAGCGTTTTGAGGGGGGATTCGCCGAGGATAAATACCACGGCGAAGGTACCCTGAAACACCGTGATGGTCGTCTCTATAAAGGCGAATTCAAGGCGGGACAATTTCATGGGCGTGGCACCCTCCAATATAGCGACGGGGCTCGGTACGAGGGTGGTTTTAACGAAGGCCTGCTGCAAGGCGAGGGCGTGCAGGAATATCCCGATGGTACGGTGTATCGGGGAAAGTTTTTGGTCGACAAGAGGAACGGTCGAGGGGAGCTGCACTATGCGGATGGATCGCGCTATAAAGGTGAATTCCTCGATAATAAAATGCATGGCGAAGGAACCATGGTCTATAGCGATGGAAAAAGCTTTTCCGGCAAGTTTATCGATGGTCAGCCCCAGCTTCCGATAGTGGAATCGGCCATAAAAGATAAACCGGCTGTGAAAGAAGAGAAGCTCCCCGCG
>JANNQF010000074.1:0-108136 GCA_031441605.1 Deltaproteobacteria bacterium
AGTTAAACCCTCGGTCCGTCTCGATCATAAGCACATCACCCTGATCGTTCGGCCCGGAAGCGATGCCAAAAAGCGGGCAACGGTAATCCATGCCTGGCAAAAATCACTTCTGCATGCCGTAGTGCCTAAATTGATTGGAAAATGGCAGCCGAAGTTGAAGGTAAAAGTTGCCGGGTATTTCCTGCAGCGGATGAAGACCAAGTGGGGGAGCTGCAATCACCTTGCTGGGCATATTCGTCTGAACACGGAACTGGTGAAGAAGCCGAAGGATCTCCTCGAATACGTGATTGTTCATGAAATGGCCCACCTCCTGGAGCCGACCCATAATGATCGATTTGTCGCCATCCTTGATGAACAGTATCCCTCCTGGCGCCGAGCTCGCCTGGAGCTCAACGAGTTGCCGCTGACAGCTGAGATGTGGCGCGAATGATTGTCAGGGGATTGGCGAAATGCCCCCAAGAGATACGAATCCGAGAAGCGCCGCGAGCCTAACGGACTGTAATGATTGACCAAGAATGTGTCACAGGCATCCCCCCCTACTTGCGCTCAAGCAGATTTTTCGCAGTGCTGATCTCCACATAGGAAGCGCCGTAGGCGGAGCCGAAATTGCCGGCAAGGACAGTGATAAGACTCTCCTCGTCGAAATGTTTCTCGGCCAGCAGTCGGTTGAGTGCCGTGTGCAGGAACTCATGGGAAGAAATTTCGGGCGGCATGAAGGAGGCGTAAACGCCGTAGGACAGGGCCATCTCCCGCATCACCCGCTTACTGTAGCACTGGGCAAAGATCGGGTTTTCGCCCCGGTAGGCGACCAGGCTGAGAATGGTTTTGCCGCTGATCGAATCGGCTATCAGGGCACTGGTCGAAAGGCGCAGGGAGGCCTTGACTGCGGCCTTGGCAAGGTAACTGGTGACGCTGTGCTCAGCTTCGTATGGCGAATCGGTAAAGGTAGAAAGGCTGGACTCGATCTCTTCGGCGATTCGCGTCATCATCTGCACCGATTCGAGCGGGTATTTGCCGAAGGCGGTTTCACCCGAGAGCATGATCGCGTCGGTGCGGTCAAGGCAGGCATTGGCGACGTCGGAGACCTCGGCCCGGGTCGGCCGCGGCGACTTGATCATCGACTGGAGCATCTGGGTGGCGATAATCACCGGCTTGCGCCGTTCAATGCATTTTCGCACCAGTTTTTTCTGGATAATCGGGATCCTTTCGGCAGGAATCTCGATCGCCAGATCGCCACGGGCAACCATGACGCCATAAACATGGTCGAGGATCTCGTCGATATTGTCGACGCCCTGCTGATTTTCTATCTTGGCAATAATCTTGATGGCACTTCTCTTGGCATCAAGGATTGCCTGGATGGCCAGAACATCTTCCTTGTTGCGCACGAAGGAATGGGCGATGAAATCGATATCCTGCTCGGCGGCAAATTCAACGAAGGCCCGATCTTTTTCGGTAAGGGAGGGGAGGTTCTTAATTTTCACCGAGGGCAGATTGATACTTTTTTTGCCCTTGATGAAGCCATCGTTTTTCACTTCGCACATCAGCCGGAAAGGATCTTTCTCCCGCACCTCAAGCTCAATCTCCCCGTCATCAATGAGGATCTTGTCACCAACCGACAGCTCATCGACAAAATGATCGTAGGTCAGGCAGATACTTCCCGGTGTGCATTCGCCGTTTTTATCGCCGATGACGCAGACCATATCTCCAGTCACCACCGGGATATCGGCCTTGGCCAGGGTGGTTCTGATCTCCGGCCCCTTGGTGTCGATCATGATGGCGATGCGGTTGCTTACCTTGCGCACATTCTTGATAACCGCCAGGGCGTCTTCCGGCAGCTGATGGGCGGTGTTCAGCCTGACCACGTCCATCCCGGCATGATGCATGCGGGTGAGAAAAGGCACATCGCACATCTGGTTGGAAATCGTCGCAATGATTTTTGTCTTTTTCATAGATTGGCTTGGGATGAAGGGATCAAAGCAGCGGTTTATCGCCCTTGGTTTCCAGGAGGATAATATCGACCCGACGGTTTCTTTTACGGCCCGCATCGCTGTCATTATCGGCAATTGGCCGGTATTGGCCGTATCCGGCGATGGAGATATTCAGCGGTGAAATGTCGTAGTTTGCAAGAAAAATACGCATTATATTGGCCGCTCGATCAAGCGACAACTCCCAATTGGATTTATAACGGGTTGTGAACACTGTCGTATTGTCGGTATGCCCTTCAATGCGTATTTGCTGATTACCGATGGAAGCGATAGCACCGGCAATTATGCCTATCACCGGCAGAGATTCCGTTTTAAGAGTTGCACTCCCCGATTCAAAAAAGATTTCCTCTTCCAGGCGAATCGCCAGGCCCCGCGACGATTCTTCGACCACGACATCACCTACTATCTGCAGGGGTTTTAAAGCAACCTTAATCAATTTTTTTATTTCCTGAAAATCCCCGCTATGACTTTGAGTTTTCTTTCCGGAATCGGTGGCTTCCTTGTCTTTTTCGGCATCCTCCTGGGCACGTTTCTTTTTCGGTGGTGCCGGCACTATTTCCAGGTTTGGAATAGGCATGATCTCACTGCTGTTCAGAATGTTTTTGCTGCTGGTGCCTGATCCTGCCGAGATGCCAAAGGCACTGCGATACGAGGCGGCCACCTGCTCCACCTTCTTTTTGTCGGTTTGCGACATTGCATACAGGGTTACAAAGACAGCAAACAACAGGGTGATAAAATCAGCGTAGGAAACCAACCATCTTTCATGATTGGCATGTTTTTCCGGTTTTTTCTTTCTTGCCATGTGTTCGACCTCTTATTTGCCCTCTTCAGTGTTCGTGGCATGTCCGCCGCCGGCAATGAAGGATTTGAGCCGTTCTTCTATGAATCGCGGATTACTTCCTTGCTGGATACCGATGATTCCTGCGGTGAGCATTTCTCTTCGCTGCATTTCATTCTTTATGCGCATTTTGATTTTCGTGGCAAACGGCAGGCAAAGAATATTGGCAGTGACCAGACCATAAATGGTTGCAACGAATGCCACAGCTATGCCGGATCCCAGCTTTGAGACGTCGGCAAGATTACTCATAACGTGAATGAGACCGAGAACGGCACCGATAATACCTATGGTCGGCGCATAGCCGCCGGCAGCCTCAAAAAATTCGACACTCATTTTTGCGTGCTCTTCGTAGGTTGATAAATCAATCTCAAGGATGTCCTGGACATCCTTTGGCTCGACCCCGTCAACACAGAGAGTCAGGGCTTTTCTTAAAAAAAGTTCCTTGGAATTTTTCGAGTCCTCTTCCAAAGACAGAATGCCGTTTTTTCGGGCCCTGTTGGCAAGTTCCAAGATCACCGGGATTATAGCCTCCGGTGCCTCCGGCGCGGAAAAAAGGAGTTTCAGGTCTTTGAAAGCTTGAACAGCCGCACTCATCGGAAAACTGATAAATGCAGCTCCAAAGGTTCCTCCGAGAACGATAAGTGCGGCCGTCGGCTGGATAAGCGAACTAAAATGCAGACCTTCCAACACGGCTCCGCCGAGAATTGCTCCAAGACCGAGAACCAAGCCAATAATTGTTGCGATATCCATATCTTAATAAACTGCAGAGGTTAAAAGGTTGAAGGTTTCCACATTACATCCACAGGGTCGGTCTGCTTGGACTCGGGCTGTCTGCTGTTGATCCCTGGGAAGATTTCCTGCCGGCTATTCATCTTCGGAAAGCGGTGCTCTGTTGAGGAGCCCGCTCGGGTTTTCTGAACGGTTCAGTATCGTAACCCGAAAATCAATTATTTTGCCAATTATTTCAGATGCCTTTTCACGCACCAGATAATGGTCGCCATTGACAAGGGCAATAACGGTATCAGGGGTTTCCTCAATGCTTTTTATCAGATCGGGATTGAGATAGATCTCTGTTTTATTGAGGCGGGTAAGTTTAATCATGATAAATTATAGGTGAAGGAAGGTATACTCCACAAGGAATATTATAAAATTCCTGTTTATTACCGGTATGAAAACCGGCAACCTGAAAAAATTCCCCCGAATTGACAAGCGACACAACCTTTACCTGGAAAAGAAGTTGCGCTGACATTTGCAATATTTTAGTACCTTACAGATTGATTTCTTGTTTTTTTACAAGAAATCAATCTGTCTCAAGGTACTTATACCCCTCAAGGGGGTACTAAAAAGAGTCCCTCTATTGTGGGAGGGGATTATAGCCTTTGGGTTGCGGGCGTCAGCCCGCTTTAGATACGTTTCAGTATCACTGAAAACCCCGATAAACGGGATAAGTCACTTATCAAAAGACCTGCAACGTTTTTGTAAGTGGCTCAAAGCTGATCAAGAGGAGAGTCGCTCAATGCCGATAGCAAAAAAGGAAAACAGAGTGAAGTCGTTATGCTGCGAGCCATGTATTCCTGTCGACCCGGCGTATTTTGTCATCCTTCTGCTCCTTTTCTCTTTCCTGGCGCTGCCGGCCTGGGCCCAGGAAAAAGGTGCCCCGCCCGGTAAAGATCTTCGCATCCTTCGCATCACCCCGACCGGGATAGAAGTGCCACCAGGACGGCAGCTCGTTATCCAATTCGATCGGCCGGTTGTGCCTCTTGGACGGATGGAACGAGACGCCGGAGAATTGCCGATTACCATTGAGCCGCAGCTCAACTGTCAATGGCGCTGGCTGGACCCTGCCAATCTCGCCTGCAACCTGGGTGAAAAGGATGCCCTGCAACCGGCGACCGAATATCGCCTGGTGGTTGGCCCCGGCATCACCGACGAGGGTGAAGCCACTCTTGGCGAAACGGTGCGTCACACTTTTACAACCATTCGGCCACGGATTACCGAGGCCTGGTTCAAGACCTGGCTTGGTCCGCGCCTGCCGCAGAATTCGGTGCGCGGCAATTTGCCCGTGGATCTGGGTTCGCTCACCGACCATCTTTTTTATCTGGCCGATGGGCGTCGCATCCCAGCCAAAGTGGCGGAAGATCCTGATTACCCGCATTCGCCTCACAATAAGGATAACCATATCTGGCTGGTCAGCCCGTCCACCGACCTGCCTGCCGGAGTGCCGGCCCAGCTGCAGATCGAACCGGGACTTGTTACCCCGAAAGGCGCGGCGTCGGGGATTGAGCGGCGGATCCTTGATACCGTTTACGCCATCCCGGATTTTCGTTTCTTAGGCGTGCGCTGCACCAATAAAGACAATAAATCCTTCGACATCGCCCCAGGCCCTGCCGTATCGTCGCAGCAGCGCTGCCTGCCCTCGGGCGGAGTTGCCCTGCTTTTCTCGGCACCTGTCCAGGCGGAGGATATCGGCGCAGGTCTGCAATTTACCCCACCTCTTGTCGGCGATCCCCCGGATGCTGATCCCTGGGAGCAGGTTGCCTCCTATTCCCAGCTTGCCGAGCCTTTTACCAAAGGGAAGAGCTATAGCATCGATCTGCCGGAATCGATTCTCAAACCTTTCACGGCCTACCGTTTGCAACTCCAGGCTGATGCCGTCAAAGATCAGTTTGGCAGGCTTCTCGCCGCAGCCGTCGATATGCGTTTTGCAACCGACCACCGCTTGCCGGATTACGCCCTCTTCAAAAATATGCCGGTGCTTGAAAAGGATCTTGATACCGACGCCGGCGTTTGGGCGGTAAACGTAAATGAACTCCGCTTGAGCTACGAGACGGTAACTGCCGATGGCAACAAAAGTCCCGGCAGCAGCAGCATTAAACCGGTTGGTCCGCAGGACACCTCTCTTGCCGTGCCGCTGACCATCCGGCAACTCCTCGGCAAAGGCTCGGGCGTTGTGCAGGGACAATTTGTGACACAACCGCCACTCCCCGACAAGTCGCCCGAGGAATCCTGGTTCTTTGCCCAGGTTACCCCCTTCCAAGTTCACCTGAAACTTGGGCACCATAACAGCATGGTGTGGATCACCGACCTGCGCACCGGCCTTCCGGCCGCCGACGTCACCGTACAGGTATTCAAAAGCACCTTCAAGGAATTCGGAAATCCCACCGATGCCCTGGCGGTTGCTGCAACGGGAAAAGACGGAGTCGCCGTTTTGCCTGGAATCACGGTTCTTGATCCGGGACTCCGGCATGTCTATGTCAACGATACCGAGGAACAGAGCCTTTTCCTCGTCTGCCAAAAGGATGAAGACATGGCCGTCCTGCCGGTCCGTTATGATTACCAGGTGGCGGCCGAAGGGGCGAACCGCGAGTACATTCCCGACTGGCTCCGGCCGCTGCACGGCCATATCCGCGTCTGGGGCGCAACCGCCCAGGGCATTTATCGGGCCGGAGATACGATGCAGTACAAGATCTTCGTGCGCGACCAGAACAACCTGCGTTTCACTAGAGCACCGGGCATAGCCGACAACGCTGTAGAGGCAACGGATAAACCTCTAACTTTACCTGCCACGCTGGCTCCGCCACACTACCGCCTCAAGGTTTTTGATCCTCTGGGCAAGGTGGTGTATGAGCAGGACGATATCCGTCTTTCACCCTTCGGTGCCTTTCATGGCGAGGTCGGGCTCGCCAAAAACGGCGCCGTCGGCTGGTACCGCTTTGTCGTCAGCAGCAATTTCCAGTCCGGGGAATGGGAGGCCATGCGGGTTCTGGTCAGTGATTTCACCCCAGCCCCCTTCAAGGTGACAACCGATCTGAAAGGGAAAAACTTTACTACAGGCGATGAAGTTGCCATTACCAGTTCGGCGAAACTCCATGCCGGCGGTCCATACAGCCGGGCTGCAACCAAGGTCACCGCTACCCTGGAAGTCCGGCCCTTTGCCCCGGACAACCCGAAGCTCGGTGGCTTTCAATTCGACAGTGCCGCCAAACCGGAGGGGCGGAAGACGGAAACCGAGACTCTCTTTGAAAATCAAGGCAACCTTGACGACAACGGTCAAATGTCTGAAGCCTTTACCATCGTCGAAAGCCCCATCTGGTATGGCCAGTTGACCGTCGAAAGTTCAGTGCAGGACGACCGGGGCAAATCCATTGCCAACCGCGCCTCGGTTCCCTGCTTTGGCCGCGATCGTTATGTCGGTGTGCTGCAGGAAGACTGGATCCTACAGGAAAACAAAAAGGCTAAAGTACGGATAGTGGCGGTTGACAAGCATGGCGAAATTCTTGCCGGGATTCCCATCACCCTCAAAACCGAGCATAAAAAGACCTGGGGTGCACGGGTCAAAGGGGCGGGCGACGGCTACAACACCGAATACCAGCACCAATGGGAAGCGGAGCAACAGCTGTCCGGGGTTTCCACGGCCGACGGTCTGGACTTCGAGTTTACGCCCGCCCAGGCCGGCAATTTTCGGGTGATTGCCTCCCTTGAAGACTCCGCCGGACGCAGCCACGCCACGACCATCGAACGTTGGGTGACAGGGAAGGGTGAGGTCCTCTGGGAATCGACTGCCGGCAACCTGCTCAGTGTCTATCCGGAAAAATCCACCTACAATGTCGGCGATACCGCCCGTTTCCTGGTCCAGAATCCCTTTCCCGGCGCCCAGGCGCTGATCACCGTCGAACGCTTCGGGGTTATCAACCACTGGACCAAGATCTTTGCCGACAGTTCGGAGATTATCGAAATCCCAGTACTGCCCGATTATCTCCCCGGTTTCTATGTGTCGGTGATGGTCACCGCGCCGCGGGTTGAAAAACCGCCCGGGCCCCAGGGCGAGGATCTCGGCAAGCCGGCCTTTCGCATGGGTTACGTCAAGGTTCCGGTGAAAGATCCCTACAAGGAGCTGATGGTCGATGTCCGACCGGACAAAGAAAGCTATAAACCCGGTGATACGGTGCGGGTCGATCTGCAGGTTCGTCCGCGAAATGCAGGGGCGGGCGATGCTGCCCTGCCGCTTGAACTGGCGGTGGCGGTTCTCGATGAGGCGGTCTTCGACCTCCTCCCCGAGGGACGCAAACGCTTTGATCCCTACCAGGCCTTTTATTCCCTCGATGAACTCGATCTCAGTAACTTCAACCTGCTGATGCAGCTGGTCGGGCGCGAAGATCTGGCACAGAAGGGTGCCAGCACCGGCGGTGACGGTGGCGCCGATTTCAGCATGCGTTCGCTCTTTAAGTTTGTTTCCTACTGGAATCCGGCAATCAGCCCGGATGCGGAGGGAAAAGCAAGCATCAGCTTTACCCTGCCCGATAATCTCACCGGCTGGCGGGTACTGGCGATGGCGGTCAGCCCTGAAGACCGCATGGGTCTCGGCGAGGGTTCGTTCAAAGTCAACCAGGCAACCGAAATCCGTCCGGCCCTGCCCAATCAGGTACTCGAAGGTGATCGCTTTTCCGCCGGCTTCAGCCTCATGAACCGTACCGATAAACCCCGCACCCTGGCGGTTAATTTTCAGGCCCAGGGCCCGGTCAAAGGGGGCGATCCTCAGGCGGCAGCCCCTGGGACCGTGCGTACCAGTAAACAAATATACCTCGAACCCTTCCAGCGCCGAAGCCTCCAGTTCCCTTTGCAAACAACCGGCGCGGGGACAATTGCTCTCAGTCTTACCGCCGGCGACGAGGTCGACAAGGATGGACTTACCCACACCCTGCAGGTGAGCAAACGGCAGCAGCAGCAGGTAGCGGCCAGTTACGGCATGACCAGCGAACCCTCAGCCACCGAGAGCATCCTCTTCCCCGAAAATATGCGGGAGGACACCGGGGAACTGTCCCTGCTCCTGTCGCCGACGGCCATCGGCGGACTAGCCGGGGCCTTTTCCTATATGAAGGATTATCCTTATAGCTGCTGGGAACAAAAACTGGCCCGAGGGGTCATGGCGGCCATGTATACAACCCTGAAGCCCTATTTAAAAAGGGATTTCCTGTGGCCGGACAACGAAAAAACCGTGCAGGAAACCCTGGCCTTGGCCACTCTGCACCAGGCGCCCAGTGGCGGTATGACCTACTACACGCCGAAGGATGAGTTTGTTTCCCCCTACCTCAGCGCCTACACCGCCCTGGCCTTCAACTGGTTGCGGCAACAGGGCTATGAACCCCCGGAACTGATCGAACAACGGTTGCAGTCCTACCTCCTGAACCTCCTGCGCCATGATGCCCTGCCCCAGGAATTCACCAAGGGCATGACTGCCACGGTGCGGGCCGTGGCCCTTGCCGCCCTGGCGGAAAGCGGCAAGGTACCCTTGGCCGATGTTCTCCGCTACCGGAGCCATCTGCCGGCAATGAATCTCTTTGGCAAATCTTTTTACCTGAGGGCTCTTATCAGAACCGGCGGTTTTCTCGACCAGCAGCAAGAGGTGCTCGACAGTATTCTCGCCCATGCCGATCAAAGCTCCGGTCAGGCGGTTTTCAGTGAAAGTGCCGACAGCGGCTTTGCCGCCCTGCTTTTTTCGCCGGTACGCGACAATGCGGCGATTCTCGGCGGGCTCCTCGTCTGGCTGAAAGCCAATCCATCCGATGCCGCCGTAAGCGATCTGGCCGTCCGCACGATGCGTTCGCTGACCCTCAGCCGCAAGGGCCGGGAACATTGGGCCGGCACCCAGGAAAATCTCTTTGTCGTCAAGGCCATAGTTGATTACGCCCAACTCTTTGAGAATCAAGCCCCGGAGATGACGGTTTCGGGTCGACTCAATCAAGAATCTCTCGGCAGCGGCCGGTTCACAGCCTATACCGATCCGCCTCTGGCCCTGCAACGGCCGATGCATCGGGGCGATGCCGGGCGCAAGGCGCAATTGCAGGTGGAAAAGGAGGGTGAAGGCCGACTGTACTACAGCACCCGGCTGGCCTATAGCCCGGCCTACCTGAATCTCAACGCCGTCAACGCCGGGATCGAGGTATTGCGCGAATACAGCGTCAAACGGGACGGTAAGTGGCTCCTTCAAGAGAGCAACATCAATCTGCGCACCGGCGAGGTAGTAAAGGTTGATCTTTTTGTGTCCCTGCCTGCCGAGCGCTTTTTTGTCGTTCTTGAAGATCCGGTTCCGGGAGGCCTGGAACCGGTCAACCGGGATCTGGCGACGACCTCCCTGCAGGACGAAGGGAGCGGGACGGAGGCCCTGGTCGAAGGATCATACAAAAACACCGCCTCCGACTGGCTGGAGGACACCTTCGGACGCTGGAGTTTTTATCACCGGGAACTGCGCCACGATGCGGTGCGTTTTTATTCGGAGCGGTTGGCGCCCGGACGATATCACCTGAGTTATACGGCCCAGGCCATAGCTCCGGGGGAATTCCAGGTCCTGCCCCCGCATGCCGAGGAGATGTACGCCCCGGATGTTTACGGCAATGGGGTTCCGGCACGGCTGAGGATACAGGCGGCGGAATAGGCGGGTGAAAGCAAGCAAGGGGTGAACAGGAGGTTAACGAACCATGCGGGGAGGAAGAAAGTCATTCACCCAGAGGCGAGCGCTCTCCTGTTGCCTGCTTTGCCTCCTTTGCGTGGCGGCCACCGCCATCGGGTGGTTTATCAAAAGAACAGGGGAGGAACTTCGCCCCTTCCAGGGAAGTCTTCTCCCCCAGTCCCTTGGGTTTCGCAAACACCAGTTCCTCGACCGCAACGGCGTTCCCCTTTCGGTGACTTTTGATAACCCTTGGAATGTCCACCATTGGCTGCCCCTGCAGGATATCCCAGTATTGCTGCAGGATGCCTTTATCGCTTCGGAAGACCGGCGTTTTTACGATCACGACGGGGTCGATTGGCTAGCCAGGGGGCATGGCCTGGTGCAGAATATCCTATCAATGCGCGGAGTACGAGGGGCAAGCACCATCACCGAGCAGGTGGTGCGCATCCTCCATCCCCGGTCGCGCACCCTCTGGTCCCGCTGGCTGGAGGGCTTTGAGGCGGTACGCCTGGAGAAGCAATTCGCAAAAGCCGAAATCTTCGAGTTCTATCTCAATGAGGTTCCCTACAGCCGACAGCGGCGCGGGGTCCTGCAGGCGGCGCGGCTGCATTTCGATCGGGATCTCGGCACCCTCACCCCGGCCGAGACGCTCGCTCTTGCCGTATTGGTCCGCGCCCCGGCACGGCTAGGCATGAAAAAGAGCGAGGGGGATCTGTCAAAATCGGTGCAGCGGCTGGGCGACTCCCTCATCAACACGGGCAAGCTTGCCGCAAATGCGCGGGAAGATCTTGCTCGCACCAGCCTTGCCCTAAACGCGCTGCATCTGCCTGTCGAAGCCGGCCATTTTATCCGGCACTTGACTCGCCATGAATTTTCCGAATCGCGTCTCCCGGCGCTTGATGCCGGGAATACGAGCGGCCCGGCGAGGGTTGTCACCACCCTCGACACTGTCCTGCAGGGCCAAGTGCAGGATATCCTTGACCAGCATCTGCACGATATGAATCAACGCGATGTGCATAACGGCGCGGTCCTCGTGGTCAATCACCAGAGCGATGAGATCCTTGCCTGGGTCAATAGCCGCGGCCTAGGCGAGGAAAACTCCGGCACCTGGATTGATGCCGTCACCTCACCGCGGCAGCCGGGCTCAAGCCTCAAACCCTTCCTCTACGGCCTGGCGCTTGACCGGGGCTGGACAGCGGCAACAATCATCGACGATTCGCCGCTGGCAAGACCGGTCGGCGACGGCATGCACCCCTTTCGTAATTACAGCCGCAGGCATTACGGCCCCTTACGTTTGCGTGAGGCCCTCGGCAATTCCCTCAATATCCCGGCCATCCGGACCATCCAGTTCACCGGAGTCGGTGACTTTCTTGATCGCCTGCACGACATAGGAATGGTAAGTCTCGACCGAACCGCCGGCCATTACGGCGAAGGTTTGGCCCTCGGCAACGGCGAGGTCACCCTCCTTGAGCTGGTGCAGGGCTATACCGTCCTGGCGCGCGGCGGCGTCTTTCACCCCCTGCGCTTTACCATGAGCGGCAAGAATTCCGGCCCGGCCCGGCACCGCATTTACAGCCGCGAGGCGGCCTCGCTGATCGCCGATATCCTTTCCGACCCGCAGGCCCGCCGTCTGGAATTCGCCAGCGGCAATATCCTCACGGTGCAGACCGCAATCAAGACCGGCACCTCGAATGACCATCGTGACACCTGGGCGGTCGGTTTCAACCACCGCTATACCGTCGGCATCTGGATGGGTAACCTCGATGGCCATTCGACCGGCGGTCTGACCGGCAGCACCGGTCCCGGTCTTATTCTCCGGTCAATTTTTTCCGAACTGAACCGCTTTGAGGAGGCCCAGCCGCTGTACCAGAGTCCGCTTCTCGCTGCGGCTAGGATCTGTAGCCGCAGCGGCGAGCAGGCAGGCCCTTTATGCCCGACTATTGTCGAAAAATACATGCCCGGCACCATGCCGCAAAGCGTCTGTGGCCGGCACACGAGTGCCGACAACAAGGGGATAGTGGCCGAGGCAGCTAAAACCAAGGCAACTGCACCGGTACGCATCCTCCAACCCACCCCCAACCTGCAAATGGCCTTGGATCCGCATATCCCGGACAGCATTGAGGCCTATCCGATGAAAATTTCCGGCGGTTATGGCGCCAAGCGGGTGGAATGGTATGTTGACGGCCGGCTCGCCGGAATTTCTGGGGAAAATGAAGACCATTTTATGTGGCCGCTGACGCGCGGCAGCCATCTCGCTCAGGCCTTTGTCTGGCAGGGGCAGGGGGAGCCACCTTTGGAAACAGCGAAAGTGCGCTTTGTGGTGAAATGAAGTGAGAATCTAGAGAAATGTTTTTTCTCGAGAAGAGACCAACCTTGAAACGCGGCAGTAATGGGGCGGGAACTGGAAAAAAGGCTATCAAGATGATCGAATGGAAAATTATTGCCCATGAAATTGATTAACCGCAGGCATGGCCATGCGATTCGCTGGGAAAGCAAAAAAGGTGAGCGAAGTTGCAAAAATATTTTTTAAAATGTACAGTCTCTTTTGATACCTGACACAGAGGGCATATATGGAGACACTATTTTGAATAAAGGTACTACAAAAATTCTTATCGCCGACGACGATGCGATGGTAAGAACAACCATTTCAAAAATTCTCGAGATGTTCGGCCACAAGGTCGACACAGCATCCGACGGCATGGGAGTTTTGGCTGCCATTGATGATAGTTATGATGTTGTAATTCTAGATATAAATATGCCGGACATGGACGGTTTTGAAACCATGGTGCGTCTTAATGATCTTAATTATGAAGTGCCGGTGCTTTTTCTCACCGGTGCCGGTTCGATGGATTACGCTGTAAAGGCTATAAACCTTGGAGCCTATGATTTTCTCACAAAACCCATTGAAGATCTTGATATTTTTAATGTGAAGATCCGTCGAGCCATTGAAAAGAGAAATTACGTTCTCAATGAAAGGCATTATAAAACGGCGTTGGAAGACGATATACAGGTAAAGGCCAAACAACTCGAAGAACAGAACAAATTGCTTCTCACCTATAGCAACAGTTTGGAAAACGCGACTGTGCAGTTGATGAGCAGTCTGCAGAACGCCATGGAGGAAAAGGATTATTATACAGCCGGCCACACCATGCGCGTTACCGAATATGCCCTGATGCTGGGGATGGCCATGGGCCTCAGCGAAAATGAAATTCTCATTCTCAGAAGAGCTGCCCAATTTCATGATATTGGTAAATTGGTTATCGATCTCTCGTGTATTCAGAAACCGGGAAAGCTCACGGATGAAGAGTGGCTTCTTATCCGCAAGCATCCGAGCGTTGGGGCAAACATAATTCAACCACTCGGTTTTATGAAAAGGGAACAGTTCATTATTCGCCACCACCATGAACGAATGGACGGAAAAGGTTATCCCGATGGTCTCACCGGCGATCACCTTGATGATTTGACAAAAATACTCATGGTGGTCGACAGTTATGATGCCATGACATCCAGGCGCAATTACAGAAAAAATATGTCCATGGACCAGGCCGTAGATGAGCTTTTCAGGTGCAGCGGCACACAGTTCGAAGCGAAAACCGTCGAATATTTTGCAAGAAGCATCGTTGATTTCACTCCAACAAAGAGCGTTTTTTCCGAGGAATACCTGGAAAATGCCTTCCAAAAGAATCAAAACTAATAATTTCAGAAAAGAATTTATCCATGAAAATATCAAAAAAACAGGTTGAACACGTCGCACACCTGGCAAGACTGACTTTGACGGAAGAAGAGCTTGAGAAAATGACCGGCCAACTGGACAATATACTTTCTTACATCGATAAGCTAAACGAATTGGATACGGATCAGGTGAGTCCAACATCGCATGTTTTTTCTGTAAGCAATGCCTTTCGCGACGATATCGTAAAGGAATCTTTACCGAGAAACGAAGCCTTGATGAACGCCCCGCAAGAGAATGGAGAAATGTTTCAAGTTCCCAGAATTATTTAGTATGTTACAAGATAGCTTCTTGTTTTTATTTTACCGTACAAGGAACGAAGAGTTCCCCGTATTTTTTGAGGTTTGAATGAAACCGTTCGAGTTGACCATCACCGAGGCATGTGCACAATTGGCAGAGGGGAACCTCACCGCCCTAGCCCTTACCGAGAGTTGTCTTGCCAGGATAGAAGAAGTGGAAAAAGATGTGCGTGCCTTCATAACCATCGATAGGGAAGGAGCACTGCAACAGGCTGATTTGGAAGATAAAAAAAGAAAAGAAGGTAGGGCCGGAAGATTGTGCGGCATTCCCCTTTCTATCAAAGATCTTCTTGCAACCAAGGGATTGAAAACCACCTGTGGTTCGAAGATTCTTGAGAACTATGTGCCTCCGTATGACGCAACGGTTGTTTCGAGGGTGAAAAATGAAGGTGCGGTAATTCTTGGCAAGACGACCATGGATGAGTTTGCCATGGGTTCGACCTCGGAAACCTGTGCCTTTGGGGTTCCTCAAAATCCCTGGAAAAAGGGTTATGTCGCCGGCGGGTCGTCCGGCGGATCGGCTGCGGGTGTGGCATCCTATGAGTGTTTTGCCTCGCTGGGTTCAGACACCGGGGGATCTATCCGACAACCGGCATCGCTTTGCGGTATTGTCGGTATGAAACCAACCTACGGCCGGGTATCACGCTATGGTTTGACCGCCTATGCTTCTTCTCTTGATCAAGTTGGTCCACTTTGCAGGAGTGTCACGGATTGTGCCCTTATGATGAGTGTCATCAGCGGGTATGATACCCTGGACTCAACATCGGTAAAACAGGACGTGCCTGAGTATTCATCGTTTCTTGTTAATGGTCTGGCGGGCTTGAAGGTTGGTGTGCCACGTGAGTATTTCACCGAAGGTCTTGATGCCGAGGTGGAAAAAATTGTTCGCAAGAGTATAGCGGTTCTGCAGGAAAGAGGTGCTGAAGTAGTCGAGATCACCCTGCCGCACACTGAATACTGTGTTGCGGTATACTATTTGATCGCTCCATCGGAAGCCAGTTCAAACTTGGCGAGGTACGATGGCGTCCACTACGGGTATAGGGATATGGGTGCCGACACCTTGCTGGAAATGTACAAAGGGACGAGGTCGAAAGGCTTTGGCCCCGAAGTGAAAAGGCGCATTCTCATCGGCACCTATGCGCTGTCATCAGGCTATTATGATGCGTATTACAAAAAGGCCTCGCAGGTACGAACCCTGATACTCAATGATTTTAAAAAAGCCTTTGAATCCTGCGATGTTATCATATCTCCGGTAACCCCAACGGCAGCGTGGCCTATGGGTGAGAATTCCGATGATCCTTTGTCCATGTACCTCTCCGACATTCTGACGCTTTCAGCAAACCTGGCCGGTGTTCCCGGGATGTCCGTTCCCGGTGGGTTTACCGGAGCAGGCCTGCCTGTTGGGGTTCAACTGCAAGGGCGACACTTTCAGGAAGAAATGTTGCTCCAAGTGGGGTATAACCTTGAGCAAGGCCTGCAACTTGGTAAAAGATCTTTGGATGTTTAGGAGCAGAAGAAATAGCTTTTTATGGTGTACTTTTGAAGATTCAAATTCCAGGAAATATTGCCGCAATAACACCGTATCCTCCCGGTAAACCTCAGAGTGAACTGGAAAGGGAGCTTGGGATCAGCGGGTCAATCAAGCTCGCTGCAAATGAAAACTCCTGGGGGCCATCACCCAAGGCGGTGCGGGCCATTCGTTCAGAATTATTGAATTTACACCGTTATCCTGATGCGTCATGCTACAGTCTGGTTAAGGCCTTAGCCGAAAAAGTAGGTGTAGACGCAACCGAGGTTGTCCTGGGGAATGGATCCAATGAAATAATTGATTTTCTGGTAAAGGCCTTTGTGCAGGAGGGCGATGAGGTTATTAGCAGCCATCCGTCTTTCCTCATGTATCAAAAGTTTGTACAGGTTCGAGGCGGGATTAATTACGTGGTTCCGCTCAAAGATATGCACCATGACCTGGTGCTTATCAAGGAAATGGTATCCGATAAAACCCGGTTGATTTTCGTCGATAATCCTAATAATCCCACCGGCACAACCATCCCGCCCGTCGAGCTTTACCAGTTTCTCAGCGATATTCCGGAGACAGTCATCGTGGTGCTGGACGAGGCATACATCGATTTTGCAGACAAACAACAGAGAGTGGATATTTATTCACTTATACGCAATATTGCCGGACGCTGTCCTGTGGTGTTTTTACGCACCTTTTCAAAAGTTTATGGTCTGGCAGGCTTGCGAATCGGTTACGCGCTGATGGCCAAAGAGATAGCCGCATGCCTCCAAAAAGTGCGCCAACCTTTTAATATCAACCAGATGGCTCAAGTGGGTGCCTTGGCCGCTTTAGGCGATGAAGAACATTATGAACGTACTCTTGCCCGCACCAGAGAAGGGCTTCTGTTTTTGCGACGTGCGGTGGAAGGCTTGGGATGCACAAGCTACCCGTCGCAAACCAATTTCTTTCTGATCGACGTGCATGGCAATGCCGACAAGCTTTATGAGAGCATGCTGACCAAAGGGGTTATTGTTCGTTCCATGAGCGCCTATGGGTTAGACACCTTCATTCGGGTCACCATCGGCACCGAAGAAGAAAATAAAAGGTTTGCCAGAACCCTGGCCGAATGTCTTACATGAGCTCATGTATGTCTGAAAAAAGGAACATCATCACCATTGACGGTCCCTCCGGTGTAGGAAAATCAACGGTCAGTAAAAAGGTGGCTTCTGCAACCGGCTTTGCCTACCTCGATACAGGCGCGATGTACAGGGCTGTTGGCTGGTATCTGCAGCGTCAGGCTATTGATCTTGATAACCAGGGAGATATCGCCAATGCCTTGAAAACGCTGTGTATGGAGTTGGTTCCCGCAGTAAATGAGCAGAGTGATGTTGGGGTTTTGGTCAATGGCGAAGATGTGAGTGAATGCATTCGAACCCCGGAGATGGCCATGCTTGCCTCCCGAGTATCCGCTGTTCCGGTGGTTCGCCATATTCTTACAGAAATACAGCGGGGGTGCGGGGTAAAAGGGCGAATTGTTGCCGAAGGCAGGGATACTGGAACGGTGGTATTTCCGGATGCGGCGTATAAATTCTTCCTCGATGCAAAACCGGAGGAAAGAGCGAGAAGGCGCGTCGAACAGCTACAGAAAAATGGTGTTGCCGTCAGTTTGCAGGAGATTCTAGAGTTGACCCTGGAACGCGACAAGAACGACCGCGACAGGTCGATTGCACCACTCAAACAGGCTGAAGATGCCCTTCTCGTTGACACGACGGAAATCCCGCTTGAAGTGGTTGTTCTCAGGATACTTGGGGAAATCGCCAAAAAGGATGGTAGGTAACTCCGGCCCCGACAGGAAATGAGGCCGGAGAGTTCGGCTTTTACTACTTGATTATGAAATCAACACGTCTGTTACCGCTGTAAGCCTCCTCGTCCTGTCCGGTGAAAAGTGGTTTTTCTTCACCATACGACAAGGTTTGCATACGACCGGCATCAATTCCCATATTGGTAAGATACTGTTGCACGTTGATAGCTCTTCTTTCGCCAAGAGCCATATTATATTCATTGGTACCTCTCTCGTCTGAGTTCCCCTCAATAACCACTCTATTGCCGGGAACTGTTTTGAGGTACTCGGCGTTGCGAGTTACCACCTGGACCATGTCGGGGCGAATGCCGGCCTGATCAAAATCAAAATACACTGGAAAAAGGTTGTCTGAACATCTTCCGCGTTTTCTCTTGTATTCATCAGACTGTTGATCGGCATAGCTGCTGTTGTTTCCCATTTGTTTGTCATCAAGGGTACCGACTTTAGGCATGCGTTCCTGGGAAAAACCTCCTTCAGCGAGAGGATATTTGTTTTTGCCACCGGCCGCATCGGCTTCAGACCCGGCATTTTCCGGTGGAATGACGTTTTTCTTGCTGCAACCGGCACCAAAGAGAAGAAGGGATGCCAGAAGTGCCGAGAGTGTGAGGGTGGTCATAATTCTTTTGTACATAGGGTCTCCTGTTGCTGAGGGTATTGTAAGTAGATAATGTGGTTGTTGGCTTTTTGAATACGCTGTTGAGTAGTTTCTACTTTAGTCGTATTCATGCAGAGGTCAAGTGGAAATTGTCAGGAAAAGATTGTTCGACTCGCAACCGCCCTGGGAGAAGGGTTTTTTAAAGCCTGTTGGCGGTGAAGGGGCACAATGAGGTGAAGGTGAAAATATGGAATCATATGAGGCGAAATGATGTTTGGAGGCGAGGAAAAGGCATTTGAAAACCGAAAAATCTATGACGTGGTTGCCGGTTGTGCCTCCGGGCTTGAGATTCTTGTTCAAGGGGAGGTCCACCTCTTTGGCGGGCAAGATGTTATCGTCGGCGTCGGGGTGGTGCGATGGCGCGGGACTCTTGAGTCTGCCTATCGCTGTTGCCTCTGGTCACGGTTCGCCTCTCGGGTCTTTCTCGAATTGTGGCAGTTTGCCGTAACCGACGAAGATTCACTCTACAACGCCTCTCTGTCTGCCAATTGGCGGGAACACCTTACCGAGGATACCACCTTTGCCGTGGGTTGTACCTTGTCGGGAGAATCGAGGATTACCCATAGCCGTTTTGCAGCGCTCAGGCTCAAAGATGGTCTGGTTGATCATTTTCGAGCCGACACCGGGAAAAGGCCATCGGTAAAAACCGATCGTCCCGGAGTACAGATTCATCTGCATATTGAAAATAATGTTGCCACCATTGCTCTTGATTTATCGGGTGAGAGTCTGCATCGTCGTGGATATCGCGATGCTTCAGGCAAGGCACCCTTGAAGGAAACCTTGGGGGCTGCTATTGTTGCCCTGAGCAGTTGGTTGCAAGACCCGCAGACCCTGATTGATCCGATGTGCGGCACCGGCACTTTGCTCATTGAAGCGGCACTGATGTTTGCTGATTCCGCCCCGGGATTGTCGCGCAGCTATTACGGTTTCATGGGGTGGCTGGGTCATGACGACCAACTCTGGCGCAGTCTTGTTGCGGAGGCTGTGCTGCGAGAAGAGGCGGGTGAAAACAAAGATTGGCCTCGCATCATTGGTTACGATTGTGATCCCACCGTTGTTCGAGCGGCCAGGAAAAATACCCAGTTGGCAGGTCTTGACCAACATATTACCATAAAGCAAGGGGAGGTGGCTAATCTTCAGGCCCCTGCTCACTGCGGCCTTTTGCTCAGCAATCTGCCTTTCGGCGAACGGCTTTCAGAAACCGAGCTGGTGACGCAACTCTACAGAGGCTATGGCCGGATACTCAGACAACGATTTCCAGGATGGCGGGTCGGGGTTTTCATTGCCAACCCGGAGTTGACCGACAGTTTTGGATTGTCCTGGGAGAATAAATACCGGCTTTATAATGGTTCAATACCCTGTCGTCTGCTTACCGGCCTTGTTGTCGGGGGCGAACAGGAGTTTCGCTGGCAACCGGCGTTGCAAATCAATGACGAGAGCGGCAATGAGTTTGCCAACAGATTCCGTAAAAATCTCAAGCAAATGCTGAGATGGGCTGAAAAAGAGGGGGTATCTTGTTTTAGGGTGTATGATCGCGATCTTCCTGAGTATAATATCAGCATTGATCTCTATGGGAAATGGGTACATATTCAGGAATGGGCGCCTCCAAAAACCATTGATCCGCAAATTGCCGCAGCAAGGTTCGGCAGTGCAGTCATTACCGTGAAAGAGATCCTGGGGATGAGGTCCGACCGGGTTTTTCTCAAAACCCGGGAGCGTCAGAAAGGCCGGAAGCAGTATGAGAAAAAAGGAAACAACCGGAAGATGTATGAAGTCAAGGAGGGAAAGTGTTCTTTCCTGGTCAACTTCACCGATTATCTCGACACCGGTCTTTTTCTTGATCACCGACCTATGCGCGAAAAAATCTCTGCGTTGGCCAAGGGCAAACGCTTTCTCAACCTCTACGGATACACCGGGACCGCAACGGTGCATGCGGCCTTGGGAGGGGCGTTGAGCACAACAACGGTTGATCTTTCAGCCACCTATCTGCAGTGGACGAGAATGAATTTGGCCTTGAATGGCCTGGGGGAGATAACCAACAGGGTTGAAAAGGCCGATTGCCTTCTGTGGCTTGGCGAGTGCAGCACGACCTATGATCTGATTTTTATCGATCCCCCGACATTTTCCAACACCAAAAAAGAGATGCGGGTTTTCGATATCCAAGAAGATCATGTTCGGTTGATGCACCTGGCGATGTCCTGCTTGGATATCAACGGCCTGCTGATTTTTTCAACCAATTTCCGACGCTTTCACCTGGCCGAGAGTTTGTTGGAAAAATATGCAGTTACAGATATTTCCAAACAATCATTGCCCTTTGATTTTTCCCGAGACCCGAAGATTCATAAATGCTGGGAGTTTCGTCATCCGGCCGGAACCATCACGTCAACTATGCGTCAAAAGGAAAATATTTGGAGAAAGCAAAGTGAGCTGCCCGAATGAATTTCCAATGGCAATGAGTTCGGGATATTAGTAATACTAGACAACAAGTGGCATTTCGAAATTTTCTAAAATCCTGCATCCCGATAATTAAAAGGCTGATCCTGGGTGCAAAGGGGAGTAGCAATGAAGACGTTAATTGTGGAGGATGATTTTCTGGCGAGATCCCTTCTTTCAACCCTGCTGGCCGAGTACGGAGTCTGCCATGTGGCGGTGAACGGCAAGGAGGCTCTCGAAGCCATCGAAAAGGCGTTTGAGGCAAGTGACCCTTACGACCTTATTTGTTTTGATATCATGATGCCTGTTATGGATGGGCAGGAGGCTTTGCTTGAGTTACGGAACATGGAGGCGCGGCGAGGCATACGGGGTCTGGATACCACCAAGGTGATTATGGTCACAGGCATTGATGATTCGAAAAATATTATGCAAGCCTTTCGTCAGGGGCAGTGCGAAGCGTATCTGACCAAACCTTTGGATCGCCATAAACTCATTAACCATATCCGCGATCTCGGGTTGGTCGCATAGGGTTGCGTTTCTTGCCATTATGCTCTGCAATGAGGTTGGAATGACACCGCAAAGGAAAGACGACCGGGATCCTGCAATGGGTATTTCATCACCTGCAGCCGTGACCTTGGTCAAATTGCGCAATCATTTCCGACAGAAATACCAACTCAATGAAATGCAGGTGGAGCTTATGGTTGAAAGCTCTTGCAAGTCGCTAAAACAAGGCTTGGCACGTTTGACAGCGGTTTTTTCCGGTGATGAGCCGGTTGCCGGGATAGAGGACCTGTTTCATGGATTTAAAGGTCTCTTTCTTAATATGGGGGAAGCGGAGTGGGCTGCCTATACTAAAGAAATTGAACGGAAACTCCTGGCCGGCGAACAAATAGACCACACAATGATCAATGGAATATTGCGTTATGGCGTAGCGGAGGTTCTGGCCTATCACGGGACAAGTGATGCCGCTTGTGTGAATGAATCCTGAGGAATCAAAGGGAGGTGGGTGTGGCGGAAATTGAAAAGCTGCAGCAGCAGGTTGAGGAATTGAGAGCACAACTGTCTAAGCAGAAAAAAACAAGTGAGCTTTTGAAAAAAAGAGCGGTGCAGGCGATCCTCAACGGCGAAACTGCCGAACAGGAAGCTGCTGCGCACCGCAATTGCGAGGCGGGTCTCGTCCGTGCCGAGGTTGCCAGTCGGGTGAAGAGTGTTTTTCTTGAAAACGTAAGCCATGAGATTCGCTCTTCAATGAACGGCATCATCGGGATGACAAATCTTGTTTTGGAAACGGAGTTGTCTCCCGAACAGCGGTTATACCTGGAAATGGTCAGTTCGTCCGTCGATCGATTGCTGGTGGTGGTCAATGAAGTTCTGGATTTTTCCAGAATTGAAACCGGCGAATTGCTCATCGAACCGGAAGATTTCAGTCTCAAGGAAAGCCTTGACGATGATCTCTATGTGCTGAAACTTACTGCTGAGAAAAAGGACATCTCGCTCACCTGCAGTATTGCTCCTGAAGTTCCCGCATATGTACACGGAGATCCTGCCCGCCTCGTACAGATTCTCACCAATCTTGTAAATAATGCGATCAAATATACCAACCAAGGTGCAGTTTCCATCAGAATTGAAAACTGCGGCTATGGCCGTGGGAACACCCTTCGATTGAAATTCGTTGTCGAAGATACGGGGACCGGCATTGCCCCGGAAAAACTTGAACTGATAAGCTATTACTTCAAACAGAAGGTTGTCCCCAACGTTTCCCTGCCGCTATCGGTTGGTACCACCGGGCTGGGACTTACGGTGTGCTCCCAGCTTGTCAAATTAATGGGCGGGGAAATTGCGGTGGAGAGTGGGCCGTGCGGTTCGACTTTTTCGTTTGAACTCCCCTTTAAAGAGGTCTCCGATATTCTGAGCCTTGAGGAAAAGGCCAATACTGCCCTCGAGAGTATCACTGAAAGCAACACCCCGGTTCTCAGGGGTGCCAAGGTGTTGCTTGCGGAGGACGAACCCATCAACAGGTTGCTTATTGAAACCATCCTCAAACAACAGGGCGTTCAGGTTACTGCTGTTGATAACGGCGAAGCAGCAGTCAAAGCGGCGTGCAGCGGTGCCTACCAAATGGTTCTTATGGATGTTCAGATGGAGGGAACGGACGGTCTTGAGGCGACTCGGGCAATTAGGAAGCATGAAAGGAAACACGGCGGCCATGTGGATATCGTCGCCCTGACTGCTCAGGCCATGCCGGGGGACCGGGAGAAATGTCTTCAGGCGGGCATGGATGATTATCTTGCAAAGCCGCTGGAGAAAACGCAGTTACTTGAGGTTCTGGCGAAATTTCTCACCAACCGGGCTTTGGTTGTCGATGGTGACCCGACCAGTCAGAACGTTCTTGTTCGCACCCTTATTGAATCTGGATGGCAGGTTATTCTTGCCGAGACGCGAAGGTCGGCGATGTATGAGGCTTCCCTTTCCCATTTTGATCTCATTGTGCTGGATGTATTCACGCCACAGCTGGAAAGCCTCAAAGTGGTTAGGCTTATCCGCCAGTTAGAGGAATACTCGGGACAACGAGCAATGATCATCGGGGTGGGGGATACCGAAAAGGTCGCGGATTTACAGGGCTGCGGTTTTGATGGAAGCATAGTCCGTCCATTGACCAAGGAGAAGATTCTTAAACACCTTGATGGGCTTGCAGCTCTCTGAGAGTGCGGATGATAAATGCGAGAAGCCGGTGTGTCGACAAGCAACAGGCGAAAGGCGGATTCTGATTATTTATGATACATTATTCACAGGTTTGTCTTCATACCATTGGCTACGAACTGCCCCCAAGGGTTATCAGCTCGGAACAGATTGAAGCAAGATTATCGGAATTGTATGAGAGATTGCGTCTCCCTCCCGGCAGATTGGAGTTGATGAGCGGGATCAAGGAAAGGCGCCTCTGGCCTCAGGGAACAAAGCCGAGCGAGGCAGCCACCCTTGCCGGCCGGCGGGTTCTTGACAGCGCCGGGCTTGATCCGCAAGACATCGAATGCCTGATTTTCACCTCCGTCTCACGTGACATGATGGAGCCGGCAACGGCTTCCTTTGTGCATGAAAAGCTGGGACTCTCCCCTTCCGCCCTGATTTTTGATATTTCCAATGCCTGCCTGGGGTTTTTGGATGGCATGGTGATGCTGGCTAATATGATTGAGCTTGGGCAGGTGGCAAACGGGCTTATTGTTTCAGGCGAGACTGCCGAGGATTTGCTTGAATCAACACTTCTGGCGTTGGAGAGTGATACATCCTTGACCCGGAAGGGCATTAAACCGGCCTTTGCGTCGCTTACCATAGGCTCAGGATCGGTTGCGCTGTATATGCGGCGCACAGAGAATAATGAGGATCGCCCCCGATTGGTGCATGGTGCCTGGCGGGCCAATACAGCCCACTCCGATCTCTGCCATGGTGGACAACGCGGGGGTAATACCATCCTTATGGCCACCAATTCTGAGGAACTGTTGCATCGGGGGGTGGAAACGGCACTTGCGACATGGGAGCAATTCTCCGGGAAAAGAGGTTGGCAGGCAGCGGATATAGACAGGTTTTTCTGCCACCAGGTAGGTTCGGCGCATGCCAAACTGCTTTTTGAGAAACTGGGGTTGCCACCGGAAAAAAATTTTGAGACCCTGCAAATTCTCGGCAATGTCGGGTCGGTTTCGGCACCGATTACCATGGCCATGGCCATGGAACAGGGGGTTTTTCATTCCGGTCAAAGAGGTGCCATGTTGGGGATAGGGAGCGGAATTAACTGCATGATGTTGGGTGTTGAGTGGTAAAGATGAGTAATTTTTTGAGTTGTGAACAGGGGACTTTGTTACTCTCCCTGGCGAGAGCTACTCTGAAACAGAGGTTAGTTGGTGGGAATGTTCCCCAAGCACCCGACGACCCGGCTCTTTTGTCTTTAACGGCAACTTTTGTCACCTTAAAAATCGACGGTCATCTGCGTGGCTGTATCGGCAATCTTCAACCCGTTGGCCCGCTCTGGGAGGGAATCCGCGACAACGCCATCAACGCCGCTTTCCACGATCACCGTTTTTCCGCCCTCAGGCCGGAAGAGCTGGAAAAAGTGGATCTTGATATTTCCATCCTTTCCCCGCCACAACCCCTAGCATACAGTAACCCGGAAGAACTTCTTCGGCAATTGCGTCCGGGAATTGATGGAGTTATTGTCCGCGATGGCCGACGTAGCGCCACTTTTTTGCCGCAGGTATGGCAACAACTCCCCGATCCACAACAGTTTCTTGGCCATCTTTGCCAAAAGGCCGGGCTATCGGAACGGGCCTGGCGCGATACGACGCTTGAGATTCATGTGTATCAGGTTCAATGTTTTGTCGAGGGAAAATGATGAAAGAGGTGGAATTGCCTGAGATTCTGATCAAGAGACTGGAAGAAATTTACCAAAAACTCCAGGACGAATATGTCAGGGTAGCCCGGGACTTGCAATTTTCCTGCAATGGATGCCCGGATAATTGCTGTGATTCCTATTTCCTCCACCACACATATACCGAGTGGGCATTTCTTTGGATTGGCTTCAGACGGCTGGATGAAAAGCTGCAGAATGCGCTCCTCAGGCGTTCGCGAACATGGCTTGAAGAGTGCGACAAGGCCTTGGCCATCGGTGCGAGGCCGCAGGTCATGTGTCCGCTTAATGACAACGGCATGTGCGTGCTTTATGAACATCGGCTGCTGGTTTGCCGAACCCATGGAGTTCCTGCGACGATGATGCGACCGGATGGACAGGAGTTGCGATTTCCCGGTTGTTTTCGCTGTCAGGAGATTGTTGCTGCAGGATATCCGGAAAAGCAAGCGCCCTTCGTTGCAAGAACACCCCTGCTGCACGCTTTGGCAGCATTAGAGAACCAAGTTCTGGGGGGTAAACGCCATCTCTTCCCTAAGGTCAGAAGCACCATTGCTGAGATGTTGGTCCATGGACCTCCGGCACTGTCACTCCCCCATTGTCTACCCCCCAGAGGAGCGGTGAGCGAATAATGCGTGTGCATATAACCAAAAAACAACCGAATTCAAAAATGTGTTTTGTCTGCGGCTTAGAGAACAGTTTCGGGCTGAGGAGCCGCTTTTACGAGCTTGAAGATCGACAGTTGATGGCGATTTTCAAGCCGGTCGATCAGCATCAGGGGTATCCCGGACGGTTGCATGGCGGCATTGCCGCAACCATTCTCGATGAAACCATCGGTCGCGCCATTATGCTGAATCATTCGGATAATATCTGGGGGGTGACCGTCGATTTTTCCATGAAACTCAGAAAACCTGTCCCGATCGACGGTGAAATTCGCGTTGTCGCCCGGATCGTTTCTGAGGACAAACGTTCCTTTCAGGGCGAGGGGGAAATACTCCTGTCGGATGGCCAGGTGGCGGTTGCCGGAAAAGGCAGATATCTGAAGATGGATATTGAAAAAATTGCCGATTTTGATCATCAAGGTGATGCCTGGCAGGTAATATCCTGTCCCGATGACCCTGAATTTGTCGAAATCCCCGAGCGCCACTGATGAAGCGTTCGGGGAAATGGAACTACACCTTGAAGCGAATATTGAGGATATCGCCGTCGCCGACAATATAGTCTTTCCCCTGAAGATACATCTTCCCGGCTTTTTTCAGCTCAGCCTCACTGCCGTATTCGATCAGTTCATCATATTTTATTACCTCGGCTCGAATAAAACCGCGTTGCAGGTCGGAATGAATAGCACCGGCAGCGACCGGGGCCGGAGATGCCTCCCGGACCAGCCATTGCCGGACTTCATCTTTACCGACGGTAAAAAAGGAGATAAGGCCGAGTGTCTTCAAACACAGTCTGGTCATGGTGCCCAGCGCCGGTTCTTGTATCCCCAGATCCCGAAGAAATTCGGCTTTCTCGGCCTCGGTGTCGAGAAGAACAATCTCCGACTCCACTTGGGCCGAAACAAGCATGGCCTCCATCTTGCCGAGGCGGCACTTCTCCGCCATTTTTTCCAGCAAGTCCAAGTCACCCAGCTGTTCCTCGGCTACGTTGAAGGCGAGGATCAACTCTTTTCTGGTGATCAAGGGATAGCTGCGAACAAGGGATTCTTCTTCCTCGTTGATTTGCAGCAGCCGGAGAGGCATTTCTTCCTCCAGGTGAGCCAGCATCTTCCGCATCAGGTCCAGCTCTTTCTGCTGTTTCTCGTCCTTGATCTTTTTGAGGGCCAGTTCGATCCGTTCGATGCGTTTTTCGACAAAAATTTGGTCGTGCATGATCAGTTCACCGTTGACCATTTCCGCATCCCGCACCGGATCGACCGAGCCCTCTGCATGATAGATCGAATCATCTTCAAAGGCGCGGACGACATGGCAGAGGGCATCGACATCGGCAATCTCCTTGAAAATATCACCCTTGGCGATATTTTCCTGCTCCATCTTCGGCAGCAAAACCAGATCGACCCGGGCCCTGACATTCTTGTTTGGTTGGTACATTGCCACCAGTTTGTCAAAGCGCGGGTCAAGTATCTCGGCTGTTCCCGGAACCGGCTTGACCGGGCCGGCCTGTTCGCGCAAATGGCTGCCGGTCAGCACCTGAAACAGGGTTTTTTTGCCGGTTTGCGGTAATCCTATTATTCCAACTTTCATTTCTGTATGAATACCTCAGTAAAGGGGGTAAATTTCTTTTCAGCGGGGTGGGGTAGAGTAATGCGACAATTCCCGATCACTAATTCTGGACGAAAACATGTTTGCAAGACAAATACCACAGGAGTGTAGTTTCCGGCAAGGTAATAGCACGTGTTTTCCAACCTAGGCCTAGGGACCTTTGTACAGTAAACAGTTTGTCCAGCGTAGCAGGCAAAGGAGGAGAAGGGCGTGGAAGTAGATCCAATGGGTTGTCCTCAGGCGCTGACTATTCAGCCGATCGGCATACTCCACTCATGTTTTACCGAGAAATTTGGTATTCCCAGGCAAGCTGGGATGGTCTCGGCCGCTACAGCTCGTTTGCAACTGTTATCGCCCTACAACCGCGAAGAAATGGTGCGAGGCTTAGAGCAGTTTTCTCATCTTTGGGTGCATTTTCTTTTCCATCAGACCGTCGCTGAAGGCTGGAAACCGACGGTTCGTCCACCCTGGCTCGGGGGCCAGAAAAGAGTGGGCGTTTTCGCCAGTCGCAGTCCGCACCGTCCGAACCATTTGGGGCTGTCGGCGGTCAAGCTGGAAGCAATAGTTCGCGACAAAGGTTCCCTGTTTCTTGACCTCTCCGGGGTAGATTTTCTCGATCAGACACCGGTTTTTGACATCAAACCGTACATCCCCTACAGCGATTGCCTGGAGTTTGCTTCCTGTGGTTACGCCCATGGCAGGCAACCGGAAGTGCTGATTACCTTCACTGCCGACGCACTCGCCTTCTGTCTGTGGTATCAGAAAGAGACGGGGAGGAATCTCGAGCAGTTGATTAGGGAGATGCTCCGCCAGGATCCACGGCCGGCAAGCCAGAAGAAAACCAGGAATCTCTTCGGGATGCTGCTCTGGGATGTGAACATTCGCTGGCGTGTAGAGAAAGATGGCTTCCGGGTTGAAGAGTGCGCCCGAACCCCGAGAAACGGGATATAAGTCTCTATAGGTAAAATTCGTTCGCCAAAACGGCAAAAATTTTTCTCAAAAACGCCTCAAGGTTCGATAAAACCGCTTATGAGACACTTGACCTTTTTGTCGAAGACATAGGTTTGGGTGTTGATGTTATAGTCGAAACTTCCCCCGTCAATCTCGGCAGTTTCATTTTTCAGCTTTGTCTTGCCAGGGGAGTTGACGGTGCGTTGATTGCTGTCATAGATCAGCAGGTCGGTGTACATGAACTGTTTTTCCTGAGTTTTATTAAGTACTACGTCCTTTATCAGGGCGAGGACCCTGCCTGCCATACTGTATTCACCTCTTTGTGAGGTGATCAGGGTTACTCGGCCGTCGTCGTCGAAGATCTCGGCATGGACTTTGTCGAGGATAACAATATCCAGATTATCCGGGTTGGTCCGGGCATTGGCGGCACGGATCACTGCCGTATCTTTGCCTTTTTGATTTTGCAGGATGCTCACCGTCTGCATGGTGAAGTTTTGATGATCGGTACTTTCTTTATTTATATCAGGATCAAAACCGCCGCGCGGGGTGAGGAAGTCACCGAGCGGAATACTCCATAGAGGAAAGGAGACGAGGAAGGCCAGAGGGACCAGCCAGATGGTGTTGCGGTGGAATTTCATCGGTTTTGGTATCTCTGTAACAATTCGGCCGTAAGGTTCTGGGCCTCGAGAATAAGGTCGCAGGCATCGCGCACCGCTCCCTCCCCACCCCTTCGTTCGGTAATGAAGATGGCTGCCTCTTTTACCTCGCCAACAGCGTTGGCTGGAGCGATGGCCAGGCCGACCTGCTGCAGAAGAACCAGATCGAGCCAGTCGTCACCCATGTAGGCAATCTCAAAAGGACGCAGCCCGGACACCTTCATGATATCCTTAAAGGCCAGGTTCTTGTTCGCCATCCCTTGATAAATAAAGCGCATTTTTAGTTCGTTCGCCCGCCTGGCGACCACCGCTGATGTACGCGCGGTAATGACGCCGACGTCAAGGCCGGCCTCTTGCAGGAGGCGGAGACCGAAGCCATCCTGGGTATTAAAAGCTTTGCTTTCCTCGCCACTGCCGGTGTACAGGAGGCTGCCGTTGGTGAGAACGCCGTCGACATCAAGGAGCAGGAGGCGGATGTCTTTGGCCTTGGCAAGCGCCCGACTGCGCTCAGGATGATTTTCCCGACAGGCCTTTTCCCGGGCGATGGTGCGGTAACCTTCCATTACCTCACAATCGGAAGGATATTGGGAACCAGTTACTGGACATTGGTCGGACATGGTCAATTGACGGCGTTATGCACTTTGAGGATCTGTCGGAGGAGTTCTTCCACCTGATGCAGGGGAATGGAATTGGGTCCGTCGCACAGGGCTCTTTCCGGGTTTGGATGGATCTCTAAAAACAGACCGTCGACGCCGACGGCAACAGCCGCTCTGGCTAAGGGGCCGATGAATTCACGCTGCCCCCCGGAGCACCCGCCGGAACCGCCCGGCAACTGCACCGAGTGGGTGGCGTCAAAAATAACCGGGCAGCCAAAGGAGCGCATAACCGGCAGGGAACGCATATCGACCACGAGATTATTGTAACCGAAACTGGCACCCCGCTCGACCAGCATGATCTTGGTGCCGCCGGCAGCCCGGATTTTCGTCACCGCATTCTCCATATCCCAGGGCGAGACAAACTGCCCCTTTTTCACATTCACCGGTTTCCCGGTTTTGGCGGCAGCGACCAAGAGGTCGGTTTGACGACAGAGAAAAGCGGGGATCTGGAGAATATCGAGTACCTCCGCGGCCGCCGCTACCTGACTTATATCGTGGATATCGGAGATAACCGGCACCTGAAATTCCCGGCGGATTTTGGCCAGGGTCGCCAGGCCGTCCACCAGGCCGGGCCCGCGATAGGAGCCCAGAGAGGTACGGTTGGCTTTGTCAAAGGATGCCTTGAAAACGTAAGAAATCCCAAGCCTTGCACAGATTTCCCGCATGGTTCCGGCAACGGTTTTGGCCAGCTCCTCCGATTCGAGGGCACAGGGGCCACCGATCAGCAGCAAGGGCTGACCGGTGCCGACGACCAGTGGCACGCCGTTCGGGGTGTCGACGGGTACGGCAATATCCATCATGGGGATTTTAGCCTTTCTGTTTATGGGCAAGAGCCGCGCTGATGAAATCCCGGAACAGCGGATGGGGTTTCATCGGTTTTGATTTGAATTCCGGATGAAACTGACAACCGAGAAACCACGGATGGTCGGTGATCTCAATAATTTCAACAAGATTGTTGTCGGGCGAGGCTCCGGAAATCGTCAATCCGCCTTTTTCCAGAGACTGGCGATATTCATTGTTAAACTCGAAACGATGGCGGTGCCTTTCAGAGATTTCTTTTATCCCATAGGCTCTAAAGGCGTTGGAATCTTCCCTGATAACGCAGGGATAGGCGCCAAGTCGCATGGTTCCGCCGAGGTCGGATTCGCTGTCGCGGATCTGCATTTTGTTGCTTCGGTAGTCAAACCACTCCTTGATCAAATAGATCACCGGGTCGGGGGTAAGCTCATCCAGCTCCGTGGAATTGGCCCTTGACAGATCAAGGACATCTCTGGCAAATTCGACCACCGCCAGCTGCATACCGAGGCAGATGCCGAAAAACGGCACCTTATTCTTTCGCGCATAATTGATGGCCTTAATCTTCCCTTCAACGCCGCGTTTGCCGAAGCCGCCGGGTACCAGAATGCCGTCGCAACCCTCAAGGAGGCTGGCGACGTTTTTCGATTCAAGGTCTTCGGCACTGATGTATTCCAGGCGAACTTGAGTGCCGTTGGCGATACCGCCATGCACCAGGGCCTCGTGCAGGCTTTTGTAGGACTCGGTCAAATCCACATATTTGCCGGTAATGGCGATGGTTACATGATTTTTTGGGTGATGGATAGTATGGACCAGATCTTCCCATGGTTTGATATTCGGTTGACCGGTCCAGATGTTGAGGAGCTCAAGGATCTTTGCGTCAAGGCCTTCGCGGTGCAGATGCAGGGGCAGTTCGTAGATGGTTGCCACGTCAATGGCGGTGATAACCGCATCTTGGGCGACATTACAAAACAGGCTGATCTTCGCCTTTAAGCTGTTATCGAGAGGCACCTCGGTACGGCAAAGGAGAATGTCCGGCTGGATCCCGTCGGCCCGCAGTTCACGCACCGAATGCTGGGTCGGTTTGGTCTTCACTTCACCGGCCGACTTGATATACGGCACCAGGGTCAGATGGATATAGAGAGAATATTCCCGTCCGAGATCGCCGCGCAGCTGACGGATCGCCTCAATGAAGGGTAGGCCTTCAATATCGCCTACAGTTCCACCTATTTCGATAATCGCCACATCGACACTGCCGTCCAGTTGCAGAATGGCGGCCTTGATTTCATCGGTGATATGGGGAATAACCTGAACCGTGCCGCCGAGATATTCACCGCGCCTTTCTTTAGTTATAACCGAATAATAGATGCGACCTGAGGTGTAGTTGTTCTTCTGCGCCATGACGGCGGAGGTGAACCGTTCGTAGTGACCCATGTCGAGATCGGTCTCGGCACCGTCATCGGTGACATACACCTCGCCGTGCTGGAAGGGATTCATGGTACCCGGATCGACGTTTATGTAGGGATCAAGCTTTTGGAAGGTGACCGTCAGGCCCCGACTTTCCAGCAAAGCGCCGATGGCAGCGGAGGCCAGGCCCTTTCCCAGGGAGGAGAGCACACCGCCTGTGACAAAAATAAACTTGGTCCGTTTGGTAGTATTTGGCTTTTTCATGGCCAGCACTATAGCAATCGGCCCTGGTTTTTGAAACAGAAAAGTTCTTGACGGCAAGAAAGTGCTTAACGACCGTTGAAAATATCTTCCAGTCGTTTCCCTTGCACCTCGGCAGAAAAAATGGTTTCCAATAGGTGTGTCACTTTACCGCCTTCAGCATCACTGAGAAGAAAGCCAGGTAAAGGTTGGGCGCTAAGGGTACGCAGCCGCGCTGCTATTATTTGGGTTTGATCAAGACAGGCGCCAATCTCACGAAATTCGTTAATATCGAGGAGCGCGGGAAGGACGTCGAACATATTGCCCCAGTATTCCCTTTGGCCGAGGTGCTCGACGAGCTGGGCGACTGCTATTGCCGCTTCAAAATAGTAATCGGGTAACAGGGCCGGCTGGGTGGTGGAACATTTTTTGGTAGAGGCAAAGAGTCGGCAACCAAAGGGCCGGACCGGGTATATCCGGCAGAAATTTTCTTCAAGGAAAGGGCAGGGGAACGAGTTAGTAATGTCGTCCGGGACTGTCTCCCGGCCTTCCAGGCAGGCGCGGGCAAATTCATTGGTGGTCATTGCCGCAGGCCGGTGACTACGCGATTGAGCGAGTTTTTCGCCAAGCCAGGGGGCCAATTTTTCAGCAATGACAAAGCGAAGTATCTCTTCACCTTCGGTCGCGGTGATGGTCACATTCTGTGTGCAGCAGGCGCTGCAGCCAGGCCTACAAACGACGGGCAAGTTATGGCTCCAGTCGGCGAAGATCGCATATATTTTATGTAAAAGAGTCCCTTTCATGTATTGTTATTCTCCGGCTCCCTGCAGAGTGAGAAAGGCCAGTGCCGCATATCGGGCGAATTTACCAACAAAAACCAGTAGGGAAAAACGGCCAAAACCGACCCCAAAGAGGCCGGCGAGGAGGCAGAGGGGATCTCCGACCACCGGCAGCCAACTAAGCAAAAGAGACCATGTCCCGTATTTTTCATATACTTTCCTTGACCGCGCCAACTGCTCGGCGCTTATGCGCAGAACAGACCGAATAAAAAAGTCCGAACCCCAGATACCGATGAGATAGGTGGTACAGGCTCCGAGGAAGTTGCCGATACTTGCGGTGATAATTACATTTGCAGGAGAAAGACCTTGCAAAATCAAGATAACGAGGAGCCACTCGGAGCCGATCGGCAGGATTGTCGCTGCCAAAAAGCTGAGCAAAAAAAGACTGGGGAGGCCGGGTGAGTCGGTGATTGCGTAAAGGAATTCCATGGCAGCAAGAACCTATTCAAAAACTACGGTTTTGGCAATCGGCAAAGCGAGATTTCACAGAGTGAGGGGTGCATGGCGCCGGCAACCGACAGTTATTGCCTATTTGACTGGGAAAATTCCGCAACTTCTGCTAAAGAGATGGTTTACGAATGGCTCCGGCACCAATATCGGAACAACGGTCGAATTCAAGTTTCTGGGAAATACACGTAAGATGAGGTCTTAAGAAGATGGTACTTCGGAAAATACTGATGGTGGTTTTATCGCTGGTTCTGCTGCACAATGCCACGGATGCTGCTCCTGCTGCGGCGGCGGATGGTGGTTTTAAACAATGGTTGGATGACTTTTATTCGGAAGTGTCGCGGGAGGGTATCAGTCGGGCGACCTGGGATGCAGCCTTTACCGGAGTCACCGAACCCGATCCGCAGGTCCTGGAAAAGGCAAAATATCAACCGGAGTTCACCACCGAGATCTGGGATTACCTCGATAGTCGGGTGAATCCGCTGGCCGTTGATAAGGGCCGGAAGATGGCCAAGGTGCATACCGCAACCTTGGCGGCGGTGGAACAGAAATTTGCGGTTGAACAATCGGTCCTTTTGGCAATCTGGTCGATGGAGTCAAATTATGGGACAATTCTTGAGCAGCCGGAACGGCTGTTTTATGTGCCTTCGGCCCTTGCCACCCTTGCCTATGGTGATCCCAAACGCAGAAAGTTTGCCCGAACGCAACTGGTGGCAACCCTAAAAATTCTCCAGACCGGGGAGATTGGCCGAGCCCATATGATGGGATCCTGGGCCGGAGCCATGGGACACACCCAGTTTATTCCTACCAGTTATTTGGCCTATGGCATAGATATGGATGGCAATGGTCGTCGTGATATCTGGAACTCCATTCCCGATGCCCTGGCGACCGCCGCCAATCTGCTCAAGTCGAACGGCTGGCAGAAAGGCAGCCCCTGGGGCTATGAAGTGGTATTGCCGACAGGCGGCGAGAAGCTGCGAGAAGAAAGTAAAACTCTCTCCGAATGGGCAAGGCTGGGCTTCAAGAGAACCGGGGGGGGGGCCTTTTCTCATCCAGAAGACAAAGCGCTCCTGAAGGTCCTGGCCGGAGCGGAAGGGCCGGCCTTTTTGATGCTCGGTAATTTCTCCGTCATAAAGCGCTACAACAACTCCGATTCCTACGCCCTTGCCGTCGGTTTATTGGCGGATCGGCTGGCCGGCTCGGGAGGACTCCTGGTAAAGGCCTGGCCGAGACCCTCGGGATCACTGAATGCCGAAGAAAAACTCGAATTGCAACAAAGATTGCAAAAGATCGGCCTGTATATTGGGGAGGTGGATGGTCACCTTGGACCGGCAACCGAGAAGGCGATACGGAGTTTTCAAATGCATGCCGGGGTGGCTGTGGACGGCCTTCCCTCCCAGGAACTTCTTCGGATTCTCAGGCTCTGAGAATGGTGGCGGCTCTTTGCCGTTGGTAACGTTTGTCGGTCAACTCGTGTCTCCGCGACGATCGGCAAAGTTCTTCTTCTCCCGCTTGCCGGAGTTTCGCAGCGGTTCCCCGAAATACATTGACCAAGAATAGACTATGACGAGAGCAAATATTCTCATCTGTATTGCCATCGCAGTTGTGTCCATAAGCTTCTGGGCTCTGCTCAACAAGCAGGAATCGGAGCCGCCCTGGCCCAAACGTATCCAAGGCTTTTCCTTTTCGCCGATGCAGGCGCATAATGATCAGATAGAGCATAACCTGCCGACTGTTGCGGAAATCGAGTCCGATCTGAAACTCGTTTCCGACAAGACCTATGCCATTCGCCTGTATACAACCGAGGGTGTCCTTGCCGAAATTCCTGCCTTGGCCCAGAAATATGGTCTCAACGTTACTCTGGGGGCATGGCTTGATAAAAACCTGGAGGAGAATGATCGCCAAATTGAAACGGTGATTCGTCTGGCCAAGGAAAACTATCGTAATGTCATCCGTATCATAGTCGGCAATGAGTCCATACTGCGGGGCGAGATGACGGCGGAGCAGTTGGGGGTGTATCTTGACCGGGTGCAGAAGGCAGTCGATTTACCGGTAAGCACCGCCGAACCATGGCATATCTGGATGAAACATCCGGAACTGGCGGCCCATGTCGATTTCGTTGCTACCCATATGCTGCCCTATTGGGAAGGTGTGCATCTTGACCGGGCGGTGGATTATGTTGTTGAACACATGAAGATGCTGCAAAAAACCTTCCCGGAAAAGCCGGTGGTTATTACCGAGGTCGGCTGGCCGAGCAACGGCCGAACCCGCAAGGCGGCGGTCGCCTCTCCCTTCAATGAGGCGACGTTTCTCAGGCGATTCATCAAGCGCGCCGAGGAGCTCAATTACACCTACTATATCATGGAGGCCTTTGATCAGCCGTGGAAGAGAACCAGTGAAGGCTCGGTTGGTGCTTACTGGGGCGTCTATGACGCCGATCGTCAGGCCAAATTTCCTTTCACCTCGCCCATTGTCGAGGTTCCGGAGTGGCGAACTCTCGCCGGTATTACTCTGGTTATTGCCATCATCACCTTCGCCCTCCTGCTCATCGACAGCACCACTCTGCGTAAGCGCGGTCGCGGTTTTCTCGCCTCCATTGCTTTCGTTGCCGCCACCGGCGCCGTCTGGATTGTTCACAGCTACACCCAGCAGTATTTGACCCTGTCGATGATGATTGTCGGCTTTCTTATGCTTTGCGGCATAATCGGTGTGGTTATCGTTCTATTGGCGGAGGCGCATGAATGGGCGGAAGCTATATGGACAAATGTGGGACGGCGCTCGTTCACCGCTGTCGAGGCCCCGGATGAGCAACTGCCTATGGTGTCGGTGCATGTCCCGGCTTACAATGAGCCGCCGGAAATGATGATCGAAACCCTCAATGCACTGGCGGTTCTCGATTACCCGGCCTTTGAGGTCATTGTCATCGACAATAACACCAAAGACCCTGCAGTTTGGCAGCCGGTTGAGGCGCACTGCAAAATCCTCGGACCGCGGTTTCGCTTTTTTCATGAAGGCCAGCTGGCAGGTTTCAAGGCCGGTGCCCTGAATTATGCTCTGGCGAAAACTGCACCGGAGGCTGCGGTGGTGGCGGTGATTGACAGCGATTACATGGTATCCACCAACTGGTTACGCGACCTGGTGCCCCAGTTTTTAAAACCTGAGGTGGCTATTATTCAGGCACCGCAGGACTATCGGGATGGCGGAGACAACCTCTTTAAGGCCATGTGTTATGCCGAGTATCGCGGCTTTTTTTATATCGGCATGGTCACCCGCAACGAGCGCAACGCCATTATTCAACACGGCACCATGACCATGGTGCGCAAATCAGTGCTGGACGAAGTGGGCAATTGGGCTGAATGGTGCATCACCGAAGACGCCGAATTGGGACTGCGCATCTTTGAAAAGGGCTATGAGGCCCTTTATATTGCCAAAACCTACGGTCGCGGGGTTATGCCCGACACCTTTATCGACTTCAAAAAACAACGCTATCGCTGGGCCTACGGCGCGGTGCAGATTATCCGCCATCACGCCAAGGCCTTGCAATGGCGGAAACAGAGTCGTCTGACCTATGGCCAACGCTACCATTTTATTGCCGGCTGGTTGCCGTGGGTGGCCGACAGCATCAATCTTATCTTTACCCTGGCGGCCCTTGGCTGGTCGATCGGCATGCTCCACTTTCCCACCAAGGTCGACCCGCCGATGATTATTTTGTCGGCGGTACCTCTGGCCTTTTTTGTCTTCAAGATGGCCAAGATGTTTTATCTTTACCGTAGTCGTGTGAAGGCGACGATCAATCAGACACTTGCCTCGGCGGTGGCCGGCCTGGCCTTGTCGCACACCATCTCGAAAGCCATTCTCTTTGGCATGGTGTCGAAAGGCCTGCCCTTTTTCAGAACCCCGAAAAAGGTGGAAGGGAGACCTTTCTGGTATGCCTTGCAATCGGCCCGGGAAGAGGGAATGATTGCCGTTGCCTTGCTGCTTGCCGCGTATACCCTGATCCGGGCCCAGGACGTTGATCCTCCTCCGGATACCATCGTGTGGATAGTGGTTCTTCTGGTACAGTCCATTCCCTATCTGGCTGCCGTACTGATGGCCACAATCAGTGCCTTTGCCAGGCTGCCGACCAAGCTTATCAGTACCATTACCGCACCGCCTGGTGGCGATCCGGCGGCAGGCGCGGCAAACCCTGTTGAAACGCCGGTTGCAGCCCCAGAGCAGTCCGAGTGACGATCCGGCCCGGCCCGGCTGAAAGGTGTGTGCCGGGCTATAGGTTTCTAGCGCGCCTCACCAATTGCTGCAAAAGCGGCTCCGGTAAGGGTAGCCAAATCGTCCGGTTTGAGTTCTATCTCCAGTCCACGCCGTCCGGCACTGACGAAGATTGTCGGGAAAGAGGACGCCGACGAATCGATGATGGTCAGAAGCCTCTTTTTCTGCCCCAGAGGACTGACGCCGCCAAGAACATAGCCGGTGACCCGTTCGACATCGCCTTTATCGGCCATTGCCGCTTTTTTACCTTTTGCCGCTTTGGCAAACTGCTTCATGCTGAGGCTTGTAGAGACGGGAATTATGGCCACCGCTAAAGCTGTGCCGTCGACCTGGGTAACCAAAGTTTTAAAAACCCTGGCTTCGGCAATTCCCAGTTTTTCTGCGGCCTCCTGCCCGTAGGAAGGGCTGGCAGGATCATGCGGGTAGTTGTGAACGGTGAAAGATATTTTGGCCTTTTTTGCCGAGTTTATCGCCGGGGTCATGGTCTTTCTTCCGGGGTAATCGGTGGCTGAGGGGGCTCCGTCTCGTCCAAGAGTATGCCGGTGCCACAGCAGCCGGAACAGGGCGGGATCTTTTTAGACAATTGCTTCTGGTCGGTCATGGCGTTTCTCGGCCGTTGATGTGAGTTTTTTGCTGGTCAACCTGTTTTGCCCTCGGTAAGTGAGGAACACGTGTCGAAGAAATTTTTTTCGTTTACCAACACCGAAGAGCTTTCACGCCCGCAAGGTTTAGTCCGGCCGCAATGGGGCGAACCGAAAATCAAGGTCAAATTTATGCACCGGGGATTACGCCGGGGCCATTCGTTTGCCGGTTTTCTTCGCCAGTTCCCCGGTTCAAGTCCCCAGTGGGGTCCTTGCCTGTTTGACTTTGATGTTGATTGCCGGGATTACGACTGGCTGGTGGTCTACCACGACCTGCCCCGAAGCGACACTTTTTTCACCGAGGAGAGGCTGGCCTGTCCCCGCGAGAAGACCATGCTCGTTACCGGTGAACCTTCGACAATTACTGTTTTCGGCACCGACTATCTGCGTCAGTTTGGCTGTATCCTCACTTTTCAGGAACCGTGGGCGATGCAGCATACCAATGTCATTTTCCACCATCCCGGCTTGATCTGGCACTACGGTTTGCCGTTCGGCAAGGGGGAGTTCATCACCTGGGATATGTTGGCGGCGACCCCGCCACCGCAAAAAACCCGTCTGATCTCAACAGTTTGTTCCAAGAGGACCGGCAATGTTACCCTGCATTCCACTCGCGTCGACTTCACCTGGCGCTTAAAAGATGCGCTGCCGGAGCTCGATATCTTCGGCCATGGCGTCAATCCGATGGACGACAAGGCCGAGGCCCTTGACCCGTACCGCTTCCATATTGCCGTCGAGAACCATGTGTATGACCACCATCTGACCGAAAAACTGCCGGACGCCTTTCTCGGTTATACCCTGCCGTTTTATCATGGCGCCCCGAACACAGCCGACTATTTCCCGAAAGACAGCTTTATCCCCATTGATATTAATGATTACCAGCGTTCCCTGGATATCATCAAGAGCCATCTCACCAATAACGAGTACGAGGATCGTTTGCCCTATATACTTGAGGCCCGGCGCCGGGTACTGGAAGAGCAGAATCTTTTTGCCATCCTCAGTAGGAAAATTTGCGACAAAGACCGGGTGATAAACACCACCACCATGGGCAAGGTTATTCGTAATCGCTCCACCATGCGTATCAAAAATCCCCTCGCCGGCCTTCGCAGCCTGGCCCAGAAGGCTGCCACCAAGACCTATCACCGGATCACCTTTAAGGCTCGCAATAAAAAGAAAAATCTCTGATTACAGAAAACAATTGCAAAAACGAACCATTTGCCGCTTGTGAGTATGCGTTTTTCCCATGTTGGGCATGATGCAGCTGTTGCACAAAAATCCCTGCCGGAGTATAGTGTTTTCTATATTTTCGGCAAGTTACCTTAAAATTACTGATTGTTGTTTATTGCACCCTACAGAACAAACACCATGAATGCTCCAGCAAAGCACATTTGGGATGGAACTGAGAGGCGAAAACCATATAGCTGTCGAAGGGTCTCTGATCGCCGAGCCAATCAAGAAAGGCGTAGTGATCGCCGAAATGCCGCAGAAAAAAATTCCCGCGGTTTTTATGGATGGTTACGCTCTCTGGCCAAGGCAAGGCTCGGTGTCGACCGGCGGAAAAACTTCGATCAGCGGATTATTACCAATCGACGCAGATTCGCCCCGAGATCAATGCTCACCCGAGAAGAACTCGCCGATCTCTTAAAATGAGACCGGCGACTTCTGAACAACCACAAGTTTTGTCAAAATCCTCCATCCTATTCTCGAGCGGCGGCACTCGGCGCCACACTGGTGTCACAATCGGTATCCAGCAAACAGGCATCCTCTTTTGACTTTTGCAGTTCCGGAAAGATATTATACGTGGGAGACATACTCTCTGAGGTACCACCGAAGTCGACGTTGCGGCTTTGCCTGCACATCTTTTGCAGATACTCCCCGATACGTTTTTCCCCTTTAAGTACCAAAATTTCCTCTTCAGACTTGGCCATGAGAACAGGCACTTCATTGACCGACAGGCTCTGCAATAAAGCGCGATTGACCTTTGGATCGTAATCGGTAAACAAAGTGGCCCCATGCACGGCAAAATTTTCAATTTTTTCAACGGGATTGAAACGTACGGTGCAGATGTTGTCGGAGCCGATAGCCTCAATCACCTTTTCACAATGGCTGCAGGAAGCGGAAAAGAAGAGATATAATCTCCCTCCATCACTCTTACCGCTGACCATCGCCATGCTCCCCGAGTCGAGAGATGCTCCTCCTCCTTTTACAGGGGGGCCGAATTGCAAACTCAGACAAGCGGCAAGTACCGAAACAAATATCACCACCCCTCGAACCAATTGGCGCAGGCCGCAACATAAATTCAACAAGGCGATAACCGCAAAGATTACCAAACAGTAGGAACAGAAGACGGTGGCAATAGAGTGCTGAAAAAACAGCAGGACCGCTTCTGCGGCAAGACCTGCGAGCAATAACAGCCGAGCCAATTTATGCCAATATTCGGAACCGCTTTTGCCGCGCAGAAACAACCAAAAAAGAGTCTGGAAATACAAAAATCCGGCTATATTGAAGAACAGAGGCGAAATATTGGTCATGCTGTCAACGATTTCACAGCCGTCGTTAAAACACAGACCTTTAGTCCCGGTTCGCAGAAGAATAATCTGCACGAGAGTCAACACACTCGCCAGAAAAGAAATGATTGCCCGTATCATGGAGATATTTTTTGTATTCCTCAAACAATTCAATGTTTATCTGTTGACAGTTAGCCGCGTAATTTTTAAGACTGCGGCACAATCCCTACCACCACAACATTTAGCGCAGAGCATTAAAGACAATATTCGGGAGAACTGCAACAGGGAAGAATATGGCGATCCCCCCATCATTTCAGCATAGCAGATATGGAACTTCATTGGCAGTGGTATACCTTCGAGGAATTCTCCGGTCGAGAACTTTACGCGATTCTTGCCTTGCGACAACAGGTTTTCATCGTAGAGCAAGAGTGTGCGTATCTTGACTGTGACGGCCTTGACCAGTGCGCCTGGCACCTTGTTGGTTGGCGACAAAGCGAAAACCGTCGCCGACCACTTGCTTACCTGCGTGTCATTCTCCCGAAGAACCAGAGAGAAATGCCGGTTATCGGACGGCTGCTCACCCATAAAGAAATCAGAGGAACAGGCATTGGTGGTACACTCCTGGCACATGCTCTGCAACGGATAAAAGATTTCATGCCCGGATCATCAATACGGATTTCCGCTCAGTATTACCTCCTCAGTTTTTATGAGGGTTTTGGTTTTTCTCCGGTCTCAGATGTTTATACGGAAGACGGGATACCCCATATTGCCATGATATACACAATGCACGACCAGCGATGAAATAATCAGAGAGATGCTTTATCCGAGTCTTTCAGCAATCATGTCTCTGAACTTCTTTACTTGCCCGGGAGAAGGAATTTCCGCAGCGAGTGCTTCTATTGCCGCATGCAGGTCACCCACGGAATTGAAATGGTCTTCGCAAACAATGGCGGCCATTGGTCCTATACAATCAGCCAGACAGTTTTCAAGAACTCTTTTCTGTTCGGCACTCAGACTGTTGCCAAACGAGGCTTTTACTGACTGGTCCCGAGCAGGCGATGAGACTTGCCCCGAACCATTCCTGAGGGCTTGGAGAATAGTCTGGGTGGGAGGGAGTTGCATGCGACGCAAACCGACACCTCCTTCCTGGAATCGATAGCGACAGTCGCTAATTTTCGCTATCAAATCGAGGGCTTCCTGACCCCGCTTGCTGGAAAAAAGGATGAAAACAAATTCACCCTTATCGAGCATAATCTGGGCACTACGATTGTCCTTTGTGGTGATGAACAGAGTGCCGGTCGCTTTCTGCTTACACAAGATGCCGATTTCAAGAACAATTTCAGAGAAAGGAATGTGATCCTGAATCATAGTTGCCTACCTTTTTCGGAGTTTTTCAAATGCCATCTGGAGACTAACACCCATCCGCTCTATTGCTCTGGCAAGTGCACCAATCTCATCGCTACGACTTGTCTCTTTTATCTCGGCACCTAAATTGCCTCGACTGATTTCATCGGCAATAGCGGTCAAATTGCGAATCGGAGAACTGAGGCGGTGGGCCAGTAGAAAGGCAATGAGCATCACTATCATCAGGGTGATGACCAGGAGGAGAACCGAGTTTCTCTGCGCCTCATCGGCGGCTGCATAGGCCTCCTGATGATCCTGCTGGACAATGAGGGTCCAGCCCAATTTGGTCTTTTGGCTATAGGCCACAATTTTTTTGCCATCTTCGACAAAAGCGATGGAGTCGTGATCAAACCTGTTGCCCATTTTCAGAACAGGATGAGCGCTGAAATCCTGTAGCTCGGAGGCAACCGCACCTTTTCCATGAGCGATGAGCCTATTCTTATCGTCAAGCAAAATGGCAAAACCTGTCTCGCCTATCCTCGTTTTGGTGATGGTTTTTGACAACTCCTCAAGAGTCATGGCGATGGCGATAACGCCCAGGCTTTTTGCACCATCTCCTTTTATTGGTTTGGCAAGAATAAATGCCGGTTTGCCGGATGTCTTGCCCATCAGAACTTGCTGGCCAATTACTTTACCACCCAATACCTGTTGGAAATATTCCCGGTCACCGTAAAATGTTGGAGGATTGCCGTCACTCCGCCCAATGTTCTGGCCATCGGGCAAAATGGTGAAGGCGAGATACACCCATTCATAGGAAGTGGTAATAGACTTCAGTACTGGATCCTGTGCCTTGGCATCCATGCCGAGGATCGCCGGGGATGCGCTGTTTTGCTCCAAGAGCCTGAGATTCATTGATGTCCAATCATCAACACTCTGGCTCAGATGTTCAGTGTTTCCGAGAAGATTTTGAAATATGTTTGCAGTCCATTCCTGATTCGACTTGTAAATACTGATATACCAAAGGCCGCCCAGAGGAATAAGTGCAATCAGAAGCATGGTTACAAGAATCTGATAGAGGATTTTGAAACCTGTCTTTTGTTTATGCGTTGTTTTATCTACTACCATTGTCCTCTCCCCGAAATCATTTTGGATAAATATGAAACCAGTAACCACTCCATGTAATTCCACGACCCTAGCATAGGGACTTATGTCCATGCAAGGAGCATTATAGAAAGAAAAACACAAAATCAGAATGACCGAGTGCCATCCTCAGCCAAGGTTCAATATCTCCACCGGTTAATGACGAGCAGGTTTTCCATTACTCGCCAGCCAGGTATATGCTCGATGTATCCATCCGTTTCCTCGAACAAAATTTACACATCAGAACTACACTCTTGTCAAACTAGCCGATAATCAGTCCCCAAGCAAGGCATTTTCACGACGATCAGAATTCCGGAGAAAATATGAAGATAATCAGAGGTATTGAAGATATGGAACACACCTTCCGCCGGATGACTCAAAAAAAATTCTGAGTCATCCAAGAGAATTTGTCAAAATCCGAGGAATAAGCTAAGTTGGTCGATTGCATAGCAGATAGACAATTTCTCTCTGCGGCTGTCACTCATTTTTGCGGAAAGTTGCTTGAAAAAGGAAAAGACATGATTGCACAACAGAATGTCACAGCGGATGATTATCACTACATATCATGAGATTATATAGATATCGTTGTATTTTGTCCTTTGTCCTCGGCTTTTTTCTTCTTTCCGTAAGCCTGGTGAGATCTCAGGCACCATCCCCAGAACCGGAGGGGCAACTGCAACTCTTCTTTTATTCCACCGAAGGACCTTCCCATTTTATCGTAGTCGAAAAGAAATACCAGAAGCTCAAGCTGTTTGAACAAAAGAACGACCTGAAAATGCTCAAGGAATTCACCTGCGCTACAGGCGAAAACCCAGGTACCAAGAAGAGTAGCGGCGACGCGCGGACCCCCGAGGGCATCTACCATATCACGGAAATTTATGAAGACAAACGAATCACCGTTTTCGGGAGCCGCGCCTTTCATCTCGACTATCCAAATGCCTTCGATGCACAAGCGGGACATCTCGGGGACGGCATTTTCATACACGGCACCAACAAGAAACTTAACGCAAACAGCACCAACGGTTGTATTACCCTCAACAACAGGGATCTCGACGAACTGGCTCCTTATCTTGCCATTCATACAATCCCTATCATTGTTCTTGACAGCGAATCCGAACTCTCGCTCGGCACCAACCTTCTCCTGGAAAAAGACAGCTCCCAGTTTCAGGATGTTCTCGATAAACTTGCTTTTAACCCAGTGAAAACTCCGATCGAAGACATAAAGACCCTCATATATTTCAAGCAACGAGAACAGATCATGGTCTCAATCAACTATAAAATATTTGAGGACAAGCTTACCCAGTATACGGAGCGCAAACGCGCATATTTACGCCAAAGCCCCTCCGGTAACTGGAGGACCGTTTATGCCATACAAACCCAGGATACTGCTCCCACCATTCTGGCTTTACGTCCAATTAAAAATGAACAAGCGGTTAAGACCGGCGAGGATGCAGTAAAAGCCCATGGAATTGTGGCAAAAGCCGACACCCCGGTACAAAGACCCAATCTAGGCCTGGCAAAAGTCAACAATCTGGTGGCTAAGGCCGAAGAACCAGGAATTAAAGCCAGCCACCCTGCGAAGAGCAAACCATCGAAACCGTCTTTTGATAAGGACGAGGAACTGCTCGCTTTTATCGAAAAGTGGCGAACAGCGTGGGTAACCAAAGACATTGACGCCTATATAAATTATTACAGCCCCTCTTTTAAAAGTGGCAATCTGAATAAGGAGGCATGGCGAGCCAAAAAAATCTTCTTAAATCAAAAATACAAATTTATAGCTGTCCAACTCCATAATATCGTGATCGAATGGACTTCCACTGGGGCCAAAGTTTCGTTTCAACAGTCCTACCAATCCGATCAACTGCAAACCAGCGGCATAAAAACACTGCATTTGATCAATAAGAAAAACCGCTGGATGATAGAAAATGAAATTATATAACCTCAGATCAATCCCCATGCCATGAAGTTATTTATTTTCTTAAAATCAATCGACAACATCATCAACAATGAAAAATCCTTGCCCTCTTTTCTTGCTGGTTTATATCCTTGCAAATCTTTTGGTATTCAATTGCCCGGCAAGCCAAGCAGATCCTTTGCGCCATCAAAGCCTCCATGATGTCTATCTCGCCAACACAGAGCATGAACTACATATTTACCGAATTACCGGCAAAGAGCCAGGCAAGACTCTCATGCTTATCGGTGGCATTCAGGGCGATGAACCAGGCGGTTATCTCACCGCCGATCTTTATGCTGATATCAGTTTGAAAAAGGGTAATCTCATCGTTGTCCCCCGTGCAAATTTCTATTCAATATTACTCAATCAGCGCGATGGGATGACCGGTGATATGAACCGGAAGTTCGCGAAAACAACTGATGCTGAAAAAAATATGGAGCAGGAGATTGTCACTATTCTCAAGAAACTGATCGGCGAAGCCGACTGCCTGCTTAATCTCCATGAAGGGTCAGGTTTTTATAGTCAGGAATGGAAAAGTGAGATTGAAAACCCTGACCGATTCGGGCAATCGATCATTTATGATGCAGAAAGTTATTTTGGTGAGAACAAAAAAAACACCATAGATCTCCAAATCCTGGCAAACAAAATAATCGGAAAAGTCAACCCTCAGATAGACAACCACCGCTATCACTTCCAAGCGAATAATCACAATACCGTCTCTGAAACAACCCGCTACTTAGAGCAACGCAAATCCGCTACCTACTACGCCCTCACCCAGGAAAATATCCCCGCTTTTGGTGTGGAAACTTCAAAAGCAATTAAATCCAATTCGATAAAAGTCGGCTTTCAAAAATTGGTGATCAATGCCTTTATGGAAGAATTCGACATAATCCCAGAGACCCCCGGCCTCCACGTTGACAATACCAAGCTCGACTATGTTCTCATTAAAGTCAACGGAGGCTTACCCTTCGCCGTTCCTAACGGCGCGGACCTGCTGATCGAGAGCGGTGACGAGGTTGTCATCACCGACATTATTGCTAATTTTAATCGTGGACTCACTGCTGATTTTGTCGGCATGGGTAGCCATAACGACACAAACTTGCCCTTTCGCATTGCCGAGCCTGCCAAGGTGATCATTCGCAAGGATGCTGAAACCTGTGGAGGAGTGAACATTTTGATAACACCTGGAAAACACGGGAACGCAGACTTGACACATGATAAAAAAACGACAAAAATGATACCGGCCAAGGAACAGCTTGCTTTTAAAAAACAAGAAGGATCACTGGCTGAGCTTCGTGCTGAGCGCTTATTGCTGAATGTAAACGGTCGGCTGGTATCTGTTGTCGAAGGCGGGGAAATCGCCGTACAACGAGATAAAATTTTGATAATAAAAGGAATACAGTCTAATATAAGCCGACTCGACAGTCAAATATTCGCCAATTTAAAAGGCTTCTCGCCGTCAAAAGCCAAAAATGACGGCAACGATATCAATTATCCGCTGTATCCCGAACATGACCTTTGGGTTCGCTTCTCCGAAGAGAAAAAAGGATTTAGATATCCTATCTATGCTACCTACAACAACAAAGAAATTGGCATTTTCTGGTTAAAAATTCAATAATCACCTTTTTCGCAAGCAGTCATTGCACCAGTTCCAGTCAGATGTTTCAAATTTACTGCTCCCTTACGTTCAGCATTGCATAGCCCGTTCAGAATTGACCCTTCGACATTATACTTTACAATAACAATCATTATTAATAAAATGCGTTTGCTATGTAATTCAGATTATCACTAATTTATTAAGGAGAGTGTCATGCAGAAATGGGAATGTCCGTGCGGTTATATCTATGATCCGGCAGAAGGCGATTATGAAAATGGTGTCGAACCGGGAACTGCCTGGGAAAATGTCCCGGAAGACTGGGTTTGCCCGAAATGTGGGGCAGCAAAAGAGGACTTCTGGAAACATTCTTAAGAGCCGTTAGCTCTCTTTTAGAGCAAGGCGGTAAGAGTCTCAGTCGTCTGACGGCGCACTCCCTCTGCGCTGCCGACGGGATATGGCATGTATTGGTCGATCTTTTTTGCCTGCTTTGGCCCTTTCCACATTCCGAGGAGAGGGCCAAACCCATCCTCCTCCTTTTTCTGCTGCCCATCGCACTACCAGCCTCGTTTGTGGTTAAAGAGGTCCCACAGTGGACCATCCCGTGTTCCTAGAGCAATGCATTCCTTGTCAGATTTTTCCCCTCAGCATTAAGCGCATTTTCTGCACATGCACTTCCGCATCCGGCAAATATTGATCTAAATGTTTTTTCTAAATTCTTTTAATTTCTACTCAATTATTCAATATTGTTGCACAAATAATACTGGCATATGATTTGCTAGGAGTTAAACAAGGGGAAAACGGCCAACCACACTTCCAACTACAACACCCAGGATGAGGGAATCTCAGCCATGCCGGCAAAAACGAGACGGAACGACCACTCAAATGGGATTGAAGGCCTTATCCTTGTTGCAAACCCTGATCCTATATGAGAATAGAAATCCCATGACAAGGGGACAGGAATTTGCCCAAGATTGTTCTTTTGCCACTCGGAAGTATAGAATTTACAGAAAACATCAACGATCTGCAGGAAGAACTTTTTAACGCATTGCCCTTGGAGGAAAAAATGAACCAGCTCATCCTACAGGAGTCTCTCATTTCCGCTTATCTTGGGGAAAGAAGAAAAAATGACCGCTTCAGCGCCGTAAATCTTCTCGGCATCACCGGTCGCGGGACTGGGAAAATTACCGATATCGGTCGAGATGGCCTGTCCTTTGGCTGCCTCTACCGGCATGCCTTTCCTGCCTCATGGGCGATGGATATCATCAATGCCAAGGGTGTTCATCTAAAGCAGCTCATGGTACGCAAGGTCTGGGAGAGAGACTGCGGACATCCGGATCTTTCCGGCAGTTTTGAACTGGAAATCGGGGTAGAATTCATGGATCTCACCCCCCGCCAAGAGAAAGAACTCGATCTTCTCCTCAGCAATCTCTTTTTATTTAACATTGAACACCCGCACCTACGTTAAATTTTCAAAGAGGGTGCCGCTAGATAAAAAATCCGGCTATTCATGGATAGACCGGCAACTTATAGGGTGCTGTGAATACTTTTTGCATTATTTTCAGTGAATATTGGGGGGGAGCAGGAGCCGTAACGGAAGAAGAAATGATTAAGTTACTCCGTTACGGCTGTTAAGGTCTCGCTCCGACAGACCGGAATACTTGGTGAAGAGATTAAATGGCCTGCAGGAACGGCTTCAGTTTCACCAGGGTTTTTTCACCAATGCCCTTCACCTTAGTCAGCTCATCGATACTTTTGAAATTACCGTTGTCTTTCCGATAGGCAAGAATCGCCTCAGCAGTCACTGGCCCGATACCCGGCAATTGAGTGAGCATTTCCTTGTCGGCAGTGTTTATATTTACATCCTTGGGAATACTCTTGCTCGCTTTTGCAGCACTGCTCTTCTCATCCGGGGCAACCTTTAAAGGTGCTGTGACCTTCTCGACAGGAGTGGTAACCTCTTTCTTTTCCGCTGCTGCCAGAACATCTCCGGAAAGGGCCGACAAACCAAGGGTAAGAGTGAAAATAGCAACCAGCAACAAATGTAAAGCTTTCATGGTTCCTCCTTAAATGTGAGTTTTCTGAAAATGGACGGGTGTCCCTGGTTTCCATCGGTTTTCCGTGTGGAAACCAATACGTTGTTCAACAACCTCCAACTTGAAGATTGTTGTCCCACGATACTTCCCCGTCCTTACATTTTTCTCAGCAAATGGTTTATTGCAGCAATTTTTAAAAATATTCCTGCAACAAAAGCGGCAAATCCGAAGAGTCACATCGCGAATTCCCCGCATTGCTATAGGCCATGAAAACCGGACACCCTCCATTACATGATGGGCTTCATGGCACTCATGTGCGAACGTAATTCTTCGCCGACCCCTTCAATGACGGTGAAGCGGATGCCTTCGTTCACCTGAATCAGGTCGAGATTGTCAACCGCGTTATCTGCCGGATCAAGGCCTTTGCCGATGACATCGGTGGCGACGGTATTCATGAAGTCTTTGAGCAGAGGCACCGCCGCATGGGCAAAGAGATAGTTGCCATACTCGGCGGTGTCGGAGATAACCACGTTCATCTCGTAGAGTTTCTTTCTGGCGATGGTATTGGCAATAAGCGGTACCTCGTGCAAGGATTCATAATATGCCGACTCCTCCTTGATGCCGCAACTGACCATGGTTTCGAAGGCCAGCTCCACTCCCGCCTTGACCATGGCAATCATGAGAATTCCCTTGTCGTAATACTCCTGCTCCTCGATTTTGGCGCTCGTCGAGGCTGCCCGTTCAAATGCGCTTTCCCCGGTTTCCTTGCGCCATCTGAGGAGATTGGCATCGTCATTTGCCCAATCGGCCATCATGGCATTGGAGAAGTGGCCGGAGGCAATATCGTCCATATGCTTTTCAAAAAGCGGGCGGAGAATGTTCTTCAATTCTTCGCAAAGGATATAGGCCTTTATCTTTGCCGGATTGGAAAGTCGATCCATCATCGCAGTAATTCCGCCCAGTTTCAACGATTCAGTGATCACCTCCCAGCCATTCTGCACCAGTTTTGCGGCATATCCGGCGTCAATACCCAGCTCGACCATCTTGTCATAACAGAGGAGAGAACCGGTCTGCAGCATACCGCAGAGGATGGTCTGTTCGCCCATGAGATCGGATTTAACCTCGGCGACAAAGGAGGATTCCAACACCCCCGCCTTATCGCCGCCGGTTGCGCAGCAGTAGGCTTTGGCGATATCCCAGCCATCGCCGTTCGGATCGTTTTCGCCGTGTACGGCAATGAGGGTCGGCACGCCAAAGCCCCGTTTGTATTCCTGGCGAACCTCTGTACCGGGTGCCTTGGGAGCGACCATGATGACCGTCAGATCCTCGCGAACCTTCATCCCTTCCTCAACGATGTTGAAACCGTGGGAATAGGAGAGACAGGCACCTTTTTTCATCAGCGGCATAATCGTCGAAACGACGTTGGTATGCTGCTTGTCAGGGGTCAGATTGATCACCAGATCGGCGGACGGAATAAGCTCTTGATACGTGCCTACGGCAAAGTCATTTTCTGAGGCATTCTTCCAGGACTGGCGTTTTTCCTTGATTGCTACCTCTCTCAGAGCATAGGCCACGTCAAGACCGCTGTCGCGCAGGTTCAATCCCTGATTCAGCCCCTGGACGCCGCAACCGACAATGACGATCTTCTTGCCCTGCAAATATTCAACACCGTCAAACTCCGCAGCATCCATAAAACGACATTTGGACAGCTCCTCTATCTGCCGACGCAACGGCAAGGTATTAAAGTAATTTACGCCCATTTTTATCTCCTTGTATCTGTATAATTTTTCAGTGATCAACCGACTATCGGCAGTGTTTCATCTGATATATTGGCAATCACCTGTTGCGTCAAGTGATTTATTCGTGATACTGTGTTGCTGATATTGCAATACTTCATCCCAACCTCGACAGAAATCGACAGAGCAAGCAATGCACCTGCGCGACGGGGCCCGGGACCACTCCTCCACCGCTTACCGCCCATGCATGAATATCAGGGAACTGGAACTCTTTAAACACCTGGCATCGACCTTACATTTCGGCCGCACCAGTGTTGCATGTAATATAACCGCCTCGGGTTTGACCCGGACCATCCAGCGCCTGGAAAACGAGGTGGGTGAAGCCCTTTTTTTTCGCAACAATCGAACCGTCAGCCTCACCCAGGCTGGGATATATTTCAAGGAATATTGTGAGGATACCGTCAGTCGGTGGGTCATCTTGCAGAACCGGCTGCAAAGCGATGCCACCCTGCGCGGCGAACTGACTCTCTACTGCTCGGTAACCGCCACACTCTCCATCCTGCCGCAAATTTTCAGCCGGTTCCGCAAAACCCATCCGGAGGTGACGATCCACGTCCAGACCGGCGATGCCGCCAAGGCCCTGCCCAAACTGCAGGCCAGGGAGGTCGACATAGCCGTCGCCGCCCTCCCCGACCATCAACCGGAAGGATTTGAATTCATAGCACTTTTACAAACCCCTTTAGTGTTTATCTTGCCAACCTCCTGTCCGGAGATTATCAGTTACTCGAACGGCATGATAAGCTGGGAAAAAACGCCGGTTATTCTGCCGGCAGAGGGCTTGAGCCGCCAAAGGGGTGAAAAGTGGTTTGCCGAAAAAGGTCTTCGCCCGCGCATTTATGCCCAGGTATCCGGCAACGAAGCGATAATAGCCATGGTCGGCATGGGCTGCGGCATCGGCATTGTTCCCCTGCTGGTGCTGGAAAAAAGCAGCCTTAAAAATCAGGTGGAGGTGGTCGAACAGTCGCCGCAGCTGGCCCCGTTCACCGTCGGCGTCTGCACTCTCAGGAAAAACAAACGTAACCCGGTCGTGCAATCCTTCTGGGATATCGTTGAAAAACAAATGACCGACAACCTCAAAAACCCATGAAAACAATCCTCATTACCAATGATGACGGCATTCACAGCCCCGGTATTGAAGCCTTGCAACAGGCTCTCAAGGGACTTGGCAGGACCATTGTTATCGCCCCCGACCGCGACAATTCGGCGGTTTCCCACTCCCTCACCATGAACCGACCGCTCAAGGTGACACGTCTGAAGGAAAACTTTTACACCATCGACGGCACCCCAACCGACTGCGTCGCCGTCGGCCTGAAGAAAATTCTTGCCGTTCGTCCCGATCTTCTCGTTTCAGGAATTAACGCCGGTGCCAATCTCGGCGACGATATCTCCTACTCGGGGACCGTCTCGGCCGCCATTGAAGGCACCATGTACGGAATTCCCTCCATGGCCATCTCGGTCGGCGGAGAGCCTCCCTATGATTATCGGGCGGCCATGCAGATCGCCGTTTGCATGGCTGGGAAAATACTCCGCAACTCCCTGCCCGGCGACACCCTGTTAAATATCAATGTACCGAGCGGCAGTCGCTATAAAAGGATCCGGGTGACCCGACAAGGCCGGAGGCTCTGGGAAAATTCCATCCACGAAACCCTCGATCCGCGGGGCGCCAAGCACTATTGGATCGGCGGTGGAACTCCGGTCACCGACCCCGGTGAAGACACCGATGTGCACGCCTTCGCCGGCGGCGATGTGTCCATCACTCCTATCCAGCTCGACCTCACCAACCATGCCGGGATAACCTTTCTGAAGGAAAAATGGTTGGTGGAAGATGACTCCGGCAAAGAATGAGGCAGGCTGAGAACCATTTCATTGCTGATCTTTGCCGTTAATAACCCGGAATACCTAGCCCTTGAATTTTTACAGCGTTTTTGCCCTCCTCGTACGCCAAAAGCTGTCCCTCCAGACGGGCAATGCGAAAGGTCAGGGAATATGCTAGTACGCGTATCGGATAGTCTCGGGGTAACTGCAGTAAATAGGGCTGGATGGTTGTGAAGTCGGTGGCCCCGTATTGTGCCATGATAAATCGCAGACCGCCATTGGCCGGCCCGATGTTATAGGCCAAAAGGCCGAGAAATAGATCGCCCTTCATCTCCCCGAGATAATGGCGGAGGGTGGCCGCCCCAAGGAAGGCATTATAGCGGGGATCGGCCATCTGCCGCCCGTCCGCCGGAAAGATGCGGTTGACCGCCGAGACTGCCGCAGTCGGCGCCTGGGTAATCTGAAACAGTCCATGGCCGCCGTCGGCGCTGGTCCGCGGCAGAAAGGAGGATTCGGTGGCGGCAAGACCTTTAAGAAGATCCATATCAAGATTATAGGCCGCGGCCGCCTCCTCAATGGCCTCAGCGTATGGTCCGGCGCGATTGACCATTTTCACCAACTGCGCCGTATCCAGACGACGATAGGCGGCATATACCTGATGGGCGAGGGTCACCCTGCCTGCCTCTTCCTTGCCGCCGACCAAGGTGCGATAATAGCCGAAGCCGCGGGTGAAGTGCTCCTTCGGCACAAAACCGCCGATTAATAGGGCGAATCCGATTATAACGGCCGGGGGAAGCAAGACCGATCCGCCCTGCAACCACTTGCGTAGTCTTTTCCAAATGCTGAGCGTTGCTGCTGCCAAAACAATGAATCCGAGAATTCCTCCGGCAAAAGGCAGAAGGTTGTTAACAAAACTTGTCCCGGAAAACCTGTTGGCAAAATAACCGAGCAGTACAATAATGGCAGCCATGCCGACAACCGTAAATCCGAGACCTTCCAGACTCATTAGCAGGATATTTCGAAAGAGGGTGGCCTGTGGCTTTTTCCCCCCGGGATTGCCTTTTCTCCGTCCGGAGCGGGGAATTTTTGGGCGCTTTGGGGGAGTCTGCCGTTTTCGTTTTGTCGCTGTGGGTTGCAATGGGAGTGATGTAGCCATTAAATTACAGTCTCGGCAGTGGTCGCTGGATAAAGCTGCACCAGCAGCATGTATTTTCTTCGGTTAAGTATGAAGCGATATACCAAGAGATCAACAAAGCAGCATCCATAATCGGGAACAGTCTTCTCTGGCCACCTCCTCGGTAATATGTTGAATCTATACTGATATTCCAACTTGTGCAAGATATGGCGCTCTTATCCGGGGCTCATTGCGTCACCGTTTATTTGCGGTCAACCGCACAGAGAGCTATAGACACCTCCCTGAGTGAACGATATGATGTTTGAAATACCGACCGCGAAGTGTTTTTCACGAACCGGTAATATACGAAAATCAGAATTGGGGGCGAAGGAAATGATTTGCTCAATTTCTCTTCAGCTAGCCCCCAAGAAGAACAAATCGACGATTATGAGGCTTGGCAATGCGCGCTCCGCAAAAGATATTGATGGTTTTCTGGATCTTCCTCCTTTCTTCCTGCGCTGCTCCTCCGCCCCCAGCATCCTTGCAGCTTTCCGGCATCAAAATGAATCTTGATCGGCCGGCAAAAAGTATCACCGATATGGTGCTTTCCAGAGACGGTTCTCGTCTCGTCACCATCGATAACGGTCTGGAATCCGATAATACTACAGGTCTTGGCAAAGGAACTCTTCGCCTCTGGGATCTGGTACAGGGCCGACAGATCAGGAAAATGGTCGTCCAAGATTTGCAATCTATCGCCTCTGTCGCTCTCTCCCCGAACGGCAAATATGTGCTCCTTGGTGGTCGGCCGACGAAGGACCAGTCGAGCCTCGGCCTCTGGGACCTCGAAAACGGCAGACAGGTCAGAAGCTTTCCGGATCTGAAAATGGAACTTTTCTGCGTTGCCTTTTCTCCAGACGGCAAGTCTCTCCTGGCCACGCATGGCACCTATGTGTATCTTTTTAACGCCGAGAACGGTGAATTTCAGAAGCAATTCGACGCCGGCAGCCAAGCCTCACTTTTCAGCCAACCGAAACGCCTGGCGGCGGCCTTTACCCCCGACGGACACTACATTGTAACCGGTGGCAGCGATGCTGTTTTGAAGATGTGGGATATTGAAACGACCTCGAAAGTTCAACATTTTGCCGGCCATGAAAAGGGCCTGAAGGGCGGCATAACAGGAATCGCCATTTCCTCGGACAGTCAATTTATTTTTACCAGTGCCGCCGGTGACGGCACGGCGAGAAAATGGGACATTGCCACGGGGCAACAACTGCTAAAAATATCGGGCCTTGACGGTTTTTGGCACGGCGTATGGGGAACAGCACTCTCAGCGGATGACAAATATGCCTTTATCGCCTCACAAAAACCGGCAATTTGGGATCTTACCACGGCAAAACAGATCACCCCTCTCCACCTGGACAAACCGCCGTACGCCAACAGTGCCCAGGAAAAACCGGTAGTGGCTTCCTTCCATCCAAACGGAAAATCTCTTTTCCTGCGCACCGGTGACGCGGCCATCAGGATTTTTGACACAACCACCGGGCGAGAAAAAGCCATGCTGCTGGGTTTTGACGATGATGAGTGGATCATCATTACCGCCGAAGGATACTATAACGCCTCGGCCAAGGGTGCCGAAAATCTGACCGCCAGCCTCGAAGGTAAAAATTTCCCGGTAGAGCGATTCTACGATGCTTTTTACCGACCTGATATCGTCATGGCAGCCCTGCAAGGGCACGATACCCGTAATTTTGGGCCGCTCACCATGTCCCTGGCGGTTAAAAGCCCGCCACCGTCAGTCGGCTTTGCCACCATCCCAAGCGACACCGAAGCAGCCAGCATTAAGTTCTGTTACCAGGCCTCCAGCACCGGTGGCGGCATCGGCGAAGTGCGTCTGTTTCACAATGGCAAACTCATCGTCTCCGACGGCTATTACCGGGATATGGTCAGACCGCCGTCGGAAAAGATCCAGCTCATGGCCATGAACGGCGCTGCGATCCATGAACAAATGCGCAGTGTAGCAATAAGCGAGTTCGGCAAACCTGTGCCCGTATCCAGTCATGAAAAAGGGGCAAGTTTTACCGACTGCAAGGAGATCGTCACAGTTGCCGGAGAAAACGAGATCGGCATAAGCGCCTTCAATATGGGCAACACCCTGCAAAGCCCGGTGCAAAGCATCGATTTTCGTTCAACCAAAACAGCCCCTTCCCCCCATTTGTATATCCTGTCGATCGGTGCCAGCAAGTATAAGGATAAGACAATCAACCTTAAATATGCGGCCAAAGATGCCACCGATCTGCAGCTGAAGCTGAGCCGCCAAGCAGCAAGTCTCTACCCGCCCGGCAATATCCATCAAGAACTCCTGGCCAATGACAAAGCCAATAAATCGAACATTTTCAAAAAGATCAACGAACTGTCTGCGATTATCAAGCCGGAAGACAGCTTTATTCTTTTTGTTGCCGGGTACGGCGTTCTTCTCCAGAACCAATCGTATATGGTGACCAGTGACTATGACGGCAATCTGAGCGATGCCAATACCATAAGCTCCAATGAAATTGTCGACATAGCAAAGAAAATAAAGTCGCTGAAGCAGCTCTTCATCTTCGATTCCTGCCAGGCCGGAGGCATCGATGCCATTGTCAGCAGCCTCTTTGAGGCCCGCATGTTGGTCCTCGGCAAAAAGATGGGTGTGCCCATCTTTGCTTCAACCAGCTCTGTGCAGGAGGCCCTGGACGGATACAAAGGCAACGGTTTGTTGACCCACGCCCTGCTCGACGGACTCAGCAATAAGCAGGAGGCAGACAGCAATAACGACCGGATCATAAACGTCTCGGAGCTGGGAAACTATGTCTTGCAGGCAACTACCGCACTATCAAAGAAGATCGGTACCCAACAAAGGCCGTTGATTATCAATAACAGTAAGGACACTCCACTCTACAAAATGCAATAGGGTGTCGATATGACGCTTCTCAGAATATGCCGGAACTACAACAGGATTGGTATCCTGTGAGGTTCTCCATCACTCATCACTGATCAATCAAAGCAATCTTATTCGCCTGCGTTATAAACGTCCGGAGATATTCAAGCCGATGATCGGTTGCGCGTTGTAATCTTCCTGGGTCAATTCATGGCCATTACTATCATCGATGTTCATCTGTCCGTTCAAGGTCATACCAAGGTAACCATCAACTGAAATGGCCTTGGTTGCAGCCCAGCCTACCCGCACGAACACCGGAATCCCCTCTATCTCTGCAAATCCAGATGGAGCAACCACGGAGTTGGCATCAAGGGCAAAGCGAATGTTCCGATAGACGCCACCGAGACCAAAATCAAGCTGCTCATTGAATCGATAGCTCAGTTCCAGCCCTGCCGGGCCAAAGGGACCTGGGCGAAAAGGATTAGCCAGGAGCAAGTGATCGGTGATTTGCCAACGAACGAGCAGCAGAGGAAAGAATCTCGAATCTTCCAGCCCATAGACGTAGCCGGAGCCGAGGCCGAGACTCAGCGCTCGGGAAAATGTGTGCATATACGATGCGATAGCACTCAGGGTTACCCCTTCAGAAAAATCGGCACTTTCCTCACTGGCAGTGCCGATGCTCCCGAGAACATTGAAGCGTCCCTTTTCTCCAACCGCCATGGTCAAGGGGGCACTGAGTGTCAGGAAATCAGCACGCGCCCAAGGACTTATTGCATAGCCAGAAAAATCGTAGTCGATAGCAGTGTAATTCAGCCCAAGGCCAATTGAGGAACCGTTACCAATGGTTCTCTGTGTGCTGCCAGAGATAAAGAAGTTCTGACTCGAAAATTCCCTGCCGCCGTCAAGCTCGGCGTCGGTTGAGAGATAATAGCCGGAGCTAAACCGGCTCGACCATTCCGCCTCCGATTGTGCTGAAAAGGCATGGCCGACCAATGAGATCATGCTGAGCAATGCGCCTGTGATGGCGAGCTTGAAAGAATAATTTGAAGTCATATCGTTTCCCTTTGAAAAAAGTTCCTATCTCTAGAGCCGTCTGAGCTTTCTCCCGCGGTAATCGCCGAGATGCCTCAGATCGCCTTGGTGTTCTCTGTGAGAAATATAATCAGAATTTCATTCAAGCGCTTCTCTCACTTTGGCAGCAAGATCGTTCATGGAAAACGGTTTCTGAACGAAATGGATTCCCACGTCGAGCACCCCGTGATGGGCAATGACATTAGCAGTATACCCGGACATAAACAGGCACTTGAGTTTTGGATAGAGGGATAACATATCCCTGCTTAGATCTCTGCCGTTCATTTCAGGCATTATCACATCGGTAATCAGCAGATCAATCTTGCCGTCTTGTGTCCCTGCTATGCGGATCGCTTCATTCGGTGTGGCTGCTGGGAAGACTGTATACCCCTGGGTTTCGAGCATATTCTTGGTTATTTCGAGGTGCAATGAATCGTCCTCCACCAATAGAATGGTCTCATGGCCATGGACAGCAGGTACCGCCGCACCTGTTAGCTCTGTCTGCTCTATCGTAGTCGCATATAGGGGCAGGTAGACCTTGAAGGTGGTTCCCTGATCAAGTTCACTGTAGACATTGATAAAGCCTTTGTTCTGTTTGACGATACCGTACACGGTTGCCAGCCCCAAGCCGGTCCCCTTGCCCGTGTCCTTGGTGGTGAAGAAGGGCTCGAACAGATGCGATACTGTTTCGGGATCTATACCGCAACCATTGTCGCTCACCGCCAGGAGCACATATTCGCCGGGGACAAAATCAGCGTGCATGGCGCAGTAGGCTGCATCAAAGGTGACGGTGTTGGTCTCGATGGTGACTTTGCCCGTATCAACGATGGCGTCGCGGGCATTGACACACAAATTCACCAGGATCTGGTCGATCTGCGACGGGTCCATTTTGATTGCCCCAAGGTTTCTGCCTGGCCGCCAGGCCAGGTCGATATCCTCACCAATGAGCCGAGTCAGCATGCTCACCATCCCTTCGATAGTTTGATTCAGGTTGAGCACTTTGGGGGCAATGGTCTGTTTGCGGGCAAAAGCCAGGAGTTGGCGTGTCAGGTCTGCGGAACGTTCCGCTGCGGTGTGGATACTCTTCAAGCTGGTGTATATCGGTTCGGAGACATCCAGTCGTTTCATCGCCAATTCGCTATGACCGAGAATCACCCCAAGCATATTGTTGAAATCATGGGCCACCCCTCCTGCCAGGAGGCCGATAGCCTCTAGCTTCTGGGCTTGCATAAGTTGCATTGACAGAGCCTCTTTTTCACTTTCAACCCGCTTATATTCGTTTATGTTTCGTGTAATTGTGGTGTAATTCCTCACCTCTCCAGTTTCAGCATCTTTCGTGCGGAATAAATCAAACATGACGTGGACAGGTTCGCCTGTTTTGAAATGTCGGAATCGAAATTCGCCCACCCAACGACCATCTGTCATCAACGCCGGAAGAATGGTCCGCTCGATAAAGGGCAAGTCCTCGGCAAAAAAATAGTCGGTAATTTTCGTTTTCTTGGCAGCGTCGTTTCCATCAAGGCCGACCATGGCAATTCCCGCCGGGTTGACATAGATGGTAATCATGTCCGCGTCTGCCACACCAATAAAGTCCTGGCTCCGGGTGATTATATCTGTCAAAAGGAGGCTCTGGTTCACCATTTTCTTCCGCTCGGCAGCAACCTTTCTGAGTGAAAGGTTCCAGTAAACGACAAGCAGCAACAGAACGGTAAGCAATGCAGCTGCACTGCTCAAGACCATTGTTTTAGTAGGACGCCACCTCTGACCATCGATAGACACATACCGCCGAATGATCTGTTCTCGTTCCCCCTCGCTAATGGCCGCCAAGCCTTTATTGAGTATCCCTTGCAGTTCCGGCCAATCCTTGCGAATGCCTATTCCCCAATGGTAGGTAAAATCAGTCATACCCGCGAGACGAAGGTTCGAGATTGCAGCATCCCGCGCATAGTAGGTTGCATTGGCCATGTTCTCAACATATGCGTCCACCATTCCAAGTGATGCTTTCGCAAGTCCTGTGGATACATCGGGAACAACGTCAAGAATGATGTCGGGATAGTGATTTTTCAAAATATCGTGGGCTGTATAGTTGGAGACTACCGCAACTTTTTTCCCGCTCAACCCACTCAATGTCAATGTATCGTTGTTGTCACTGTTGGTGAAAATCCCTCCGGGTACGGAAACAATGGTATCGGTAAAGAGGGCAAACTCTTCACGTTTAGGAGTCTTGACCATTGCTCCAAGCATGTCGACTTCATGATTCTTGAATTTCGCCATCACCTCGTCCCAGTTTTTCAGGTGAACTATAGTGATGGTGATGCCGAGCCTCCTTTCTAAAAGTCTGATGATATCCGCGGCCGCCCCTTGGTAGATGCCGTTTTTATCGATGTACTCAATTGGTCTGAAATCAGCGTCAGGAGCAAGGGTGATGACCGGGTGCGCCTGTAACCACAGTCGCTCAGCAGCAGTGAGGGGAACGGTATCCGTGAGGATCTCGGCGGCGCAACTGTTCCATCCATTGGGGGCCAGTTGAAGGAAAGGCAGAAGAAAGAGTATACAGGTATATTTTCTTAGCAATCGCATTTAAGGAACCACTCAGAAGCTATGGACGGTTAATGTGACAAAGGACCATCCGTACTTTGTCCGCCAAATCCTTTATCGAGAATGGCTTCTGGATAAACTGAACCCCATCAACCAAAATGCCCTGCTGAGCTATAATATCAGAGGTATATCCCGACATGAAGAGACATTTCAGATGGGGATATTTAGGCAAGAGGGTGCCGGCTAAATCCTGACCATTCATTTCGGGCATGACAACATCTGTAACGAGGAGGTGGATTTCTTTTGCATACTCACCTGCCATTCTCATTGCTTCACGTGGAGTTCCGGCTGTCAACACTCTGTAGCCAAGCTTTTGCAGCATTATTTTTGTCATTGCCAGAATTGTCGGCTCGTCTTCCACTAAAAGTATTGTCTCGATTCCACGCTTGGCAGGTTCCACCGAATTTACAGTCGTCACGCGGACTTCCTTGCCGACATGGCGGGGCAAATAGATTGTAAATGTTGTACCTTTACCAAGTTCGCTATAAACATTAATGAAGCCGCCATTTTGCTTTATAGCTCCGTATACCGTGGCTAAACCAAGGCCGGTGCCTTCACCTACACCCTTGGTGGTGAAGAACGGCTCGAAGATGTGGGCCAGCGTTTCTTTATCCATGCCGCTGCCGTTATCACTTACGACTATTCGCACATATTCACCTGACACAAAACCTGCATGAGCGTCGCAGTATTCCTCATTAAAGGTGTTGTTACCTGTCTCGACACTCATTTTACCGACACCGGCGATAGCTGCCCGAGCATTGACAAAGAGATTGGCCAGGGTCTGGTCGATCTGTGACGGATCGATTTTTACCGGCCACAGGCCGGTCCCGGGCAGCCAGGCGAGATCAATGTCCTCACCGATGAGTCGTCGCAACATTTTAAGCATCCCTTCGATGGTCTCGTTCAGGTCGAGCACTCTGGGAGCGACGGTTTGTTTGCGAGCAAAAGCCAGCAGTTGCCGGGTAATATCGGCGGAACGTTGGGCAGCCTTTTGAATTTCTTGCAAATGAGCAGAAATTGGGTGATGTGGATCTATCTGCTCCATCGCCAATTCCGCATGCCCCAGGATTACACCCAGCATGTTATTGAAGTCGTGCGCCACACCGCCTGCAAGTTGACCGACGGCTTCCATTTTCTGGGCTTGGATCAGTTGACTTTCAAGAACGGCTTTGTCCCTTTCGTTTTTTTTGCGTTCTTCTATTTCCTCGGTGAGTTCTTTGTTTATCCTTTTTATGTTGTCGTATGCTAGTCTCAGTTTTGTGAACTTTTCAACCTCACTCTTCAGAATCATGGTCGCATAGTTGATGAACGGCTGAAGATGGTCCATCATGTCCGGCCGCACGACCATCATTCCTTCCATCTTTATAGCGCCAACAGCTTCATCCTCAAAAGCAAGTGGGATGATCCAGGTTGCTCCGCGACTAAACTCTCTAAGACTGCTGCTTGGCAAAATATGGGTATCGGTTTTGGCATCAATGAAGAGGCTTTTTCTCCCGACTAAAGCCTCTTCTATAGAAGGGTCGGGAACATGCTTCATCAGTAGCTTTGTTCCCATTGCGTCTATGGAATGCCAGGTAGTATCTATGACATAAAACAAGGTAATGTTGGTGCCACCGAGGGTGCCCATGAGCAAGGTGACAATTTGAGCGGGCACGTTATCAAGGCCCTTCACCAGACTGAGTTTATTTATCAGCTCAGCATAGAGTTGCAGCTGGGATTTGGAGGCTGCAAGTTGCTTCAGCCTCTGTTCGAGGTGCGCAATTCGAGCTGTTTGTTCAGCATTGTTATGGGAGGTGTCTTCTCTTTTCAATGGCTAACTCCAAAGTTTGTTCAAGAAAATCGAGATCAACATCCATCCAACGCAGAGGCAGGTCGACCAATCCACTCACTTTTTCAGCATCATTGGTAAAATCTCCAGAGCACGGAGTGCGCAGCCCGAGGAGATATTTTTGTTCCATTTGGAATATCTGTCGGGTGACATCCGGTTTGTCATTAAAGGCAATACCGGTAACGTATTCAAATCTTTGCGCCCAATCCTCCAACAGGAAGAAAGCACCTTTCTCAAGCTCCGAGGTAAAAACTTCTTTACCAAGAAGTATCTCAGCACAGTTCTGGCCCGGAGTTCTTAAAGTGTTCCATCTGAGGAGAATTTTGTCCATAAGGGGATGGCAGGTACCGTAAAAAACCACAGTCGGTAAATCGTTGCTTTCCTCTAAGCCTTTTTCCAGTATCTTGCCGAGTTTATTGAAATTTACATGGAGGCTGGAGTCGAACAGCCTGAGTTTAAGGGGCCAGTTGTTTTTTTTGATCAGAAAAAGAATTTCTTTGTTAAGGATACCACAACCAACCAGGGCCATCTGCCTCTCAATTGCGCTGTCCTTAGTATTGTCCGAATTCATGGGCGGCCTCGATCATAGTGTGCAGATTTTCTTCAGGAATTGCGTAGGGCATCATCAATGGGCCCAGAAGAAATCCACCACCTGGTTTCCCTTCATCCATGATTCTTTTCACCTCAGCTCTGATCTCATCGCGCGACCAAGTCACAAGTTTTATACAATTGATTACGCCCACCAATAAACCCTGTGTGCCGATTTTTGCCTTGGCGCTGGGAATATTGTCAAAGGGGTTAAGGTAATAGGCGCCGGCCCCCGAGGCCTTAATAATCTGTTCAAGCAGAGGTTCAATTCTGCCGCCCCCACTAAAATAGACAAGATTTTGGAGACCTGCCTTGGTAAAGTCACGGGTTATCCATTTTGCCGCCAGGATGTCAAACTGTTGACTGTTGATAAATGTTGCTGAAGCCATAGGATTTGCATAGGCAATCAAGTCGGCACCGGCCTCCCTCAATGCCTTGGTTTTTTTGACAGTGTACTCGGAACACTTCGCCAGCAGTTCTTCACGTGTGGAAGGTGACCCGGTGAGCAGAAGGCTCAACCATTTATCGACACCCATCAAGAGGACCGGCAGGGAGAACGAGGCAACCACGTAGGTGCAGACCGGTAAGCGCCCCCCTCCTTTTTCCTTCAGTCTTCGTATCAGGTTTATTTCTCGCATAAAGAGGGGCGAGTCATGGATATCTTCAGGTACCGTAAGCTTATGAATATCTTCGTCACTGTTGATTACCATATGGCCTACGTTCGGTGGACCGTCGTCTGCAAAGATGGTCTTTTTGGAACCGAAAAATTCCGCATCGACAGCTGCATACAAAGTGGCCCACAAATTGTCGTGGCCATACAGTTCGGCTAATCTGATCTGTCCCTCAACAATATTATCAATATCTGAGTAATAGTCCTGTATTGAGAGGCCAAGTACTTTTGCCCCCTGCTCAAAGAGATTACAGATCACCGGCACCCTTTCAGGGAGCTTGCCTTGCATCATCGGACCGAGAAGCTCAAACCCTCGTTGCATGTTTTACCTCCTCTACCAGTCCACGGATGACCTTTGCCGCAGTAATCCCATCATCAGCCCAGGCATCTGCGCCAACACTCTTGTAGAGCTGAGGATCAAACCGGTAAGGTGCTCCGCCTACAACCAGTTTAATCCTGCCGGCAAGCTTTCTTTCATCAAGTATCTTCCTTACCATTTTGGGACCATTGTCTCCGGTTGCCGTATGCGCCATCATTGATGATATGCCTATAACATGGGCACCGGCTGCTACAGCCTTGTCGACAAAGATTTCAGGTGGAACATTGAGGCCGATGTCTTCGACGGTAAACATATTGGCACGTAAACACCCGGCAACAATCTTTTTGCCGAGTCCGTGAAAATCACCGACAGGAGTACCAATTATTATTTTGCCTTCGGTTCCCGGTTTCTTCTTAAATAGAACGATCATTTTTTCGGTAATTTCCTCAGCAACCTGGGATGCAATGAAGTGTTGACTGATCGTCGCGTCAATATCGGTTGTGAGTGCACTGATCATTTCTTCAATAGAGGGCATGATGATTTGAAAGACAACTTCTTCAGGTTGGATTCCATTCTCCAAGGCCTCATCAATAACACGATGTGCCTCATCCCTGTTGGTATCGTAAACCGCATCATAGTAACGCTTATGGTAGTAATGTATCATAGAACACCACTCCTCCTTTTTTAAAAGCTATCATATCTGAAGCATTATACTCGCAGAAGTCCTTGCCGCAGATTAAAGCCATCTCGTTACATAGATATCACAAGAAATTTTGGAAATGAAACTAAAAATTCAGAGAGATGATTCAGGCATGAAAGAGCAGACCCACATTCAGTACTATTCGTAATGGTCAACGAGCTTAAAAGATTGATTTTGACTCAATCCTTATTTCATCAGATAGCACTCTTTCTGCTTGGGTAAAGAAGGATGTTGCAATGGGCAAAAGAGCACATTAATGATTTGCCCTGGAAACGATTTTTTGTTTAGGTACAGCTTTACAAAGCAACTGGCTTATCAATATTTTCAAGGATTCCATGGTGGTTTCCAATATCCACGGCAACAAATAGTGTTTGATCGTTAAAATCAATTACCCGTTTTGCGTTGTCTATATTCGTTTTATTGGAACCCATCGGGAACACGATCTCATTGACGCGGAGGAGATCTAAAGCGGGCAAAGTTAATAAAAACAGAAATTGAATACGATCGAGCGCTTTCCCGCTTCAATGAACGTATGGATGCTTTGCCGGACACAAGTGAAGGTGATGAGCTGGAAATGCTTGCAAAAACAAGTAACTACATGCAGCCTCTGAGAATGATGGCTCCCGGTACCTTCGGCGAAATCCGCTATATCCTCACCGATATAGACGACACCCTCACCCGTTCCGGCAAGCTGCCGGCGTCGGCATACAGCGCCCTCTGGCGTCTGGCTGTTGCCGGATATCAGGTTATTCCGGTTACCGGCCGTCCGGCCGGCTGGTGCGATTTGATAGCCAGGCAATGGCCGGTGGCAGGCGTTGTGGGTGAAAACGGCGCCCTCTATTTCCGCTATGACGAAGAACGAAGGATCATGGTGCGGCGCTACTGGAAAACGGCGGCGGAGCGATCCGCCGACCAAAGGCGCCTGGCGGCAATTCGGAAGGAGGTGCTCCGCAGGGTGCCCGGCTGCGCCGTCGCCGCCGACCAGGCCTACCGCGAGGCCGACCTGGCCATCGATTTCTGTGAGGATGTCGCACCGCTCGGAAAAGAGGCGGTCGAGGCCATTGTCGATTGTTTCGTGAGAAACGGCGCCGTCGCCAAGGTCAGTTCCATCCATGTCAACGGCTGGTTTGGCGACTACGACAAACTCGCCATGAGCCGCTGCTTTTTTACCGATATCTTTGCCGTTGATATAGAGAAAAATCGCCATCAGGTTCTGTATGTCGGCGATTCCCCCAACGACGCCCCGATGTTCGGTTTTTTCCCGCACAGTGTCGGCGTGGCCAATGTGCTCCATTTTACCGACCAACTGGAACATCAACCGACCTGGGTTACGGAAAAGGAAGGTGGCGACGGCTTTGCCGAACTGGCCGATTTTCTCCTTTCCCCCAGCCCTCCTTCTTCCGCTCAACAAGGCCTTTAACAAACCAGCGTTGGATCAGCAACACTGCAAGAGCCGGTAGGGTTAATGACCAGCAGAAGCGATCCGGCCATGGCGACATTCCACTCCGGTACGTCATTGGCTTGGGGGATCAAATCTTGATGTCGACACGCGGCAGCGCTATACCTGCCGGGACCCCTTGTCTGATGTGAATAGGCTATTTTATCGAAACAACAGGGCAACCGGCCTTGAGAATAACGAATTGTGCGGTCGAACCAAACAAAATCTTTCCGACCTTTGATCTGCTCTTCACACCGATAAGAATTTCATCGCATCCTTTGTCAGAGGCAAAGGCAACAATATCTTCGCCGGCAGTTTTTCCTCTGACGAGCAGGTGGGTTTCGTTGGTAATGCCCTGATTGTCGAAGAACTCTTTTGCCTTCCCCAGTTTCTCTTCAGCCTCAAACACATGGTCCTTTGTGGTTTTATCACCCCCGGGAAGCGAGGTGACGAGCAGCACTTCGGCAGAAAAAGCTTTGGCGTGTTTCGCGGCAAGTTCCAGAAGATCCTTGCCGACATTGGATCCACGATAGCCGACTACTATTTTCATAATTCGGTACCTCCGGTAAAAAAAGAGCTCAAGGTAGGGTTACCATTCTAAAAAATTGGTTGGTCTACCCCCTACATCCCTAGATAAGCAGCCCTGATATGCGGGTCGTCGATCAAATCGCTGGCCTTGCCCTCCATGACCACCCGGCCATGTTCGAGGACGTAGCCGCGATCGCTGAGGCTGAGCGAATGGCGGACATCCTGCTCGACCATAAGGACGGTGGTGCCCTGGTCGGCGATCTTTCGCACCGTCTCGAAGATGCCCTTGATGAGGATCGGGGCAAGACCAAGGGATGGTTCGTCGAGCATCAGGAGATGCGGTTTGGACATCAGGCCACGGCCAATGGCCACCATCTGCTGCTCCCCGCCGGAAAGGGTCATAGCCGTTTGGTTTTCCCGTTCGGCGAGACGCGGCAGGAGTTCATATACTTCTTTCAGGGTCTTCTCCACATCGGGTCTGGCCCGTTTGTTATAGGCGCCGACCAGAAGGTTGTCTTTCACCGACATCAGCGGAAAGAGCCTCCGCCCTTCGGGCACATGGACGATGCCGTGGGTGACGATGTTTTCCGGGGGCTCGTTGTGGATGTCCTTGCCCTGGAAGGATATCCGGCCGACGGTGGGTTGCATGAGCCCGGAGATGACCCGCAGGAGTGTTGATTTGCTGGCGCCGTTGCCGCCGATGATGCTCACCACCTCGCCCTTTTCCACCCTGAGCGACAGCTCAAAAATGACCTGGACATCGCCATAGAAGGCGTCGATTTTATCAATTTCAAGCAACGACATAGTCTTCTCCCAGATAGGCCTTGATAACCTTCTCGTTATTGGCGATTTCCTTCGGTAGTCCCTCGGCGATCTTCTTGCCGAACTGGATGACGACAATCCGGTCGGACAGGGCCATGATCGCCCGCATGATATGTTCGATGACAAAGATGGTGATGCCACGATCGCGCAGGGCCTTGAGGATATCGACCATCTCGTCCACCTCGTTCGGCCTGAGGCCGGCCATAACCTCGTCAAGGAGCAGAAGTTTCGGTTCGGTTGCCAGGGCCTTGGCGATCTCCAGGCGTTTGCGGTCGGCGATGGTCAGGTTGCCGGAGAGGATCTCTTTCTTACTGCCGAAGTGCAACGATTCCAGTACCGCCACTGCCTTCTCCTCGGCAATCTTCCGGCTGGTGGTGGTGGCAAAGCTTGCCACGGTGACATTATAGAGGACGCTTTTTGTGGCAAAGGGTTTGACGATCTGGAAAGTCCTGGCTAAACCCATCTTGCAGAGGTTCCACGGTTTTTCCCCGGTAATCCTCTGTCCGTTAAAGGTGATCTCGCCCTTGGTCGGGGCAAAGGAACCGGCGATGCAGTTGAAGGCGGTTGATTTGCCGGCACCGTTCGGGCCGATGAGGCCGAGGATCTGGCCTTTCTCGATGGTCAGGCTGAGATTGTCGATTGCTCGCAATCCCCCGAACTCCTTAGTCATATTTTCTACTTGCAGCATGATCATGGCCTTATCTCCCGCTGGTGGCTAGGGTCTTTCGGGTGAACAGCCGCTGGTACATCCGGCTGAGCGGCTCCTGCAGGCCGCGTGGCTGGTAGAACATGACGAGGATGAGGACCAGCCCGAAGATAATGAGGTGCATCCCCGGCAGGGTGTCGCCGAAATAGATGCGGCAGAAATCGCTTACCGGTCGCAGAAGCATGGCGCCGAGCAGGGGGCCGACGATCGAGCCTCGGCCGCCGATGAGGGCGATAAAGGCGATCTCAAACGACATGTCCAGCGAGATGATGCTTTTCGGATGAATATACAGGGAAAACTGGGCGTAAAAGGTGCCGGCCAGGGCTGTGAGAAAGGAACTGATCGCCATGGCGATCAGCCTCGCGCGGGCGACGTTGATGCCAAGGGCCATGGCCGCCTCAGGTTCCTCGCCGCCGGCGATCAGGTAATAGCCGAGCTTTGAGCGGGAGATAACATAGGTGAGGAGCATGACGGCGAGGAGCATGATCAGGATGATGTAATAATAGGGCTCCTTGGTAGCGAACATAAAGCCGGCAAAACCGGTGTCCAGCGGCGGAATTTGTAGACCGCGGGGGCCGTTCACTTTGAGCGGGCCGATGTAATCGATGTTCTCGACCATGACCCGGAACCCTTCGGCAAAGGCGATGGTGGCCAGGGCAAAGTAGGCACCGCGCATCTTCAGGGTCGGCAGGCCGATGATGACTCCGGCAATGGTTGCCAGGACGCCGCCGACCAACATGCCGAGCCATGGACTGATGCCGTATTGCAGTGACAGTATGGTTGAGGTATAGGCGCCGATGCCAACAAAGGCGGCGTGGCCAAGCGGCAGTACACCGGCAAAACCACCGACGATATTCCAGCTTGTCGTCAGATAGGCATAGAACAACAACAGAACCAGGATGTGCATGTAGGTGGCGCTGCGGACCAAGAGCGGCAGCGCGAAGGCGAGTACCACAACCCCGACCAGCATGAATTTATTGAAATGTTGATGGTTCATTACGAGAGTCCTTATCATTGGGGAGGGTATGCGAGGCGGCTTCTCCTCGCCCGGGTTGGTTGTGTTGCTTAGGAGCCGTTACGAAATAACCTAAATATTTGCTCCATTTCGTTACGGCTCCTTATGCCGCTTTCTTGTGAGAATATGTCCGAGTTATTTTTGCTCATCGGCGGGCATAGCCCGGCCGCCTTTTTCCCTTTACCAGTCGTGTTTCTGCCCGAAAAGGCCGGAGGGTTTGACAAACAGGACGAGAAGGAACAAGCCGTAGACAATGGCTTCGGTCCAGGTTGCGGTCATAAATTGCGGCCCCACCGACTCGATCAGACCGATTATGATGCCGCCAAGCAGGGCACCGCTGATCGACCCGAGTCCGCCGAGGACGACGATGATAAAGCATTTGATATCAAAGAGCACACCCACCGTCGGAAAGACGTTGTAAAACGGCAGGAGGGTTACCGCGGCGATGCCTGTTGTGGCGGCGCCGATTCCGAAGGCGACGTTATAGATGCGATACTGGTTAATGCCCATCAGGGAGGCCGCCTCCCGATCCATACTGGTGGCGCGGATGGCCCGGCCCAAAACAGTCTTCTGAAGGAACCAATGGATAGCGGAGGCAGTGATAATGGCGGTGATAAAGCCGAATAGTTTCGGTTGGGAGACGAATATCCCGCCCAGTTCGAGCATCTTTCCCTTCAGCGGATTATCGGCCAGCGACCGGTATTGCGGCCCGAACACCAGGAGGGCCAGGTTGTCGAGGATGTACCAGATGCCGGTGGTGACGATAATAACGGTAATCGGCTCGCGGACGTTTTTTTCGGCAATGAAGATCGGCTTGATGACGATGGCCTGCAGATAGTAGCCGAAGATGAACATGGCCGGGATGACCATGACCAAAGCCAGATAGGGGTAAACCCCGGTCAGGGTGATCGCCCAGTAGGTCGCATACATACCGACCATGAGCAGCGAGCCGTGGGCGAAGTTGATGACCTTGAGAACCCCGAAAATGATGGTCAAGCCCATGGCGGTTAAACCGTAGATCGACCCCATGAGGATGCCGTTGATCATGTCCTCGATGATGTAAAGCATTGCTGCCTCCCGGAAAAACCAGAAAGATTCGATCAGGCGAGCCCAAGGTGACGCAGGACTCGCCTGGTTTAAGAGCGACGGTGTTCTAGTAAGCCTTACTTAGACGGCATCGGGAAGACCGGGGTGTAGCCGGCACGACGGGCATTTTTCGGCCAGATGGTGATGCGCTCAAGGCCTTTGCCGACGTCGCCCACCTGGACTATAACCGGGGAGGCATTTTCGTTCTGGCCGGTGGCATCGAATTTGACCGCGTCATAGCCAACGATCATGCCGGGGCCGCTGGTCAGGTTGGTGGTGGCCAGGGCCTCGCGGATCTTGGCGGGTTCGAGGGAAGCGGCACGCTCAAGGGCGTCTTTAATGACATACATTGCTAAGTAGGCATCAACTGCCTCGCCGGTCAGGTTTTCGCCGTTTTTCGCTTTGTATTTGTCGTTGGCCTCTTTGGCGCCGGGCTTGTTGACATCAGTTTCCCACTCGACGATGTCGAACAGGTACTGGGCGTTTTTACCGACCGCCTTCATGAAGGAAGGATCGGCATGGCCGCCGCCGCTGGCGACGATGGCTTTTACTTTAACCTTGTACTCGGAGATGGTGTTGGTGAGGAGGATGGCATCGGCGGCGTTGGAAACGAGCATCAGCACATCGGGATTGGCCCTTTTAATCTTTTGAACGACCGGGCTGAGATCGGTGGTGGTGGAGGGATAGGGCTCGTCGAGAACAACCTTGTAACCGGCGGTCTCGGCTAGTTTCTTCCACTGGGTGGCAAAGCCTTTACCCCAATCGCCGTTTTCATAAACAAAGGCGAGGGTCTCGACTTTGGTGCCGAACTCGGTCTGCAGGTCTTTCAAGAAGGTGAACTGGTCCTTGGTCCACCAGGAATCCTTGGCGGCGATGCGGAAGACGTTTTTAAAACCCTGGTCGGTGATTTTATCGGAGACCGAGACCGGGACGACGAAGGGGATGCCGTAGCGCTCGGCCACCGCGGTGGTCGGATAGGTAACGGCGCTGTTCCAGCAACCGGTGAGGACATGGACCTTCTCGGTGTTGATCAACCGTTCTGCTTCGGCAACGCCCTTTTCCGGTTTTGATTCGGAGTCGGCGTAGATCAGTTCAAGCTTCGCCCCGTTCAGGGCCTTGATGCCGCCGGCGGCGTTGATCTCTTCCACCGCCATCTCACGGGCTGCCTTGCCCTGTTTGCCGAGGGTCGCCGATGGTCCGGACATGGGTTCGATGTTACCGATCTTGACGGTGTTGGCTGCGGCAAAGGAGCCGAAGGCCAGAGACATGGCCACTACGGGAAGGGTGAATCTGCTGAACATGTTCATAGATAGTCCTCAAGGTGTTAGGGGTTGCGCCCAAACGGCGTATGAACGTCCATCGCAGGGGTTTGCGACGACGGTTTTCCTGGAGGTGGACATACCAAATTGCGTGCCAGGTGGCAGGATTGCCTGAGATTTGTCGCCGGCGGTCACAGCAAGGATGAAACGGGGAGGGAAGTGGGTGAAGGCGAGCTGGAGGGAAAGGGCTTTGTCAACTGCGACGTCAACCCTGGTTGACGTCGTCAGCCTGGGTTGACACGAAAAAATGCATGTTTCTGGCCGGATAGCTCTGGTGAGATTTTTTTATCCGCGTTTTCGCAAACGCTTGTTCAGGGCCTGTCGAGAGATGCCGAGGAGACGAGCCGCCTGGCTCTGGTTATTGTCGGAGCTGGCCAGCGCCTCTGAGGTGGCGCATTCGACCAGCTCTTCAAGGCTTGGGAAATGGCCAAAGAGGGTGGTAAGAGAGGATGCTCCCGAGACGGTTTCAAGACCTGCCGCGATCTGTGCCACCAGCCGGCCGGAGATCAATTCTTCTTCGATACAGCCGCTGTCGCAGCGGGCCACCGCATCGACGATATAGGTCTTCAATTCGCGGATATTGCCCCAGAAAGGGTGATGCAGCAGCAGGCTCATAGCCCGGTCGCTGATCGACGGCGTCTCTTTGCGCATGGCGGTTGCCGCCTCCGCCGCGAGAAAGGCGACCAGGGCGGGGATGTCTTCCCGGCGTTCGCGCAACGGTGGCAGGCGGATGAGGTGGGTGCTCAGCCGATAATAGAGATCCATGCGAAATTCGCCATCCCGGCCGGCGAGCATGGTCAGATCCTTGTTGGCGGCGGTGACGATACGGGCATGGCACCGCTTCGGTTGGTCGGAACCGAGCGGATAGTAGATATTTTCCTGCAGGAGGCGAAGCAGCTTTACCTGGGAAATTTCACTTAAGTCGCCGATTTCGTCGAGAAAAATTGTGCCACCCGCGGCCTTTTCCAGGAGTCCTGCACGGACGCCGTCGGCCCCGGTATAGGCCCCTTTGGCGTGGCCGAAGAGGGTATCGGAAAAGAGCGTGTCGTCGAGACCGGAGACATCGACCACCACATAGTTGCCGGTAAGACCGCAGATTTCGTGGATGGCCTTGGCGACCAGCTCCTTGCCTGAGCCCGTTTCGCCGAGAATCAGCACCGGCATACCGCTTGCGGCAATCGATTCGATATACTGGAAGATCGACAACATGCCGGGACTATGGGTGATGATACGGTCAAAGGCCTTATGGCGCAGGTTACCCATGGCAAAGGAAATGCCCTTCAGGGACATAACTTCATTGCGCAGCAGGCTGATCTCCAGGGCGTTGCGCAGGGCGGAGCTGAACATCTTCAGGTCGATGGGTTTGACCAGGTAATCATGGGCGCCGAGGCGGAGACACTCGACGGCGGTCTCGATCTCGGAATTGGCGGTGATGATGACCACCGGTACCTGCGGATGGTCGACCTTCAGTTGCCTGAGGACATCCTGGCCGGTCATGTGCGGCATGTTGAGATCGAGAAACACGACCGGCGATTGCATCTTCGCAAGGGTTTCAGTGACCATACGGCTGTCGGCGAGGGTGACGACGTTCTTGATGCCCATGGAGTTGAGGAGTAGGCTGTAAGCGTCAAGTTCCGAAGGCTCGTCGTCGACCAGCAGGATATGGCAGTTTTTCATTTCCGAGGTGATCATGGCTTAGGCCCCCATCTTCTTCAAGCGGATGGTGAAGCGTGCTCCGGTCTCGGTATTTTCCGCCCGGAGTTCACCGTCCATTTCCTTTTCAACTATCATTTTTGACATATAGAGGCCCATGCCGGTGCCGGCCGAGGTACTTTTCGTGGTGTAATAAGGATTGAAGATCTTCATAAGAAGATGGCCGGGGATGCCGCCGCCGCTATCGATAATTTCAACGATCGCCAGGTCGCGGCTGCCAAGGATAACGATGTCGATGTTTCTGTCGCTTGTCCCTTCCGTCTTGCTGTTGTTTTCCAGAATAGCGTCCTTGGCGTTAGCGAGGATATTGACCAGGGCGTGGATGAATTCTCCCTCGTAGCCGAAGACCATAAGGGAATTGGCACCGGTCAGGTTTTTCACCGTCAGTTTGATGCGGTTATGGCGCATTTGCGCCTCCATCAGCTTCACGGCGCTGATGATCGCCTTGAGAAGGTCAACGGGACCCTTGGTTTTTGAAGGTTTGAAGAAGTTGCGAAAATCATCGATAGTCTTCGACATGAAGGTAATCTGGTCGCTCGCCCCGGACACCACCCGTTCCACCACCTCCTTTGACAGCATCTGGTTGTAATAGGCGGCTTGGAGACTGGAAATATAGGTGGCGAGGGTATTCAGCGGCTGTCGCCATTGGTGGGCGATGGCCCCGAGCATCTCACCAACGGCGGCCATTTTCTGGGCCTGCATCAGTTGCATTTCGGCGTCGACGCGCTTGGAGATATCGCGGATGCTCGATAGCACCAGATCGCGGTTTTTCAGTCGAAAACTGGTAAGGCTCACCGAGGCGGGGAACTCGATGCCGCCTTCACGGATAAACGACCAACGAAAGACATTTTGTCGGCCGTTGCGGGAGTCCTGGAGGATCGTTGCCAGTTTTTCGTCACTGCGCGAACCATCAGGCTGCAATTCCGGAGAGCAGTCAAGAATGGTTTTATTCAGCAGGTGTTCGCGAGAAAAGCCGAACATTTCCTCCGCTTTCTGGTTGCACTCGACATAGGTCATGTCATTACTGATGAGAATAGCATCGTTGGCAACGTTAAAGAGTGTCTTGTAATAGGTCTCCACCTCCATCCGTTTGGTGATATTCCATTCAAGGTCTTCACTGATTTCGGAAAGTTCCTCTCGGTGTTGCTGTACCGCCGTACTGTAGCGTTTGCTGAAGAGAAAGACGACAATGCTGCTGATTCCCAGGCCAAGGAGGACGATGAAGAGGAGAATGGCGAGGAGTTTCAAGACGATTTCCATGGCAAAAACCATGGTCGTTCGGCGGGTCAACGAATAGGCCTCATCGCGGGGAACGGTGACGCAGAGAAACCAGTCCGAACCGCTTATCTGTTTTGACGACAAAATATGGTCACGGCCGTCACCGCTTTTATAGGAGATTGTGCCGCTATCGGTGGAACTCAAGGCATCGATCTTGTGTTCGAGCGCCGGTTCGATGACCTGCAGCCTGGCCCGCATGACATAGTCCTTATTCGGATGAACGATGATCGTCCCGCTTTTCTCAACGATAAAGGCAAAGCCGGATTCACTTTGTTTATAATTGAGGACATTTTCGACCAGGGTGTCGAGGACCGTATCTGCACCGATCACGCCAACGAATCTGCCGTCGACATGGAGCGGTTTGACCAGGGCAATAACCAGTTCATTGGTGACCATATCGATATAGGGGGTGGTGAAACTGAGGGTTCCGGTTTCCATCGCTCGTTTATACCAGGGCCGGTGGCGGGGATCGTAGCCGGGCGGCGGCCGCCACTTGGCGCCATCGAGCAATTCACCCTCCGGGGTGCCGACGTAGACATCGGTGAAATGGCCGGCCTGCATGGCCATGTACAGGGGGAGCATGGTTGCCGAATTTGGGTTGAGAGCATTGAGGGGGATGGTGTTGGCAGCGGCCTCAAGGATCTTCGTCTGTTGGTTAAGCCAGATCTCGACGGTGTTGACGGCTTTGGCTGTGATATCCTCCTGTTGGGCTATAACGGTCCTTTCCACCACATGTTGGGTTATCCGGTAATTGACCAGCATGGCGATCAGGATTACCACCGAACATACTGTGATTATTCCTATTGTTTTCTTGCTATTGTATTTCATTGTCGACCTGTCGGGGTGTGTCGGCCGGGACTGTGCAGCATTCAATTAACCTTACTTTGCCGGTGAAGGAAAGTCCAGGTGGGGCGGTGCAGAATCTTTGTGGAATCTTTGCGGCGGTCGTTTGCAAATTTCTTACCAGGTGTGCTCGGGTGCAAAGGGTACATTGCTTGCACCGCGAAAAAGATGGTCCATGCAATGCACCCTTGACAATCATGTGGAAGAGTTGTTAACCATCGGTTCGTTTATGGTTAACCGATTGTAGTTTATTTCAACCGTATGTGCTTTGTCCGTTTGGTTTTAACTTCCCCTCCCGCACCAGAAGTAGGTGCCTCTAGGCAAGGGGTGGGGGAACTTTATCAATAGTGCTGAATAGATACAAAATGAAAAATAGAATAATGACAATGTTGCGGGAATCCCCGCAACCGCTCTCGGGCGAAGAGATCGGCCGGCAGCTCCAGGTCTCGCGGGTGGCGGTCTGGAAGCATATCGGCCAGCTGAAAAAAAGCGGGATAAAGATAGAGTCGACGGCCAAGGGCTACCTCTTGGCGGCGACGCCGGACTCCCCGTTTCCCTGGCTGTTCGGGGCTCGCGCCGCCCGAATTCATTACCATCCCGAGCTGGATTCGACCATGAACCGCGCAAGAGAGCTGGCCCGCGCCGGCTGTCCGCCGTATACCGTGGTCATCGCCGACCGCCAGACGGAAGGACGGGGGCGGATGCAGCGGGTCTGGCAGTCGGAGGAGGGCGGGCTTTATTTTTCCATCGTCCTCAGGCCGTCCCTGCCCCCCAAGGAGGGCTCGCTGGTCAATTTTGCCGTGGCGCTCGATCTTGTTTCGGCCCTGGAGCAGTGCTGCGGCATAGCTGCCCAAGTCAAATGGCCGAACGACGTCCTGGTCGATGAGCGCAAAATTGCCGGTATCCTGTCGCAGATGGAATCAGAGGGTGATCAGCTCGCCTTTATCAATATCGGCATCGGCATCAATCTCAACAACCGGCCGGAGGTAACCGACAAACCGGCGGTTTCCGCACTGCAGCTCATCGGAAAGCGGGTCAACCGCGCTGAGATGCTTTCCTCCTTTCTCGATCTTTTCGAAAAGCGGATGGAAAACTTTTCCCGCCCGGAGGTCATCCTCGCTTGGAAGGCCCGGACCGTCACCCTCGGCCGCCGGGTGACGATCGCTACCATCCGCGACATCTACGAGGGCTTAGCCGTCGATGTCGATGACGACGGCGGACTGATTCTTGAAATGGCGGATGGCGGGCGCCGCACCGTTTTTTACGGCGACTGTTTTCATTCATAACGACATAAAGATGGCCGTTCTATCGGTCAAACAAAAACAACCTGATTGAGGCGTTCGATGAATACACCAATGAATAACCAACTTGATCTCCATAAACTCGTTTTAGCATCGCTGATGGCGGCTCTCATTGCCGTGGGCGGCTACCTCGCCATCCCCATCGGCCCGGTACCCATCGTCCTGCAAAATCTCTTCGTCCTGGTGGCGGCTCTTCTGCTTGGCAGCAAGTGGGGCAGCGCCGCCGTCGCCGTCTACCTGCTGGCGGGGGCCTGCGGTCTGCCGGTATTTGCCGGTGGCGGCGGGGGACTGGGCCATCTTTTCGGGCCCCGGGGCGGTTACCTCTTTGGTTTCCTCGCCTGTGCCTGGGTGGTCGGTAAGATCTCGGAGGTTTCCGGCCGGCGGCTTGCGGCGGAGATCGCGGCGATGGTGGTCGGCAGCCTGATTGTCTACGCCATCGGCGTGCCCTGGCTGAAGACGGCGCTGGGATTCAGTTACGGCAAGGCCTTAGCTGTGGGGATGTATCCCTTTGTCATCGGCGACCTTTTGAAGATTGCCGCCGCCTATGTGATCGTAAAAAGCGTCAGGCCGCTGCTGCACGGCCAGCTCGGTCAGAAGCCGGTCGAATCGCTGAAATAAACGGGTCGTAGCCGATGGACATTATCGAGATCAGGGGGCTCACGCATTGCTACCCCGACGGGCGAACCAGCCTCGACCGGATTGACCTAAATATTGCCCGCGGTTCCTTTGTCGTCCTGGCTGGGGCGAACGGCGCCGGGAAATCCACCCTATTAAAGCATTGCAACGCCCTGCTCACTCCCCTTGCCGGAACAGTCAGTGTCGGCGGGGTGCCGGTTAAGCAGGACGTCCTGCATGCCCGGCGGACCGTCGGCATGGTGTTCCAGGATGCCGACAGTCAGATCGTCGGCGAGACGGTCTACGACGATGCCGCCTTCGGGCCGGAAAACCTCAACTGGCCTCCGGCAAAGATCAAGGAAAACGTCGAGCGTGCCCTGCAGCTGGTTGGGCTTTCGGAAATGCACCACCGCAGCCCGCATCTGCTGTCCGGCGGGGAAAAGCGCCGTCTGGCGATCGCCGGGGTTCTGGCAATGGAGCCGGAGGTTATCGTCCTTGACGAACCCTTTGCCAATCTCGACTATGACGGGGTACGCCAGATTTTATCCCATATTGTCGCCCTGCATGCCAGCGGCACAACCATTGTAGTCTGCGTCCACGACCTGGAAAAAGTGCTGGCCCATGCCGGGCGGCTGATCATCATGCGGGAGGGTCGGATCGTCGCCGACGGCCCGCCGGCAAGCGTCGTGCTCGAAGCCGAATCGCACGGGGTACGCATCCCGGCCGCTGTCCGGTTGGGTGGTGCGGTAGAATCATGGTTGCGGTAGTCTTCGGCTTCCGGTCGGAACGCACCATTCTGCACCAGCTCGATGCCAGGGTCAAACTGGCGGCGCTGGTTTTCATCAGCATGGCCGGTCTGCGCGCCGGACTGCCGGCCCTTGGTCTGGCCTTTCTTGCCGCCTTGGGCCTGCTCGCTGTCGGCCGCTGTTCGCCGTTCCGCTGTATCTTGAATATGAAGTGGTACCTTGTCCTGCTCGGCTGTGTTCTCGTCGCGCGGACCTTGACCACGCCGGGCGACCTGATTTTCGACCTGCCCTGGCTGCCGGCAAGCAGACAGGGCGTTCATGCAGGGCTGCTGGCGGCCGGGCGGCTGCTGGTCATCGCTCTTTTCGGTCTGTTGGTCACCTTCACCACCCGGCCGTCGGAGATCCGCGCGGCGGTTGAATGGTTGCTGAAACCGATTCCCTTCATCCCCCACCGCCAGGCGGCAACGATGATCGGCCTTTTGGTGCGCTTCATCCCGGTCATTTTGTCCCAGTCGGCAGAACAGCAGGAGGCCCTGCGGGCCCGGTCGATAGAAAACTGTAAAAACCCGCTGCGCCGCATCACCGCACTCTGCATGCCTCTTCTGCGCCGCACCTGTATCACCGCCGACCGGCTGGCATCGGCGATGGAAGCCCGCTGCTACGGGGCGGAGAGAACCATCCCCTGCCGGCCGGTTACGCTGCGGGAGTGGTCGGCTCTGATGGTGGTCGCCGGTTTCTGCGGTCTGATGCTTGGCATCTCGTAAGGCACCTTGATAGCTGCAGGAGTGTAAGCAGTGCTTCGGACTCGCAATATCAGGAATAGATGCGGGCAAGGCGCGCATTGAGCAGGTCCTGATATCGCTCCTTGGCGTTATCGGAGAGGAAACTGTCGACAATAAGCCGCTCCCAGGCGCCACGCGCCTCGTGTAATTCCTCCAGGGTCCTGTCGATCAACCTGGCGGGAAGTTGCAGGCGCTCTTTGCCGAAATAGGCGAGCAGATCGTTGCGGCTCAGGCGGTTCTTTCTACCGTTCAGCGGCAGGGCCAACTCCTCTTCGGCTCTGGGTAGAACGATGGAAGTGTTGAGCAGATCATACGCTGGAGAGAGGGTGATGATATCCTTTTGGCGGATAATCGAAAAGTTTTTCAGGTGCATGTCCTCATTGCCGGTGAAAAAACAGAACAAGACGAGACGAAACAGTTTCAGCCTTTCAATCGCTGGGAAGGTGCAGAAATCGTCGATCGTTTTTATCACCTGTTCCATGCTCGACCGGTATTTGGTTTCTCGGCTTTTGCCCGAGAGCTGGGCGAAGTCCTCCACATGAATCCTCTCTTTCCGGCCCTTCCGGTCAAATCTTCTGATGAAATAGGTCAAAGCCCCGTCAATTCCGTAGATCAGCCCATGGAACGGTGTTTCGATTCCCGCCTGCATCGCCATCCGCATAGTGAGGTCCTCGTTTTCGGGAACTTCAGGATATTCGGCTGTTTGCGGTTTGAGAATGTAACGGCCACCCTGATCGACGATTTCAAGGCGGCCGGCCGCTACGTTCAGCCGGGCCGAAACCTTCGGTTGAACGCCCTGGATCGACATTTTTGCCGCCCTTGCAGCGGCTTCACGGCGCAATTGTTCTGCTGTCAGAGGCAAGTCGTGAAGCGTCGTCAGGCTGCGGGAAAGCAATTTCAGCCCCTGTTTGGAATACGTATCGGTGCAAGGCTGGTAGGTGATCGGACAGCGGTTCATGGTGCTTCCTCGACAGAGACCGCTCCCACCATATCGGCTCCCACTGCCAGAAGCTGGCTGAATTTGTCGTCCCGGTCTATTTTCTTCTGCTTCAACAGTCCTTCAAGCTGTATCCCCTCCGGAAGCAGTCCGTCGAAAAACGGTGGGAATTCACCGAAAATATAAGGGTCCTGCCTGACCGGCAAGGTCAGGGAGACGGGTGGCCCATCGTAAGACTGATCGTAAGCGAAAACATAAAGGGTTCCGGGTTTTTCTTCGGTCAGGTAGCCTGCCGAACGAAAGTTGAAAAAGACCTTAGCTTTTCTCATCGGTGTGTTCCCGGTGGAATGCAGTCATCAGGGGACTGCGGAAATCCATTTCGACATTCAGCACTCTCAATACCTTGAGCAGGTTTTCCAGCCGTACTGTCTGCTTCCCCTTCTCCAATTCATAAACCAGGTTTTTGCCGACTCCGGCCAGAGTGGCGAGTTCCTGCTGGGTTAGTCCGCTTCGATTGCGGTGATAGGCTATCAGTTTTGCTATGTTGATCGACATGGGATTTTCCCTCTATACAGGGGAATTTTTGTGTTTTGAATCCTACATTAAAAGCAAATTGTATATTCGTCAAGGATATTTCCCTGAATGTAGGGAAATATCCTTGACGAAACACTTCGGCCATCATTTTTCGGCGGTTTAAGGTATGTTTTCCCGGTATAGAGGGAAATTAGGCCCGGAAGAAGTAATGAAGATCTTTCGCATCATGAGGTCGGTCTGTTGCCCTTATGCAGCCTTGCCGGCCAGTTCCTTGCCATAGGCTTGGGCTACCTTGGTTCCTCCATCGACCGAACTTGTTTTCAACATCAGCGGTGAGCTGACCATTTCCATACCGTAGATGTTTTTCATGGTTTCGAAAATCCGTTCGGCTGCTTCACCACTCCAGCCAAACGAACCAAACGCTCCTCCTATCTTACCTTTCAGCTCAGCCCTTTCGGCGAGGAAGAGAAACGTCTTCATTCTGTCCATCATCGCACCAAGATAGGTGGATGAGCCGAAAACAAAGATATCAAAGCCGGCCAGCTCGGTCTCACGTTTGATCTCCGTTACATCCTTCAAGGTCACCGCAACTGCTGAAAATCGTAACCCTTCCGCGATAAGTTCGGCAATGTTTCTGGTATCACCGGTACGGGTTGAATAAACAATAAGTGCTTGAGGCCTGTTGGATTTTCCTTTTGTGAAGGTTAAATAATCGATGGATGATTCCACTATTCAATAACGTGATCAACAGGTCAAGGCTGCATAATTCGTGCAGTGCCCGAAACTCGAATCGAGCTTGCCGGCACCGGAGATATGTCCGCCCGGAGGCGAGAGCGCATGCCCATATCCTCGCCCTGAACAATATCTATGTGACCGCCATGCGGCCAACCAAGATCCCGCAGGTAGCCGCCAAGAGCGGCTGTAGCCGCGCCTGTCGCCGGATCTTCGTATACACCTCCTCCGGCGAAAGGATTTCGAGTATGGAAGAGCTGATGGGTCTCGGCATAGGCAAGGAGAATGGTCACCAAACCTTCACGATTCATGAGGATTCGACCGGCATGCAAATCGTAATGCATGGCTGCAAGTGCTGCACGCGACTTCAGGCCGAGTACCAGATGATCCGCCCCGCCGTGGATGCGTGCGGGTGGAATCCTGGGGTCAAGATCGTCGACCGTGTAGCCGAACAATTCGAGAGCGGAAGATACCAGGCCAGACGATGCCGAGGTGCTGCGGGTCGGTGGGGATTGGAGTGCAGCGGAAATGATGTCGCCGTTTCGACGGCCTTCAACGGTGATTTTGGCTTGATTGAGAATCAAGGAAAACACGCCATCACCGTGCATGAGAGCAAGTGCCGCGCCAAGGGCAATCGTGGCGTGGCCACAGAATGGGACCTCGGATTCCGGCGAAAAATAGCGCACTCGCCAGCCATTTCCAGCGGGAACCGCAAACGCTGTTTCCGAGTATCCAACTTCCGCAGCTATCTGCTGCATCTCGGTTTCATTGGGAAAGCTATCGCTAATTACAACACCTGCCGGATTACCGCCGACTTCTCCGTCGGAGAACGCTGCAATTTTTTGAATATTCATTTTTGCCTTAGATGTGATGGAGAGTGAGATAGATGATTGAATATACGGCTAAGGAAAGAATACCCGGTTTAGCCGGTGCAGTTTATAGTTGGAATTCGGTATGGTGTCCCACGAATTCCCGGATTCATGACATGATACCACGGCCTCCGGCTACTCAATTGGAATCATTTATCACGCTCCCAGAACATAACTGTATGGAGTGCTTTTAATGAGATTTTTCATAGGTCCGGAAGTGCATAAGACACTTTTTCTCCATCGATTTTCACAAAACCCTTCGTTACCATTTTTTGGAAAATAGAATTTACAATTGAAGGTGCCACGTCTTTTCCACATCTCGCTTGCATTGTGCTCTTCAACGTTTTGACTTTCCTTGGTTTTGAGGCTTTTCGTCTTATCAGGTCTTCATGGACGAGTTTGAAATTTTTATCTAATTCGGAGACAGATTTGGTGGGTGGTAGAGTAGGCGGTTTGGCTTCAGGTGATTCTATTACTACTGCTTTTTCACCCTCTGTTTCTTTCTTTGCAAAACAGGGCATTTCTTCAATGGAAGCTGACCGACATGAATAAATATTATTCGATCTAAGGTGCTGAATGAGGGGATCAAAACCGGTGTCTTTTGATATTATATGAAAGTATGCCGTTGGTTCATTAGCTGATAATATCCCTAAATAATACGCGATGTGGAAATCGAGAGCGTTTGATCCTGATGTTTCCAATGTGATGTACTCGGCTTTATTCCCCAATTTTTGAACGGCTACAACCAATTCAGCAGGAAGTTTTGTGTTTTTAGGACCGAGGAAAACCCTTACCCGAAAATGATTACCTGCAAGAAGTACAATTGATTTAACCTGAACATTCTCGAAGTCGATCAGGACGTAGTTGGTTCTGATGGATGCCATAACAGAAGTGAGATAGATATCGATGAGGTTTATGTCTGAGGACCGGATATTTACTGCACGATCAGAAACTAATAACTGAAAATATGGAGCATTACAATGAAATATATGTCAGGAAATAATTTAACAGATCATCAGTAACCACAAGACCTCCGGTGAAAATACCTACCACTATATTTAGTTACCATTTCAAATTGAATATCATCTGAAATAGGTGATGCAACAATGGCGAAAACAATGATCTTTTTTTCATAAATAGATTGTCCGAATACTCCGATCCCAATGAATATTTAGACGATCCAGATGTCTCGCAGTGGAGGTTGTTTTCCTCCATCGGCAGGTGTCGGCTCCTGTATCCAGCGCCATTGACCGTGTGATGTCCTATCGAGATGCTTTTAGGTGCCGGGCACGATTGTTGCAAAGTTTTTCGGGGAAGTTTCGGCCAAGATCGGGCGGGCCGACGGATGACACTTGACAGGAAACAGGCTCGAATGGGCCATGTGGCGGAGGTGCCGGAATGCATGCAGCAAAAAATATCGATGAACTTTCCTACGAATACCTGAACCGACAGTTCGAAACGGTCTTTCATTCCTCCTCCGACGGCATCTGGGTGTGTGACGGTAAGGGGGTGGTCATCAACATCAACAAGGCCTCCGAGGCGCTGAACGGCATTTGTGCCGCCGATGTGATCGGTCACACGGTCAAGGATCTGGTCGCTCGCAAGATCTTCGACCAATCGGTTACCACCAGGGTTCTCGCCACCGGCAAGAGGCAGACGGTCATGCAATATATTGCCAAGACCGGCAAGTATCTACTGTCAACCGGGACCCCATCGCTGGCCGAAGATGGGCGGATTGTCCTCATCGTCGTCAATGAACGGGACATGACCGAGTTGAACACCCTGCGCCAGGAGTTCGAGCAGAGTCGGCAAGCGACGGAAAAATACCGGCAGGAGTTGACCGGAATCAGTCTTCTCGAGCTTGAACGCCATAATATCATAGCCGAAAGTGGGGCAATGCGGCGGATTCTGCAGATGGCTCTCAAACTGTCGCAGATAGGGGCGTCAAATATCCTGGTTCTCGGCGAGTCGGGAACGGGCAAAGGCCTTTTGGCCAAATTCATTCATAAAAGCAGTAGTCGGAGCAGTCACCCCCTGGTGGAAATCAACTGCGCTGCTCTGCCGGAAAACCTCCTGGAGGCGGAACTCTTCGGTTACGAGAAAGGGGCCTTCACCGGCGCCGACGAGAAGGGCAAGATCGGCTTGTTCGAACTCGCTCAGGGTGGCACTCTTTTTCTCGATGAGATCGGCGATATGCCCCTGCCACTCCAAGCAAAACTCCTTAAATATCTTGATAATCAGGAGATTCGCCGAGTTGGCGGCACCCGTTCGATCAAGGTGGAGTGTGCGATCATTGCCGCCACCAATAAGAATCTGCTCGGATTCGTCGATGAAAAGCTGTTCCGCGAGGATCTCTATTACCGGCTCAACTCTTTTATCCTCAAGATACCGCCCCTGCGGGAGCGCCGCGAGGATGTCGTTGGCTTGGCCCGCTTTTACCTGGGACAGGCCAACCGCACCTATAAATGTGCCAAGACCATCAGCCCGCGGGCGATCCGCAGCCTGCAGGAGTACCGCTTTCCCGGCAATGTCCGGGAGTTGAGAAATATCATAGAAAATGCAGTGGTCATGAGCAACGACGAGCAGATCGATGAGTTTATTCAGGGCAGTGTCGCTGCTGCCGCTGCCTGGGATGCAAAGGACAGTCCAAGGGGGTTGGCGGCGGGTCAAGAGGATCTCGGCCGACAAATGCAGACCTATGAAAAGGAGCTACTGAGCGAAGCGAAAAAACGCTGCCGGACTACCCGTGAGGTCGCTCGGCTGCTTGGCATCAGCCAACCGTCGGTGGTGCGGAAATTCAAGCAGTATAAGATCGGCTGAAAAGCCATGAAGATGGTCGAGAATATCGTTTTATCTTTGCGGTAATTTTGCGGTTTATGATTCGTAAACGGATCATGACTACATATAACAAACTGAAACAGAACATTAAATTATTGAAACTCCCTCGATTCGAAAATGCATCGATAAACAATGCAATATTTCTGAGCATCTTGAGGAATTATGATCCGTTTATTGATCAATAGGTTGTTTCCGGCATTGTTAATGTTTTGTGTAACAATCAGTAATAGTTAGAAAATATTTGAAATTCTCCTTCCGGTCTGTCGTTTGCATCCTTCCTCTCTGTCGCTGGTATTCAGCGGCTTCAAGCGGTGCGGTCTCCTATTAAAACTTGCAGGTGGAGAGGTGGAAGCATGATTGTTCAGGATCACAGGCTGATAATTGCCCAGGTCGAAAATTCTATTTCCAATGCTCGGGCCATGCTGGCGGAAAATCTCGCCTGGCTGAAGGCCAGCATGCATCCCTATTTCTTTTTTTGCAACAGCGAGGACATTGAGGAAGTGGCGATTCTGACCGCCGATCTCCACCTCTTGGAGCGCAACCGCCGTTTCACTCTGGCCGATAACGATAAAAAGCTGAGTATTGCTCAACTTGGCGTGCCGGGAGCATTGTATTCGGCCCTTCGTGCTTGGCCTGAAAGATCGATAGCCTATGCCCAGCTGCACACCTCCTATGGGCAACTCCCGCACACTGATTTCCCGCTTGAAGTGTTGGAATGCGACTTCACCTGTCCCGGCGAGCAGGACGTCAACCAGGACAGAGAGCAGGCCGATATTCCGGCCGAGGTCGTGCAGGCAGTGCAAACGGAGATGGCGGCGGGGCATGGAGATTCCGCAGCCGACAAGTTGTCGCCCCTGCTTGCCCTTTTATGGGCCAATAATAAAAAATATGTCCGTACCTCGCCGCCCCAGCGGATCGCTCGGCTGCTCCGGTTGTTCGGTGAGTGCCGCTCGCTCGGCGGAGTATTTCTCGATGTCGAAGAAGGCGCGGGAGTGGCGGGTGTACCGGAGTCACGGGTGCTGTTCGGCGTTGCCAACCCGCCGGACCGGGGCTTTTTATTGCAGATCTTCGAGGTCTTTCGGCGTCTCGCGCTGAATGTCCACCGTGCCTATTGTCTGACGGTCCAGGAAGGGGAGCAGCCATATTTTCTCGCCACCTTTTACGTCTCAACCCCTGACGGGGCGCTGGTCGCAAGAAACTCGCCGCTCTTTGCCAAGCTGCGCGCCGAGATGTATACCACCCTGCTGCTGCCGATGACCTCGCCTTCCTACGAAAAATTTATTGCCGGCGGTATCACTGGCGGCCCGGATGCCACGCTGATTCGAGCCTTTATCGGTTTATGCCATACCAACCTGGCCCATTCCCACCCGGACAGCTTCGATCTGGAGGGGGTGTCGCGGGCCTTTCATAACCATCCCGAACTGGTTGTGCATCTGGTCAGGTTCTTTCATCTCCGCTTCGACCCGAAAGATAAAGATCGGGACAACCGCTATGACCAAGCCAGACTTCAGATAACCGAGATGGTTGAAAACTTCAGCACCGGCCGCCGCTTTCTCGATGAGTTCCGCCGGACCATCTTTCGCTGCTGCCTGCTGTTTATCACCCACACACTGAAAACCAATTTCTTCATCGCCGAGAAACGGTCCCTGGCCTTTCGGCTTGATCCGGCATATCTCGGTCATCTCGACAGCCAGTTCACCGACGACCTGCCAACCGACAAACCTTTTCGGGTGACCTATTTTTCCAGCAGGTCGGGCTCCGCCTACCATATCGGTTTTTCCGATATCGCCCGGGGCGGCTGGCGGACGATCATCACCCAGGGCCGTGATGATTATGTTACCTCCGCCAACAGCCTTTTCAAAGAAACCTATGTCCTGGCCCACACCCAGCACCTGAAAAATAAGGACATCTATGAAGGCGGTTCGAAACTGGTGGCGGTTCTGCGAGCTGACGAGGGTTTGGACGGCAGGCAACTGCGCCGTCAGCTCCATCTCCTCCAGCATGCCCTGACCAGCGGTTTTCTCGATCTCTTCGTCACCCGGGATGACCGGGCCGCCGACCCGCGGGTGGTCGATTACTACCATGAGGAGGAGCCCATCGAACTCGGACCGGATGAAAACATGCATGACAGCATGATTGAGCTGGTCGCCCGGGAGGCGGTTCGCCGCGGTTATATCCTTGGGGCCGGGATCATGTCCAGCAAGAAGGTAGGGATAAACCATAAGGAGTATGGGGTCACTTCAACCGGGGTCATCAGCTTTGCCGAGGTCTGTCTGGCAAAGCTTAGCATCAATATGGCCGATGATCCTTTCCGAGTGATTTTTACCGGCGGCCCGAACGGCGATGTCGCCGGCAATTGCCTGGCCATTCTTCTTCGTCGTTGCCAAAAGGTGCAGATCCCGCTGATCCTCGACGGCTCGGCGGCGCTCTTTGATCCACAGGGTGCCGACCACGACGCCCTGCGGGCAATTATCCTGAAGGACGATGTCGCCGCCTTTGATCCGCAGGCCCTGCACCCCGGCGGCTTTCTCCTCTATCGGACCCTTACCCGGCGGCAGGGCATGCAGGATCTGTTCAAAAAGGTTATGCAAACCGCGGGCGGTCTGGTTGAGGAGTGGATTTCCAACGATGAATTTTACAAGGAGTACAACTCACTGATCTTTTCCGTGCCGGCCGAGCTGTTCATCCCGGCCGGTGGTCGGCCGGAGACGATCGATGGCGGCAACTGGCGGAATTTTTTCACCGCGACGGGCGAGCCGAGCTGTCGGATTATTGTCGAAGGGGCGAATTCCTTTATCACCCCGGAGGCGAGGACGGGGTTGCAGCGCGGCGGGGTCATTCTTATGCGCGATGCCTCAGCCAATAAATGCGGGGTAATTTCCTCCTCCTACGAGATCATTGCCAATCTCCTGTTGAGCGACGAGGAGTTTCTCGCGGGCAAGCCGGAGTATGTCGCGGATGTGGCTGAAATCCTGAAAAAAAGGGCGGCAGAAGAGGCCAAGGTGATCTTCAGGCGGCACCGGGAGGCGGCCGGAGAACTCCTCTATACCGATATTTCCGGTGCTATCAGCCGGGAAATCAACGATTGTTATGCCCGGTTGTTCGGCTACTTTCAGGCCCATCCCGAGGTCTGCGACCAGCCACTTTTCCATCAGGCCATCCTCGATCACCTGCCCGGCATGCTGACCAAGAAGGACAGCCCCTTCCGAGACAGGATGGGACGCCTGCCGGAGAAGATAAAGTTTGCCATTCTCGCCAGTGAGATCGCCTCCTCTATGGTCTATCACGGCAACCGGGAAGAGGCCTTTCTCGAAGCGGCAGTCGGACACCTGCAGAGGCGGGCGAGCCATCAGGCAGCAACGGCATAAGGTGCGTACCGAAGAATTGGCGCAAAATTTGCAAATAATCGATAACCGATTTATCATGACGGTGCCGGAGTATCCGGACCGTTGTCAAATGATCTTATTACCTGGAGATAGAACATGACTAGCAGACACACCAACAACAGCTTACACGAACGTCGCAATAACGTTATCGCCAAAGGCAACGTCAGCGGCACCGACCGATATATCGCCCATGCCAAGGGTGCCATTCTCACCGACGTTGAAGGGAACGAGTATATCGATTTCGGCGGCGGCATCGCGGTGATGAATGTCGGCCACTCGCATCCGAAGGTGGTCCAGGCGATCAAGGACCAGGCGGAAAAATTCACTCATACCTGTTTCATGGTCACCCCCTACGAGGGGCCGGTGCGACTGGCCGAGAAGCTCTGCGCCGCGGTTCCGGGCGATTTCCCGAAGGCGGTGATGTTTGCCAACAGCGGTGCCGAGGCGGTCGAGAACGCCATCAAAATTGCCCGCTACTACACCAAGAGGTCGGCGATCATCGCCTTTGAAAACGGCTTTCACGGCCGCACCCTGATGTGCATGACCCTGACTTCGAAGGTCAAACCCTATAAATTCGGCCTGGGACCCTTCGCTCCGGAAGTGTATCGGATGCCCTTTGCCAACTGTTACCGCTGCCCCTATAACCTGGAGTATCCAGGGTGCGGGGTGGAATGCGCCGACCGACTGGAGGATTTCTTCGTCAACTACGTCCCGGCCGAGCAGACGGCGGCGATAATCTTTGAACCGGTGCAGGGTGAGGGCGGTTTCGTTGCCCCGCCGCCCGAATATTTCAAGAAACTGCAGGCCATCTGCCAGGCAAATGGTATCCTGCTCATCGCCGACGAGGTGCAGACCGGCATCGGCCGCACCGGGACGATGTTTGCCATGGAGCAGTACGGCGTCGCCGCCGATATTACCACCGTTGCCAAGAGCCTGGCCGCCGGCATGCCGCTCAGCGCCGTGGTCGGCCGAAAGGAGATCATGGACAGCGTTCACGCCTCCGGTATCGGCGGCACCTATAATGGCAATCCGCTGGCCTGCGCCGCGGCACTTGCGGTCTTTGATATTTTTGCCGAGGAAAATCTGCTGGAAAAAGGTAAAAAGCTGGGCAATAAGCTGCGGGAAGCCCTGCAGGGCATGCAAAAGGAGAATGCAATAATCGGCGATGTGCGCGGTCTTGGGCCGATGATCGCCATGGAGCTGGTGAAAGATCGCACAACCAAGGAGCCGGCGGCGGCGGAAACCAAAGCGCTGGTGAAATTCTGTTTTGATCGCGGCCTCATAATACTTGCCTGCGGCGCCTACGGTAACATCATCAGGTTCCTTATGCCGCTGGTGATTACCGACGAGCAGCTTGAGAAGGGGCTGACTATTGTCCGCGACGGGCTTGCCGCCATTCGCGCTTAAGCGACATGAGTAGGGTGCATTTCATGCACCAAGTTCTGATAATGGTGCGTAAAACGCACCCTACTGAAAAAGAGGAGATACAATGAAAAAAGTTCGAATCTGTGTTAACGGGACCTGGCATGAATGGATAGCCGAACCGAAAACAGCTTTGCTTGATCTGCTGCGCGACGATCTGCGGCTGACCGGCGCCAAACAGTCTTGCGACCGCAAGGGCCAATGCGGTGCCTGTGTGGTTATTGTTAATAAAAAGGCGATACGCGCATGCCTTGCCCGGATTGCCGATCTCGACGGAGCGGATGTCATCACCGTTGAAGGCCTGGGGACGCCGGAAAACCCGCACCTCATCCAGGAGGCTTTTGTCCTTTCTGGGGCTATTCAGTGCGGCTTTTGCACCCCGGGGATGATCATGGCAACAAAGGCCTTGCTTGACAGCAATCCCGATCCGACTGAGGAAGAGATCACTCGGGCCTTACGCGGCAATTTGTGCCGCTGCACCGGCTATACCAAGATCGTTGAGGCGGTGCAGCTGGCCGGTCGTTTTCTCCGCGGCGAACTGCGTCCGGAAAGCCTCAGGCCTCTACCAGATCAGGGTGGCCTGGGCGTTTCCCACCCGCGGCCCTCGGCGCTGGTCAAGGCCTGCGGCACTGCCCACTTCACCGCCGATTTTCGTTTACAGGGGGCGCTCGAACTGGCCGTGTTGCGCAGTTCTCTTCCCCATGCCCGGATCGTTTCCATCGACAGCACTGCTGCCGCGGCCATGCCCGGCGTCGCCGGGGTACTGACCGCCGCCGATATTAAAGGCACCAATATCCTCAAATATCTGGTGGCGGACCGGCCGGTACTCTGCCGCGATAAAGTTCGCTATATCGGCGATCCGATCCTGGCGGTGGCGGCTGACACCCGTGCCCAGGCCGAGGCGGCTCTGGCCGCGGTCAAAGTCGTGCTCGAACCGTTGCCGGTGCTCGACAGCCCCGAGGCGTCCCTTGCCGCAGGAGCGGCCCAGCTCCATGCAGAATTTCCCAATCTCTGCTTCAATCAACCGCAGATCAAGGGGAATGCCGGGGAGGCCCTGCACGGATCCGCAGCCGTCATCGAGGCAAAATTCAAGACCCAGATCAATCATCAAGCCCCCCTTGAGCCCGAGGCGACCATCGCCTACTGGGAGAAGGGCGAAGATGCCGAGGAAGAGGACAAGCTGGTTATCATCGGCCGCAGCATCAATATCCACTTTCACCTGGCGATGCTCCAGGCGGCACTCGGCTGGGAGAATATGAAGTACGTCGAGGCCTATTCCGGTGGCCAGTTCGGCATCAAGATCGATGTCATTTCCGAGGGCATCGCCGGGGCCGCCGCTCTCCATTTCCGTCGACCGGTCCGCTATATCCCGAGTCTTGCCGAGAGCATGCAGATGACCTCGAAACGGCATTCGTTTGCCCTCGATGTCAAGCTGGCGGCGGATAAAGACGGTCTCCTCACCGCCTACTGCAACGATTTCGTGGTCGACAAGGGGGCCTATTATTCCATCGGCCATGTGGTGGTGCACCGAGCCCTGTTGATGCTGTCCGGTTCGTACAATATCCCCAATGTCGACGCCCGCGGCCGCCTGGTCTATACCAACAACCCCTGGGGCAGCGCCGCCCGTGGTGCCGGTCCGCCACAGGCCAATTTTGCCCTTGAGTGCGCCATGGATATGCTGGCCGAGAAGATGGGTATCGATCCGTTGGAGTTTCGCCTGCGCAATTCCCTGAAAGCTGGGCAGAGCAAATCGACCGGCCGGATCGTCACCGAATGGCCGTTCCCGGAACTGCTGGAGGCGATGCGGCCGCATTACCTGCGCGCTTTGCAGGATGCCGCACCTTTTAGGCAGGGCAAGATCCGCCGCGGTGTCGGCCTTGCCGCCGGGGCCTTCGGCATCGGCGGTCCGGGCGATGTGTCGGTTGCCTCGGTCGAGCTTGATGACGACGGCGGCATCAGCATCTATGCGGCGGCCGCCGATCCGGGCGAGGGCAACGACTCGATGCTCAGCCAGTTGACCGCCGAGTTTATGGGGCTGTCGATGGATCGCATCCGCCTGCATACCCGCGATACCGACAATACCGCGGCGAGCGGCCCGGCGGCCGGCAGCAGGATCACCTATATGATCGGCAATGCACTGATCGACGCCCTGACGCAACTGAAGGCGGCGATGCAGGAGGTGGGGGCAAAAGCCGGGGCTGAACTTGAGGCTGCCGGGAAAAGCAGACGCTATCTCGGTCGCAAGAAAAACGAGGATGCGGGCCCGCTCGATGTACAGACCGGCCAGGGGCCGTCCTTTGAATCGCAGGTCCATGCCGTGCAGCTGGCCGAGCTGGAAGTCGATACCGAGACAGGCAAGGTCAGGGTATTGAAAATGACCACCGCCGTCGATGCCGGTCCGGTCATCAACCCCCAGAACCTCACCGGCCAATTGGAAGGCGGTATGGATATGGGGGTCGGCTTTGCCCTCCGCGAGGAGTATATCGCCGGTAAAACCAAGGACTGGGTGACCTTCAAATTCCCGAGCATCAAGGAACATTTTAAAATGGAAACCATTATCCGCGAAACAGCGCGACCAAAAGGTCCGCTTGGGGTCACCGGTATCGGCGAGATGTGCATGGTGCCGACGGCTCCGGCGGTGATCAACGCCATCAACAATGCCGCAGGCGTGTGGATCTGCGATCTGCCGGCCACCCCCGACAAGGTCAAGGCGGCCCTGGCGAGGAAGGGATGATCATCTGATGGCCGGCTCCTCCGCAGCCGATCTGCAACCCGTTGTCCGGATCTTCGGGGAACGGGAAATCGTCTTTGATAGCGAAGGTTTTTTCAACGATTTCATCGACTGGACCGAGGAAATCTTTACGGTTTTGGCCGGAGAATCCGGGCTGACCGAGCTTTCCGAAAAGCACTGGCAGGTTGTCCGTTTTCTCCGGAAATTTTACGCCGGTCACGGTCGGGCGCCGCTCAATAGTCAGCTCAAAAAAGGGGCGGAGACGTCCCTGCTGGAACTCGAAGCGATGTTTCCGGGCGGCATTAAAAACGGGGCGCGGCGGCTGGCTGGCCTGCCGAATCCGAAAACCTGCAGCTGAGAGAGGACAGGATGATCTATCTCGACAATGCCGCAACCTCCTACCCAAAGCCCGGTCATTGTTTACGCCGAGCCCTTGAATGCTACCTTGAACTTGGTGCCTCCCCCGGCCGCGGCGGCTATGACCGAGCGGTAGCGGCGGAGGCTGCCGTTTCGGCGGTGCGGCTGAAGCTTTCCCGGTTCTTCGGGGCCAGTGACGATGCCCATGTCTGTTTTGCCGCCAACGCCACCGATGCCCTGAACACCCTGATCCAGGGTCTGACCCGGCCTGGCGACCATGTCATCAGCTCCCGCCTCGAACATAATTCTGTGCTGCGGCCCCTGCATCATCTGCGGCAGCAGGGCATTATCAGCCTTGACCTGGTGCCCTTCAACAGCCTGGGCTACATTGACCCGGCTGAGATTGCCACCCGCATCCGATCCGAAACCCGCCTGGTTGTTCTTACCCATGCCTCCAATGTCCTCGGCACTGTTCAGCCGCTCGCCGAAATCGGCGCCATCTGCAGGCAACATGCCATCCCGCTGATCGTCGATGCTGCGCAAACCGCCGGCTGCATCCCGATTGACGTGCAAAAGTGGAACGTGCAGGGCCTGGCCTTCACCGGCCACAAATCCCTGCTTGGCCCAACCGGCATCGGCGGACTGGTAATCTCTCCGGATCTTCATCCGCAACCGACCCGCTTCGGCGGTACCGGTATCGATTCCGCAAATCCCCTGCAACCGCAGTTCTACCCCAGCCGTCTTGAGGCCGGGACTATCAATCTTCTCGGTATTCTGAGCCTGGCGGAGACAGTCGATTTCGTCGAAAGTCACCGCGAAGCGCATTTTGCCCGCGAGATGCAACTCTTTACGCAACTTGTCGACGGACTCAAACGTTTACCGCGAGTGCAACTCTACGCGGCCGACAGCACCGCCGATCATCTGCCGGTCCTCTCCTGCACGATTGATGGTGTTGCCGCAACCGATGTTGGTGCCATTCTCGACGGCGACTTCGACATCGCCGTCCGCACCGGTTTGCAGTGCGCCCCCATGGTCCATAAGGATCTCGGTACCTCAGGTGACGGAACGATCCGCTTCAGCCTCGGTCCCTTTACCACCGGGGTCGATATCGATACAGCCGTGCTGGCCATGACGTCGATAGCCAGCTGAGTCGCCACAATCAATACCATGAGACTTTTGCAGAAGACTCGGGTTTATGCTATTTTTTCTGTACACATAAATCGACAACATAGCAGAGCCGAAAAGAAATATTCTTTGGCCCGTATCGAGTCAATAATCCAGCCTTCCGGCGCAAAAGAGATGCTTGCAAAGATATAAATAAATACATGCAACCGCTAAAGACCTTAAAACCAGGCTCCTTCAGCGAAATCCGCTATATTCTCACTGACATCGACGACACCTTGACCCTTGCCGGCATACAGCGCCCTCTGGCGCCTTGCTGCTGCCGGGTATCAGGTTATTCCGGTCACCGGCCGTCCAGCCGGCTGGTGTGATTTCATAGCCAGGCAATGGCCGGTGGCCGGCGTAGTGGGAGAAAACGGCACCCTCTATTTCCGTTATGACCAAGATCGAAGGGTCATGCAACGGCACTACTGGGAGACAGCAGAGGAACGGAAGGAAGACCGATCTCGGCTTGTGGAGATCCGGGAGGAGGTGCTCCGCACGGTGCCCGGCTGCGCTTTGGCCGCCGACCAAGCCTACCGAGAGGCTGATCTGGCCATCGATTTCTGCGAAGATGTCGCACCGCTCAGTCAAAAGGCAATCGCGGCAATTGTCGAATGCTTCACCCGGGCTGGGGCCACCGCCAAGGTCAGCTCCATCCATGTCAACGGCTGGTATGGCGACTATGACAAACTCGCCATGAGCCGCCGCTTTTTTCGTGATATCTTTGCCGTTGATTTCGAGAAAAATCGCCGCCAGGTTCTGTATGTCGGCGATTCCCCTAACGACGCCCCGATGTTCGGTTTCTTTCCGCACAGTGTCGGCGTGGCCAATGTTCTCCATTTTTCCGGGCGGATGGACCATTACCCCACCTGGGTCACGGAAAAAGAGGGTGGTGAAGGCTTTGGCGAGCTGGTGGATGTTCTGCTTTGCCTCAGCCCTACTTCTCCCTCTCGACAAGGCCCTTGACGAACCAGCGCTGCATCAGCAACACCACAAGAACCGGCGGCGCCATGACGAGCAGAGACCCGGCCATGGCGACATTCCACTTCGGGATATCATCGGCCTGGGGGATCAGATCCTTGAGGCCGATGACCGCGGTGGTCATGTCCGGACTGGTGGTGATAAGGAGCGGCCAGAGGTACTGATTCCAGCCGTAGACAAACTCGATTACCACCAGCGCGGCAATATTGGTGGCGGAAAGAGGCAGGAGGATCTTCCAGAAAAAGACCATGGCCGAGGCACCGTCGAGCTTGGCCGCTTCACAGAGTTCCTCCGGGATGGTCAGGAAAAATTGGCGGAACAAAAAAGTGCAGGTCGCCGAGGCCACCAGCGGCAGAATCAGGCCGGTGTAACTATTGAGAAGACTCCATTCGAGAGAAATTTCTATGTTATTGCCGACCAGCCACTGCACCAGGGTATTGAGATGCAGGACGTCAAGCAGCCACTGCAGCGGCCCGAGAAGATTGGCGGCCATCTCATAGGTGGGCAGAATGCGAACTTCAACCGGCAGCATCAGGGTGCAAAATACCGTTGCAAAGGCCACATTGCGGAACCGATAATCAAAGTAGACAATGGAAAAGGCCCCGAGCATGGAAACCACGATCTTGCCGACGGTGATGCCCGCCGCCATGACAAAGGAATTGATCAATTGTCTGCCAAGATGACCTTCATTCCAGGCCGCCTGGATGTTGACCAGGAACTGGTCCCCGGGATTCAACGGCATCGGTATTCTGGCAACCTGATCAAGGGGCAGGGTGGCGGCGGTTATGGCATAGAAAATGGGGAAACCGACAACGCAGATTCCGGCCATGAGGAAAACATAGGTAAAGGTGTCAAGTATCGGGGTACGCTCAACCATCATAGCGATCACGTAGTGTACTGAACTCTTCGTTCAACGAAGCGGAATTGCAAAACGGTAACGGTGATGATCAGCGCCATCAACACCAGCGACTGGGCAGCGGAGGCGCCCATGTTCAATCCGACGAAACCATCCTGGTACACCTTGTAGACCAAGGTATTGGTTGCCCCTCCGGGCCCCCCCTGGGTGACCGCATGGATGACTCCGAAGGTCTCAAAGAAGGCATAAATTATATTCATTACCGTCAGGAAAAAGATCGTCGGCGACAGGAGGGGAAAGGTAATTACCCAAAAACGACGGAGGGGTCCGGCACCGTCCATGGCGGCCGCCTCAATGAGTGAATGGGGAATGGCCTGCAGCCCGGCCATGAAAAACACAAAGTTATAACTGATCTGTTTCCAGGCACTGGCGATGACTACCAGGAACAGGGCATCGTTGCCGTTGAGCAGTGGATTCCAATGCATACCGATAACGTTTTTCAGAAAATAGGCGACCACTCCATACGCCGGGTGCAAAAGAAAAAGCCAGAGAATACCGGATATGGCCGGGGCCACCGCATAGGGCCATATCAGCAGGGTACGGATCAGTGCTTTGGCGCGCAGGGCCCGGTTGGCCAGGCAGCCGAGGGTCATGCCGAAAATGATGCTGGTGAGAGCAACGGCGAGGCTGAAAAACAGGGTGATGCCGATGGATTTCAGATATAGGATATCGGTGAATATCCGCACAAAGTTTTCAAACCAGACAAACTGACTCCTTCGGCCGAAGGGATCACTCAGCATAAGTGATTGCAGTAATCCCTGGATCGCCGGCCAATAGAAAAAAGCCAGGGTCACCAGCACCTGCGGGGTAATGAGCAGATACGCCAAGGCGTTAGATTTAAAATGGGAGCGTTTGATCATTAGGTGTTTTGGTTACGAAAATGGTTGCCGCCGGTTACCTGTAGTAAACCGGCGGCCGGTACCGAGAAGGTCAGCCCTCTCACCCCCGCTACTTATTGGTTTTTTCAAACTCCCGCAGCTTGTCGTTGCCACGTTTGACAGCGTCGGCCATGGCCTGCTGCGCGGTCTTGCTGCCGTTCCAGATCAGCTCCATTTCCTCATCGAGGATGTTGCGGATCTGCACGAAATAGCCAAGACGGATACCACGGGAATTTTTGTTAGGCACGGTTCGGTTGAGCTGCTTGATACCGACTTCCTGGTAGGGAATTTTATCAAAGAATCCTTTAGACTTAAGCGATTCGTAGGACTTGGTGGTAATGGGGAAATACCCGGTTTCCATATGCCAGAGTTCCTGCATGTCGTTCTGGGCGAGGAAGTTCATGAAAGCCGCGACACCTTTATAATGTTCCTTCGGATGACCTTTCATTACCCAGAGAGATGCCCCGCCGATAATGCTGTTCTGCGGCTGCTTCATATCGGCTTCCACCGGCAGCGGAGCGATATCCCATTCGAATTTGGCATTCTTTTTAACATTGCCGATACCGCTTACCGATTCCATCATGATCGCTGCATCGCCGGCGACAAAGGCGGCGTTCGGGCCTTGATACTCACGACCTTCATAGGAAAACCGTCCATCGGCCATCCACGACTTGAGCCGTTCGAGGTGTCCCACAACCTTGGGATTGTTGATCATCAATTCGCAATCCAAACCTTCGTAACCATTGGCTTTGGAGGCGAAAGGAATATCATGCATGGCACTGTAGTTTTCAATCTGGATCCATGACTGCCAGGTGGTGACCATGCCTTTCTTGGCGCCGGCGGCAACCAGTTTTTTGGTGATTTCGCCCATCTGCTCCCAGGTAAGCGGCACAGTTTTTGATGGCAAATCAATTGCAGCCTTCTTGAACAGATCGACATTGTAATACATTACCGCAGTCGATGAGTTAAAAGGCATGGAAAGGAGATTATTTTTTTCGTCGACATAATAGCTGAGAACCGCCTGCAAATAGCTGGACCAGTCGATTTTATAGCCTTGATCGGCCATGAGTTGAAAGACCGGATAAATAGCACCGGACAACATCATGGTCATTGTACCGACCTCAAAGGACATAAGGATATGCGGATGCTTTTTGGCACGGTAGGCGGCAACACCGGCGTTAACAACCTCGCCGTAATCGCCCTTGTTGGTGGCAACCACCTTATATTCCGGTTGGGAGTCGTTGAAGGCCTTGACCATCTTGTCGAGGGTTTCGCCCCTGGCCCCGCGCATGGCGTGCCACCATTCAATGGTGATCGGTTCCGCAAAGGCCTGGCCGGCAAGAAGAATCATCGCCAGCATAACAGCAATGATTGTCGATCCGCGTTTCCCGTTCATACGTTTATCCTCCTGTAAGTGTTAGTAATGGCGTCTGCAAGCATATTCCAGGCCAGCAGGTCCGTTGCTAGGAAAAGGTGTAAATCCCTCGTACATATTGTCATAATCGGTTCTCAAGTGCGAGTCAAGTTTTGTTGTTACGTCAAGCTGCTCTTCCCGCCCTATCTTCTTTTCCAGCCACCTGCGCGGTTTTTATTGTTGAAGGCAGGAGTGTCGTAATGGTAAGAAAACAATATCATACCAAACAACACAAAGATATGCGCATAAGATATTTCCCCCGATCAACGAGAGATAAAACATGGCCCAGGTAGTTCTCGAAAATGTAGCGAAGCGTTTTGGCAAAACAGCCGTCGTCCATGGTGTTAATCTGACCATCGCCGACAGGGAGTTCCTGGTGTTGGTCGGTCCCTCCGGTTGCGGCAAGTCAACCCTGCTGCGAATGATCGCCGGTCTTGAAGATATCAGCGAAGGCCGTATCCTCATCGACGGCAAGGTAGTCAATGACGTGGCACCCAAGGACCGGGGCTGCGCCATGGTCTTCCAAAATTACGCCCTGTATCCGCATATGAACGTGTATAAAAATATGTCTTTTGGCCTGACCATCAAAGGTTTTTCCAAGCCGGAGATTGAAAGCCGGGTGCAGGAGGCGGCAAAGATCCTTGGTATCGGCGAACTTCTCGCCCGCAAACCGCACGAACTGTCAGGGGGGCAACGGCAACGCGTGGCGATGGGCCGGGCTATTGTCCGCAACCCTTCGGCATTTCTCTTTGACGAACCCCTTTCCAATCTCGACGCCAAACTGCGAAATACCATGCGGACCGAGATCAAGCTCCTGCACCAGAAGGTGCGTACAACGATCATCTACGTCACCCACGATCAGGTGGAGGCGATGACTCTCGCCGACCGCATTGTCGTTATGCGCGGCGGTTGCGTCGAACAAATAGGTACACCCATCGATCTTTTTGAACAGCCGGCCAACACCTTTGTCGCCGGATTCATCGGCAGTCCGCCCATGAATCTGCTGGACGGCCGCCTTGGCAGTACTCCGGACGGTGTCCACATCATTTTGTCCGAGGGTTTGCGCATTCCAATTCCTGAAAAAGGTCAAAAAAACGTTTTGGTTGATGGCCAAAAAGTGGTTTTCGGCATTCGCACTGAAAGCATCAGGCCCCTTTTTGCCGGCTCCCAGCCGGCCCAGGCAGGGGAATGGAGTACCAACGGTTTGATTGAGGTTGTTGAACCGCTGGGTGGTGAGACCCATTTGCACACCGATATTCTCGGGGTAAAGTTCATCGCCAAATGTGATGGGCGACAGCGCATCAGCGCAGGGACCGGCATGCCCTTTGCCTTCCAGCTTGATGCAATCCATCTCTTTGATGCCGAGACCCGGCAGGCCATTTATTGAACCTTACGGTTGCCACTCCCCTTTCCACACCCCCACCGCCTCCTCCCTGCTGCAATTGAGCCGAAGCTTTGACTCAATTGCCCATGCTTTGCAAACAGGGATCGTAGCCCTTTTTGGCCGCACAGCACGACTACGATCCACTCCTCAGACGACTAAAAATCAGCTCTAGCGAAAACCGTTCTTTGTGTTTCGTTTTTTAGTTTCTCATATTTCATATGAACTTTTTTATATTTTCACTTGAATTTATCAGCCGGGGCGATTAAAAGTCACAGGAAAGCATACGATTCAGGTACACCCCCTGCATCTCCAATAAAAGGAACGACACCATGAACCCTGTCCCCCTTGGTAAAGCTGCAGAGCCTTTCGCTACGACTCTGGAAACCGAAGTTTTGATCATCGGCGGCGGTGTTACCGGTGCGGGGATCATGCGCGATCTCGCCCTGCGCGGCATTCATGCCATCCTCATCGACAAGCGCGACCTCTGCGCCGGCGCCTCCGGCGGCAACCATGGTCTGCTGCACTCCGGTGCCCGGTATGTCGCAAATGACCTGCATTCAGCCAGGGAATGCCGACAAGAAAATGAACTCCAGAAGCGCATGGCGCCGCAGTGCATCGAGCAGACCGGTGGCCTCTTTGTCGCAGTAGAAGGCGATGACCCGCAGTTTGCCGAGCAGTTTCCAACACTCTGCCGCCAAGCCGGAATTCTCTGTGAAGAAGTGCCCGTCGCCGAAGCAAAAAGGCTGGAGCCGCATCTGTCGGACAAACTGATCAGGGCCTACCTGGTTCCCGACGCCACGATCGATCCCTTCCGCCTGGCCCTCGAAAATGTTGATCACTCACGGATCGTCAGAGGCAGTCTTTATCGGCCGCACACGGAAATCCTCGATTTTCAAAGAGCAGATGGCGAAATCCGCGCGGCAATCTGCCGCGACAATCGGAGCAACAGCCTGCTGACCATCCGTGCCAAACAGTATGTCAACGCCGGCGGGGCATGGGCCATGAACATCGCCCGCCTGGCCGCCTGCACCGACGTGCATCTCCTGTATTCCAAAGGAACTTTACTCATCAGCCATGACCGGTTGACCCATCATGTCATCAACCGGCTGCGGCCGCCCGGTGACGGCGACATTCTCGTGCCGGGTGGTACGGTTTCCGTCCTCGGCACCACCTCCATCCGCACCGACGACCTGGAAAACGTGCGGCCGACCGTTGCCGAAATCGATGTGAATATCCGGGAGGGGACGGCAATGGTCCCGGCTCTTGCCGGCGCCAGGTATATCCGGGCCTTTTCCCGGGTACGGCCGTTGCTGCAAAGCACAGGAACCACCGACGACCGTGGGGCGGCCAGGGGCTTTGTTCTCCTTGACCACAGGGAACAGGGTTTGAACAATTTCTGCACCATTACCGGGGGGAAACTGACCACCTTCCGCCTTATGGCCGAAAAGGCGTCCGATCTGGTTGCTGCCAGACTTGGCAACCGCCAGCCGTGTGCAACCGCCGAAGTACCCCTGTCGCAGGGCGAATCCTGCCGCTGGACTGAACCCGGTGCCGCCCCGAAATACTGGTTCAAGGCCAACAACCCCGACGACATGATCCTCTGTGAGTGCGAGATGGTGCCGCAATCGGCAATCGACCAGATCGTTCAGTGCGCACCCGGGGTCGAAGAGGAGATGACCCTTGAGGCCATCGCCCTGCGCTCCCGAGCCGGGAAAGGCCCCTGTCAGGGTTCATTCTGCGGCATCCGCATCTGCTCCTATCTTTACGACCGGGGCTACTACCGCGACGGCACCGGCCTGCGCCATATGCGCGACTTTTTCAACGAACGCTTTAAAGGCCAGCGCACGGTCATATGGGGACAACAGGCGGCCCAGATGGAACTGGCAGAAGCCTTGCACTGCGGGCTACTTGGACTCGATAGCCTGGAAAACGATTGATAAAAAAGTCCCCATCAAGCACCTCGTCGGAGATGGACATGAAAGATGAACCCCGCAATTTCACAACCAAACTGGCCATCATCGGTTCGGGCATCGCCGGTTTTGCCGCATCGATATTTGCGCTAAACCGCAAGATCGCCACAGCCCAGATCGGCAACACCGGCGCGGTAGCCTACACCACCGGCTATCTTGATCTGCTCGGCAAGATGGATGATACGACCGATGCCGTCACTGATCCCTGGCAGGCACTGGCAGAGCTGTGCAGAAATCAGCCGAACCACCCGCTCAGCCGGGTTCCCGTCGCCGATATTCACCGTGGTTTTGCCGAGTTCACCGCCTTTCTCGGCGAGTGCGGTATCGCCTACAGCGACCCAGGGGAACACAACATTACGGCCCTGACGCCGGTGGGTACCCTGAAAAGAACCCTCTGTGTCCCGGCCACCATGGCCGCCGGCCCACGGGCCTTTGCCGAAAAAATGCCCTGCGTTATAATCGACTTTATTGGCCTAAAGGGATTCAGCGGCCGCGAGGTGGTGGCCAATCTTCGCGACCGCTGGCCGGAACTGAGCAGCCAACGCATCGCCTTTCCGGACATGCTCCATGGTGAACTGTATCCGGAGGTCATGGCGAGGGCCCTGGAGGTTCCGGCCACCCGCGAAAAATTGGCAGAAGCATTGAAAGGTGCCGCCGGACAGGCAAGGGTTATCGGCCTGCCGGCAATCCTCGGCATGCACTGTCCCGATCACGTTCGGGCGGAACTAGAGAGGCTGACAGGTCTTGAGATCTTTGAGATTCCCACCATGCCGCCGTCGGTGCCGGGCATCCGTCTGCGCGAGCTGTTCGAGCAAGTATTGCCGAAAAAAGGGGTGACCCTTATCCCCCAGCAAAAGGTCTCCACCTTGACCTTTGACGACAGCGGCGCGACGCTATGTCTCAGCGACAGCTACGGGCCGATCCGCGTGCAGGCACAGGCGGTCATCCTCGCCACCGGCCGCTTCTTGAGCGGCGGCCTTCTGGCCCATCCGCATGGAATCCGGGAACACCTCCTCGATTTGCCGGTGACCCAGCCGACCAACAGAGACCTTTGGTATCGCGAACGCTATACCGATCCGCGCGGCCATGCCATCCACCGGGCGGGAATCGAGGTCGATGGCGCTTTCAGGCCCTTGCGTCGGGACGGTCAACCGTATAATGAGGGTCTTTTTGCCGCCGGGATCATCCTTGCCCATCAGGACTGGATTCGCGGCCGCAGCGGCGCAGGAATCGCCATCGCCACCGCCTACCGGGCGGTAGCAGAGGCGGAACAGTACATAATTGCCCGGGCATAATCCCGGCAAACGGCATAAGAAAAAAGGAACAGCCATGGCCGACACCCCCATAGCCACCATTAATTTTAAGGAAGAGGCACATCGACTGCTGCCGGAGGGCGCCAGCTTCGAGGCCTGTCTCACCTGCGGCCTTTGTTCATCCGGTTGCCCCGCCTCGGGGATTGAGAATATGGACCCGCGCAAGTTCATTCGCATGGCCGAGCTCGGTATGGATGCGGAACTTTCGACCACGCCCTGGGTGTGGTGCTGCACCCAATGCAAGCGCTGCCACCACGTCTGCCCGATGAAGATCGATATCTCGCAGCTGGTCTTTCTCGCCCGCAGCAACTGGCCGGAAGACAAAAAGCCGCAAGGCATCGTCCGCTCCTGCCAAATGATCCTTGCCACCGATTCAACCAGCGCCATGGGCCTGCCGCCGGCCGACTTCGTTTTCGTGGTTGAGGATGTTTTGCAGGAAGTCCGGGCCACGCAACCGGCTTTTAAGGAACTCCGGGCACCCATGGACCAGCAGGGTGCCTATTTCTTCGTCAACCAAAACTCCCGCGAGCCGATGAGCGAGCCGGACGAGATGGTGCCTCTCTGGAAGATCCTGCACCTGGTTGGTGCCGACTGGACCTATGCCTCAACAGGCTGGGCGGCGGAGAATTTCTGTATGTTTTCGGGCAATGAGGCGGCGTGGTACGAGGTCATCAAAAAGCGGGTCGATGCGGTAAACGGGCTGGGCTGCCAGGTATGGTTGAATACCGAGTGCGGTCACAGCTATTACACCATGTGGCAGGGCATAAAGCGCTTTGGCCTGAGTGCCGATTTTCGCCTGGAAAGCCTGATCACCTATTATGCCAGATGGATCCGCGAAGGCAAGCTGCCGGTGAATTCCACGTGGAACACCAAGGGCATAAAGTTCACCGTCCAGGATCCTTGCATGATCGTCCGCAAGGCTTACGGGGAGTCGATTGCCGAGGACATGCGTTTTGTTGTCCGGGCCCTGGTTGGTGCGGAAAATTTCATCGATATGCAGCCAAACCGCAGCGCCAACTACTGCTGCGGCGGCGGTGGCGGTTTTTTACAGGCGGGAATGACGGAACATCGTAGGACCTACGGCAAACGTAAATTCGACCAGATTGCCGCCACCGGCGCCGCCTATGTCCTCACCCCCTGCCATAACTGCCATTCGCAGATGGAGGATATCGGCCACTTTTACGGCGGCAACTACGGGGTCGTCCATTTCTGGACCCTCATCTGCCTTTCCTTAGGGATTCTCGGCGGAAACGAGCGCACCTACCTTGGCCCGGATCTCCTGGCGCTCATCGATTGATCGGCTAAAGCATCGGTCGCAGCCGCAGCCGATTCATCCCACCAGATAGGTGCCGGTTCCGGCGGCGATAAGGACCTTCTGGTCATTGCATAATTCGGTACGTACCACCGCAACTTTGCTGCCCTTGCGGAGTATCGTCCCGGTTGCCAGGAAGTATTCCCCTTTGCCCGGACGGAGGAAATCAACACGCAGATCGATGGTACCGACTTTCGCCATGCGCTTGCCGATTTCCTCCATTTCCATGCCCTCCATATGCTTCAGCAGTTCCATTGAGGCGACCAGGCCGCCGGTCAGATCGAGGACCGAGGAAATGACCCCGCCATGCAGTATCTCCCGGATAAAATTGCCGATCAGCTCCTCACGCATATTTATCCTGACCTGAATATCCGTAAGGGTCAAACTAGTAATCCGTATATCCAGCAGACGATTAAAAGGCATCTGCTGTTCATAAATTATCTTCAGCAAATCGAGCATTTCCGGCAGTTTCATTTTTTTCTTCTATCGGCGATTTTCTTAAATATTTTTTTGATTACCGGCAGTTCCTTAAGATCCTCTCCGGAAATTCGCCGGAGCACAAGGTCGGTTTTAGCAAGAACACTGGCGCTTCTCACTCTTTTCTTAGAAAAATAGGCCATTTCGCCAAAGACATCTCCGGCCTTCATGGTAGCCAGTTGCTGGCCATCGGCATCAAGGATGGCAACACTGCCTACTTCGATAAAATAGACCCCATCCGGACTGTCATTGACATGAAGCACCTGTTCATCTTTTTTCCGCCAGAGCAATTTGAATTTTCTCTCCCAGGCGGTATCGACAACAAGTGCCTGGTAAAACTGTTCATTCATGGCTTTAAAGAACTCACCGGAAAGATTGAGCAAGCGCACTCCCAGATGTTGCCCGACAGGTTCACCGATTTTCATACCAACCTGCCTGAAGTCTTCTTCCGGACTGGGATGATTACCGATATATTCAAGGACTCGTTCAATAGGCAAATCCTTTTTACCGGTCATCTCGACAAAGAGCTTCTGGCTATCGAGCAGTTTTTGCCTGGCAAGGGGGAAATCCGGCTGTAGCCCCTGCAGAACATTGCCGCAAAACAACTCAATGGCACGGTTTTTCATCTCAATAAAAATCATGAGTTTTTTCTTGTTAATATCTGCCGGACACTGGTGAATACCCGGTCTATACACGGTAAAGATATGCACCGGGTGCAAAAAATTCTTGGGCGTCACCTTGCCGATGCAGGTCAAATACCTGGCATGTTCCGTCTGCCAGAAAGCCACCTCGCGATCCATGAGGATCTTGATTCCGAAGTAGCCGCACAGTTCCTCAAGACGGCTGGCCACCGAGAAACTGGCTCCAAAGCGCATGGTCTTGCCGTCAAGGACAGCCTCGGTGACATCACCGGTAAAGAGCCCGATACGGGTTTCAGAGATCAGCCCTTTCTCCATGGCATAGACCATTTCCAAAGCAACATTTAAGGCCTGTCCGCACATTTGGTCTTTGCCCTGTCCCGTCTGCCTTTCGAAAAGGGCTAGGGCACCGTCTCCGGCCGAAGATTCTATATTCTGCCCCTTGCCACACACTCTATGGACAATCTTTTTCAGGTTGCGGTGGTACATCAACATGAAATCTTTGATTTCCGTGGGCCGCATATCGGCGGTTCGCAGGGAATAGCCGACCATGTCGCTGAGCAAAATGGCAACTTCTTTTTCAATCCCGACAACCTCATCACTGCCTGCCGTCTGCACTACTATTTTTGACTTCATCGGACGTACACCTAGTCAAGCTTGGGATTTGCGGATAAGAAAAACCATCATTCTTACCATGGTAGCCGCATAGCAACCAATGGTCAAAGAAAAGATGACCGAAAACCGAATATCTCCATGCGAGCCTGGCTATCTTAGCAGAATTTGCGTTCCAGGCAAATCGTCCGTTTGGTGAATTGTGACGAACCCTAAAAATGGCAGATACCCGCTAACAGGGGTGGAAGGAGCTGGGCAATAGCCGACGGTCGGTAGAGGATATAGTGAAATGCCTGCCGAGTAATAAGCCTCATACGAACACCAACATGTACCTGCTCCGCAATACTTTTCAAATGGGCCAAGAACCCACTGATTGCTTGCAATGCAGATTGTGCACTGAGGCTTTTGGCGTGACTGCTGGAAATGGTTATTGTGGTCTGTCGTTGAATAACCAACCCAGCCGCACTGGTTTTTCAGTTTGTCAAAACAGTTTTCACTATCGGCTCGATCGCGATACCGCTGGGCAATGGAGTGGATTTCAACAGGAAGAGAAGCTACAAGCACAGCATACTCATACTGTTTGGCGCTACCGGGAGTTTCCAGGAAAAAGAGTGGAAGTTGACATTGGCGTCAGGCGCAATTTGGGTGGAATTGTGCAATCGACTGTCAAGCCAGGCTATGCCTGCGCCTTTGTCCAACGCCTTGGCCACGAATGCTCGGGCCATAGCCTTGCGATCAAGAGGATTGCGCCCCGGCCAGCGATAGTTCGTCACGACCCTTGAAACATAGTGTTCAACTTGGAGCACCTCCAGAATTGACACCAGGTGTTCTTCCTGTGCGGTAAGTGGAACATCGAAGCCTTCGACATTGCTGTTCAGAAACCGAGCCATCGTGACACTTTTTGGAGGCATAACTCCCAGCAGTATCGGTTTATTCAGTTTCCCGTGCCCCTATGCCCGCCAAACACCCCAGGCGATGCAGATCCAGCCTGCAAGAAATGCCAATCCGCCAAACGGGGTGATGGCACCCAGCCACCGTATGCCGCTTACGCTCAGCAGGTAAAGACTGCCGGAAAAAAGAAGCGTGCCGACGATAAACAACCACCCTCCGGCAATAACCAGCGAGGAAGGCCACTTGCTCAACACCCATGCTGTAACAAGCAAGGCAAAGGCATGGTACATTTGATAGCGCACGCCTACCTCGAAGACCGAAAGCATTTCAATGCTCATTCGGCTCTTCAATCCATGCGCCGCAAATGCCCCTGCCGCAACGCCAATGCAAGACGACAGAGCACCGATGATTAAGAAGACACGTTCCATTATATATTCACCATTGCTGGGGTTAGATATCTTTCATCCTTTTCGAATTCAGAGCTGTGGTGCATGGCTATTTTGTATTCGCACCAGCGGCGGGTCAGCGATTTTAAAACCGTTGAATAAGATACGGTGTGGTGCGATTTTGTATGGTTGAGGGGTATTCACCCACGTATTGACATCCCATTTTTTCATAGAACCCCCGAGCATTGGGGTCTGCCAAAATTCCTAATTCGCTAATACCTTCGTCAATACACCGCTTGCGTAAATGATGGAACAGCCTTGAACCTAAGCCTTTACCGATATGACTGGGTTCAATGAACATGTGCTCAAGCCAGAAACCTTTTTCGATTGTGATGCCAGAAATATCAATATCTTCATGAAGGTTGACAACGGAATAATAGCCCATTATAGCGTTGCCCGATTCGTAAATATAGACATCGTTGTTTTCGATATAGCTCGGAGTGATTGTCAGTTCATTCTTCCAAATCTCGAAATATTCCTGCGGATAGTTCCAGTATCCTTTTGAGGCAAAGGATATTCTGGTTAAAGCCGTCGCTTCATTGAGCTTTGCAGCTCTTATCATGGATAATTGCATTCCCATTAAAATCTACCATCTGTTGGAATTACGAACGTTAAAAACCTGTCCTGTAATTTGGCCCGAAAGCTGAGAAGCAATAAATACGGCTGTCCCGGCGACATCTTCAGGCAGTAAGACATTCGGACTCTTTGCCAATAACGTTGTGTTGTCCACCATGTCGGTTCGAATCAGGCCGGGACAAATAACGTTTACTCGTATGCCATGATCTCGGATTTCATCTGCTAAAGCAAAACTGAGAGCAATAAGGGCAGCCTTCGATGCTCCATAAGCTGCCGATCCGGGTAAGCCGCGCAAGCCGGCACCTGAGGCAATATTGATAATGTTGCCGGCCTTCCTTTTCAGCATGCCCGGTAAAACAGCCTTGGTGCAAAGTACAGAGCCACGGACATTGACGTCCATCGTCTGGTCCCATTCAGCCATAGACATTTCAGCAAAAGGACCCTTGAATTCAACGCCGGCATTATTGACCAGGATATCTACCCTGCCGAAATATTGATGTATTTGCTCAACAGCAATTTTTAAATTTCTCTCGTTGGAAATATCCGCGGTTACGGCAAATGAGTTACGTCCAAGACTCCGCATCTCCTCTGCAGCCTGGTTAATTTGCTCGGATGTGCGAGCAATAAGCGCCACATCTGCACCCTCCCGGGCAAAGTGCATGGCAATTGAACGACCTATACCTCGACCACCACCGGTAATAATTGCAACTTTATTTTCAAGAAGCATCTGTAATTTCCTAAAATAAGAGCCTCTTGCAAAATGACCGGCGCTTTGTTCGGCGAAGAAAAGCAAAGTAACATATTAAAATAATTGAGCTTCACAGCATTTCCTGGTATAGTTTTGTATCCAGCAAAACAAAAACAGGGAGGATGAAATGAAGCT
>JANNQF010000075.1:0-130678 GCA_031441605.1 Deltaproteobacteria bacterium
GTGAATTGAAATACAATTCGTTCACTTCAGACAAGCACGAACGAGTCACGATCAGCACCGTCTTCAAAATGGCGAATGATGCCGGGTGGAATAACGGTCTCCCCGACGCTGGCGCGATCTTCGCAGCTTCGGCACCGGCAACAAACGACAATAAGTTCCAGCTTGTTCCAGCTCACACTTTGAAGACCAACAAAGCCCTGGAATGGCAAATCGAGGGGATAATGGAGTTGTGCGCATTTTGCCTCATGTTCGGTGATTCCGGCACCATGAAGAGCTTCCTGGCCCTCGATATGGCTCTCTGCATTGCGACCGGTATTCCCTTTCACGGTCGAAAAGTGAATCGAGGTCCGGTTGTAATCGTTATAGGCGAAGGGCTGCACGGGTATGGCCGCAGGATAGCAGCATGGGAAAAATTTCATGGTATCGACCTCACCGGTCATCCGGTATTCGTTTCGACCATGGCAGCGCAATTCCTTGACGACCGCAGTGCAGCGGAGGTTGAAACCGCTATCAATTCGGTATCGGCGAAACACGGTCGCGTGGCACTTGTTGTGCTCGATACGCTGAATCGAAATTTCGGCGCAGGAGACGAAAATTCGACTTTGGATATGACCCGGTTCATAGCAGCCATTGATCAACGAATTGGAAACCGCGTCACGAGATTAGTAGTTCACCACACCGGCCACGGGAACAAGGAACGAGCACGGGGCGCGTATGCTCTGAAAGCCGCTCTTGATTGTGAAATTCAGGTCATGAAAAATGATGAAAAAATCTCCATGCTCAATTCCAAGCAGAAAGATGCTCCGGAATTTTCACCGATCACGTTTGAGCCGAAAGTGATTGAGCTGGGAAATACTATCACAAGCCTAGTATTGACGAAATGTAACCCGTCAATAAACCGTAGCCTTCCGAAATTATCAATGCAGCAAATTGAAGCGCTTGCATTACTGACCCTGATGAACCGGAAAATCGGTCTTAGTTGCCTGTCCGAATGGAAGCATTTGTGTGTTGATGAAAAAGTGTATGGTAATTCGGCTTTCTATAATGCCATTAAGACTCTGGAAGAAAAGAAAGTTATAGTTATTTCAGATGGATACGTACGGGAGTCTTAGGAGTCTTAGCTAGTCTTAACGCAGTCTTAAGACATGAGTGCATGCCAGTCGTAGGAGTCTTACCCCCCTTAAGGGGTAAGACTCTACGACTGCACTAAGACTCAAAACCTGAATGGCTAAAAGTGAGCAAGAGCAACCCTTTGTTGACGGGATAATCAGTAAAGAGTTGCTCATCCATCAAACAACAAGAGAGGAACACCAAATAATGAAATCGAGAAAGAAAAAATCAAATCGACTGCGCCCGAAGAAATCGAATCGGAAGGAAGAAACCATAACCATTTCGACGGAACGCGCTTTTCCAATTTGGCAAAGGAGGCGAGTGTGAAAGCAAAGATTAACCCCCCAGCAACAACGAAAGAAGCCCGTATTGCGACCATCCGGGCAATCCTCAAATTGGAGAACGCGACACGCGGACAGCTTCAAGGCACCATCTTGAAATTTGCAGAGCTGCTGATTGAGGCTCTCGCCGACTGCCCGAATGCCGATACCCGGAGGTTCTTGGAAATGGGCTACGTCTGCTTCGTCCTGGACGTCCATCGAGGCTGCCGGAGCTTGACCGATGGCGAGCCCCCGACCGACACAGCCAACTGAAAAGGAGCGATCCCAAAATGAATGATAAGCTTCTCCCTGTGGATATCGTTGCCCGCCGGTTGGGCCTTTCGCCCGGAACAGTCCGGAACATGCTCAGGGACCCGTTGAACCCTCTTCGCGGTGTAAAGCTTGGTCGGTCCCTTCGAGTGTACGAATCTTCCTTGAAAGAACTGCTCCTGGAGGGAGAACGCGCCTTGTTTGAAATGTAATTTCGCGCAACGAGCGCAAGGAATCACTTTTCTGGCAATGCGCTCAAGGGCGATTTGCGAGGGTTAGGGAAACGGACTACGGTAAAATATATCTTCCGACATTCGGAAAACAACAATTCGCCAAAGGAGCAACGATATGATCAAAAAGACGAGTTTTTTAATAGATGAAAGGATTCATGAGCGGCTGAAGAACCTCGCCGAAGAGAAGGGCATCCCGATAGGTACGATGATTCGCCGGCTGCTGGATCACTATGAAGGCCGTATGCCGAATCCTGCCAGTCCAGAATATAAAAAATGGCTGCAGGGTGTGATTCGCGCCGGACGTCTCGGCGGCGACGAAGGCGCTGAAGCCTTCATGGTGGAGAACCCGCCCCCGATGTGATTTTGCCGAAGGGTAACATGCCAGCGCTGTTACCCTTCGATAGCAGAAGCGGACATGCTGAGCGCTGTCCGAACCTCACCGCCGCCCTGCACGCCGAACGCTGCCGGCCAGGTGGGAAACGAAACGAATTGATTATCAACTTTGAAAAAAGGAATACACGAAATGAATACGATTATACGAGGGATTCAGGCGGTACGTGCTGATCTGGACCCGAAAGCAGTTTTGACTGACCTTACAAAAGCCTTTGCCGAATTTAAAGCAGGCAGCGACAGCCGCATAGATCACCTGGAACGGCTGGTTGCCCGCGGGGGCCACTCGTACGGCGGCGACGGTGGAGGCCTTGGCAACGATAACAGCCCGGCTAAAGCTGAACATGTCAAGGCTTTCGATGCCTGGTTCCGGTTCGGCGTCGATGCCGGGCTGAAGGATAAAGAAGTTCAGGCTGGCCTTCGGACTAATTCGGACCCTGACGGCGGTTACCTTGTACCCGAAACTCTCGATCGAAATCTTGACCGGGTGGCTTCATCTGCGGTCGCAATGCGTCGGCTTGCAAATATCGTCACGATTTCCGAAGGCGAATACAAGCGTCCGATTAGCCAGGGCGGGACCGGTGCCGGATGGGTTGGGGAAACCGACGACCGAAACGCTACGGATAGCCCAGGGCTCGCAATGTTCAATCCTGCATGGTGCGAACTCTCATGCATGCCGGAAGTCACACAAAAGCTCCTGGATCTGGCCGGGTTCGACGTCGGCGCATGGTTAGTAGACGAGATCGGCATTGCCGAGAATGAACTTGAAGGCGCGGCGTTCATCACCGGCAATGGTGTTGGTCGACCCAAAGGGATACTGGCCTATGAAACCGTTGCGAATGCTTCATGGTCCTTCGGCAAGGTTGGCTTTGTCGTCTCCGGCAGCGCTTCAGCGCTCAATAGTTCGGACCGTCTCATTGATCTGCAACACGCGCTCAGGCCCGTGTATCGACAGAACGGGGTTTTCCTCATGAACGACACTACCTGGAGCATTGTACGCAAGTTCAAGGACGGTGACGGAGCATATATCTGGCGGCCTGGTTTGGAGCCTGGTGCACCTGACATGCTGCTCGGCAAGCCTGTTGAGATTGACGACTTCATGCCGAACATCGGCGCCGGTGCTTTCCCCATTGCCTTCGGAGATTTCACCCGGGCCTACACCATCGGCAATCATACTGCCGGACGTCGGTTAATTCGGGACGAACTGACCCGGAAAGGTTGGGTTCGCTTTTATATGTCGAAAAGGGTATTCGGCGGCCTGCATAATACCGAGGCCATTAAGCTTCTGAAAGTAGCAGCGTAGTCTTGTACCAAGGGTTTGGCCTGGACCCTTATTCCAGGCTGGCGTTAGTCGGTTGAGTGGCCTATAAACCCCGACTGCCTGCGGCTCTGGCTCACTCACCTCTGAGATAGAGAGCGCGGCCGGCCCCGGCTACCTGCAACGATTGATCGGAACTCTCGTTGCGTCAAGGTAGCCGGGTGATTTTTTGTGGACATGCAGGCGGGCAGCACCCCAACCGGACAGGGCAAGCCAGGACACGACACAGACGGGCAGCACCCGCCCGAACCGGCAAGACGGCGGCCAGCAGGACAGGACATGCAGCACCACCGAGCAGAGCAGCAGGCAGAGCAGGCAGGGCGGGGGCCCCTCAATCTCTGGAAACTTTTCGCCCGTTGACCACCATGGCCCGCATAGAGCCAGATTAAAGCCGATTTTTCATATTCAAGTGAGGCAATTTATGGTAGGACATGGAGGCAAGCGCCCCGGAGCTGGCAGGCCGAAAAAGATAAGAACACCGACCGCACCGGCTGATGGTCAAGTCTTCGATAGCGCCGAAGCCTACCTGGAGGCTGTGGTTGCCGGTACCGTTGCCGCCGACGCGGTGCGGGTCCAGGCAGCAAAGACTTTAATCGCTTACCAGACGGTAAGGCAACGTGCCCCAAAGAAGTCGCTAAGCCCAAAACAAATGGCGCTGCAAGAGGTCAGAATGATTGAAGATAGCATAGCAGCAGAGTTCGAGAAAAAGGCCGCTCAGATACGCGCCAAACACGAAAGGAGGAAGAAAGATGGCAACAATTAATATTGTACCCCTGCCACTTTATTGGAGAGGGAAGAGTTCGACGTTTCGGCCAAATCCACCACCGTTATACACTGACGGCCCACCGACCGAGGATGACATAGCGCTGGCCAGGGAGTTGTTCCAGGCACTCGATGAGGAGAGTAAAGATTGGTATCGCTCCCATAAGTACAAGATATTCGAGGGCCTTTGATTATAGGCCGAAATCAAGAGCCCGATGGTAACCACATGACCACTGTGAACACGAACCACCAACACCGACCGACAAGGCAGCTACGCCGCGCGAAAGGCGACAATATCGATCTCCACGACCTGCTTACCGATGACGGCGAGCTTGATAACAGCATGGCGAAGTGGGTCCAGCACAGGCGAGAAGAAGGTGTAGACGTTCATTTGTGGTCACCGCAGGGCACACAAGTGTATGCCCGGCAGGAATCGCGGCGTATGGGGATTGAGAGCCTTTTAGCCTGGTAGCGACGATCAGACCCCCCACCATACGCCCGGTTCCCCTCGTTTGAGAGAACCGGGCCGCTATCCGAAACAATTTACCCTTTATCCCCACTAATCGGCATTTTTACTCGGATATCGACGCGATTGTTCTCGACAAAAACGCAATTAGCACATACTATTGCCTTAATGATAGGCAAATATTTATTGACTTACCCGAGCGTGTGAAGTAAAAATCACCAATTCATTTTTTGCTTGTCCCGTGCCATTCCGGTAAAGGGTGGCAAACAGCGATATATCCAGGGAGAAGAAAATGTTTGAATCTTTCAAATTGCTCTTACTGCCCGCAGTCCCCAAACACACAAACGAAGACCAGAAGGCTTTACGTCGTAAGGCTGCAAAGATCGCTTCAACCGGAAACATCCTGGTTCAGATTGGTAATTTCGTTACTCCTGAAGACTTTGCGAGTATCAAGAGGAAGGTTCTGCACGAGCGTTAATGAGCGAAGAACCAATGTATGACCGTGAGACTCTTAGAGAGATCTCCAGTCTATATCAAGAAGCTGAGCGTGCCATCAAGTATGTTGAAGATTTTGATGGTGTGCTCACGGTCCCCGCTGTAAATCAACTGAGATACGCAGGTAATCATCTTAATCGCTATCTCGCCGAGGTCGATCCAGACGAACTGCGCGATGCCCTCAAGCATGTAAAAAGGGCTACTTACGACGCGTATGAGGCGACTATAGTCTATCAGCTGCTGGAGTACGATAAGTTCAGAAATGACTATCGGTTGATTTCGATTAGCAAGGTTGTGCCTGACTACGTCCAGATCCAGGAAAAGATCGAAACAAGCAGGCTCTTTGTCCGCGAAAACGACCAGAGTAAAACCCGTGGAGACAATTACAGAAACGGCAGAGAACATCTCGACCAGATTGTTTGCGGTGTCAGGCTGTTGAACACCAGTCGGGAGGAGCTGAATAAGCTGATAGTTTCTGAGAGAAACGAATTCCTTTGGAAGGTTCTTGCGGGAATTGGAGTTATAGCGACAGTTGTTGGAATTATTATCGCCAAGCTGTAAATAACAACTACATGTGTAGTTAGTTTTTGTTTTCCCCTCCCTTTCGAAACCGATTCTTTGCGCTACGTCGAAAGAAGTCTTACCGGCTTGATCGACTGGCTAAAGAATGGAATTGATCGATAGCCGGTGTTGTTGAGCGCCTGACCATGGAGGCCGACGGGGAGTATGAAGATGTTTTGTTTCCGGTAACGGAATGAAGAGCGTTACACTGTAACCGCGATCAGGCCCGGTTCTCTCTCTTTGAGGGGATCGGGCTTTTTTTTTGCATTTTCAGTCAGCTCGTAAGGGTGCAGATCTGCACCCTTAGCTTTCAGATTTCAAATCCAGAAGTAGACCCGGATTCCTCAACAGGATTCGAGCTTTTTCGTTTCCGGAAATGATATTAATAAAGATAAGATCAAACCAATCTGGAGGAAATCTTTATGACCGAGACAACGAAAAAAGGCAAAGGCAGACCCCGCATACATCGAGATCCGCAGGACCGAGTGAAAGCATGGCGGAAGAAACAGGAAGGCAGGCGGCTTGATGTTTATGTGAGCCCTTCGGCTTCTTGGCGGCTTCATCGGCTGGCTGAGGTGTGGGGTTGCTCTCTGGCTGGCGCTGTTGAACGGCTGGCGCTGGAGGCCGACGATAAGTATTCTGATATTTTGTTTCCGGAAACGGAATGATGAGCATTACACGGTAACGGCGATCAGGCCAGGCCCGGTTCTCTCTCTGAGGGGATCGGGCTTTTTTATTGTCGAAGTGAAAGCTCAGTTCGGTGATCAGATTTACTTACAATACGCTTACAACTTTTGAAACGAAAAAAGGGGTTACAAGTTAAATGCTTGTAACCCCTTGAATTTCTTGGTAGCGGGGACAGGATTTGAACCTATGACCTTCGGGTTATGAGCCCGACGAGCTACCAGACTGCTCCACCCCGCGTTAAGGAGCCATCAATATACACCCAATAAATTATATGTCAACGATTATTCCTGGAAATTATCGTTGGTCTTGGAGATGGCGGCAAAACCGGCTATTTTTCCGATAATTTCTTCCGGCAGGCGGGTTAGCCTGCCTTCCCGGGTGACGGCCGCGTGCACGGTATAGCCCTTCACCAGGAGTTTCGGTCGAGTAATGCCTTCTTCCCGGCGGAGGATCCGGTACGAAAATCGACACTTCAGGTTGGAAACCTCGGCGACCGTGGTTTCAATAAGGAGCAGGTCATCATAGAAGGCCGGGGCCTTGAAGCGCGACCAGCATTCAATGACCGGCAGTACGAATCCGAGTTTTTCGATATCCCGGTAGGAGCATACCCACTGGCGCATCAGTTCCGTTCGGCCGATCTCGAAATAACGGAGATAATTGGCGTTATAAACCACCCCTCCGGCATCGGTGTCGCCGTAAAGGACTCTTGCCGTGGTGGTGAAAATGGCTCCTTCACCCATGGCTCAGCAGTTTTTCTATAAGCTGATGGCCGACAGTAAGCCGGTTGCCGGCTACCGCGTCGTGCGCAATGCAGGTCTTTTCCGAGAAAGGCAGACCCGAGCCTTTGGTTAATTCCCGTGAATCGTAGAGAAGGGTGGGGACCGGGTCGGCAACATGGGTGCGCAGGGCCAGCGGGGTGAAATGATCCATGGTGACAACCACCCGGAACTCTTCATGGCGCGCCCGCAGGTCGGCGACGATCGGCAGGACGATGCGCCGGTCGAAGTCTTCAATGGCGGTCAGTTTGTCGGCAAGCGATCCCTGATGGCCGGCTTCGTCCGGGGCCTCCAGATGGACGAAGACAAAGTCGCCGCTTCGAAGGGCGTCGCATGCCGCCTGCGCCTTGCCCTCGTAATTGGTATCGATATAGCCGGTGGCGCCGGGGACATTGATCGCCGAGAGGCCGCCGACAACACCCAAGCCCTTCAGGAGATCGACGGCGCTGATCATGCTGCCGCTGATGCCGAAGCGTTCCGGCAGGGTCGGCACGCTGGGCATCTTGCCTTCGCCCCACAGCCAGATCTGGGTGGCGGGATTTTTCCCGGCCCGTATCCGCGCCAGATTAACCGGATGGTCGGCAAGAACGGCGCCGGCTTTATGAAGGAGCTCCTTCCAGGCCCCCTCGGCTCGGTAGCGCTCCCAGTAGGCGGTGACGTCTTTTTCGATATGATCATGCGGTGGCACGGTGACAAAACCGGGGTGTGCCCCCTTAAAAACCACAAGGTGGCGGTAACTGACGCCGGGCTTGAAGTGGAAGGATGGCGTGGCGCACGCTGCCTCTAGGTCGGCGATGAGGATATGTGCCTCCTGGTTGCTGATATGGCCGGCGCAGAAGTCGCGCATGGTTACCCGGCCACCGTCGCCCGGGTCAAGGGTTACCAGATTGCAGCGGAAGGCGGTTTCGTCGGCGGCCAGACGAATGCCCATGGCGGCGGCCTCCAAAGGGGCGCGCCCGGTATAATAGGCCGCCGGATCGAAGCCCATAAGCGACATATTGGCGACGTCGCTGCCCGGTGGAAAGCCATCGGGAACAGTGTGGGTGAGGAAAAACTCACCCTTCCGGCACAGTTCGTCGATGGTCGGGGTGGCGGCGGCCTCCAGAGGCGTCCTGTCGGCCAATTCGGCAATCGGAAAATCCCCCATACCGTCGCCGACGAGAATTAAATATTTCATGGCAGACTTTATTTATTCCGGATTGAGGATGCGGATCTTGACGGTGGGCGCGCTGCAGACCTCGAGGGCATCGATCTCGGCAATCGCCTTGACGACTGCATCTTCTTCTGCCCGGTGGGTGCGGAAGACGATAAAAACCGGCTCTTCGGTGTCGCGGCCGTCCTGGATCACCGACTGGATGGAGATGCCGTGCTTGCCGAGGATGCCGGTGATAATCGACAGGACGCCCGGCCGATCAAGCGCGGTAACCCTGAAGTAGTACGGGCAGATCAGCCGGCTCATCGGTGTGATGGTCGGTTCGCCGATGTGTTCCGGTCGGAAAGACAAGGCAGGAACCCGGTTGATACAGCCATTTGCGATATTCCTGCCGATATCGACGACATCGGCGGCAACGGCACTGCCGGTCGGCATCATGCCGGCACCCTGACCGTACAGGAGGACGTCGCCGACCGTATCACCCTGGAACTGGATGCCGTTGTATGCCCCGTTGATGGTTGCCAGCATATGGTTTTCCGGGACCATGGTCGGATGAACCCTGGCCTCGACATTGTCGCCGTGGTTGCGGCTGATCGCCAGCAGCTTGATGCGAAAACCGAATTTCTTGGCGAAACGGATATCAATCGGCTCAATGTTGGAAATGCCCTCGACGGTTATATCGCTCAGCTGGACATTCTTGCCGTAGGCGATGGTCATGAGGATCGCCAGTTTGTGGGCGGTATCGATCCCTTCGATATCGTAGGTCGGGTCAGCCTCGGCATAGCCGAGACGCTGCGCCTCCTGCAGCACCTCGACAAACGGCGTGCCGTGGTTGGTCATCTGCGACAGGATATAGTTGGCGGTGCCATTCATGATACCCTCGATATAGTTGATCCGATTGGCCACCAGCCCTTCTTTCAGTGCCTTGATCACCGGGATGCCGCCGCCGACACTCGCCTCAAAACCGACTTCGACGTTTTTTTCTGCGGCGGCTCGGAAGATCTCCCGGCCATGCACGGAAAGCAGCGCCTTGTTGGCAGTGACCACATGTTTGCCGCCCTCGATGGCCTTCAGGATAAAGCTTTTGGCCGGTTCCATGCCGCCGATCAGTTCGACGACGATATCGATGTCCGGATCGGTAAGGATGTCGGCGGCATTGCCCGTCAGCTTGACACCGCTAAATTCATCCGGTAGGGATTTCGCAGCGATATCGGCGATGGAGGAGAGCGTAAAGGAAATCCCGGTCTTTTGCAGCAGGCGTTCCTTCTGATTGAGGAGAGCATATGCCAGCCCTTTGCCAACGGTACCGAAACCGATAATGCCAACATGTATTTCTTTCATAGTTCTCAGGATAAACTGGAGGGTTGATATTGCCGCAGAGGGGATCGCCTGCGCCGTTAGGAGCCGTCAGGAAATAACTTGAACATTCTCACCATTTCCTTACGGCTCCTTATGCCGTTTCCGGCCTTGAAATGACCAAGTTATTCAAGGACGACGGCTTACGGTGTCTTTTCAATGTTTTTGAAGGTAACCGCTTTCAGGATGAATGTCAAAATCTTACCGGAGATATTTTTATGGCCCGGACATGCGTTTTGGTCTATAGTATTTGGCTTGATATGTTTTTACAGCCAATGGCGTGCCTGTATTGGAGCCTTGCATATATAGAAGAAATTTCATCCCCTTCGGGGACAAGATTCTTGTGGGTTGATTGGAATTGGTAGTTGCAAAGGTGGACCGATCTTTATTGAACTTTTGTTTGTTAAACGTTGAAAGAATCTAAAAGGAGATAACACTCATGGGTAAAAACATTCTGGTTTTCGGGCCGAACGGAAGCGGTAAAGGTACGCAGGGCAGTATCGTCCAGAAGAAATACAATATCCCGCATATTGAGTCGGGGGCGATCTTCAGGGAGCATATCGTCGGCGGCACCGAGCTCGGCAAAAAAGCCAAAGCCTTTATTGATAAAGGGGATCTGGTACCGGACGATATCACCATCCCGATGATGGTTTCCCGCCTGCAGAAAGCCGATTGCAAAGAAGGCTGGATTCTCGACGGCTTCCCGCGCTCAAAAGATCAGGCCGTTACCTTGGCCGCGACCTTGAAGAAAGAGGGATTGGCCCTTGATTACGTGATTGAGATCGTCCTTGATCGTGAGATTGCCAAAGAGCGCATTATGGGTCGTCGTCTCTGTGTCAACGACAACAATCATCCCAACCACATTGCCTTTGCAGCCATCAAACCGGTCGAAAAAGACGGCAAACTGGTTTGCCGTGTCTGTGGCGGCGAGTTGAAGACCCGTGCCGACGATCAGGATGTCGATGCCATCAGCAAACGCCATGGCATTTATTATGACGATAAGACCGGCACCATGGCGGCGGTAAATTACTTCAAGAACACCGATGGACCGAAAGTGATCTCCGTTGATGGCGCTATCTCCATTGGAGAGGTTACCGACGCCATTATGAAGCAACTCTAATCATGATAGAGTGCAGCTGATTTTCACCTTATTTTGGTGGTAAAGGGCCTTCCCGCAACCTGGGAAAGCCCTTTTTGTTTAGTACCTTAGAAATATCATTTCTTGTTTTTTAAGAATGAATTTCGTGAAGGTACTTATACCCCTCTAGGGGGCACTAAAAAGAGTCCCCTCTGCTGTGGGAGGGGATCACAGCCCTTGGGTTGCGGGCTTTCAGCCCGCCTTAGGAATATAAACGCAAATGAATAAAATCGGAAAGGTGTATCTGGTTGGTGCAGGTCCGGGCGATCCCGGGCTTATTACCGTACGCGGCAAGAGCCTGCTGGAGAAAGCAGAGGTTGTCGTCTATGACTATCTGGCCGGCAAAAAGCTGCTGAAACATGCCCCGGCTTCAGCCGAACTGATCTATGTCGGCAAGAAGGGCGGGGTGCAGCACAGCCATACCCAGGAAGAGATCAATCAGATGTTGGTCGATCAGGCTTATCTCGGCAAGACTGTGGTTCGCCTCAAGGGCGGTGATCCCTTTATTTTCGGACGGGGCGGGGAAGAGGTGCAGAGGCTGCATGCGGCTGGTGTGCCGTTTGAGGTGGTACCTGGCGTAACCTCGGCAACTGCTGCCGCCACCTATGCCGGGATTCCCATAACGCATCGAGATTACACTGCTTCGGTGGCCTTTCTCACCGGTCATGAGGACCCCACCAAGGAAAACTCAGGTATCAATTGGGAGAAACTGGCAACCGGGGTCGGCACCCTGGTCATCTATATGGGCATCAAGAATCTGCCGATCATTGTTGCCAATATGATCAAATACGGCCGTGATCCGAAGACCCCGGTGGCGGTGGTGCGCTGGGCCTCTACCCCGGAACAGCGGTCGGTGGTCGGTACCCTTGAGACCATTGCCCAGGTGGTCATAGATGCCGGTATCAAACCGCCGTCGCTGATAATTATCGGTGAGGTGGTAAGTCTGCGCAGCACAATTGACTGGTATGAGAAGCGGCCGCTGTTCGGCAAAAAGATCATCGTCACCCGCACCCGGGAACAGGCCAGCGATCTGGTTGCGGGGCTTGAGGAGTTCGGTGCCAATTGTCTTGAATATTCGACGATAAACATCCAGCCGGTTGATTCCTATGCAGCCCTCGACGACGAATTGGAACGGATAAACGAATATCATTGGATTCTTTTTACCTCACTCAATGGGGTAAAATATTTCTTTGAACGCTTGTACGGTAAAGGCATGGACGCTCGCCGGCTGAAGGGACCGGAGATTGCCGTGGTCGGCAAGAGTACCGCTGACCTGCTCCTGAAATATGGGGTGCATGCGGATCTTATTCCGAATGTCTTTACCGGTGAGGGTTTGGCTGAGAGTCTTCTTGATCAGGGTGTTGAAGGGCGGAATATCCTCATTCCCCGAGCCTTACAGGGTCGGGAGATTCTGCCGGAGACCTTGCGCGGGGCCGGCGCCCAGGTGACGGTCGTCCCGGTGTACCAGAACTGTCCGGCGCAGGGCGATAAGGAATTTTTACGGGCGGAACTGGAAAAGGGCGGCGTTGCTATGGTTACCTTTACCAGTTCCTCCACCGTTCGTAACTTTCTCGCTTTACTCGATGCGGAGAATCAGGACGAGTTGAAAAAATTGCTCGCCGGAGTAAAGATCGCGGCCATCGGCCCAATCACCGCCAAAACCGTTACCGATAGCGGTCTTAAAGTCGATGTCCAACCGGAACAGCACACCATTCCGGCTATGATTGAAGCCATTGTTGCCTACTACAATGGAGCTGGTCAATAACCATCCGGTCATTCTGCGGGTCGATGGTCGAGACCGACGACAGCATCGGCCCGCCGGCAAGGAGCACCAGGAGCCGTCTGTCAAACCGATAGAGGCTATTTGCTGCCGTGCCTGCGGGGCTGTTGTCACCGACAAGGACCAGAAGATCCAGGTAAATGGTTCCCACAGCCATACCTTTTTTAATCCGACCGGAATCGTCTTTGAGCTGGGTTGTTTTCACCAGGCCCCCGGGTGCCTGGTGGTCGGTGGGCCTTCCGGCGAATTCACCTGGTTTCCCGGGCACCTCTGGCGTATCGCCCTGTGCCGCCGTTGCCGGACACATCTGGGCTGGTTGTTCGCCATGGAGGGGAATGCCTTTTACGCCTTGATTCTCAACAAATTGCGCGAGTAACGATTCCTCTCAGTCCCCACCCTCTTCGCGCCTATTCAGTTGCCGCGGATCAAATCAAGCAAATCGTCCGAACTCATTTTCGCACTTATATCGCTGCCTTCCAGAAGGCTGCCGGCGAGATCACGCTTTTCCTGGTGCAATTTGACGATTTTTTCCTCAATGGTCCCCTTGCAGACCAGCCGGTAGATGGTCACCGGTCGGGTCTGCCCTATGCGGTGCGCCCGGTCCGAGGCCTGGTCTTCAATGGCCGGGTTCCACCAGGGATCCATATGGATGACATAGTCGGCGGCGGTAAGATTGAGACCGAGTCCACCGGCCTTGAGGCTGATCAGGAAGAGATCGCCCTGGCCGGCCTGGAAGGCGTCGACGTTGATCTTCCTTTGTTTGGCACTGGTGCTGCCGTCGAGATACTGGTAGCTGATCTTCTGCTGGTCCAGATATTCGCGGATGAAGTTGAGATGGCCGATAAATTGACTGAACACCAAGGCCTTATGTCGGCTGGCGAGAAGTTCTTCGATAATCGAGGCGAAGACCTTGAGCTTGGCGCTGCCGGTTGAGCTGTTCGGGTCGATAAGACGGGGGTTGCAGCAGGCCTGGCGCAGACGCATGATTTCCGTGAGGATCTGCAGGTGCCGGCCCTTCTTTTCCCGGCCGCTTTCCAGGATATCAATGGCATTCTGGCGCAGGGCCTCATAGAAATGGGCCTCCTCAGGACTCATTTCGACATCGAGTGTGACTTCGGTGCGGGAAGGCAGCTCTTCCAGCACCTGGGATTTTATTCTTCTCAGGATAAAGGGGCGGATGAGCTTTCTCAATTTGAGCCTGGCCTCTCGGTCCTGGTAGCGTTCGATGGGAATGGCATAGCGTTCGTTAAAACTGCCCAGGCTGCCGAGCAGTCCCGGGTTGATGAAATGGAAGAGATTCCACAGTTCCCCCAGATGGTTTTCAATGGGTGTGCCGGTGGTGATGAGTTTGAACTGTGCCGTAAGCGACATCGCCGCCTGTGAGCGTTTGGTGGCGGCGTTTTTAATCGCCTGCGCCTCATCGAGAATAACGGCCTGCCATTTAACCGACGAAAGGAGTTCGTTCTCCTGCTGTAGAAGGGTATAGGTGGTGATCATCAGATCAAACTTCCCCAGTTCCCTGATACTCTTTTCCCGATCCTTGCCGGTAAAGAATTTGATGTTGATCGTCGGAGTAAAACGATGCACCTCCGACTGCCAGTTGGTCGACACCGAGGTGGGGGCTACCACCAGGGACGGGCCATCGGCGGCTAACTGGAGGATGATCGCCAGGGATTGCAGGGTCTTGCCGAGGCCCATATCATCGGCAAGACAGCCGCCGACACCCCAGCGGGCGAGGCGCGCCAACCATTCATAACCTTCCCGCTGATACACCCGAAGTTCGGCCTGCAGGGTTGAGGGGACCTCGGGCTTGAAACTTTGGGAATCATGGATTCTGGCAATTTGACTTTGCCATCCGGCATCGGTTTCGGTTGCCACCTGGTTGGTGAGTTTTTCCAGCTGTAGGGCGGCGAGCGGATGGACCAGCACCTCACTTGCACCTTCGCCACCGACACCATCGGTATACAGGTTGATGTCCTCCAGCCGTTTCCGGAATTCCTGGGTCAAGGCGATAAATTGCCCGTCGCCGATTTCAACAAAGCGGCCGGGCGAATTTTTAAGTTTTATCAGCAGGTCTTTCAGCTCGATAACCTGACCCTGATCCAGGACCAGGTGGCCGCTCATGGCAAACCAGTTTTGGCGATTAGTGCGGATTTTCAGGTTGAGATTTTCGAGAGACACCTTTTGGGTGATGGTCAGTTTTTCCCCTTCCGGCCACTCGATCACCACCTTGTCGCGGATGGCCTGCAACTCCATGAGCGTTTGCAGGCAGTCATCGGGGTCGGAGAGATGCCACTCTCGGTCATTCTCCTGCTCCATGTCCATGGCCAGATCGAGTATTGGACAAAGTTCTTCGATATCGCGTGCCCTTTCCTCCTCCAGGGCGAGATTGCGCCTTGTCTGCAAACGTTTACCGTTGACCTCGGCCATGAGGTTTTCCACACCCTGTCCGGGTTTCAGATAGTGGCCGCCCTCAACAAACGGTTTGACAAACATTTCCAATCGAAATCCGGTGCCGTAGGGAATGAGGTGCATGTAGATGGTGGAATCGGCCTCGACAAAGGTAATATTGCTTGAACGCCTGCTGGTGCTGTCGGCGGCGATGGCCGAATGGACGGTCATGAAGGAGGAGATATTGCCGATGGCGGTCAGCACCTGCTCGCTTGCCGACTTTGGTACGGTAATGCCGTCCTTTCCGGTTATCTGCGCGATGCGGCGATGGTTGTCATTGATGTTGATGATTTTGACCCGGGTGGGGGTGTCTTTCTGGTAATTGATGTTGTCGGTGGTGATGGGATGGGCAAAACAGATATGCAAAAAATCGCCGCGTTCTTCAACCAAAAGTTCCGGCTCGCCGGCTACGAATTCCACAGGGGTGTTTGGTGATTCCGCCAGATACAGGTGCGGGTGCCCTATCATGGCCGGGAGAACCTTGTCGATGGCGAGAACAAAATTGATCTTCTGATTGTCCGGATTAACTATCTTTTTGATAGCAGCACAGATTTTTCGATCCTGCGAGGTGAGATAGTTGATTTTGCCGGCTTGGTACAACCTGGCCAGGGCGATAGGGCGGCCGCGGCTCCAATCGCCCTCAGGGGTCATTTTTTGCTCGCGCGGGACGACGCTGATTTTTTTGCCGGCGAAGGCGACCATCCAGATCAATCGGGTCGTCTGCCTCGGTTGCTCATGTTCCTGGGTGGTGGCTGAAATGAGAGCTTGCAGGGTTCGTTTCCAGGGCTCCTCCGGTTCAAGGATAGGGAGAAGGGGAATGATTCCGGTTTTTTCACGTAAAGTTCTGGTCGTCTCCAGATAGTCGGTGTTGTCGTGATGGATGGTTGAGAGTATTTCTCCAAGCATGAGGGTGAAAAAGTGGTATTCACTCCGGATTCCCCTACGATAGAACAAAACAATTTCCTCTTCGACATCGGCTTCAATGGCGCTGTTCAACCAGTATTGACAGATGCCGGCAAAGATGAGGGTGAGGGCGTGCTGCTGCATTCTCTCGGGGAGGAGCACCTGTTCATTCAGGGTACCCTTGGTGATGTGGGAATTGATCACCACGGCGAGAAAATTGTAGGCATCGTTTTCCCGGGCGTTGGGAAACTGGGACAAAGCCACGCCGATGCTGTTGGCGATCGCTGCATATTCGCCGCGGCCGGCAACATGCAGGCCGGCGAGGAGATAGAACAGTCCAGGGGGACCAAAGAATGCGACTTTTTCTCCCTGGCTGTAGGTGCTTAAGAAGTGCAAGTCTTCATTGAAGGCGACCAGGGCACTGGGGCTGTCGCCTTGGAGAAAAAGGAGGGCCCCGCGCGACCCGGTGCCCTTGAAGGAATCGCTGTGGGTGGCGATGAGGGTGCCGGCCTCCTGGAGTCTGCCACGAAATAATAACTCGTTGAACAGCAGCCTTTTAAAGGGCAGTTGTTCGTCGGCGGTGAGGCTGGCAAACTCGTGTTCCGAGGAAAGGAAATCGAAGATTTGCGGGTAATCGGTAAGCGTCTCTTGGCCGTACTGTAGGACATTGCTGAGCAGGTAGAATTGAAAAGAAGCTGAGAGAGAGCGAAACCACAGCAGATCAAAGGGCCTGGTCATTATCCGCACGGTCGGTGGTGGATCGGCGGCAAGATCGCGGCATTGGGCGTCTATGAAGTCGTTGGCGTCATCGATCAGTGCAAACTGTTGGGTGTAGATACCGATGCGCATCTCCCGCATGCCGCGCCAGCATCTGGTTGTCCATTTGCCGTAATAATAGGTGACCGGTGCCTCGGCTTGAATTACCTTGGCATAGGCTGCGTACGTTCCTTCTTTGAGCGCTATTTTGCTGAGGGTTTCGACAATTTCTTCGTGGCACTGACTTTCCTTGGTGAGCAATCCCAATTGTTCAAATTTATTGAAATAGTGCGCAAGATTGGCGGCTGTCGGCTTATTGCCCCGGGGATTTTTTAAATCCAGCTGTCGCAGGCAGTTGACGATAAGGGTTGCATGCGCCGGTTCATAAACAATGGAGAGAAACTGCAGGAGCGCCTGTTCAAACGGCGATAGTTTAAAGTAATGATCAAGGAGAGCGGTAGGGCTTTGCATGGTAGTTTTTGTCATCCGGGACACAAAATCACTCTGTGGAGTGGCATTCAATTTTTTAGTCCCATAGAAAAATTAGTTGCATGCCTTTTGCGAAGAATTTTCCGTGAAGGGACTTGTCCCCCTCTAGGGGAGACTGAGAGAAGTCCCGCGTATCGGGGTTGGGGGGCCAAAGAGAACCAGGCAATATATCATTGTCTGACATGGATGAGAACCAAAAACTGAATTTAATTCCAAGGGGAAAAGCCGAAATGGAGCGAAAATTCATCAATCTTCGTGCCTAAGCCCCCATATTCATGGGGTACCGAGTCTTTCTCGGCCAGGTATTTACGGCAAAGCGTGGCTTTTGCCACATAGCACGGGATTGTTGCTAATCCTTTTGCTATAATAAAAAATTATTGCTGCTTTCTGTCAAGTTGCCGGTAGAAGTGGCTGACAGAGACAGAGACCCAAGGGTAAAAAATCCCATATATCGGGGTGAGGACAATCTTGCAAATCTGTATGGCGGAGACAGAGTGATGAGGGTTTCAGGCTATATCTTTCTTGCTCAGGACAAGCACCACTTGGTAGCTGAGAGCGTGCAGCGGGCCGCTTTGCAGGCATACGGTCGCAGCCTTGGCCTTCAGCTTGAGGAGATATGCATTGAAGAAAGCACACCTTTGAAACGGCCCTTTAAGGATCGTTTTGTTGGCGGCAAACTGCTGCGGAGTTGTGGTCCGGGGGATACAATTATCGTTATGAAAACGGAGTGGGTAGTCAGCTCGGCAGGTGACGGCGAGCAACTCCTGCGGAGCCTTAAAGCGGCGCATGTTGCCCTCCACTGTATTGATCTGGGCGGTAACATCAGCCTGCCTGAAAAACGCCGTCTCATGGTTTCCGAGGGGTTGGCAGCGGTCGTCGAAAAGCTGCTCGCGGCACTAACCGTCAGCGAAAGCAACAGTCTCGGCCAGGCGATTCGGACGGCTAAAGAGCGCCGAAAGGAACTGGGAAAGTATCTGGGTGGCCCGGTGCCCTTTGGCTGGGATGTAAATCCGGAAAGGTATCTCGTGCCGAACGAAGGACAGCAGCAGATAATTCATGCGATTGTCGACATGCGCAATAATCTCTGGTCGTATCGGGAGATTTCGCAAAAACTCAAGGATGAATATAAGATCCGACTTTCCCATGAAGGGGTGCGGAAAATCGTCAAGAGCAACACAGGAAATTGAAGTATCTGATCCCGATAAACGGGATAAGTACCTTCACGAAATTCTTTCTTAAAAAACAAGAAATGAATTTCTAAGGTACTAAAGCTTCGGGTGTTTGCTGATCTTGGCTTCTACCTCCAGATGGCGCAGCCATGCGGCCAAGAGCTGCTGTTGTTTGTAGCGCTGCAGATTGTCGTGGTACTTTTTCATGTCGTCACTGTTTTCAGGCATCTTCGGAGTCTCACGGGCTAAAAATGTGTAGACGTAAAAATCGTCGTCGGCTCGGCCGGGTGCTTCCGGGAGGGGTGAGGACGCAGACAGCAGAAAAGCGGACTGCAGGAGGGCGGCGGGGAAGTCACTCTTGCCGCCAGCTTTATTCTGGCCGAGCAGGCCGGATTCTTTGACGGTAAGGCCTTTTTCCTGGGCCACGCTGGCGAAGGTTTTTCCGGCCTTTGTATCGCTGAGTACATCTTTTGCCACCCCTTCCGCCAGTTCCTGGGATTTCATTTTACGATAGTCTTTTTCCAGGGTCGCACGGACCGCAGCAAATTCAGGGAATTCCGGCTCTTTTTTGTCTTCGGCAAAAACAATCAGGAATCCCGATTGGCCCTTGATCAGGGAACTCAACTCCCCCCTGTTGAGTTCGAAGGTCTTCTCAAGAAATTGCGGGTCGCTTTTCAGATCGGCGGGAGCACTGCTTTTGGCGAAGAACTCGGTTTGGCGCACGACAACCTCTGGATGGGCATCGGTATATTTGTCAAGACTGCCGGCACTGATGATCCCTTCGTAGGCGTCGTTGGCCACCTGGAATGCCAGGCTTTCCGCCTCTTTTCGCCGCAGGGTGCTGGTAATTTGTGCGGTCGCTTCGGCAAGGGTTTGGGTTGATGGCGGTTTGATTTCCACCAGTTGGATTATATGATAGCCGAACTGGGTCTTGATAACGTCACTGATCGCTCCGGGCTGCATGGTGAAGACGGCTTCGTCAAAGGCCGGAACCATCTGTCCTGCCTGGATAAAGCCGAGGTCGCCGCCGGTATCTTTCGATGAATCCTCCGAATATTGGCGGGCGAGGGCGGGGAATGCACCGCCCTCTTTGGCAAGTTTATGCACCTGAGCAGCTTTGGCCGCCTTTGTTTTATGGACTTCTTCGGAATCATTGTCGCCTGCTTTCAAGAGGATATGGCGGGCGCGACGTTGCTCAGGAAGTTTGAAGGTGTTGAGATTATTTTTGTAGTATTCTTCAATCTTCGGCGCGTCGACGGTGATCTTGCCGCCAACATCGGCAAAGGTGAAGGTTAAATATTTCAATTGCAGCTGCGGCTCGGTTTTATACGTATCCTTGACCGTTTCGAACCAGGCGGTAAGGCTTGCATCATCGACGACCACTTTGTCGACATAGTTGGCGGGCGATATACGGGCATATTTTACCGCGATTTTTTCGTTCAGTTGACTGTAGATATCCTGTATTTCATAATCCGTGGTGACGGTGCCAAAACTGCCTATTTGCCGCATAGCCGCTTCGGACAGATTGTCGAAGCGCATCGATTGTTCAAATTTTGTGGGGGCCATTTTGTTGGCGGCGAGTATAGCTTTATAGCGCTCGATACTGAAGGCCCCTTGATCCTGGAACTGCGGCATCGTCTGGATGAGGGTGCGGATCTCGTCGCCACTCACTGCAAGCCCCATGGCGGCGGCACCTTGTCGGAGAAGAGCGGTTTGAATTATTTGATTAACGACCTGTTGTTTGAGGCCGAAGGATTCTGCCAAGCCCTTTGGGACGTTGCCGCCGAATTGGTTGCCGAGTTGTTGGTATGCCCGGTCATAAGCCTGCTGAAACTGCTGGAAGGAGATTTCCTCGCCATTGACGACAATAGCCGACTGATTGTTTTGCCCGACATTGGTGCCGACGCCCCAGAAGATGAAGACCAGGGCGATGATGACAACGATTGCCTGGATGAAGGGGGATTGTGCCTTTCTACGGAGTATCTGCAGCATGAATGTCTGATGTGGGTTTGGGGTTGACAAAAACCTTGAATGTTTCGGGGGGCGGCGGGAAAACCCCCACCACTCCCCTGGCATTGCAAGCCACTGGTTCGATAACAGATCGATTTACTCTTTCTTTTTCTACACTGCAAGGAAAAATCCTTTGCTGTAGGTGGGGACAAGGTTAAGACGGGACACTGTTCAAACCTTGTCATTTGGGCCTGGTCTGCGCCATATGCAAACGATATTATTACAATAAAAAACAAATTTGGAGAATCTTAGTTGACTGATAAATGATTCTTCAATCGCTTGACAAATCCATTTGCCTATAGTAATAAGACAAGTCAGTTTTTGAATTATAAAACGGCGCAAGCCATAAAATAATATTTCAAGGAGGTTGCAATGCCAACATTAGTTCACAATGGTAAGAGTTTCGAGGTTGATGAAGATGGATTCCTGCTCAAAGGTGATGATTTCAACCAGGAGTGGGTTGATTATGTAAAAGGCGTTGAAGGTATCGCCGAAATGACCGACGAGCATGTCAAAGTAATCGACGCCCTGCAAGAGTACTACAAGAAAAACGGAATCGCTCCGATGGTTCGTATCCTCTCCAAAACCACCGGCTTCCCGTTGAAAAGAATCTATGAGCTGTTCCCCTCCGGACCTGGCAAAGGAGCCTGTAAAATGGCCGGCCTGCCGAAACCCACCGGTTGTGTCTGATATTCAGCTGCTTTCTTAATTGAAAAAAGGGGGGAATGGCAAAAGCCATTCCCCTTTTTTTTGCTTTTTTATGGGCTGTCATGCCGGCAACGAGTGTCGACGTTGCGGCGTCATATTGGAATTGGCAGCAAACAATGGCCGGGTTATCCGGCAACCGCGTCTGAATTCAAATTCTCAAGTATTTTCAGGTGGACGGCTGTAATTCTTTGTTGGTATTCCTGCCCCGATATTTTTGCACCCCTCAGACCGCCGCGGAGGTTGATCTCCAGCAGGTGGATTGCATCATCCGGCATGAGCATGAGGTCGAGGTGTGCATAGGGAAATGCACCGCGCGCCATCACCTCAAGGCAGAAATTCATTTGTCGATCTGACAGTGAGTACGGTTTCGCCTCTCCTCCGCAGTGCAGGTTCTGGCGAAAGTTGAAAGGATTACTTCTTTCGTAGGCTTCACAGTAGTCCCCGATGATGATCACCCGAATATCTCGGCACTCGGATTGGAAGGGCTGGATGATAAAAGGAAAGGGGTAGGCCGCGACACTCACCTGATTGTAAAGATCTTCTATGCTGCTGAAAATATGCACGCCAAGGCCGCCATTTTTCCGGTCATGCTTGAGGACCACCCGATGGTGTCCGCGTTGCAGATATAGGGAAGAAACCTGGAGCAGGGTCTGGGCATCGTAGATCGCCAGGCTGTCCGGCGGCAAATATTTGCTGAAGATTCGCGTCTGGAAGACCTTAGAGCGACTTGCCAATTGGGCGGTTGCCGATGGTACCAGGCGAATGCCCCTGGCCAGCAGGTCGGTCAGAAGATGTTCCTCACCCGGCTTGAGACGGAGGCGCCCAACGATGATATCGTTTTTTTTGAGTTGTTGGTAGGAGGCAAAAAGTGTCTGGTTGTCACGAACAATGGTGGGTTGATCCTTCAAAAGATCATCTCCGAGAACCGTTGGTGAAAAGAGGTCAGATCCTCTTCGCAGTCGCCGCAAAAGAGTTTGACATCGCCCAGAGCCTGTGAGCTTCTTTCTTCAATGGTAAAGCTGCCGTCGGTGTTTTGCACATAGTGCGTCGTGGTGACGACATCATCGGTGATTTCGAAGAAATCCTTTTCGTTACCGCACTGGGGACACTTGAGAAGATTGACTACCTTAGGATGAAAAGTCATTAGAAATGTCGCTATAATGGTCCATCGGCTCGGGGAGCCTCAATTACCACCTTGATTTCTCCCTGGATCCCTGCCCCTGACTCCACGGTCAGGCTGTTTGCCTCAAGCTTGCCGTTGATGGAGCAATTTTTTCGCGCTGTCAGCATGCTGGTTTTAATGTTCCCCTCAATGGTCCCGTAACAATTTAAAGAGGAGACGGTTATATCGCCGTTGATGCGTCCGGTTTCGCTGAGAACCAGGTGTTCTCCTTCGATATTGCCGTTGATGAGGCCGTCTATTCGGGCCTTTCCTTTAAAGGTTACGTCCCCGGTGATGATCATAGTCTTGTCGATGATCGAAGATATGACTTCACTCTCAACCTTCTGCATTTCCTGGTCCACTCCACTTTTAGTAAACATTCCCATTTTTAGCGTTTCTCCGAGGTAGGGCCGGGTGCTTCAGGTGCGCTGGCGATCTTCATAAACATGTAAGGATTGATTGGTTCCCCTTCGAGGGTGACTTCGTAATGCAGGTGCGGGCCTGTGGATCGCCCGGAATTTCCGACAAAGCCGATGAGTTGCCCACGGTGCACCTTTTGCCCGGGGCGAACCAGAAATTTATTGAGGTGGGAAAAGGCTGTTTCATAGCCATTGGCATGGTCGATGAGGACATAATTACCATAACTGCCGTTGTAAAACGCCTTGTCAATCACACCGTCGGCGGTGGCGTAGATATTCTCTCCCGGTTTGCTGCGAAAGTCGATGCCGGTATGAAAGGCTGCTCTGCCATTAACCGGGTCCATGCGTTTGCCGAATTCGGAGGTAATGGGCCCATCTACTGGTCGACCGAAGGGCAGGAAGCGGATGGCTTTCAAGTATTTGTCGGCCCGATTGAGAAGGGCGCCGCGGTTCGTTTCAGGTTGTGCGATAAAGATGCCGCCGCTGTTACTTTTACCTTCTTTAACCTCCACAGGCAACTCAATGCCGATGCTATCGATCATTTTTTCAATAAGTACGCTTCGTTCCGCCAGTTCACTGACGGCGGTCGAGAGGAGATTTTCTTTCTCCGCCTTGAAGGCCACCGCTTGTTTGACGCTGCTTAATTCGAGTTTGGCAACTTTCAAGTTCAGTTTGAGCTGCTGTGCCTCACTGTCTCTTTGGCTCTCGGAAATGAGTTCGGCACTGGTGCGCAGCTGCTCGCGCAGTTCGGCAAGCTGCGAGGAGATAGTACGGTTTTCGGTGAAAAGAGCAAAGGAGAACAGGCTGGCAACAGTCAAAGAAAGGCAGAAAACAGCGGAGAAAAAGAGGCAGAACCACAACTTTCGGCGAGACCACCGCAAGCGTGTGATCTTACCCCGGTTGCCGGCAATGATGATGTGCAGTTGTTCATCCATAATTCAAGTCCAAAACTGTTGTTAAGAGCGAAAACAAAAAGTATGATGAATTTCTTGTTTGCAAGTGGATCAGTCGGGTCGCTGTTGCCGACAATACCTTCTCTGGAAAAATGCTGAGAATATCGTTCAATGGTACGATGATTTTGTCACGGTAAGGTAAAAACGCACAAAATTTTTTATAGCTTATACTCAGGAGATTTAAATTAAGCAACAATAAAACGTCACAGGCATGTGCTCGTATGGTTGAGCAACGCACTGTAATTGCTGAGTATAAAATTTATCCGTCGTGAGTATTCAAGTGCTTACGGGCGGAGGAGTCTGGGAGTTTTTCTTTTTAGTCATGGCAAATCTGATAACCTGCAAGGCCCTCGGTAAATCCTTCGGCGCCCAAAATCTCTTTAAAAATATCAACTTGGTGGTCAACAGCGGCGAGAAAATCGGCGTTATCGGACCCAACGGTTCCGGCAAGTCAACTCTTCTGAAAATCATCTGCGGTCTTGAGGACGCCGACAGCGGCCAGGTGGTTCGGCAAAAATTTGTTCTTCTCAGCTATCTGGCCCAGGAAGATGTATTCGCCCTGGACAAGAGCGTTACCGCCAACCTGCTGGCCGCCATAATGGGCGAGAATCTTGAGGAAACTGAGAAATACAACCGTGTCCATACCCTGCTCAGCCGCGCCGAATTCCCCGATGCCGATGCCCCGGTTGCCAACCTCTCCGGTGGCTGGCGCAAGCGTTTGTCGATCTGCCGGGCGCTCCTCGCTGCTCCCGATGTGCTGGTTATGGACGAACCCACCAACCATCTGGACATCGAAGGCATTCTCTGGCTGGAAAAAATGCTTGGTGGTGGCGCCGCCCCCTCCGCCTATCTTTTGGTCAGCCATGATCGCCATTTCCTGGAAAACTGCAGCAACCGGATCATCGAGCTTTCCTCCCTTTATCCCGATGGAACCCTTGAGGTGCAGGGGTCCTATTCGCAGTTTCTTGAGAAACGCGAGCTTTTTCTCACCGGACAAACGCAGGAAGAGGAGCGCTTGGCCAACAAAGCCAAACGGGAAATCGAGTGGCTGCGGCGCGGTCCGAAGGCCCGCGCCACTAAAGCCAAATATCGCATAGACGAGGCGCATAAACTGACTGGTGAGCTGGCCGATGTGAAGGCGAGAAACCGCTCGATCGCAAGCGTGCAGATCGATTTCGAGGCCACCGGGCGCAAGACCAGGAAGCTGCTTGAGGCCGTGGGACTGAGCAAGTCGTACGGTGACCAGGCGCTCTTCACCAACCTGGATATCATCCTGGCGCCCGGCAGCCGTCTTGGTCTTTTGGGGAGAAACGGCTGCGGTAAATCGACGCTGATGAAAATCATCGCCGGGGCGACCGGCAATGCCCAGGTGCTGCCGGATGCAGGAACCCTGAAACCCGCCGATAATGTTAAGATTGTTACCTTTGACCAGAATCGTGAATCGATCGATCCGGCAGTGACCCTGCGTCGGGCCCTGGCCCCTGAAGGCGATGCGGTGATGTATTGCGGCCGCTCCCTGCATGTCGCAAGCTGGGCCAAGAAATTCCTGTTTCGCCCGGATCAGCTGGAGACCCCGGTCGGCCAGCTGTCCGGCGGCGAACAGGCGCGTATTCTTATCGCCGGTCTGATGCGTCGGCCGGCGGATATTCTCCTTTTGGATGAGCCGACCAATGATCTCGACATAGCCTCCCTTGATGTCCTGGAGACGAGCCTCATCGATTTTCCCGGGGCTTTGATCCTCGTTACCCACGACCGCTTTCTCCTTGACCGGGTGTGTCACCGGCTACTCGGTTTTGGCGGTCGCGCCGGCGTGTCCTATTATGCCGATTACGAACAGTGGCTGAGCGATCTGCCGCAGTCGACGGAGAAAGACACGCTGCGGGAGAAAAACTCCGGCAAGAATGGAGCTGCCCCCGCCCCGGTAAAAAACAAAGGCCGCTTGTCCTATATCGACCAGCGGGAATATGAGCAAATCGAGGAGAAAATCACCGCCGAGGAAAGCCGGGTCGCGGAGTTGGAAGAAATGATGCTGTTGCCCGACGTTGTCTCCGCTGCCGATACGCTTGCCAATTGTTGGCACGATCTGGAAAAGGCCCGGCTGGAGGTGGAACGGCTTTACCATCGCTGGGACGAGCTGGAAGAAAAAAGGGGGGAGTGAGGGGGGTGCATGAAAGTTGCGGTTCTCTCGGATATTCACGGCAACCTTGAAGCCCTTGCGGCAGTCAGTGCCGATATGCAGAAGCGGCGGGTAGACAGAGTAATATGCCTCGGCGATAATATCGGCTACGGGCCGGACCCCGAGGATGTGGTGGAGCAAATACGCCGTCAGGGTTATGAGTCGATCCTCGGCAACCATGAATTTGCCCTCCTCGACCTGCGGGCACGACGCTGGATGAATTTCCAGGCGGCCGACAATAATATCGCAACCGCCAACCTGCTCTCCGAAGTCAATCTGACCTACTGTTTCACCCTGCCGAAGTATCTGTCTTTCGACAGGGCCTACTTCGTCCATGGCTTTCCGCCGCTTTCCGTCTTTCGTTATCTCAACCGGCAATCCGATGAGGTCTTGGTGACAATGCTTGCCACCGCCCCCTTTGCCCTCCTCTTTCTCGGCCATACCCACAAACTGCAACTTGTCCGGCAGGAGGAAGGGGCGATCGTCCGCCGGCCCTTAGGCCAGGAGCGCCTGGATCTCAAGTCGGGGCAAAAATATATCATCAATGCCGGCAGTGTCGGGCAGCCACGGGACGGTGATAATCGCGCCAAGTACCTGCTCTGGGACACTGCCGCGGCTACCCTTGAGGTGCTGTTTATTGCCTATGACTACCGGACGACCATGCGGAAAATTCGCCAAAGGGGCTTTCCCGAAACCTACGCCGCCCGTCTTGGCTAAAGTATGAAAACAATCGGCAGATACGAGGTGGTCGGCCGCCTTGGTCGCGGCGGCATGAGCATGGTGTATAAAGCCCGGGCACCGATCACCGGCCGTCTGGTGGCTCTCAAGATCCTACAGCCGCGCAACGAAATATTTGCTGAACTAGTCGGCGAGGCGCGGCTGAAAGAGCTCTTCGTTGCCGAGGCAAAAATCATGGGCGCCCTTAGCCACGATCATGTGGCCAAGGTGCTCGACTGCGATGAGCATGAGGGCCAACCTTTTATCGTCCTCGAATATTTCGCCCATTCCCTCGGCGCCTTTATCGGCGAATCGTACCGGGTCGAGGCGCCGTCACGGATCATTTCCGCCGCCAAGACACAAATCTATCTCGCTCAGGCCTTAAAAGGCCTTGAGCGGCTGCATTTTGCCGGGATCATCCACCGCGATATCAAACCCTATAATCTCATGTTGACCAGCGACGACCGGGTAAAGATCATCGACTTCGGTCTGTCGCGGGTGCGGGGCGAGGAAACTGCGGCGGTGCCGGGCATGCAGGTCGGTTCCCCTTTCTATGCCGCGCCCGAGCAGGAAAGGGAGCCGCAGCGGGTGGACGGCCGCGCCGACCTCTTCAGCCTCGGGGTCATGGGCCTGCGCATGCTGACCGGCCGCCTCTTCGACCATCACCTTGGCGAGGCGCCGCCGGCCAGCGCCATTAATCCCGAGGTCGGGCCCCTGTGGGATGCGTGGATTGTCCGCAGTATTGCCAGGAAGCCGGAGGCCAGGTTTCAGACCGCCCAGGAAATGCGTCTAGCCTTGCAGACCCTACCGCTGAATGAAAAGAATGTTCCCTGCAGTTGGCAGCAGGGGCCTGCCTCGGGGCGGCAGATCGTGCGCCGGCAACCGGCGCGGCTGATGTGGAAGGACATTCGGGCAACCCTGGGACTAGATGAGTTGTTCCGGCCCCTGGTCTATGCTGTGCAGGATTTTGCCGCTGTCGGGCCCCTCGTGGCCCATGAGCGGAACAGCGATCTGCTTTGGCAGCGCTATGGCGCCGGTTTTACCCTTAACTGGCAGCAGGCCGGGGAATATGTGGCCTACCTCAACGGCAGCCTTTGGCAGGGCCGGGACACCTGGCGACTGCCCACCGTCGCCGAGGTCGTAACTGTCCTTAAACCGCCATTGCACGGGGTAACCTGTTCGACCTGGCCGCTTTTCGACAATACCATTCACTGGCTGTGGACCTGCGACCCGTGCACCAAAAAGCAGGCCTGGACGGTCGACGTAGTGGAGAGCTTTTTCGACCGTCTCGATATGGATGGCGTTGCCTCGGTGTGTGCTGTCAGTTCCAATTGAGCAAACCTTCTTCAGCTTCGGCGCGCCGCAAAAAAATCGGAGAAGGCCTGGAGGACGGTGTCGACATCTTTCCGGCTGACATCCAAGTGGGTGACCAGTCGGGTGGTTTTGCCGGGGCTGATAAGGATCTGTCTCCCGCCGAGGAATTCGGCCAGAGCCTGCGTGGTTTCCGCCCCGGTGCTAAAGAACACCATGTTCGTCTGGGCGGGATTTCTGTCGACCGTCAAATCGGTAAACTGCGACAGGCCCTCGGCCAGCATCTCGGCATGCAGGTGGTCCTGCGCCAGCCGTTCAATATTATTTTCTAGGGCGTACAGCCCGGCGGCGGCGAGAATGCCCGCCTGGCGCATACCGCCGCCGGTCATTTTCCGCCACTTCCTTGCTTCCTCGATAAAGCCCCGGTTCCCGGCCAGCAGCGAGCCGACCGGCGCTCCCAGCCCTTTCGAGAGACAAAGGGAGACGGAGTCGAAATGGCCTGCGATCTCCCCAACCGCGACACTCTGCTTGACGGTGGCGTTCATCAGCCTTGCCCCGTCGAGGTGCAGTCTGAGGTTCTTGCTTCTGGCAAAGGCGGCGGCCTCGGCCAGATAAGCGAGCGGCAGGGCCTTGCCGTTCTGGGTGTTTTCCAGGCAAAGGAGGCGGGTTCGGGCGAAGTGGATGTCGTCCGGTTTAATTTTTTCCTCGACCTTGGCAAGGGACAGGGTCGAGTCCGCCTCGAATTCAATCGGTTGCGGCTGGACGCTGCCCAAGACGGCGGCACCACCGCCTTCGTATCTGTATGTGTGCGCCGTTTGCCCGACGATATATTCATCACCCCGGCCGCAGTGCGACAGGATACCGATGAGGTTGGCCTGGGTGCCGCTGGTAGTAAAAATCGTCGCCTCAAAGCCGAGGAGTTCGGCGGCAAAGCTTTCCAGCCGATTGACCGTCGGGTCGTCGCGGTATACATCGTCGCCGACCTCGGCGCCGGCCATAACCTTTCGCATGGTTTCGGAGGGTTTGGTGACGGTATCGCTGCGCAGATCAATTATTTGCATCATGAATTCCTCGGGTTGTCGACTTAGGGAAAAAGTATTACAACTTACCTTGCGTTGTAGGTTTTGGCGGTGTTTGACAGAAATATGTACATGAGAAGGGATAAAAAAGCGATGGGAAAGAGTGTCGGTTTAAGCGATGCCCAAAGGGCGATTTTGGCGGAGGCGCAATGTACTTTGACGACCTTGTCCGAGGAAGAAGTGGTGGCCATTGCTGCTGGCGAGATTGCTGTGGCAGCTGTGTCCGACCCACAACTTGAAGAATTCTTGCAGATTGCCAATCTGTTGTACCGGGGCGGAGAAGAGCTGATCTCCGATGCCCTGTATGATTTTACTTTTCTGGCCGAACTGAAAAAACGCCATCCCGATCATCCCTTCCTCCATACGGTGGAACCGGAGGTACTGATCGAGGCCAAGACCGTTGAGCTGCCGGTACGTATGCTTTCCACCGAAAAGGCCTATGACTTCGCTGCCATCGGCAACTGGGCCAAGCGGATCGAGAAGGCGGCCGCGGAGTGTGGTCGCGACTTTGCCGGCCTGGTTTTCAAGGTTATGCCGAAACTTGACGGCTATGCCGCCTATGATGACGGGCAAAGCCTCTACACCCGCGGCGACGGCCGGCGGGGCACCGATATCACCCGGGTCTTTGAGCGCGGCCTGCAGGTGGCAACCGGCGGGCCGCGGGGGCTTGGGGCAGGAGAAGTGGTCGTCAGCCGCAGCTATTTCCGCGATCACCTGGCGACCATCTTTGATAACTCGCGCAACTTCCAGGCGAGCCTCATAAAGGAAAAGGAACTCGAAGGTCCGGCGGAAGAGGCCATACGTTCCGGCCAGGCGGTGTTCTTCCCCTTTAGCCTGTTGCCCTGCTGGCAGGGGCCGTGGGCGGTGCTGGCCGCAGGTTTTGAAGAGATTGTCGATCGTTTGTGGCAGAAGGTCGATTATGATGTCGACGGCATTGTTTTGGAGATTTCCGATGCGGTCCTGCGCGACCATCTCGGGGCGACCAGGCACCATCATCGCTGGCAGATTGCCTATAAGAAAAACACCGAAACCGCCGAGGTTAAGGTGCTGCAGGTCATTCCCCAGACCTCTCGCTCCGGACGGGTCAATCCGGTGGCCGAGGTCGAACCGACGCGGCTGAGCGGCGCCCTGATCCAGCGGGCAACGGCGCACCATTATAATATGGTGCGGCAAAAGGGGGTCGGGCCGGGGGCGATCATCCGCCTTTCGCGCAGCGGCGAGGTGATCCCGAAGATCGAAGAGGTACTGACCCCGGTTACGCCCGAGCTGCCCAGCGCCTGCCCCAGCTGCGGCTCGCCGCTGGTCTGGGAAAGCGATTTTCTCCTGTGCATCAACAATATGAACTGCCCGGCGCAGATCACCCATGCCATCGAACATTTTTTCAAGGTCCTCGGCAATATCGACGGTTTCGGCCCGTCGTCGGTGCGAAAGCTTTTCGACGGCGGCAAGGCCTCGATTCCGGTGATCTACGGGCTTGGCGAAGAGGACTTCGTCGGCCTCGGCTTCGGGCCGAAACAGGCGGAGAATATGGTGGCCCAGCTGCAACGCAGCCTGGTTCTGCCGATTGAGGACTGGCGCTTCCTCGCCGCCTTCGGCATGTACCGGATGGGCATGGGCAACTGTGAGAAACTGCTGGCCGTTCATCCTCTGGAGCGGGTGTTTTCGCTCACCCGGGAGGAAATTATTGTCATCAAGGGTTTCAGTGAAAAAACCGCCGAAGAGATGCTGGCCGGGATGCAGGCAACGGCGGCGCTGTTCGATGCCCTGTATGACCTGGGTTTTAATCTCATTGCCACCCCGCTCGAAACGGCGGGCGAGGCGCCCGGCGAGGGACCCCTGTCCGGCAAACTCATCGTCTTTACCGGGTCAATGCAGACCGGCAGCCGCGACGATATGAAGAAACAGGCCAAGGCCTTTGGGGCCAAGATCGGCGAGAGCATTACCGGCAAGACCGATCTCCTGGTCTGCGGCGAAAAGGTCGGGGCGAGCAAGCTGACCAAGGCCGAACAGCTCGGGGTGCGGATCGTTACGGAAGCGGAGTATCTGGCGATGTTGCCGTAACCAGGTAAAAAACGGCACCGGAAGAATCCTCCCCCGGTGCCGTAGCAAACAGGCTTTGCTTGCCTATTTCGGCGGTTCCATGAGCTTGCCGGACTTGGCGATATTCTCGTGCGGAACCTCGTCGATAAAGATCAACACGGCCTCCGGCGACTTGTTGGCCTCCTTGCAGATGACCTCGGTGACACCTTTGCTGATCTTCTGTTTCTGGTCCTTGGTAAGGGTTCCGGCAATCCGGATATTGACGTAAGGCATGATGACTCCTTGGGGTATTTTGTTGGATTGTGCAAACACGTTGGTCAAGACGATGGTCACCAAAGGCGACCGGTTCCAATGTACCTTCTTTTGCTTTATGAAAAAAGAGATTATTTTTGCCCGGTTGCGGTCCTCACCTCCACTCTTGCGAGACGTTTACCTTTGCTTGCTTATGCCTGTTGATAGTACCCCATGGCTTCAGCAATGGGCCGGCAGAATGGGAGAAAAAGGGGGTCGCTATGGGAGCTGCGAGATGAGGTCTGAAAAGTCGAAATATATCTTGACAACCTATCAAAAAAAGACAACCAATGGTAGAGAGTATATTTGGCAATAAAACCACCGATATAATTCGAATATTTTACAATAAATGAGGTTTACATTTTCCTTGGAACAGAAACCTCCGAGCTGTTCCATTGGTTGCATAACAACTCAAAAAAATGCATGCTATCTATTTGAAAATATAGAGGTTAAGGATGAAAAATGGCCCTTTTCCGCTGTAATAAATGTGGTCACCTGCGGGAGGTGACTAATGATTATATTGGCAAACCCGTTAAATGCCCTCGCTGTTCACAGGTTACGCCTATTTACGACACAGTCGTTTATGTTGAAAAACTTCTGGAAAAATTTCTCTCGCAAAGAAAAGAGCTGACACTATTGCAAAGGGAATGCATCACCGTAGATGAGGTGTACAATACTGATGAAACCCAAGCATCACTTGGTGAAATTGATCTTTTCAACACAACAGCTTTGACGGAACACCATCAATTTGTTCCAATTATTGATTGGTTCAAGAAAAAGAAAATTCAAATTGGTGTTGACCCAAAACAACTTGATACAACGGGATTTTATGATGAGATTGCCGTTGCCCTTGGTAATAACTACGACACGTTGAAAGAAGTCAGTGAGAAAATCAAACGAATCCAGAAAAAAGGCTATGTTAATCTAAATTTGCCCCTTTCCAAAAAGAGCCAAAAAGAGGTGAGGGAAGTTGTTGAGTTTTGCCAAAATCTTTATGAATATTCTTTTGTTGCCAAATATTTCTATCAAAAAGATGAGAAAATTATTCGTTTAACGCTTCAGACAATTCCGACCATTATTAATTTTTTTAACGGGATATGGTTTGAGTGGTTTGTTTTTATAAAAACAACAGAATATCTGCGTGATAAGAAATGTTCCTTTGCATGTTCACGCAATATAGCAGTAACCTTTACAAATGAAGATTTGCATGAATTGGATGTGGTCTTTCTGGTGAATGGCCGAAGTCCTATTTGCATAGAATGCAAGACTGGAGAATTCCGCCAAGACATCGATAAATACTCAAATTTGCGAAAGCGACTGAATGTCGAGAAGTCTCACTTTCTTCTTTGTGTCGTAGGCTTGAGTCAGGAACATGCTCAAGGATTGAGCAGTATGTATGATTTGACGTTCGTAAATGAGAAAAATTTTCTCAATCATGTCGGAAATTTACTTTAATAATATTCCAAACATTGACCTTGGTTTTCCTGGATAAACTTCTGAATTCAAGATCAAAAACTGGGAAAACTGGGGAAAACTGGGGACAGTTCCCCGGAAAACTGGGGACAGTTCCCCGAATAAACGAAAGCCAGTTTTTTTCCATAAATAAAGAAGCATGAAATCACCCCCCATTTCCAGAAAAGAGAGGCAATTATGAAAAAAATCACGATTGACAGCGGCGCTGCTTTTTTATACCCGATGCCGATGGTATTGGTCGGCTCTGTTGTTGCCGGAAAGGCAAATTTTATGGCGGTAGCCTGGGTAACCAGAGTCAATTTCAAGCCGCCATTATTTGCGGTAGCCTTAGGTCCGCATCATACCAATAAGGGCATTGAGGAAAATCAGGAGTTCAGTATCAACATTCCCGATGTTTCGTTAATCGAGAAAACCGACTATTGCGGCCTGGTTTCCGGCGCTAAAACCGATAAATCCGAACTTTTCGAGGTTTTCTACGGCGTTTTAAGCAAAGCGCCGCTCATCAAAGAGTGTCCTGTTTGCATGGCCTGCTCACTCTATAAGGCCGTCGAGCTGCCCCTTGATACGCTGTACATCGGCGAGCCGAAGGAGGTTTTCACCGAAGAAAAATATATGACCGATGGCAAACTGGATATCAAAAAGGTTAATCCATTCACACTGTCGATGCCGGACAATACCTATTGGTCTGTGGGGGAGAGTCTTGGCAAGGCGTGGAATATCGGCAAAAACTTGAAGGCTAGGTAAGGGGGCCGGTGAAACAGGCGGGACGGCCACGGATTGAAGAATAATATCGTCATATAGCGAGAATGACCGAAGAATTGGTATTTTCACCTCAGACAGAGGAGGCAAGGAACAATAATGATGCAGGACATACCCGATCTACTGGCAGGGCTCAGACGAACACCCGAGATATTCAACGCATTCGTGAAAACCATCCCTGAAAGCAAATTAAACCTGCAGCGGGGTGAGGGTTTCTGGACGATCGCCGAACATGTCAGCCACTTGGCTGAAGTTCAGCCGATGCTGTTTGGGCGTTTTCAGCGCTTTATGCAAGAGGAACATCCGCAGTTTGTCCCTTTCAACCCGACCAAAGATGGCGATGCGCCCGTTACCCCGGCATTTCTGGGCACGGCTGTGGCCCTGCTGCAATTTGAGGAGTATCGAAAAAAGCAACTGTTGCTTCTTGAAAATGCCGATGCCGGGACCTGGCAAAGGATGGCGACCCATCCGGAATATGATCAGTATTCCCTCTACATTCTCGCCAGGCATGTGTTGCTGCACGACTATTGGCATATGTACCGCATTGAAGAACTGTGGCTTACCAAGGATGCCTCTTTGACGAGACTGGAATAGGTGTTTAATTCCATGCTTGCGGTTCTTCTTATTTCCATGGCCTATTGCCTCGGATGCTGCAATACCGGCTACTACCTTGTTCGGTGGTTGCGGGCTACGGATATCCGTACCCTGGCAAGCGGCGGTACCGGGAGTCGCAATGTCGGGCGGTTGCTTGGCTTCAAAGGCTTTGCCCTGACCTTACTGGGCGATGGCGGGAAGGGTGCCCTGGCGGTCTGGCTGACCCTGCATTCTACGGGGGATCTACCGTTGGCCCTGGCATCCCTGCTGGCGGTCGTAGTCGGCCATATCTGGCCGGTTCAGCTCGGTTTTCGTGGAGGCAAGGGGATGGCGGCCTTTGCCGGAGGAATGCTGGTGATAATGCCCTTCACTCTCCTCGGTGGTTTGGTGATGAGTGCGGTTTTGTCTCCAGTTGTCCGGGGATCGACCAAGGCCGGATTGCTCGTCCTGGCCTTCACGCCCCTCCTGGCTATCTGGGAAGTGTCCCGCCTCGGTGTCCGAACGTCTTGGGGAACCTTTGCCGGCAGCGGCAAGGCCGATAAGCTTCCTGCCCGGTCCGGTGGAGGTGCAGCAAGGGGTGCGGGAGGCCTTTTGTAGCCCGGCCTTGTCGCATCGCACCGATCGTTTCCTGGCAATTGTCGCCGACACCAAGGAACTCCTTGGTCAGTTGACCGGTGCAAGCTCGGTTGCTCTGCTTTTAGGGAGCGGCACCCTCGGCAACGATGCGGTGGCCACACAGTTGAAAGTCCTAGGCGGCCGGGGGCTTGTCCTTTCCAACGGCGAATTCGGCGACCGGTTGATGAACCACGCCGAACGCTTCGGTTTGCCTTTCGTCGCCATGGTCATGCCTTGGGGAACACCATACGACCTCGATAAGATCGAGGGGTTTTTGGCAGGGCACAAGGATATATCTTGGCTTTGGTCAACGCATTGTGAAACCTCCACCGGTATTCTCAATGATCTTCAGGCGTTGAAAAAAATCTGCAAGAGAAGCGGCGTTCGGCTGTGTATGGATTGCACCAGTTCGTTGGGGACTGTCCCCGTCGATTTGCGCGGGGTGTATTTGGCCACCAGTGTCAGCGGTAAAGGCTTGGCTTCTTTTCCGGGTCTTGCCCTGGTTTTTCATAACCACGTAATTGGTTCGGACAGTCGTGTGCCGCGGTATCTCGACCTGGGATATTACCATGAGCAGCGGGGTGTACCCTTTACCCATTCGTCAAACCTGGTGCAGGCGGTAAACATGGCTTTGCGAAGAGGCGATTGGCAGGACCATTTTGCCGAGGTACAACGGCTGAATACCCTTCTGCGAACCGAGCTTGAAAAGGCCGGCATGAAGCTATTTGCCGGTCAGGCTGTTTCCTCACCCGCTGTCCTCTGTATCATCTTGCCGGATGAGGTGTCGTCGCTTGCAATTGGTGGGAGGCTAGAAGAAAGGGGCTTGCTGTTGAGTTTTCGAAGCGGCTATCTGGTCGAGCGCAATCTCATCCAGATCTGCTTGATGGGAGATATCTGCGAGGGGCAATGCCGCAGCCTGCTCGCAGTTCTTCTCGATCTCTTGGCCGCCTTTTGACCCCGCCCCTCAAAGGGCCAAGGTTTCGCCGTCCTTTGGAATCATCAACCGCGCTGCTGCTATCCCGGCGCTGTTGGCTATTTGCCTGAGCATCGTTCGGCTGACGGTGCAATGATCGAGGGACTCCATATGCACGGCGACAACCACGGCGTTCGGCGCGGCTCCCAGCGTCGTGAGGGTTTGCTCGGCATCCATGATGATCGGAGCAAAGCCGGGGAGAGTTGCACCACCCGAATGGCTGATGATGATGTCCGGTTTGTGCATCTTTATCGCCTCGGCCACTTGCTCGCACCAGATACTGTCGCCGACCCAGTAGACAGTCGGTTCGCCCGCGGACTTAAGGACAAATCCCGAGACGTTGCCCATGCGCTTAAGGATCTTGCCGCTGCCGTGCCGGCCACCGGTCCTGGTGATGGAAATTCCCTCCCATGTGCAGGCAATCTCAATGGCGGTAACGTTTGTAAACTCTTTCTCCTGTAAATGGATTGTGTCACCGGGTTGGCAAAAGACCGGCATATCCTTGGAGAGGTATAGAGTGGCAGCCTCGTCGAAATGGTCGGGATGCAGATGGCTGACGATGGTCGCCTCTACGCCCTGAAGGATCTGTCCGACAGCCATCGGCAGATCGACCGTCGGATTGGCGGCTATGCCGGCAAAGGATCGAAACGCACCAACACCCGACAGCATCGGGTCGGTGAGAATGGTTTGCCCTGCGTAGGATATTCTCATTGTGGCATTACGGATGAGCTGGATTTTCATATGTTTCTCCTTTGGTATAGTGAAGGTGTAGCCTTTGTTTGTTTTTCTTTCATTAGCATAACAGGTTTCTGCTTTTCGCAAAGTGGCGATATTGATGGTTCAGCAATGGCTTGAGGAGGATCCCCGCCAGCGGGCTGCCATTGCCGATCTGGCGAACAGGGCCCAGCTCGGCGAACGGATCTTTTTGCGCCGGTTCAAGAAGGCAACGGGTGAAAACAATTACCTCCCCTTAGCCCCGATAAACGGGAGTCTTTTCAGTACCTCCTTGAGGGTTGTAAGTCAGTTAGCAAAAAATCTTCTTGGTGTGACCAAGATGGGGTGAATCCGGAAAAACCCTATTCCGGAAAATTTAATCTGAGATTGTCTCCCGAAATGCACAAGGAAGTTGCAGTAACTGCAAAAAAACTTAAGTTATCGATTAATTCATTTGTGGAGAAGGCGTTGCTGGATGAAATGCAATGTGCATAGGGCAATGTAAAAGAAAAAAATATCAGATACCATGAGGAAAATATGCACATTCTTGTAACCGGTGGCGCCGGCTATATCGGCAGTCATACCTGTCTTGCCCTGCTCGGCTGCGGCTATCAGGTGACGGTGGTCGATAATCTGTCGAATTCCAGCCGTGAGTCCTTGCGTCGGGTTGAGGAACTGGCCGGCAAAAAGGTGGTTTTTTTTGAGGTTGACCTGCTGGACAGGGCAGGCCTTGCCGGGGTGTTCGCCCAGTGCGGGAAAATCGATGCGGTCATTCACTTCGCCGGCAAGAAGGCGGTGGGGGAATCGGTTGAAAAACCCTTGCTGTACTATAATAATAATATCACCGGCACCCTTATCCTTTGTGAGACTATGGCCGCGCACGGTGTGAAGAGCATCATCTTCAGCTCTTCGGCGACAGTCTACGGCGATCCGGCGACTGTACCGATCACCGAGGATTTTCCCCTGTCCTGCACCAACCCGTACGGGCGTACCAAACTCATGGTCGAGGAAATCCTCCGTGATGTGCACCATGCCGACGGGGAATGGAATGTTTGTCTGCTGCGCTATTTCAACCCGGTGGGGGCGCATAAAAGCGGCCGGATCGGCGAGGACCCGGGTGGCATTCCCAATAACCTCGTGCCCTACATCGCCCAGGTGGCAGTCGGCAAACTGACCACGCTTTCAGTCTTTGGCAACGATTATCCGACTGTCGACGGCACCGGGGTGCGTGACTATATTCACGTCGTCGATCTGGCCGACGGCCATGTCAAGGCCCTTGCCAAGCTGCTGCAGCGACCGGGCGTGGTAGTCTACAATCTCGGAACCGGCAGGGGCTACAGCGTGCTTGAGATGGTCCGCGCCTTTGCCGAAGCCTGCGGCCGGGAAATTCCCTACCGCATAGTCGACCGCCGCCCGGGCGACATCGCCGCCTGTTATGCCGATCCGACCAAGGCCCTGGCGGAACTTGGATGGCAGGCGATCTACGGCCTGGCGGAGATGTGCCGGGATAGCTGGCGCTGGCAGAACAACAATCCGCAGGGCTATTCAGTATAGGAACTCCCCTCCCTTCAAACATGCATCTGCCGATCTCGGCGGGTGCATGCGCCTTCCTTCTTCAGTCAAGCTCGGCCCAGAAGTCTTCGTATGTCGTTGAGTTATGCGACATTGCCGCAGTCATAAATTTTTCTTATCGAAACATTAAGAAAAAATGTGCGGATTATGCTAATGGTTTCGCGAACCTGCTGGTTAAATAGCGTTTTCTTGTAAAAACCGCCTTGCACTTCCTTTTTCCAAGTGGTATTTGTTCCCAAAAACTAAAAGGGGCACTGTTTGCACAATGCGACCAAGCGACAATAAAATAATGATTTTCGGCTGCGGCAATCTCATCATGGGCGATGACGGGTTCGGTCCCGCCGTGATCGACCAATTACATGCGCTCTATGACTTGCCTATGGGTGTGCAGGCGATTGATGCCGGGACCTGTGTTCGCGAATACCTGTTTGACTATCTTCTGATGGAGGAGGGGCGACCGGAGAAAATCATCGTTCTTGATGCCGTTGATTTTACCGATCATAAGCCCGGCGAGGTCTTCGAGATACTCCCCGATCAGATCCCGGCCAAAAAGATCCACGATTTTTCTCTCCATCAGTTTCCAACCGTCAACCTGCTGCAGGAACTCGCCGAGAACACCGGCATCAAGGTGCAGATCATTGCCGCGCAAATCAAGTTTATCCCCGAGGAAATTGCCCCGGGACTGTCTCCTGTCATGACCCAAGCTGTTACAGAAGCGTGTGAAAAGCTCTCACAAATTCTTTCTTTTAAAAGCAAAATGAGGTGACCTTTTATGATGTATGAATTTAAAGTCAGCGACCTTGCAGAAGAATTTGGGGTTCATCGAAACACCATAAGGAACTGGATCAACGCCGGCACCCTTTCCGCCAAGGAAGGTCCGGGGCGTAAGTATCTTATGAAGTTTCATGATTACCAGAAACTCTGCGAAAAGTTCGGACGTGAACCGCATGTCGGTCCGGCCAATAATGTCAGCCCAAAGGCCCTTGGGGCCCTGGAGGTGACGGATGTGGCACCGATGGAACTCAACGGTCTGAAAAGTCAGATCGCCCTCGATCCCGCCTGGGCCGATTCCTGTCTGACCTGCGGCACCTGCGCCAGCGCCTGCCCGATTTCCGGCGTCGATGGCCTTGATCCGCGCAAGATCGTGCGCATGGCCGTGCTCGGCATGGACGAAGAGCTGGTCGCCTCAAATTGGCCCTGGAAGTGCACCATGTGCGGTAAGTGCGAGGAAAGTTGTCCTGCCAATATTCAGATTACCGCACTCATGCGGAAAATTCGCGGTTCGCGAAAACGTGCGTTGGTTCCCGGCCCCATCCATAAAGGGGTTGTGATGTGCCTTGAGCGTGGCAACAACCTCGGCATACCAAAAGATGATTTTGTTTTCCTCTGCGAAGACCTTGGCCAGGAACTTGCCGAGGATTCCTGTCCCGGTTTCAAGACCCCCATCGATGTCCATGGGGCAAGGGTTCTGGTGACCGTCAATTCCAAGGAACCTTTCGGCGAGCCGGACGATATGAAGTGGTGGTGGAAGATCTTCTACGCCGCCGGCGAATCCTTTACACTTTCCTCTGAAAACTGGGAGGGGGTCAACTGGGGTCTGTTTTCCGGCGACGATGAGGCGATGAAAACCGTGGTCGGCCGGATTGTCGACAACATGCGGAGGCTGAACTGCAAGGTTCTCCTCCTCCCCGAGTGAGGCCACGCCTATTTCGCAACCCGGTCCGGGTTGAACAAGTGGTACCCCGAAGCACTCAACGAATTCAAAATCGTTACCGTTTTTGATCTGCTCCTTGAATATATTCAGGAAGGCAAGATCCAGTTGAACAAGGCGGTGCACGCCATGGCCGTTGCCTACCATGACCCCTGCAACTACGGCCGCAAATCCCTGAAAGCCTTTGGTCAAGCCTATTTTGAAGAAGGCCGGGCAGTTACCAAGGCCTGCTGTGATGATGTCCGTGAACTCAATCCAAACCGCAAAGGCGCCTATTGCTGCGGTGCCGGTGGTGGGGCCTGGGCTATGCCGTATTCCGACGAGCGGGTTTTTTACGGTCGGATAAAGGCGCGGCAGATTAGTGAATCCGGGGCAAAATTGGTTATTGCGCCCTGCCATAACTGTCGCGATCAGCTGATGAAATCCCTCAACAAGGAATATGATCTGGACATTGAGGTGAAGTATATCTGGGAGCTGGTTGCCGATTCTTTGATTATGCCGAACAAACAATAGCATATTGCTACATACAATAGAGGAGATACCTATCATGCTGGACACAAAGAAAGTTGGGTCGGTAATGATTGTGGGCGGTGGAGTTACGGGGATGCAGGCCGCCCTCGATCTCGCCGATTCCGGATACTATGTGTATCTGGTTGAAAAGACCGGCGCCATTGGCGGGGCCATGGCCCAACTGGACAAGACCTTCCCGACCAACGATTGCTCGATGTGAATTATCGCGCCAAAGTTGGTCGAGTGCGGTCGGCACTTAAATATTAAATTGATGACCTTGAGTGAGGTCGTAAAGATTGACGGGGTTGCCGGGAATTTTTCGGTAACCGTAAAAGAAGCACCGCGTTACGTGGACATGAGCAAATGCATCGCCTGCGGCGCCTGCACCGAGAAATGTCCGAAGAAGGTGGATAGCGAATACGATGCAGCAACCGGCAAACGCAAGGCGATTTATGTTAAATACGCCCAGGCCGTGCCGCTCAAGTACCAGATTGACGCCGATTCCTGTATTCGTCTGCAGAAACCCGGGGCCTGCGGCTTTTGTGAAAAAGCCTGTGATGCCGGGGCAATAAACTTTGATGATACCGAAAAGATTCATCAAATCAATGTTGGGGCAGTAGTTTTAGCCCCGGGATTTGAGACCTATGACCCGACTGAAGCAAAGGTCTGGGGCTATGGGGTGTACAAGAATGTCATCACCTCCCTGCAACTCGAGCGCTATCTGTCCGCTTCCGGTCCGAGCGAAGGGCATCTGATCCGTCCCTCCGACGGTAAAGCGGTCAATAAAGTCGCCTTCCTGCAGTGCATTGGCTCCCGCGATGAGAATCTCTGCGGCAACGGCTATTGTTCCTCGGTTTGCTGTATGTATGCGATCAAGGAAGCAGTGATCGCCAAGGACCACGTTCCCGGCCTGCAGACCACCATCTTCTATATGGATATGCGAACCCACGGTAAGGATTTCGATCAATACCTGGAACGCGCCAAGGAGGATTCCGGGGTTCGCTTTGTCCGCTGCCGGGTGAACGGAGTGGAAACCGAGGGGGCAAGCACTGACCTGCGTCTCCGCTATGTCAATGAGCATGGACGGCAGATCGAGGAGTTTTTCGATATGGTGGTACTGTCCGTTGGCCTGCAGACTCCCAAGCATGTGCTCGATTTGGCACATAGGGCCGATATTAAGCTGACCGCCGATAATTTTGCCGCCACCTCCGACTTTGCCCCGGTGCAGACCTCACGGGAAGGAATCTTTACCTGCGGTGCCATCGCCGGGCCGAAGGATATTCCACAATCGGTCGTTGAAGGATCGGCGGCAGCAGCTGCCGTTGCCGAGCTCCTGGCGCCGGCCAGATACGAGCTGACCAGTGAGGCGAGTTTTCCGGCGGAGAAGGATATCTCTCTGGAGGAGCCGCGTATCGGGGTGTTCGTCTGTCACTGCGGTTCAAATATCGCCGGCGTCGTCGATGTCAAGGCGGTGGAAGAGTATGCCGCCACCCTGCCGGATGTGGTGTATGTCGAACGCAATCTCTTCTCCTGTTCCCAGGATACCCAAGAGATGATAGCCAAACGTATTCAGGAAAAGAACCTCAACCGGATTGTCATCGCCGCTTGTACGCCCAGAACCCATGAACCACTTTTCCGCGAGACCCTGAAGGCTGCAGGTCTTAACGAATATTTGGTCGAGATGGCCAACATCAGGAATCACAATGCCTGGGTGCATAATAAAAATCCGCAGGCGGCAACCGCTAAAGCCAAAGATTTGGTGCGTATGGCGGCCGCCAAGGTTACCTTCGGGTCTTCCCTCAAACCCATTGCCGTGCCAATCACCCAGAAGGGCTTGGTGATTGGTGGTGGAGTTGCCGGAATGACCGCAGCTCTTAATCTTGCCAAGCAAGGCTTTGGCGTACATTTGGTGGAAAAATCCGATACCCTGGGCGGTAATGCCCTGAACCTCAAACACACCTGGTCGGGTGAGCATGTGCCGACCCAGGTCGCAAAGCTCATCGACAAGGTTATCTGGAACGAGCGGATCACCATCCATAAAGAACATACGGTGACGGCGGTGGAAGGCTTCGTCGGTAACTTCCGCTCAACCATTACCGGCAAAGACGGCAGTACCAAGGTTGTCGAGCACGGTGCCGGTATTGTCGCCATCGGCGGCGAGGCCTACCTTCCCCAGGAATACAATTATGAAAGTATTACCAGGGTGGTCACTTCGGTGCAGTTCGACAAGCTGTTCGAGTTGAAGGAAAAGCATGTCAAGCAGTCGAAAAGATTCGTCTTTATTCAGTGTGTCGGGTCGCGGGAAGGCGACCACATGTATTGCTCCAAGGTTTGCTGCACCCATTCGGTACAGTCGGCCATTACCCTGAAAAAAGAGAGCCCGGATCGCAATGTGTATATCTTGTATCGCGATATGCGCACCTATGCGCAGCGGGAGGTCCTCTACAAACAGGCACGAAAACTCGGCGTTATTTTCATCAACTACGAATTGCACGGCAAACCGAAGGTCACCGAGAACGGTCCCGACATCGATGTCGAGGTTTGGGATCATGTGCTGCACCGGCCGTTGCGGATCAAGGCCGACATGGTCATTCTCGCCACGGCAATCCGGCCCAAAGAGGATGCCGCCGATCTCGGCAAACTCTATAAAGTGCCGGTTGACGGCCATGGTTTCTTCCAGGAGGCACACGCCAAACTGAAACCCGTCGATTTTTCAACCGACGGCATGTTTGTCGCAGGTCTTGCCCATTATCCGAAACCGGTTGAGGAATCGGTGGCCCAGGCGCTGGCTGCTTCGGCAAGGGCTGCGACCCTGCTATCGAAGACCCAGGTTAGCCTTGATGCCATCAAGGCAACCGTTGATGAGAACTATTGTGACGGCTGCGCCCTGTGCGTCGATGTCTGTCCCTATAACGCCATTACCTTGGTGGAAAGGGCGGCGGAGGCAGATCGGGCTGCCGGCAAATTGATCGTGGTCAACAAGGCTCAATGCAAAGGCTGCGGTTTGTGTCAAGGAACGTGTCCGAAGCGGGGTGTCTTGGTGTCCGGCTTTACCATGAAACAGATCAGTGCCCAGATTCAAGCCGCTTTGGCGGTGTGACAGGGCCTTGATATACTTTTTTAAGGAGGAGATCACATGAGTTTTGAGCCTAAAATTGTTGCCTTTTGCTGCAACTGGTGCTCCTACGCCGCAGCTGATCTTGCGGGTACTGCGCGCATGCAGTATCCGCATAATGTGCGGATTATCCGGGTAATGTGTTCCGGCATGGTGCATCCGGAATTTGTCATGGATGCACTGTCCCAGGGTGCGGACGGGGTCATGGTACTTGGCTGACACCTCGGTGAATGTCATTACCTGGATGGTAATTATAAAGCAATGACCCGCTCCGACATGATTGTTGAACTGTTGGAGGATTTTGGCTATGAGGCCGAACGATTCAGTCTCAACTGGGTTTCCTCGGCGGAGCCGGACAAATTTGTCGCGGCGGTAACCGATATGACTACCCGGATCAAGCAACTGGGGCCGGTAAGCAGTCAAGATGCCTCAGTGGCATAAAGGGAGGAAAAGATGGGTGTAACTACTGCTTTGGAGTGGTTGGGATCCTGTTCGGGATGCGAAATCGCCATCCTGAATATTGGTGAAGCTCTCATTCCAATTATAACCGAGGCCCTGGATATCGTCCATGCCCCGGTACTGATGGATCATAAGTACTTCGGCCAGTGCGGCGAAGGGCTGACGCTGACAATCCCTGAGGCGACCGTCGGCATTGTCACCGGCGGGGTGAGTAATCACGAACATCTGGAAGTGCTCGAAGAGATGCGCAAGAAATGCACGGTGTTGATCGCCCTTGGCACCTGCGCCACGCATGGCGGCATTCCGGCCCTTATGAACGGCCAGAACCGCCAGAAAAGCTGGGAGGGTATCTTTCAGACCGTCACCACCGATCCGGGGGCGCAGATTCCCACCGTTGAGGTGCCGGCACCGCTTGATCGCGTCTATGCCTGTGACGAGAAGGTGAAAATCGATATGCAGCTGCCCGGCTGCCCGCCGAATCCGGAACTGATCGCCGAGGTGCTGATGTCTTTACTGGAAGGCCGACCACCGGTTCTTCCCGGCAAGAGTGTCTGCGACACCTGCCCGACCAAGAGGGAAGGCAAGGGCGATGTTGACAAGATTAAACGCTTTCTCACCAACGCCAAATTCACCCCGGGGGCGCCTATCGATGAAATGCGCTGTCTCCTGGAACAAGGGTATTTGTGCATGGGACCGGTCACTGCTGCCGGTTGCGCCAAACGCGGGGCACCGAGCTGCATCAGCGCTCGTGTTCCTTGCCGCGGCTGTTTCGGCCCGGTGCGAAAAGATGGCAATCAGCTGCTCGATATGATGAATGCTCTTGCAAGTAACGGTATTAACTATAAGTCTGTAATTGATCGCCGGTCGATACTGAGATTTTCCGGAGCGCACGGACAACTTCGGCCAATGAAAAAGCAGGCCGATAAGGAGGATTAAGATGGGAAAAGTTTTAACTATTGCCCCGGTTTCGCGGATCGAAGGGCACGCCAAGATTGCCATACATCTTGGCGATGACGGTAATGTCCAGGACGCGTTCCTGCACATCCAGTCACTGCGCGGCTTTGAAAAATTCATTGAAGGCAGACCGGCCGAGGAAGTGCCGCGTATTGTCAACCGCATCTGCGGCATTTGCCCGTGGATGCACCATCTCGCCTCGAATAAGGCGGTGGATGGCGCTTTCGGGGTAACACCCACCGAAACCGGATATAAGCTCAGGGAAATGTGCCAGGTCATGGCGCATATCAATGATAAAATTCTCCACTTTTTCTTCCTGGCCGCCCCCGATTTCGTCCTCGGACCGGATGCCGATTATTCGGTGCGCAACGTTATCGGCGTTGTCAAGGCGGCGCCGGAACTGGCTACCCAGGTGGTGAAGATGCGCCAGCTCGGGCAGATGATGCTCGATAAGTTTGCCGGCAAGGCCATTCATCCGATCGCTGGTGTGGTCGGCGGTTTCGCCAAGCCGATGGTTGAGTCGGAACGTCAGGAACTGCTGGCCGGAACCCGTACGTTGCTTGATTTTGCCTGCTTTGCCCTCGATTTCGCCATCAACAATGTCTTTGCCAAATACATTGATGTGATCGGCAGCCTGGGGAATATCAAGACCGGCTTTCTCGGCACGGTTGATCGCGTTGACGGTTCGCTCAGGCTCTACGACGGCAAGCAGCGGATGATGAAGGCCGACGGCAGCTATGTCGATTTTGAAGGCAGCGATTACACCCAGTACCTCGGCGAGCACGTTGAGCCTTGGGGCTATTCGAAAATGCCCTATGCCAAGTTCTGGAATGAGGGATTTGATATGTCCCTCGACGCTCCGAAAGGTATCTATCGGTCCAATACCCTGGCGAGGATCAATGTCTGCGACAAGATCTCTACTCCGAAGGCCCAGGCAGCTCTTGAGGCGTTCAGGGCCTCCTTCGGTCGCCCGGCGCAGCAGACCCTGTTGTATCATTACGCCCGGTTGATTGAACTGGTATATGCCTGCGAGCGGACCATCGAACTGCTGGAATGGGAAGGTATTACCGATCCGAATGTCCGCGCCAAGGTTGAGCCGAAGGCCGGTCGAGGAGTGGGAATAGTTGAGGCCCCACGGGGAACCCTCATCCACGATTATACCACCGACGACAATGGCTGTATCACCAAGGCCAACCTCATCGTCGGCACTACCCATAACATCGCACCGATGAATATGAGCGTCAAGCAGGCGGCAACCACTCTGATCAAGGATGGGGTGTACAACGAAGGCTTGCTGAATCAGGTGGAAATGGCGGTGCGCGCCTATGACCCCTGAATGTCTTGCGCTACGCACCGCCTGGATGGCGGCATACCGGTTGCAGTAAGCATCGTTAATGCACAAGGAAAGGAAATCGACAGGATTGTCAGCTGAGTCGTGGTGAAAAACATAGACGGCTGAGCAAAGTTGTCTTTTTGGTCGATATTGTAATGTAAATAGTGTACTTATTTGCTGACCCACGGGCAGGAAAGAGGTAAAAATAAGCAGGAGATTACCATGCCAAATACCAGAAGGGTGCAAGTCCGGGCGGAGAATCCCAGCGGATCGTGCGGGAAACTTGATCATATGACGATCGACGAACTCAAGGCTCGCGCTGTCGGTGATGAGTTCGACGGCACCTGTCCGGCCTGTGGAAAATTCCATGTGAGTCGGGCGGAGATCGAGAAAATCGAACGTGAAAAAGTCATCGATAGTGAAAGCTACAAGGCCATGAAGGCTGCGGCTGAAGCTTCTGAGTAGTTGTTGTAGATTCGACTCCGGTAAAACGGGCAACCGTTTTACCGGTTCTGAGAAGGTGTCTCCGAATGGAAGACTTTGAAGTAACGAAGGATCTCGAGCGTCAGCTGGCACTGTTTGAAGAGTTGCATAGACTTGTTGACCGGCCGATGCGCCTCATGGTTGTCTGCGGTACCCAGAACAGGGCCATTCTCAAATACGGCATTCGCCAAATGCTCCCGCCAATGCTTGAATTGGTGGCCGGCCCGGGTTGCAGCGTCTGTGTTATGCCGGCCGGGCATATCGACGCATTTATCAAGATTGCCAAGCAGCCGAAGGTGATAACCGCTGCCTGCGAGGATCTTATTCGCGTCCCCGGCAGCAACCAGTCGCTGGCAACGGTCTGGAAAAAAGGGGCGAGGATTGAAGTCATTTCTTCCCCCATGGACGCCTTGGATATCGCCCGTCGCGAGCCGGATTATACGGTGGTTTACCCGGCCGTCGGTTTTGAGGCTACCGCACCGAGTGTTGCCGAAACTATTCTTGAAGCGGCTCGCCTGGGCATCGATAATTTTTGTGTCATTCCCTCCATCAGGTTGCTGCCACCGACCATCGACCTGTTGATGCTCGACCCGGATTTAAATATTCGCGGCTTGCTTTGTTCCGACCACATCAACACCATTTCCGATACCAAAGCGTATACCCAGCTTGCCATAAAACATCATCTTTCCTGCTGTGTAGCCGGTTTTGAAGTGGTTGATATCCTGGCAGGGATCCTCAGTCTGGTCAAGCAGATCAGAAACGGTGAATCGCTCTTCGATGACCACTCGGCCTTTATGTATTCCTCCGCCGACAACCGCCAGGCAAGCAAGATGGTTTCCGAAGTCTTCTTCGCCGTAGATACCGACTGGCGCGGTCTGGGAACGATTGAACGCAGCGGTTTCGTCATTCGTGAGGAACTTTCCTTGTTCGATGCCACGAAACGATTCAACGTCCGATTCGAGGAGGGATTGGAGTCCTGCATGTGTCAGTGCAGCACCATTATCTCCGGACGTGGCCTGCCGCCGGATTGTCCGGCCTTCGGTATAGCCTGCACCCCGCAGAGCCCGGTTGGTCCCTGCATGATCTCCGACGAAGGTATCTGCCACTCGTACTACAAATATAATCGCCAGGTCAGTCGGGTTACTCTTTAGGAGCCGTTTCGATTTACGCTATACCGGCTGCCGCTTCAAGTAGTATTCTTTCTTCCATACTCTTTCTGCAGTTTCCCAGACCTCCCCCGGCTCGACTCGCAATAGCGCAAGGCAATGGATCGCCCGGCATTGATTGAGATTACCTATTGGACAAACCATAAATTTTGCGGCAAGTTGCGCCTGCAGTATGTGGCGATGGCAGTGACTCATCAAGGAGCGAAACCGGCGGAAAATGATGGTTGTGAGAGAAAAGCAAAAGGCCTTGTTGTGGGGCGATCGCTTGGCCAGGTGGAGTATCAGTCTGATTTTCCTGTATGCCGCTGTTCCCAAGCTTTTAGATGTCCAGGGGTTTGTTAAAACCATTGAGGCCTATGCCATTTTGCCGGATGTGCTGCTTCTGCCGACGGCGATTATCCTGCCGATCGTCGAAATAATCTTGGCCGTCGGCCTGCTTTTTAATGGTTGGAAAAGTAAGGTCGGTTGTGTCGTACTGCTGCTCATGTTCATTCTCCTCCTGTCCTATTCAATCTGGGTCGGGCTGGATATCGACTGTGGTTGTTTTGGTCCGGAAGACCCAGAATATTCCGCATTCCACGGCCTGCGCCAGGCGTTGCTGCGGGATATCGTGATGTTTTTGCCTTTGCTCTATTCATTTTGGTACCATCGAAAGCGACATAACAATTATCAATTTCTAGGAGAAGAACAACAATGAAAAAAATCGTATTGGCTGTAATCTTGGCAGTGCTGACCGCTTCAGGAGCCCACGCCTTCGGCACCGATAAATTTAAAGAAGAGGTGGAGAAAGAGACGGCCGCTGTCAAACTTACGCGGGAGGTAGTGAAGGGCGGTTATAATGTCATCACCACCGAGGAACTGCAGGCGGTCTTAAAGGCCGGCGAAAAGGTGGTGCTGATCGACACCATGCCCTACGAGGACAGTTATAAGAAAGGCCATATCCCTTCAGCCAAGCAGTTCCTCTTTCCCATTCCCGATATGAATGAGTGGGATGTCAAAGAGACCGACGGCAAAAGCCAGGAGGATTACCTGAAACTCCTCGGCCCGGATAAGGGCAAAAAAATCATCGTCTACTGCGGCTTCGTCAAGTGCACGCGGAGTCATAACGGTGCGATCTGGGCGAAAAAGCTCGGTTACACCAACGTGTATCGCCATCCCGGCGGGATTTTTGCCTGGCGTGGTGCGGAGTATGAGGTTGCGACTGGGGAATAGATAAGAACAAAGGAGTTTCTCAGATTGCGATAATTGTAAAATGGCACGATAATCCTGATGATTGTCGTGCCATTTTACATTAACCAGGGAAGTGTGCCCGGTTTACCCGTAGATCACCCGCGAACGCATTCAGCCAAATGCTAGCCTGAGCACGGGACTTAAAATAATAGCGAAAATTAAGTTGATAGGGTAGTTTTGAAGCATCGGATCGGATGGCTCTCCTTTGGAGCGTGTTTTCCGGGGATCTCCTAAACAAAACAAGTCTTGTTATCTTTCGCCCGCCCCATCACATTATGGATAAAAGAGAAATAATCGACGCAATTCGAAGCAGCAAACCAGAGATGGAGGCTCACTACGCAGTCCAGCGGCTCGGACTTTTTGGCTCCTATGTTAAGGGGCGACAGACAAAGAAGAGTGATATTGATATTCTCGTCACCTTTAGTCGAGATATTGATCTCTTTGAATTTTTGGACTTGCGCGAGTTTCTTGAAAGCCGACTCAACGCCAAAGTTGATCTCGTTATGGAATCAGCCCTTAAACCAGCCATCGGCAGGCGCATCTTGGCCGAGGTTGAGTATGTCTAAGGAACGGGAACTTACCGATTACCTTGACGATATCCTGATTGCCATGACGGATATTGAAGAATTCACCCATGGCATGTCCTATGACTTGTTTTCAAGGGATAAAAAGACCATCAATGCGGTAATAAGAAGCCTTGAAGTCCTTGGCGAAGCCACCAAGCATATACCGTCATCGTTCAGGAAAAAATATCCTGACATACCTTGGAATAAAATGGCCGGGATGCGGGATGTTCTCATCCATGATTATATGGGCGTTGACCTGATGACTGTATGGAAAGTCTCACAAGAGCGCTTACCTGAGTTGAAATCCCTCTTCGAAAGATTAGATTTGACCAAGGATTTGGGATAACCGCTATTTTTTGTAGTACTTCTTGATTTTCGTTAATAAATCTGTCTCCATTTTTCAGTCCCCATTTTTCATTTTTTCATTTTTTGCCATTTTTGGTGTGAGGATTGTCGTGCCATTTTACAATTAACCAGGGAGATGTCCCAGGTTTAATTCAGGGAGATGTCCCCGGTTTAATTATTTGTTTGAATTCAGCAAGGTGTATTTCAAATTTTAAAAAAGTTAGGAATATTCAGAACGGTATTTCGTCGTCGGAAATTGATTTTTCATCAACTACCATTGGTTGTTCTATTGTTTCGATAAATTTTATGGAGTTAGTCACGTGGCCAAATATAAGTAGGCTCTCATGGTAATTTAACACTTGATTATCATGGGCAAAACTGTGCTCGTTGCGTATTTTATTAAAGGCTTCCATTATAGAAATAGTTGATTTCAAAATTCGTTCAGTTATCTCAGATTCAATGAGTCCTTTTTGTTTAATAACCTTAATGTATTCACCAACTATGCTGTGTAATGGTTTTTCCTTGACAATTTCTATGCCGTGTTTCTGGCATAAATTCCTAAAATATTTTGTCAGGAAGGTGTGAAACCTATCTAAGCCAGCTTCTGGTTCATTACGTTCAATTGAATCTCGTACAGCCTTCGCGAGAGCGTCGAAACCTTTCTCATCTGCATTAGGCTGAATGGCACTTAGTTCAGGAACAGGTGCAGACTCTTTAATGCGACGTAGGATTTTCAAATATTCATCGGATGGCGGTTTCGCACCGAAACCCGCATACTCACACCAATCTGACAGCAAAGCATCAAGCACCAGAGCTACCCTGAAATTTGGTTCTATATCCCAAAACGCTCTCAATCGATTTGCCTTTGATCCACTCCCATAGTTATATTTTTCGTCGTATATTTCTACGTTAACAGTTTCGAACATAAATTCTTGGAAGGTGCGATTAGAAAAATTTAATATGTAGCCGCTCGACATGCCCAAATCTCTTTCAAGTTTCCGCTTTTCCATATTCGAAAGATCAGACATATTTGAAAATCACCCGTGTTCACTTCATGTCATCATTTTAAGTGATAACAAAGTATTCAGCTGACCTGTAGATCTCCCCTGTTTGGGAGGATACACAGCAAGCTGACATCATTTTGGAGAACTTTGCTGAGGTTCTTTCAAGGTCCACTTTTTTCCAAAAAATCATAACCGAAGAAGGAGGTAAAGCATAGCAAAAATATCCTGGAAATTTCAAACAATAGCCCATTGTTTTGGTTATCGGCTGAGGTCACAACTTCAGCACAAGCTTATTAGATCGAAATTTGATTTGCACAATGGCCTTCTACGAGAGTGAACCGGGTGATTTTTTCTGCCTATGCCGTATCCAACTCCAAAGGTTCCGTCCGTTCCTGCCTGTATAATTGCCAATCTGAGCCTTGATCTATTTCGTGTTAAAGGCACGCCCCGATTATTTTGGCTGACTGCCTTAAATATTCATATGCCATGAAGGTTTTCAGGTTCTCATCTGCGAATCGTGTATTATTCTCCTAAAAGGCGGAACGGTAACCCCAACATCGGGCAACCCCTTACCAAGGAAAGGCAATGAAAACCTCAATTACCAGCAAATGGCAGGGCAACCTCGCCTTCAGTTCACGGGTCGGCGACCATGAAGTGCGGACCGATGCCTCGGCCGCCCACGGCGGCGATAATAGCGGGGCGAGCCCGAAAATGCTCATGATGGTCGCCCTGGCCGGGTGCACCGGTGTCGATGTCGTCGCCATTCTGAAAAAAATGCGGGTTGAGGTGGACGACTTTGCCATGACTGTTGAGAGTGAACTGACGGATGAGATGCCGTCGGTGTATTCGTCGATGCATCTGATCTATGAGTTTGCCGGTGTGGGGCTCGACCGGGAGAAGCTGCGAAAGGCGGTTGAATTGTCCCAGGACAAATACTGCGGCGTCAGTGCAATGTATCGAAAAATTATGGAAATAACCTGGGAAATCAGGATCAGCGAAGAGAATTTAAGCGGGAGATAAATGTGACTGTTAAAGATTGTCGGCAGGATGCTGCCTACCAGGGCTTTGAACAGGGACCGATCCGGCCGCCGAGCGAGGCGGGCAGTTTGCTGATTCGCATTACCCGTAACTGTCCGTGGAATCGTTGCACCTTCTGCCCGGTGTACAAAGGGGCGGATTTTTCCCTGCGCCCGGTTGCACATGTGCTGGAGGATATTGATCGCGTTCACCGCTATGTTGCGGAAATCAGGACGGCCGCCACCAGCGGCAAGGTTTGCCCGGATGATATCGCGCGGCTTCGCGCCATGGACGGGACGGGGGATCGAGCTGCGCTCAACGCCGCATTGCAGTGGGCAGGAGGCGGTATGCGGTCGATATTCCTGCAGGATGCCAACAGTCTGGTGATAAAGCCGGAACGATTGTTGGCCATTGTCCGCCACTTAAAAGAATGTTTCCCCTGGGTGGACAGGATTACCTCCTATGCCCGGTCGCATACCGTTGCCAGGATAAATGATGACAATCTTCGACTGCTCGCCGAGGCTGGCCTTTCGCGCATCCATATCGGTATGGAATCGGGTTCGGATGCGGTTCTTGCCCGGGTGCAAAAAGGGGTGGATAAGAAGACGCACATTGTCGCCGGACAAAAGATCAAGCGGGCCGGCATGCAGCTTTCCGAATACATTATGCCCGGTCTCGGCGGCAAAGACCTTTCTGAAGAGCATGCCCGGGAAAGCGCCGACGCCCTGAACCGGATCAACCCGGATTTTATCCGCCTGCGCAGCCTGGCCATCCCCAACCATGTGCCACTCTACGACGAATACCAGCGCGGCGATTTCGTTAAGCTCACCGATATGGAGACTGCCAGGGAACTGTTGATTTTTCTTCAAGCCCTTGACGGCATCACCAGTACCCTGGTCAGCGACCATATCCTCAACCTTTTCGAGGATGTTCAGGGTACCTTTCCAAAAGATAAGGACAGGATGGTTGCCATCGTCAAGGGATTTCTCGCCATGGAGCCGGGCGAGCGGATGATCTACCAGGTCGGGCGGCGGATGGGCCTCTTTCGTTGTACGAGCGATATGGCCGATGCGGCCAAGCGGCAGCATGTCGAAACCGCCTGCGCCAGGGCCGGAATTACCCCGGACACCGTCGATGCGGCGATCGACGAGATGATGAAGCGTTTTATCTGAGATGCTTGCAAAGAGAGGACATGATGACCCTGTATAACCCGGAAGTGGCAAAGGATAACTGCGGTTTTGGCCTGATGGCGCATCTGACCGGCGAGGCCAGCCACAAACTGGTGCGCACCGCCATCTCGTCGCTGGCGCGCATGGCGCATCGTGGCGGCATCGCCGCCGATGGCCGCACCGGCGACGGTTGCGGCCTGCTGCTGCAGAAACCCGACACCTTTTTCCAGGCCATTGGTAAAGAACAGGGATGGACGCTTGGCGGTCGGTACGGGGTCGGCATGGTCTTTCTCAGCCAGGATCCGGCCAAGGCCGAGGCCGGTCGGGCGATTATAAATGAGGAATTGGCGCGGGAGACGCTGGCGGTCGTTGGCTGGCGACAGGTGCCGGTGGAGCCTGAAGTACTTGGCCCCTTTGCCCGGTCGACCATGCCGAGTATTGCCCAGGTGGTCTTTAACGGCCCTTTCGGCTGGGGCTCGAAGGATCTGGAACGCAGGCTGTATATGGTCAAGCGGCGGGTGGAGAAAAGGGTGACGGACGACGCTGATTTTTATATCGCCAGCCTCTCCGGTCTGGTCATCGTTTATAAGGGCCTCTGCCGCCCGGTCGATCTGCCGAAGTTTTTCCCCGACCTTGCTGACTTTCGCATGCAGTCGGCGATCTGTCTTTTCCATCAGCGTTTCTCCACCAACACCCTGCCCAGGTGGCCGCTTGCCCATCCGTTTCGCTATCTTGCGCATAACGGCGAGATCAACACCATCACCGGCAATCGCCAGTGGTCGCGGGCCCGCTCTTACAAACTGCGTTCGCCGCTGTTGCCGGATATGGCCGAGGCGGCGCCCTTTGTCAACAGCAGCGGTTCCGACTCTTCCGCCTTAGACAATATGCTCGAACTGTTTCTCGCCGGCGGTATGGACCTGTTCCGTGCCTTCCGGTTGCTGGTGCCGCCCGCCTGGCAGCAGCATCCGGATATGGACGAAGACCTGCGCGCTTTCTACGACTTCAACTCGATGCATATGGAGCCCTGGGACGGCCCGGCCGGAATCGTCATGAGCGACGGCCGTTTTGCCGCCTGCGGCCTCGACCGCAATGGTCTCAGACCGGCGCGTTATGTGGTGACAAAAGACAATCTCATCACCCTAGCCTCCGAGGTTGGCATCTGGGATTACGAACCGGACGAGGTGCTGGAAAAGGGTCGGGTCGGCCCCGGCGAGTTGCTGGTTATCGATACCCTGACCGGCAAGCGCTGGACTTCCTGGGATATCGACCGGGAGCTGAAAAGCCGTCACCCCTATAAAAAATGGATGGACAAGTGCTGCCGACATCTTCGCTCCTTCGACTACAACATGGAGTTGCCGGCCGGGGCGCGGGAGTTGGACGACGACCGCTTGCTCCTCTACCAAAAACTCTTCGGCTGGAGCAATGAAGAATTGGAGCAGATGGTGGCGGTGCTTGGCGAGACCGGGCAGGAGCCGGTGGCCTCCATGGGCGACGACGCGCCGATGGCCGTGCTGTCCGGCGGCGTACGCAGCCTCTACGACTACTTCCGACAGATGTTCGCCCAGGTCACCAATCCGCCCATCGATCCGCTGCGCGAACGGCACGTCATGTCCCTTGCCACCTGTATCGGCCGGGAGCAGAACGTCTTCGACGAGGCGGAGGGCCACGCCTACCGCGTCATGTTCCAGTCGCCGGTGCTGGTTTACAGTGACCTGCAGCAACTGAAGGGGCTGAGTCAGACCCATTACCAACATGTGGTTCTCGACCTCAATTACCGAAGGGACACCGGCCTTGCTGCGGCCCTGCGGGAGCTCGCTTCCCGGGCGCTTGCTGCGGCGGAGGCTGGCGCGGTGCTGCTGATCCTTTCCGACCGGGCGATTGCCGCTCATACCCTGCCGGTTCCGGCAGCGATGGCGGTCGGCGCGGTGCAACGGATTCTCGCCTACAACAACCGCCGTTGCGATACCAATATCATCGTCGAAACCGCCTCGGTGCGCGATCCGCACCACTTTGCCGTCCTCCTTGGCATGGGGGCAACCGCCGTTTACCCGTATCTGGTCTACGAATCGCTGGCCCGGATGGTGCAGGAAGGCAAGGTGCAGGTCGACCTGCGCCAAGCGATGTGCAATTATCGTAAAGGGGTGGACAAAGGTCTTTTAAAAATTCTCTCGAAGATGGGCATCGCCACCGTCGCCTCCTACCGTTGCGCCCAGCTCTTCGAGGCCATTGGTCTTGGTCGCGAGGTGGTTGAACTCTGTTTTCCCGGAGTTGTCAGCCGCATTGAAGGGGCCGATTTCTCCGACTTTCAGGCGGACCAGGAACGGCTGGCAAAACACGCCTGGCAGCGTGGCCATCAACCGATATCCCGCGGTGGCCTTTTCAAGTATATCCACGGCGGCGAATACCACGCCTACAACCCGGATGTTGTGCAGGCCCTGCAAAAAGCCGTGCGTACCGGCAATTTTGCCGATTACCAGGTGTATTCGGGACTGGTCGACAATCGGCCGGTCGCCTGCCTGCGCGACCTGCTCCGCTTGAAGACGGGAACGAAACCGATAAGGGTCGACGAGGTCGAACCGGCCGAGACCTTTTACCACCGTTTCGACTCCGCCGCCATGTCCATAGGGGCACTTGGCCAGGAAGCACATGAGGCCCTGGCGGTCGGCATGAACCGCCTCGGCGGCTATTCCAACAGCGGCGAAGGGGGTGAGGACCCGGCCCGGTTCGGTACTGAAAAAGTATCGAAGATCAAACAGGTCGCCTCCGGCCGCTTTGGTGTCACCCCGCACTACCTGATGAACGCCGAGGTCCTGCAGATCAAGATGGCGCAGGGTGCCAAACCCGGCGAGGGCGGGCAGTTGCCCGGCCATAAGGTGACGGCGCAGATCGCCGCCCTGCGCTATTCGGTGCCGGGGGTGACCCTGATCTCGCCGCCGCCGCACCACGATATCTATTCGATCGAAGACCTGGCGCAGTTGATCTTTGATCTGAAGCAGGTGAACCCCAAGGCCCTGGTCAGCGTCAAACTGGTGTCGGAGCCGGGCGTCGGCACCATCGCCACCGGGGTGGTCAAGGCCTACGCCGATCTCATAACCATCTCCGGCTACGACGGCGGCACCGGGGCCAGCCCTCTCACCTCGGTGAAATACGCCGGTTGCCCGTGGGAACTGGGGCTTGCCGAAACGCAGCAGGCCCTGGTGGCCAACGGGCTGCGGCATAAGGTTCGCCTGCAGGTAGACGGCGGGCTGAAGACCGGCCGGGATATTGTCAAGGCGGCGATTCTCGGCGCCGAGAGTTTCGGTTTCGGCACCGGCCCGCTGATTTCCCTTGGCTGCAAGTTCCTGCGCATCTGCCATCTCAATAACTGTGCGACCGGTGTCGCCACCCAGGACGAGACGCTGCGGAAGGAATATTTTGCCGGGCTGCCTGAGATGGTCATGAACTATTTCCGCTTTATGGTGCAGGAAACACGGCTGCTGATGGCCGAACTGGGGGTAGAAAAACTCACTGACCTTATCGGCCGAACCGACCTGTTGGAGGAGGTGCAGGGCGTCACCCCAAGGCAGAAAAAATTGGTGTTGCGGCCGATTCTCGCCTCTGTCGTGGCACCAGCCGGCAGCGGCCTCTTTTACCGGGAAGCGAACGTTCCCGCCGATCCGGGGGATTTGAACCTGCAACTGGTTGAACGCTTTGGCGAAGCGGTGCGGACCGGCGCCGGTGGCGGCGGCAGCGAAGCCATCCGCAACACCGACCGGGCGGTGGGGGCACGACTATCCGGGCAGATTGCCGCCCTGTATGGCAACAAAGGCATGGAGGAAAAGCCGATCCATCTCCTCTTCAGCGGCACCGCCGGCCAGAGCTTCGGCGCCTGGAATGCCGGGGGCTTGCATATGGTGCTCACCGGCGACGCCAATGACTATGTCGGCAAGGGTATGGCCGGCGGCAAGCTGACCATCCGTCCGCCGCAGGGTGTCGCCTACAAAAGTCACGAGGCGACCATCATCGGCAATACCTGTTTATACGGTGCGACCGGTGGCAGGTTGTATGCGGCGGGCAAGGCCGGGGAACGCTTTGCCGTCCGTAACTCCGGGGCGAAGGCGGTGGTGGAAGGCATCGGCGATAACGGCTGTGAGTATATGACCGGCGGCATCGTCGTTGTGCTTGGCGAGACCGGCGTCAACTTCGGGGCAGGGATGACCGGCGGCTTTGCCTACGTTCTTGATGAAAAGGGCGCCTTTACCGCCAGGGTTAACCCGGAGCTGGTCGATGTTTTGTCTCTCGATGGCCGAGCGGTATTGCAGGAACATTTGCGCGGCATCATCAACAGCCATTTCCTCGAGACCGGCAGCGCCCGGGCCGAACGGCTGCTAAACGGTTTTGACGAACACTATGCCGGGCTGTTTAAACTGGTCAAGCCGAAGACCTCGGATGTGGCCACTCTGCTTGGGCATCGGGGCAACTCGCCGCAAGAAACCCTGGCCGTTGTCTATTAGGGGCCGTTAAGAAATAACTCACACTGTTTTCACCATTTCTTTACGGCCCCTTATGCCGTTCATGACATTGAAACGGATTACTTATTGTTGAACAACGGCTTAAGGGGGAGATGCTATGAGCCAAAACCTGTACCAATTTATCGAAGTGGGGCGCGTCGATCCGCATAAAAAAGGCATCGAACGGCGGCGTCACGAGTTTGTCGAGATCTACCAGCCCTTCCAGCAACGCCAAGTGCAGATGCAGGCCGACCGCTGCCTCGGCTGCGGCAATCCCTACTGCGAGTGGAAGTGCCCGGTGCATAACTATATCCCCGACTGGTTGAAACTGGCAAACGAAGGCCGGATCATTGAGGCGGCGGAACTCTGCCACCAGACCAACAGCCTGCCCGAGGTCTGTGGTCGGGTCTGCCCCCAGGACCGACTGTGTGAGGGTGCCTGCACCCTGCATCACGATTTCGGAGCGGTGACCATCGGCAGTATCGAAAAGTATATCGTCGATACTGCCCTGCAGATGGGCTGGCGGCCGGACTTGAGTCGCGTGAAGCCGACCGGCAAACGGGTGGCGATTATCGGTGCCGGACCGACCGGTCTTGCCTGCGCCGACGTACTGATTAGAAACGGGGTAACGCCAACGGTCTATGACCGCCATCCGGAGATAGGCGGCCTGCTGACCTTCGGCATCCCCGCCTTCAAGTTGGAAAAAAAGGTTATGGAGTTGCGGCGGGAGGTGTTCACCGGCATGGGCATCGAGTTTCGTCTCGGGGTCGAGATCGGCCGCGACCTGACTTTTGCCGAGTTACTCGAAGAATATGATGCAGTTTTTGTCGGCACCGGTGCCTATACGCCGATGCGCGCCGGACTCGACAATGAGGAGGCGCCGGGCGTGCATAAGGCCCTCGACTATCTCATCGGCAACACCGACCACCTCATGGACGCACGACGCGACCGCTATCCCTATATAAACCTTGCCGGACAGCGGGTGGTGGTGCTCGGCGGCGGCGACACCGCCATGGACTGCCTGCGCACCGCCATCCGCCAGGGTGCAGCCGATGTGGTCTGCGCCTATCGCCGCGACCGGGCCAATATGCCGGGTTCAGCCCGCGAGGTGCAGAATGCCGAGGACGAGGGCGTACGTTTCCTTTTTAACCTCCAGCCCCTGGGTATCGTCGTCGACGAGGACGGCAAGGTTTCCGGGGTGCAAGTGGTCCGAACCCAACTCGGCGAAGCGGATAGTCGCGGTCGTCGCCTGCCGCAAGCGATTCCCGGCAGCATGACCCTGCTTGATACAGACAGTGTCATCATCGCCTTTGGTTTCAGGCCCAGCCCAGGGCCGTGGCTTAACGAAAACGGCATAAGCCTCACCGACCGAGATCTGATCGAAGCCCCGGCTAACGGCCCCTTCCCCTATCAAACCTCGAACCCCAAGGTCTTCGCCGGTGGCGACGCCGTGCGCGGCTCCGATCTGGTCGTCACCGCCATCGCCGAAGGGCGGATGGCGGCTGAGGGGATTCTAGAGTGGTTTTAGTACCTTACAGATTGGTTTCTTGTTTTTTTACAAGAGATCAATCTGTCTCAAGGTACTTATACCCCTCAAGGGGGTACTAAAAAGAGTCCCTCTGCTGTGGGAGGGGATTATAGCCCTTGGGTTGCGGGCGTCAGCCCGCTTTAGAAAGGGAATAACACCTATAAAATTATCCAGTTTAAAATGAGCTAAAAAAGCAGCCGTTGCTTGAACGTTTTCGATATGGACCTATCCTGACTATCCGTCTGTTGGCTATTTTGATAGCTCTTTCGGAAAACTTGAAGATTCTTATGCATTGCTTCGCCGGGAATATCTTCCAGGTAAGGCTTTGGGGCTTGGGGAGCCTCATAATTGCCGTCAGCAATCGACTCCCAGATAACGCGATTTCAGTTCCGGCCTGGCCTGCAATTCCTCGGTGTCGCCGCTCCAGACGATTCGTCCCTTTTCCATGATATAATGGCGCTTGGCGATGGCCATCAGGGCTTCGAGGTTTTTGTCGATGATGAGAATAGACAAACCCCTCTCTTTAAGAATATTCAAGGCTCGCCAAATTTCCCGGCGGATCAGGGGGGCCAGCCCTTCGGTCGCCTCATCGAGGATAAGAAGGCCGGGATTGATCATCAGCGCCCGGCCGATCGCCAGCATCTGCTGTTCCCCCCCGGAAAGTTCGTTGCCGTAATGGTTCAGCCTTTCCGCAAGTCTTGGGAAGATGTCGAGGATCGCCGCAAGACCAAAGGGTTGCACCGTTTTGCGAGTGTTGGCGGCGGTGGCGACGAGGTTTTCCCGGACGGTGAGATTGGGAAAAATCTGTCTGCCTTCCGGCACAAGACCAATGCCCAGACGGGCAATTTTATAACTTGGCAGCGCCTCGATGCGTTGCCCCAGATAGCTGATCCTGCCGGCATGGGCAGGGGTGAGGCCGAGGATAGAGCGGATGGTCGTGCTTTTTCCCATGCCATTGCGGCCAAGCAGGGTGACCACCTCGGCATCCTCGACCACCAGGGAGACGCCGAACAGGGCCTGGCTTTCTCCGTAGCAGGTCTCGATTTCTTCAACGACAAGCATTACTCGCTCTCTCCCAGATACGCCTTGCGGACAACAGGATTGTGCCTGATTTCATCGGGTGTGCCGGTCGCGACGTTTTCCCCGTAGACCAGGACGGTTATCCGATCGGCCAGGGAGAAGACCACATCCATGTCGTGCTCGACCAGCAAGATGGTGGACTGGCCTTTCTGCTTTTTGATCAGTTTCACCAATTCGACGGTGCCGCCCGGGCCGAGGCCGGCCATCGGTTCGTCGAGGATCAGCAGTTCCGGCTTGCCGATGAGGGCCATGCCGACCTCCAGTTGCCGCTTCTCACCGTGCGACAGGTGGCGGGCGGCAAGTTCGGCGCGATGCAGGAGATCGACTCGCTCCAGGGCCAGGGGCAGTTCTTTCTTGATGGCAGCAGCCTTGTGCCAGGTGCGCCAGAACCGGAAATTATGGCCAAGACCTGCGCAGATGGCCAGCCCCATGTTTTCGGCGACACTGAGGTTTTCGAAGATGTGGGTAATCTGGAAGGATCTGGCTATACCCAACCGGGCTCGCTGATAGGATTTTAGCCGGGTGATATCGCGGCCACGGAAGTGAATGCTACCGCTGTCGGCCGGCAGGTCACCGCTCAGCTGATTGACCACCGTGGTTTTGCCGGCACCGTTCGGGCCGATAAGGGCATGGATATGGCCGCGGGTAAGGGAAAAGGAAAAATTGTTGGTGGCGAGAAGGGCGCCGAACGATTTATACAGGCCAGTGACCTGGAGCAGGGTATCAGCCATTTTTCCCCTTGTCGCCGGTGAGAAAGCCAAAAAGTCCGCGTTTGGCAAAAATGACGGTAAGTACCAGAAAAGGACCCATGTAGATCATCCAATGTTCGGTATACATGGCCAGGGTTGTTTCAAGCGAGAGGAAGACAGCCGCGCCGAGGACCGGACCGAACAAGGTGCCGAGGCCGCCGAGGAGGACCATGACCATCAGTTCGCCGGAAAGGGTCCAGTGCATAAGGCCGGGTGAGACGAACTCCGTCTGATTGGCCAGCAGAGCACCCGCCAGTCCGGCGCTGCCTCCGGCAATGACGAAGGTGGCCAGTTTATAAAAGTAGGAATGAATACCCAGGCCCTTGATCCGTCGGTCGTTGTTGCCGGCCCCCCGGACTACCAGGCCGAACCGTGAATTGACCAGCTTATGGGCGAAAATGAGAAAAACAACAAGGGCCACCAGGCACAAATAATAGAAATGGCTGCTGGTGCCGAGATTCAGGCCGGGCAGGCTGTTTCTGGTGGCAAGCGACAAGCCGTCATCGCCGCCGTATTTCTCCAGGGAGATAAAAAAGTAGTAGAGCATCTGGGCAAAGGCCAGGGTGATCATGATGAAGTGCATGCCGGTCGTGCGCAGACTGAGCGCCCCGATAATCAGTGCCGCAAAAGCTGCAAAGAGCGCGGCCAGCGGCAGGGTAAGCAGGGCATTGTTGCTGCCGGCAAAGAGAAACGGCCAGGAAAACAGCGGTTCGGCGGCACCGCTGTGGAAGTGCAGGATGGCAACGGTATAGGCGCCAACCCCGACAAATGCAGCATGGCCAAGACTGATCATGGCGCCGTAACCGAGCAGGAGATCGAGGCTTGCAGCGGCGAGCGCATAGATGATGATGCGACTGGCGAGGGAGATCAGGTAGGGGTTGCCGCTAAGCAGGGCAACAGGCGGCAAAAGAAGAAGAAAAAGGGCGCCGCATCCAATAGTTATCTGTTTTCTCGTCATCGGCGACTACCCGTGGGCCGGGAAGAGGCCCCGGGGTTTCCAGACCAGGATGGCCGCCATAAGGATATAAATGGCCATGGAGGAAAGGGATGCGGCGACGCTGTCGGCCGTTGCCGCAGCGAGAAATGTCCGGAGGAGGGAAGGCAGAAAGGCGCGACCGAGGGTGTCGACCATGCCGACAAGAAGAGCCCCGGCAACCGCCCCCCTGATTGATCCGATGCCGCCGATGACGATGACAACGAAGGTGAGAATGAGAATGCTCTCGCCCATCCCCGGTTCAACCGAGAGAATCGGTCCGGCCATGACCCCGGCAAGGGCTGCCAGAGCCGCACCTAAGCCAAAGACCAGGGTGTAGAGCAGATTGATATTGACGCCGAGGGCGGCGACCATCTCTCGGTTGCTGGAGCCGGCGCGGATCTGCATGCCGATTTTGGTTTTTGCAAACATCAGCCACAAAAAAAGGGCGACCAGCAGACCGATACCGATCACCGCCAGGCGATAAGTCGGGTACTGGAGGCCCGGCAGCAACTGAATGCTCTTGGCCAGAGCGCCCGGTACGTTCATAAACAGCGGTTGTCGGCCCCAGATAATACGGATCAGCTCATTGAAAAACATGATCAAACCGAAGGTGGCCAATACCTGATCGAGATGCTGTCTTGCGTACAGGCGGCGGAGGACGAGAATCTCGACGATGCAGCCGGTGGCAGCTGCGGCGGCAATGGCTGCAAGCATGGCCAGGAGAAAAGAGCCGGTATAGGCGGCAACCGTTGCCCCAACATAGGCGCCAATCATATAAAAGGAGCCATGCGCCAGATTGATGACCTGCATGATCCCGAAAACCAGGGTCAGGCCGGCTGACATCAGAAACAGGGTAATCCCCAGTTGCAGGCCGTTAAGAAACTGTTCGATTACCAGGAGCATAAAAATGGGGGCTTTTTAAAGCCCCCTTAACCTTTACGTATTTTAATATATGGCTGAAAAAGCCCCTTAACGCCTCACTCCTAACCCAAACCCCTCACATCTTGCATTCTTTTGCATAGGCATCGACATGATTGGTAAAGACTTTTTTTACCGTTCTGTTGGTGAAGCCGGTTTCGGTTTGAATCACTTCCCGGATATAGATATCCTGGATCGGGTGTTGGTTGTTGCCGAAGGAAAAATTGCCGCGAACCGAAGGGAAATCGGCCTTTTTCACGGCCGTGCGGAGAGCTGCCAGGTCAGTTGTGCCACCGGTTGTCTTAAGGGCGGAACCAATAAGCCTGGCGGTGTCATAGCCTTGGGCAGCATAAAGAGTTGGGGTTCGGTTGTAGGCCTTGCGGTAGGCTGCGACAAACTGGCGATTGGCCGGATTGTCAAGATCGTGCGTCCACTGCGAACCATTTTTTACACCAAGTGCGGCGTCACCGACGGCGCCGAGAATACGCTCGTCAAAGGAAAATGCCGGGCCATAGATTGGAATGATCTTGTTCAGTCCTGCCTGGGCATATTGCTTGAGAAAATTGATACCCATGCCGCCGGGCAGGAAAAAGAACACAGCCTCGGGTTTGGCATCGCGGATGGTGGCGATTTCCGCTGCATAATCCGCCTGATCCAGCTTGGTGTACACCTCGCCGGCTATGGTGCCCTTGTAATATCGTTTGAAACCGGCGAGGTGGTCTTTGCCGGCCGGATAGTTGGGGGCCAGTAGATAGACATTTTTATGGCCGACCTCGGTCACATATTGGCCGACCACTTCGTCGAGATTATCGTTTTGGTAGGAAACACTGAAATAGTTGGGATCGCAACCACTCCCGGCAAGGTCGGAGGGACCGGCGTTGGCGCTGAGATATAGGACGTTCTCTTTAATGATTTTTGGCACCACGGCAATGGCTACATTGGAGAAGACAATGCCGGTCATGATCTTCACCCCGTCTTTTTTGGCGAACCTTTCAGCGATTTGTTTGCCTTTCTCCGGCTTGGCGTCATCGTCTTCAACGAGGAGTTCTACGCCAACACCGCCAAGTTTTCCATCTTCCTGATCAATAGCCAGTTTGAACCCGTCGCGAATCTCCTCGCCAAGATACCCGGCTTTTGTCGAAAGGGTTGTTATCATGCCGATTTTTACTGAGTCGGCAGAAAAACAAAGGCTTGGCAGGGTCAGCCCCAGGGCACAAAGCCCGATGACCAGCTTTTTCATAGTTTCTCCTAGAGGTGATAAGTGATCGGGTTTAAGTATCATATACTACGGGCAGACAGTGTCGTGGCTCGTAAACAGGCCATTTTCATCGATTTTGATAAGCACGGCGCACTTGGTCGGGTCGCCGGTTCCATGATATTCCAATGTGCCGGTCACGCCTTCAAACTTTTTTACCGCGGCTATTTGATCCCTGAGCTTCACCCTATCGTCGAGAAGATTGCCTGTCAATCCGCCGGTTGCCTGGAGCGACAGGCCAATCAGTTTGACTGCGTCATAGGTAAGGGCCGCCACTTCATCGGGGGTTTTATTGTAGGCTTTCTGATATGTATCGACAAAATCCTTGGCCTTGCCTTTAGCACCGCCCGGGGCAAAATTTCCGGTGAAGTACAAACCTTTGCACTCATTGCCACACAGGCTCATGAGATCGCCACCCGACCAGGAATTAGAGCCGGTTATCGGTTTGCTCCACCCCGCTTGTTTGAACTGCTTAACAATGATAGGAATTTCTTCATAGTGCTGAGGAGTATATAAGAATTCCGCCCCTGATCCGAGAATGGCGCGTATCTGTTTGCTGAAATCAGTGTCGCCGGTACGAAAGGTTTCAAAGGCGACAACTGAACCAACTCCATTTGTCTGTTCAAATATTTTCTTGAAAGCCTTGGCCATGCCCGAGGGGTAAGGGCTGACCTCATCGTAGAGGACGGCAGCCTTTGTTGCTTTCCATTCCTTGGCTGCAAATTTCGTGGTTGCTAACGCCTGGATATCATATAAAACCGGCATCCGGAAAACGAAAGGCCTGTTGAGTGTTGTCAGTGGCGAGGTGGACCAGGGGGTTATCATCGGTGTCTTGAATGAGTTGGCTACCTCTCCAACGGCAATGGCACGATCACTGCTCTGGGGGCCGACAATGGCCATGACTTTGTCCTGGGTGATCAACTTCAAAGCGTTGGCGCCTGCCGATGATCTGCTTGAGGTGTTGTCCACAAAGACAAAATCAATGGTGTAAGCTTTGCCGCCAATCTTCAAGCCACCGGAGGTATTAATTTCCCGTTGGGCCAATTCAGCACCGTTTTTTGTGCTGGTACCGACATTGGCGAAACTTCCGCTTTTGCTCGAACTGATACCGAGTTTTATGCTGTCATCAGCCGCATAAAGCAGGTGAGGTGTAATGAGTAAACTAAACAAAGTCAGAAAGTAAATCGGATAGTGTTGTTGCATTATCTTCTCCTGTTTGTGAAACTGTTGAAAATGGCCTCGTCAAATGATGGGTTGTGGTCGAAGTTATCTATAGTTTCTGCGTACATTGACATGGAGTAAGTACCATATCTCGCCGTATTGATCAACCCCCTGAAAATATATCCGTCGCCTTTGAAAGAAGGTCATTTTTCTTCAATATGTTCCATTGTATCCCATATTAACCCACCTGAATTTCAATTGGTCTTCGAAGGTAGAAATTTATCAATCCGCTTATGTATATATATTCATAAAGTTAACCGTTTTTTTAGTGGTTGGGAGACCAGATGTTGAGGGTTTCATATTGTATCCTGAAGGGCACAAAAACATCGGACAGAGTCTCTGTGGATGTTTTTGTGATTCAATATCTAATATCTATAAATAACTGAAGATACGTAATTATATTGTTGACATCGATAGCAGTAGTGATGTATATGGGATGATATAGAATAATATGGGATCATGTGGAATTATATGGAGTGTCATGGTCAGCAGTAGGTTTCGCAGCAAATTCGATCATACTCTTGACGACAAGGGGCGGCTGAGTTTTCCTAGTCGCTTCAGAGAGGTACTGCGTCAGTATGAGTCCGAAATCCTCATTGCTATCCCCTGGGATAAGCATGTGCGAGCCTATCCATTAACGGAGTGGGAGAACATTGAGAACAAACTCAAGGCCGGAACTGAAGGGCAGTCGGAAGACGTAGACAAGATCATCAGGTACTTCGAATCAGAAAGCTTTGAGTGTGTCTTGGATAAACAAGGGCGGGTTCTGCTTCCGCCTGCATTGAGAGCCGATCTTGGTTTGAAAAGGGATATTGTCTTGATAGGGATGATTGATCGGGTCGAGATCTGGGATAAAGATACCTGGAATGTGGAGCGTCAGGAAAGCCGCGAACATTTCGGCCTGCTGAAGGCAAGTATCAAAAAGAGGGGTATTATCTGATGGAAACCGGCAAAAGCACAGTTGAAAAAGTGGGGAGGCAGAAATGAATTTCCACTCCACAGCACAACCTTATCTCCGGCCGCGGGCAAACGCACACTTTTTTCAGCAGTTAAGCAACCAGAAGGTCTGTCCCCTATGGGGCGACAAAACACTCTTGTTCTCGGTCGGCAAGATGCTGCTTGTTTTTTGTCCGATGCTGTTGACGGTGCATTTGTGGCTTGCCTCTTCCTTTAATAATCTGCATACATCCGTGCAGATGGGTGAAATTGTCCAGCATCGACTCATGGAAAGTCAAAGCAGCCTGAAAACAAAGAGGGACCAAATGCTTTTACCGGAACGGGTTCGGGTGATCGCTGCGGAAAAATTAGCCCTCCATGTGCCGGAAAAGGAGCAGATGACCTTTCTAAAATAAGGGTGTCGGGGATGAAGGGATGCTGTTTCCGCGTATTTGATGGTAAAAACAACCAGTCAGAGTCAGGAGAAAGAGGGAGGGAGACTCTGACCGGCTAAAAAAGAGTTCCTGGTGGACCCAAAAGTGCCGGAAACTCTTTTTACTTACTTTGATACTTACCCGTTTTTATAATCACATGTTCAATGCAATGCGGGAAAAGGCGACCGGGTCAGTAAAGAAATGATAAATAATGGCCGATATTTTATGTTTGTTCTTATGATATTGAATTTACGTCGTTTTTTGTGTCTGCCGAAAAATTAGTTGCATATTGCTCCATCAGCTTACGAAGAAGAGACACCTGGTCGGTGTTACTTGATGCCTGTTGCGAACCACCTGACTTGGCCCTGGTTTCCTGCATCATGGTATCCATCTCCGTCTTGCTGAGTTCGCCATTCTTGTCGGTATCATAGCTGTTGATCGCCTTTTCCGTATCCATGGTCTGACCGGTCATCGACGAAATATCTTTTGCCATGACATCAAGTTCACTTTTGCTCAAGCCACCGCTGCTATCACCGTCGAGTTCCTTGAATTTTGTTTCCGGATCTGGCCTGGAAGCCGATGTCGAGGATGAACCTGCACCTTTATCCAAACCATCCAACATCTTCAACAAGGTAGTCATCTGGTCATCACCCGATTGAGTCTTGTAGGCCTCCATTACCTGTTGCATGCCGGCCCCTGATGCGGTCGGCGGACCCATGGTCTTCTGCATCATGGTTTGCATTTCATCCTGACCCAGTTGACCGTCATTGTTGGCGTCATAGGACGTGATGGAATCATCGACGTTCAACGTCTTTCCCGTCATCTTTGACAGCTCTTTTGCCATGGTGCTCAGTTCGGTCTTGTCCAGGCCGCCGCTGCTGTCGGCATCAAGTTCCTTGAACTTCTGGGTTGGATCAGGTCTTCCTTGCATGCCTTGTACAGACATCGAACCCATTAAGCTGCTTATTCCACCGATATTGCTCATACGCCATTCCTCCATTGTTTTGTTTGTGTGTCTCTTAGAGGCACAGGTTGCATTGAATAGCTCCCCTCTTCCCCTGGTGCTATTATCGGTTCTTTCCTTGCATTTCTTCGTTAAGTTACGGTCAAGTTATGTAAAGAAGTGTAAAGTTTAGGGGTCGTTAAGAAATAACTACTCTCATTTCATCCAGTTCTTTACGGCCCCTTATGCTGTTCATGGCATAGAAACCGATTACTTATTTTTTGAACAACGGCTTACTGGTGTCGCAGGGCATCGATTGGATTGAGCTGAGAGGCCTTCACAGCCGGATACAATCCGAAAAAAATGCCGACTACACCTGTGAACATGAAGGATATCAGGATAATGGGCAACTGGAGGACGATACCGGTTCCGAGCAAATGGCCGAGGACGAAGCCGAGCCCAAGTCCAAACAGAATGCCTAAGAGTCCACCGATGAGGCTGAGAATTACTGCTTCGATGAGAAATTGGATGAGAATATCCTTGCCCCGCGCCCCTACTGCCATACGAATACCGATTTCGCGGGTCCGCTCGGTGACCGAGACGAGCATGATGTTCATGATGCCGATGCCGCCGACCACGAGAGAAACCCCGGCGATTGCGCCAAGGAGGAGTGTCAGGGTGCCGGTAATCTTGCCGGCCATGGCGTTGATCTCGCTTTGGTCGACGATCGTGAAATCATTTTCTTTGTTGCTCGGCAACCTATGGCCATCCCTGAGGATGGCGCTGACCTCTTTCTTGGCGAGCGCCATCTCTTTTTCCGAGACAGCACTGGCCATGATCGACCCTATTGTCCTGCCGTTACCGAGACGATAGAGGATGGTGCTGTCCGGTGCCAGGATGACGTCATCCTGATCCCCTCCCATACCGGTTTGGCCTTTTTCCGCTAAGACACCCAACACCGTGAAGGGCACGTTACGGATGCGGATCTGCACGCCGATCGGGTTTTGATGCGGGAAGAGTTCGTCGGCCACCTTTTTGCCGAGGACGGCCACCTTTGCCAGGGTGCGCGTCTCCTGATCGGTAAAGAAGGCTCCGCTGGAAAGCTTGTAATTGCCGATGGAGAGGTAGTTGGGGCTGACACCGATTACCGAGGTGCTCCAGTTACCGCCGCCGGCAATCACCTGTTCCCGGCTTTGTATATATGCAGAAACCGCCTGGATATGCTGGGCCTGCTGCTCGATCCGCCCAACATCCTTCATGGACAGACTGTCGATGGAGCCGGTGCCACCCCGCACCCCTCCGGTTTTACTGCTGCCCGGATGGATGATGAGAAGATTGGTGCCTAGGGAATCGATCTGCTCCTTGATCTGGGACTGGGAGGCAGTGCCTAGAGAAACGAGAGCGATGACCGAGGCGACCCCAATGATAATCCCCAGCATGGTCAGCAGGCTGCGCATGCTGTTTTTACTGATTGCCCGCCAGGCAAACTTGATGAATCCCCGGAATTTCATACTGTATTCTCCTTTTGCCGTTTCTGTTCGACGATGGGGAGCCAGTTGCTATCGAGAAGATCTGCCTGGGCATTGCGATGGTTTGTTATCATTTCATCTCTCAGAATAACTCCGTCACGCATCTCGATTATCCTTCGGGCATACATTGCAACATCCGGTTCATGGGTTACGAAGATGATGGTTATTCCCTTGGCATTGAGTTGTTGAAAGAGAGACAACACCGACACTGAGGTCACCGAGTCGAGGTTGCCGGTTGGTTCGTCGGCCAAAATAATGGCAGGGGCATTGACCAGGGCTCTGGCTATCGCCACGCGTTGCTGCTGCCCTCCTGACAGTTGGTTAGGCTCGTGATCCATTCTTTCACCAAGTCCTACCTGTTGTAAAGCTGCCTGGGCAATTATTTTTGTATTCCAGCTACTTACTGTCTGGTCATAGAGCAAAGGCAGTTCGACATTTTCGAGGGCAGAGGTTCTCGCCAAGAGATTGAAGCCCTGAAAGACAAAACCGATTTTTCTATTTCGTATGGCCGCCAGTTGGTCTTTCAAGAGGCCGCCCACCGATTGCCCTTCAAGGAAATAGCGGCCGCTATCGGGGATATCGAGACAGCCCAGGATGTTCATCAGTGTCGATTTGCCCGATCCGGAAGGCCCCATGATTGCCACAAATTCACCCTTGTTGATTTGCAGTGAAACATTGCGAAGGGCATGGACTATGGTGTCTCCCATGGTGAAACGTTTATTGATACTATCGAGGAGGATACTTATCATTTTTAACTCCATTTTTTCAGTGGCCCGGAGGTGACGGAAGAATTGAAACCTTGGGTTTTTTCTGGTTCTTATCGGCCTTTTGACCGGCAATAACCACCATGTCCTCGCGTAATTCTCCGGCGGCATCAACCTCAGTCATCAGGTCGTTGCTGAGTCCGGTATGCACCATGATCCGGCTGGGTTTTCCGTCATTGCCGAGAATATAGAGACTCGACGATGCAGGCGAGTTGTGAGAACCGGAGGAAAGTTCAGTTTTCTTGCCGGTATGTGCTTGATCGCTGCCCTCATGTTGCTCCGGAGTAAAGCGCAGGGCCGAATTTGCAACCAGCAGAACATTTTCTGCTTTGCCGACAACGAGATCGACGGTGGCGGTCATGCCCGGCAGCAGCAGTCCTTCACCGTTTTCGGCATCGACCACAACGGTATAATTGACGACGTTCGAGATTGTTTTCGGCTGCAGGCGAATCTGGGTTACTCTGCCTGTGAAGGTTTTCCCCTGATGGGTCTGCACGGTAAAACGGACAGGGATGTTTTCATGGACCCGGCCTATATCGCTTTCGTCGACGTTGGTTTTTATCTGCATTCGCGACAGATCCTCGGCAATGACAAAGAGGGTAGGGGTATTCAGACTTGCGGCAATGGTCTGCCCGGCTTCAACGCTCCGCTCTATAACTGTGCCATTGATCGGTGACCTGATGGTGGCATAATTGAGATTGGCACGAGCCCGTTTGAGTGCTGCTTCAGTCGCTGTCACGGCTGCTTCAGCCGTCTTTACCGCTGAGCGGATCGGCAGATATTCCTCTTCGGAGATATGGCCCTTTGCGTAAAGAGGTTTGTTGCGCGTGTCTTTGGCGCGGGCCAGAGCCAGTTCTGTCTCTGCCTTTTTGAGATTTCCGTCGGCCTCTGTCACGGATGCCTCGAAAAGGGTTGGGTCAAGGAGCGCCAAGATCTGACCTTTACCCACCTTCTGGTTGTAGTCGGTGCGGATTTCTTTGATGGTTCCGGAAACCTGGGCACCCACATCAACGGTACCGACTGCGGCCAGTGTGCCGGTACAGGATATCGTTTTTTCAAGTGAGCCTCTGGTAATCTTTGCGAGGATAAGATCGTCGGATTCAGGCAAGGTTCGAGTGGCGAGGATCTGACCGCAAAACAAAGCGAGGGAAAAAAAACCGGCTCCTATGATCCAGGTCCAGATGTTCTTCATAAGTTTTTTCATAGTGGGTCCTTACTGTATGTATGTATAAAAATACTGGGCATCAGCTCCGTTGCTTGTAAACATTGCCATCATTCCCGCCGTATCCCCTTGAGCATAAGCGATGGCGACCTGCTGCAGAAGCCGGTCGTATAATGCCTTGATCCTCTCATATCGCGCCTGGACCGCCCTTTTTCTGGCGGCTGAGAGATCTACAAGAGTTGCGACACCGACGTTATAGCGCTCCTCGCTGGCAGCAAGAGCCTGTTGGGCGTATTGCACCTGGCTTTCGGCAACCTCGACCTGCTTGGTGGCGATTCGCAAGCTTTGTATGGCCTTTTCAACCTCGACGCCTACCTGCCGGGCAAGTTTTTCGTGGGCGATCTGTTCCTTATTGCGGTTGATTTGCGCCTGAGTCTCCTCATAGTGTGTCTTCCACCGGTCAAAAAGAGGTATGGTGATGGCCACACCAATGGAAGCCCCCTGGTCGTTGAACTGGCTGCTGAAGTCATCTGTCCCCTTGCTGTTGAAGGTTGAATTGATAGCGGCGGAGAGGGAGATTTTTGGCAACAGACCGGCGTGGGCTCGAACAATTTCTTCTCCGGCTGCCTTGATTCGCAGCTCCTGGGCCTGCAGATCGGTACGGGCGATAAGGGCGTTCGCGAGCATCTTGTGGATGGAAAGGTCGGCCGGCAAAGAGGCAATGGCTGGAATTTCCGGCGCAGCAATCTGTATCCGGTCGGTGGCTGTAAGACCAATAATCTGTAGGATCTCAAGTTTGCTGTTCTCGAGGTCACGCTCATTGCTGAGGAGTGTCAGTTCCGCCTGGCTGGTTTCCGCTTGCTGCTGATAAAAATCTGAGACGGGTCGTTTTCCTGCCTTGTAGAAGGCCTCGATACGCGCGAGTTGCCGGCGGTTCTCCTGCAGATTCGCTTCCGATACCGTGATGAGTTCTTGGTTGGTTACGGCGCCGATAAACGTCGAGATGGTCTGATAGACCGTAGACTGTTGCACTCGGCTGAGATTGTTTTTTTCGGCGAGAAGAGAGAAGTTGGAACTGTTTACAGCTGCCTGATCGGAAAAGCCGTTAAAGAGGTTTACAGAGGTTGAGAGTGCGGCCGTGACGGTGTCGTATGAAGTGCCATCGCTGCCGGCATCGTTATAGAGGTGGGTCCCTTTGGCACTGTTTTCCAGAGTAGGGTAATAGCCGGCCTTTTTTTCGCGAACCGTCGTTTCCGCCGACTCAAACCGTTGCTGTAGGGTCTTCAGATCGGCATTATTTTGCAGGGCGAGTTCCACAGCCCTTGTGAGGGTGAGCGGCGGGATAGCCTCTGCCTGAGATGCCTGTGGCAACGCCAAACAGGAAAAGACAAAAGCGATCACTGGAATGGCAACCGGATTGATGAAATACGATTGTCTTTGAGAGGAAGGCCTCTGATTGTGGAGAACGGTGATCATTGTAGTAACCTTTATGTGTATTCGTCGGATATTGTTTAGGAGCTGCTACAAAATAACCTGGCCATTTTAACCCATTTTGTTACGGCTCTTTATGCCGTTCCGGGCATTTTTTTGGCCATGTTATTTTTTACAACGGCCTATTTCGGAAAACACAATAGAACCTTTCTTTGTGAAGTTCTGTTAACTTACTGTGCAGCCGTGTAAAGTTGTCGTGAGCGATGAGGCCGAAAACTTTACAAAACTTTGTCCATTATCAATCATCGAGTATGAAGGCAGCAGAGGGTATTGGTGGTCGGAGGTATGGGGGAGGGCTTTCGATACTTTTATCAGAACTCGACGAAAAGGACGAAAAAACCATTTGCACTTTCATTTTTGCTGGCCGACAATGAAAAAAACCACTGGTTACTGACGGTAATCTTCAGATAATCATGCATTAACGTTCAACGACAAAGGCATAGCATGCGAACCATTCTGATTACCATCCTGTTTTTATTGCAATTTTCTATAATCGGATCGGCAATAGGTCGAACCTTGGTTGTCGGCTACATCTCCGACACCCCGGGTGAAACAATTATGATCATCAATCCTTTTGCCGAATATCTCGCCAATCAGCTTGGCGACGTTGGGATCGACAGCTGCAAGGTGCTTGTTGTTGACACTATCCCGAAAATGGCAAATAAAATGCGCAACCAAGAAATTGATATGTATATCGATAGTCCGTTTCCGGTAACCGCCGTCAGTCGATTGGCTGAATCCACCATCGTCCTCAGACGGTGGAAAAAAGGTGTGGCTGAATACAGATCCAAATTTGTCGTAGCAATGGACAGCCCGCTCCAGGACATAATGGATTTGCAGGGGAAAATGATCGCCTTCGAAGACCCTGCATCGACTTCCGGGTATTTTCTGCCAAAAGCAGCTCTCCTTGCAGCAGGACTCAAGCCAAAGGAACATAACGACAAAACCGTGAAGGTGTCTGGTGACGAAGTTGGTTTCACCTTCAGTCTGCATAAAAATAATACCCTGCTCTGGGTAGCACGCGGCCTGGTTGCCGCCGGAGCGATCGGCACACATGAATTTGAGGAATTCGAGGCAAAAAACCCCAAAACCCTGCGAGTTATCCACGAAACTCAAAGCGTTCCCAGGAACGTGGTGAGCTTTCGAAAAGGTCTTGAAGAAAATCTCGGAAAACGAATTCGTGAGGTGCTGCTTGCCATGGAAACATCGGAACAAGGGCAATCAGTTCTCAAACACTATGAAAAAACCGTCCGTTTTGATGAGATTCCGGGGGGTGTAATTGAGGCGATGGCACCTTTTCAACAACTCACTGCTGATATGCAATGAGGCGCACAGAATGAGAACAGTGTCTCGCCGCCATCTCCATCACAAGCTTATTGCCTATTCTCTCTGCATAACAGGGTTGGTCGGGTTCCTGCTGGTTTCCGTGGATTATGTGATCGAGTATCGCCAAATCCGGCAAGAAGCGGTTCAGACCAGCCGGAGCGTCGCCCTGAATTTGGCCGAAACTCTTGTCGACCCGCTTTACACCATGGATTTTGTCAAAATCCAGGTACGTTTGAAATCCTCACGGGCACTCCCAAATACTCTTAAAGCCCAAGCCCTTGATAAAAATGGGATGCTGGTCGCCGATAGCGATGAACCTGAATTTGGCAGACAAACAAAGGAGAAAGCCCTTGTTGCCTTGGTTGACGAAGCTCGCAAAACAGGAGAGGCGGTGGTGAGCATCCCTGACGATACGGTAGAAATAATGCAACCGGTTAAACTTGGCGATGGGGAAATCATCGGCTATGCCTATCTGCAGAGTTCGCTTGCAGAAGCCAGGGCAAACCTGGCGAACTATCTGCGACTGTCACTGGCCTTGACCGTCATTCTCATGTCTCTTGCCGCTTTGCTGGCCTCTCACTTCGCCCGTTCCTTTACTCTACCAGTAAGGGGTATTCTCGACATGGTACAGGCGATTGGCGACGGCAAACTTGATGCGCGTGTCCATCTGGTTCGTGATGATGAACTCGGGGAGATCGCCGACAATCTCAACCAAATGGCGACGAGCCTGGAAAGCATGACCCTGGAATTGCATCGTCAAAAGGAAAAGGCGGAAACAGCCAACCGGGCGAAAAGCCTCTTCCTCGCCAACATGAGCCACGAAATCCGCACACCGATGACCGCCATCCTCGGCATGACCCATCTGGCACTGGAGGCGGCAAATCCGCTGGAACAGCGACGGCTTTTCATGACGGTGCAGCATTCGGCGGAAAATCTGCTGGTCATTCTCAACGATATTCTCGACTTCTCGAAAATCGAAGCAGGCCAGTTGCATCTCGACCATCATCCCTTCAACCTTGATCGACTGCTGAACTCCCTGGTAGCCAACATGACTCCCCTTGCCATGCAAAAGGGCTTGAAACTTCTGGTAAGCAAGTCTGCCGCAGTCCCTCATGCGGTCATCGGCGACGATCTTCGAATCCACCAGATTCTTCTCAATCTGGTGGGCAATGCCGTCAAATTCACCGACCGGGGATCTATCACCCTTCGCCTTGAAACAGCGGATGACCGGGCGGTTGCCGAAAGAGTTTCTCTGCATTTCAGTGTTACCGACACCGGTATCGGCGTAGCCCCTGACAAATTGGACGAAATTTTTAAGAGCTTCGAGCAGGTCGACGGTTCATATTCGCGTAAATACGGCGGTACCGGCCTTGGTCTCACCATCAGCAAGCAACTTGCCGGTCTTATGGGCGGTACTCTATCGGTAGAGAGTGTAGCGAATCACGGCAGCACCTTCCATCTGCTTCTTGATCTCGAGCCCTGTGCTTTTGACCTGGAAGAGACGGAGCCAAGGGAGCCGGATAACGATGTCGCCGTATTAAAGGATCTGCACATTCTGGTGGTGGACGACAATCCAGTCAATCGTGACGTCACTTTTATGCTTCTCGAAAAGGACCACCATGTGCACACCGCCGCCAATGGACTGGAGGCCCTGGAAACCCTGCGAGACAAGAAATTTGACATTATCCTCATGGACGTGCAGATGCCTGTGCTGGATGGCATCGAAACCACGATTCTCATCCGCGCCTTCGAACAGGGGGTGCAGCCAAGCAGGGGTCTGCCGGAGAAGCTTGCTTGCGACCTTAGGCGGCGACTGCGTGGCGGACATATTCCCGTTGTCGCTATTACCGCCCATGCCATGGGCGGTGATCAAGATATGTGTTTTGCCGCCGGTATGGATAGATATCTGACAAAACCCTTCCAACCGGCGCAGCTGACCGGGGTATTGCTGGCGGTTGTCAGGCTTCAACCCACGGCACCTGTTGAGCCTGCTCCGGCAACGGCTGACCCCCAGATGTCCCCAGAAAACCAAATGCCCTTGCAGCAACCGATCCCGGAAAGAGTCGCAGCCAATCTTCAGGCATCCACCAGATTGAACGAGGCCCAGGTTGATAAAATGATGGGCATTGTTCGCCATAGTATAAAAGACAATCTCAGCAAGGCGACAAGCGCCCTTCTGCATGAGGATTATCCGACACTCACTGCAGCCGCCCACACTCTGAAGGGCACCCTTCTTCAATGCGGCCTGACGGAGCTTGCCGAAAAGGCAGAAAAAATATGCTGCAGCTCGCGCAGCAACACTTCCTCAAGCTGCGCCACTCTTCTTCGACAGCTGCACTTTCAGCTGCAGCTGTTGACCGACAATGAGGGCTAAAACTTTACAATTCTTTACAGCAGGAAGTCGGTGTTGCCGGTATTTTGTCAGGGATAGGCCATCGTGCAAAAGTAAATGATACAATCAATGGCATTCACGGTATATGCAGCCGTAAAGAAATGGCTGAAAAGCATGAGGTGTTTCTCGACCGCCCCTAAAAAGATGCAGCAGTTGATCTTCGCAGACAGATGAGTGAGGGATTTCCGGTGAATCGTATTCTGGTGATAGATGATGATGTTGAACTTTGTGAATTGCTGGCCGATTATCTACAGCCCGAGGGCTTTGAAGTGGAAACGGTCAATGCCTCCGAAACGGGAATAGATCGCGCCCTCTCGGGCGAACATTCTCTGGTCGTTCTCGATGTCATGTTACCAAAAATGAGCGGTTTCGAGGTGTTGCGACGTATTCGTGTATCTTCAAACATTCCGGTGTTGATGCTTACCGCCCGTGGCGATGAGATTGATCGGATCGTTGGGCTTGAGATGGGAGCCGATGATTATCTGCCGAAGCCCTTTAATCCCAGGGAGCTTGTGGCTCGGCTGAGGGCCATATGCCGTCGAACCGAGAATGCAGTCCAAAATCCCGATAACAAAACTTCAGACGAAGTACTGGCCATCGGTGATCTGGTTCTCGACACCAGGACCAGGGGCATCACGCGAGAGGGTAAGGAGGTCGCAGTGACCGCGGTCGAATTTTCGCTGCTGGAGGAACTCCTGCGCATGGTAGGGCAGGTCGTCGGCCGTGAAAAATTGGCGGAGAAGGTCCTTGGACGCAAGCTCTCGATGTTTGATCGCAGCATCGATGTCCATGTCGCCAGCCTGCGCAAGAAACTCGGGCATGAGAGCAATGGAATGGAGCGAATTAAGACCATTCGCAGCGTAGGCTATATGTATGCAAAAGTCCATGGGAAGGATTGATTTTTGATTTTGGCAGAGAGGTAAACATCGATATGAGAAGCATGTTCTTCAGGCTCTTTCTCGGTTTCTGGCTGACTATGATCCTGGGCGGGGCAGTGAGCGTGGTGGTGATCTATACTTCTCAACAAAGTTCCATCGAGCTGTTTAAGAGCGCCATGATGCGAAAATTCGATGAGAATGCGACGAGGATGATCGTCCTCTCGGGGCAGGCCGCCCGGGAAATGTACAGGTGCGGGGGACAAACGGAGTATGAAAACTATATCAATGGCCTTGTCGAGGGGGCCCGAACGAAGATCACCCTGGTCGGGGACGACAATCGCACACTGTCAGGAGACACGATAGCCGATGAGTTTGTGTATCTTGTAGAAGGTGCAAGGAAACAAGGTGAGGCAACTCTGAAGAAATCAGGTGAGACCCTGAGCGTCGCCAAACAGCTGACGGCCAAGGATGGTGAATCCATCGTCGTGCTCGGGGTGCACACCGTGGGTCCGCCGCCGGGTATACAGCCGCCGTTTTTGGGTAAAGAGTGGCCTTTCTTTGCGGGAATGCTTCCGCCGTTCTTTGTGAGGGGGGAGATAATCAGAATCACCACAATGATTATCGCAATCACCTGTTTTTGTTATCTCCTGGCCCGCTCCCTGACGATTCCGATCAGAAGACTGCAGAAGACCACACAGCAGATAGCCGGTGGCGATTATTCGGTCAGGGTCGGCAAGAGTCTTGGGAGAACCGGCAATGAAATTGCCGATCTGGGCCGTGATTTTGATATTATGGTTGAGCGCACCGAAAAGGTGATAAGTGCCCAGAAGCGACTTCTTCGCGATATCTCCCATGAACTGCGCTCGCCGCTGGCCCGGATGAATGTGGCCCTTGAACTGGCTAAAAGTCGGTTCAAGGCGGAAGATGATAATTCGTTGCAGAAAATCGGGCTGGAGTCTGACCGGCTCAATGAACTCATTGGTCACCTCCTCACCCTTACCCGGTTGGAAAGTGGAGCCGGCCTCGCTGGTGTCGAGGTGGTGGATTTGACTCAGTTGCTTGCGAAGGTTGTCGAGGATGTTGATTTTGAAGCGAGAAACTCCGGGCGTGGGGTGAAGATTGTCGCCCAGGCAGAGGTAACTCTAGCTGGCACCCGCGAACTGCTGCGGCGGGCAATTGAAAATATTATCCGAAACGCAGCCCAATATACGGCGCAAAACACCAAGGTCGAAGTGGTTTTGTCAACCGGTGATAATGAGGCGGAAATAAAGGTGGTCGATTTTGGATCAGGTGTTCCGGAACAGGATCTCCCGCACCTTTTTGAGCCCTTTTACCGAGTCGCCGAAGCACGAGAGCGACAGACCGGCGGTGTCGGTATAGGCCTTGCCATTGCCGAGCAGGCGGTGAAAGCCCATGGCGGCAGGGTGATTATACAAAACGGCGATGGGGAGCATGGGCTGATCGTCACCATACTTCTGCCGCTGCCGAGCTGACCGTTTTGTGGTGGAACACGTGGCATAGTCCCTTATATTTTAAAATGACCAACCAGCGCATTCAGGTTTGACGCCAGAAGCGATAACTCCGTAGAGTTTTCTTGAACCTGTTCCCTGCCGTCTCGTATCTCCGCAACAACGTTGTTGATCCCCGCTATTTCTTGTGCTATTTCCTGCGACACAACAGCTGTCTGGGCAACCTGCTCGTTAGCACCCTGCATACTTGCGGCGGCATGGGCGATATTGTCAACCACATTTCGGGTAATCAACGCCTGCGCTTCGATAGCCGTCGCAATGCCTGCAACCAAGGCGCCCACCTCGCCAATAACAATGGTAATTTTTTCAATATCGGCCATGGCTCCGCCGGCCGATTGCTGTACTCCGGAAATTCTGCCCTTGATATCTTCAGTGGCCATGGCCGTCTGTCGAGCCAAGTCCTTAATTTCACTGGCGACTACCGCAAAACCTTTTCCTGCCTCACCGGCCCGGGCAGCTTCGATGGTGGCGTTTAGTGCCAGCAGGTTGGTTTGTGAAGAAATATCGGTGATCGTCTCCGTTACTTTGCCGATCTCCTGGGCGGCCTGTCCAAACTGCTGCATTACCGTCGTAAGCCGAAGGGCCTGTTCGCCGGCCTGTTCGCTGATCCCCCTCGCCTTGTCGGAATTGAGAACTATCTTACCGATGTTATTGTTCATTTCATGGGTAGCGTCGGTGACCGTTGCGAGACGCGTCGTCGCCTCTTCCATGCTCTCAGCTGCCGAGTGCGTATTTACGCTCGCTTCCTCGGCGGCTGCCGATACCGTACCTGTCTTTTCCGACATCACCTCTACACCATCGCCCATCTGCCTGGAAAGGATCGACAACTGGCTTGCAAACGACGCCATGGTAACGACATTGCTGGAAAGCTGTTCAACTATGTTGTGGATCTTTTCGACAAAGATATTGAATCCGGTTGCCAGCGCACCGATTTCGTCATTGCTGTCGACCAGGATCCTTTTGGTGAGGTCGCCCTCGCCCTCAGCTATATCCTGCATCACCCCCGCTGCATGGCCAATAGGTTTGACAATGGCTTTGGTTGTCAGGGCAATGAGCCCGGTCATCAATATACCGCCAAGAAAAATCGCCGCTCCGGTAGCAAGAACATCGCTCTTGAGTTGAGCGGTTACCCGTTCCTTGCTGTAGCTGAATTTCAACTGCGCCAGGACCTCCTTGCCATCCCCTGTTTTTATGGTCCTTTCAATCAGTATGGATTGAGAAGTTGCCGGTTGTTCCTGACTGTTTTTGGTCAGGAGCGCTCCTTTTGGATCATAGAAAACCATCCACTTTACATCGGAGTCCTTGACTACTTCTTTGACAAAGGCGTCAAGTGCCGGATAATCATAGTTGGCGATATAGGGGCTGCCAACCTGTTCAGCCAGGGAAATCAATGAGTGGGCTTTGGAGTCAAGGGCCTTCTGCATTAAGCTGTTACTTCTGAACATCATGAATGCTCCCATAAACAATAGGAGAAAAGCGGTTGTCGAAACCGTTGCCACAAGGATCTTCGCTCGAACTGTCCTGGTATTAAGCTTTAACATGATGCACCGTTGCCCTGCGTGAACGAATAGTATTCACAGCCGCCCCATGCCATTACCTCTTTTCGGCGGAGGCGACTCCTCTGGAGATCAGTAGTCGCCCATTGCGCCTCGATAACTCGTGAGGCACAATGGTGGAACGATTACCTCTCGATGGAAAATCACTTGGCTATATATTGCTTTCCTTCCCCACTGATAAAATCGAGCATTTTCTGTAGTCCACCGGATGGGGCGCCTTTGGTTATTAAGGTGATGGGCCTGCCAACCTCGGGAATGGCGGGAGCATTGATGGTGCCATCAATCTGGGCCATTGCGGCTAAGCAGACGGCACCCGGTGTTGCTTGCACTCTGGTTTTCAAATCTTCAATCGTGCTGCCCTCGACGGCACCCTGAGCATAGGCCGCACCATCCATGATTTGCTTTTGAAACACTGCCTGGGTCCCGGGGATTTTGCTGCCGACTATGACGACGATTGCCTTGTCCGGCCCTCCGACCTCCGACCAGTTTTTGGCTTTCCCGGTGAAGATGGCGGTCAACTGGTCCTTGGTAAGGCTTGATACCGTAGTATCTTTGTTGGTTATAACCTTGACTACATCTTTGCCGATGACCCGGTTTTTATAGATCGTCTTGTCGGCAATTGCATACCCTTCTTTTTCCATCATTACCATCCAGTCAGGAAAGGTAAGGCCTCCGACGGCGGCATCGACACTTCCAGCATCCAAATCTTTCAGTGCTTGAACAGGTCCACTGGAGAGCAGAGTCAACTTGACACCATTGGCCTTCTCCATTGGCTCTTTTATCTTGTTGAAGATATTTTCCGTAGCCGCAGCACCCGCTCCCACTTTTACTTCTTCCGCCAGCCCTGTGCCGGCAATGCTGCTGATCAAGGTAACGGCGAAAGCGACCTTAAGGAATTGTCTGCAAATCTGTGTTGTCATACCCTTCTTGCCTCCATTTTGAAGTTGATCACCACTACGCTAAGAAATCCGATTGATCGTAGTTAAAGTTCATTGCACTATTACAATACAAGTATGCTATCATGAAATTTGGCGATAGTGAAGGGCGGCATGGACGTTTTTTTGCCGGCTTGCAGTGGCTGACTTTTGCAGATAAACGCGGTGATCGATTGCCGTTCTGTTAACAAGGATGTGGGGAAATGGCGCAGAAAATTATAGACTATTCCCGAGAGGAAACAGATTGTTATGGCCATCGCCATCGGCTATCCGAACTGGGATTTTCCCGTCAACAAGCCTGCGACGCACCGTGAATCGGCTGATGCATTAACAACGTGGTGCGGTTTGATTGAGTTCGATCATTTTTCAAAACGCACGAGAACCGTCCCTGTCTCGACCGCATCCCCCGATTTCACACACACCGATTCAACCACTCCGTCTCCCAAAGCCGACACGGCGCTTTCCATCTTCATCGATTCAAGAATTACCAGTTCCTGACCGCGGAATACCCGCTCGCCTGCCTTAACCTTGACATCGACGACCAGGCCGGGCATGGGGCAATCGAGAATATTGCCGCTGAATCGTTGGACCGGTGGCGGCATGTGGCCGGCGACTTGCCATTCCCGGGAATTGTAAATCTCAAAGTTGCCTGACACTCCGCAATGCGCCGCCTCAATGAAGTTGCCGCTGTATTTCAAGCGGAAGAAGGCATCCGTGTCGTTGATGTTCAGCTTCAGCCGCCGGCGGTAGAATTCCATCGGCGGGGTTATGACCTGGTAGACCGCATTGTTGACCAGTACCTGCCACAGAAGATCGTCACCCTTTTTTTCCAAACGCATATGAAAGATATGTTCTTCATGTTTGGTCACATATTCGAAATAGCCCTTGGCCGCAACCACCGCACCGACCCTTGATTTCAGAGGCCGGAGCGAATCCTGGAGAAGATTCTCGCGCAGGTGATAGATAAGGGTTGTGGCTATGGCCATAGGATGCAGGACTTCCTGTGATGGTGCTATTTTCGTGTCGGGATCAAGCAAATAGGTGGGAATGAAGTCGGTCGACAGATCACCACGGACGAATACAGGGTGGGTGAGAATCTGATTGGCGAAATCGATGTTGGTGGAGATGCCTTCAATATGATAGCCGTTCAAGGCCTGGACCATCTTCAGACGGGCAGCCTCACGGTCCTCTCCCCAGGTTATGACCTTGGCCAGCATCGGATCGTAGTAGACACTGACGGTACTGCCGGCATGAACGCCGGAATCAACCCGGACGTTTTTGCCCCTGGGTTCGGCGTAGCGGGTGATGAGACCGACTGAAGGGGCAAAACCGCGTCTCGGGTCTTCGGCACAGATGCGCACTTCCATGGCCCAGCCCAACAGCGCCACCTGCTCCTGGGTGAAGGGCAGTTTATAACCAAAGGCAATCCGCAATTGGTGTTCAACCAGATCAAGGTTGTTGACCAGTTCGGTAACCGGATGTTCAACCTGCAGGCGGGTATTCATCTCAAGAAAAAAGAATTCGCCCCGCTCATCGACAATGAACTCAACCGTACCGGCGTTGACATAGCCTGCCGCCCTGGCCAGTTCGCAGGCGAGAGCCCCCATCTTGGTCCTGAGACCTGGATCGAGAGCACAGGAAGGCGATTCTTCGATGATCTTCTGGTAGCGCCTTTGGATTGAGCATTCCCTCTCCCCGAGATGCACCACATTGCCGTGCTGATCGGCAAGTATCTGAATCTCGATGTGGCGGGGTTTTTTGATATAGCGCTCAACAAAAATACGGGCATCACCGAAGGATTTCAAGGTTTCCTGCTGGCAGGATGCCAGGGCCGAGGCCATTTCTTCCGGACGGTCGACCGCTCGCATGCCCTTGCCGCCGCCGCCGGCCGCCGGCTTCAGCAGCACCGGATAGCCAACCGTGTCGGCGGCCGCCACCGCCTCTTCATAGGTGGCAACCGGTTCGACTATTCCGGGGACGATCGGCACCCGGGCCTTGGCGGCCATTTTCTTGGCGGCGATCTTGTCACCCATGGCGGCAATGACCGAAGCCGACGGACCGATAAAGACCAGACCGGCGTCTACGGTTTTTCCGGCAAATTCTGAATTTTCCGAGAGAAAACCGTATCCTGGATGGATCGCCTGGCAGCCGGTGGCAAGGGCTGCCGCGATTATTTTATCCATATTCAGATAGGACTCAACAGGCCTGGCTCCACCGAGAAGCACCGCCTCATCGGCCTCGGTAACATGGAGGCTGCGAAAATCGGGCTCGGAATAGACGGCAACACTGCGGATACCCATGGACTTGCAGGTGCGGAGGATGCGAACAGCAATTTCACCGCGATTGGCGATCAGGATTTTTTCAAACATTGGAGGCCTCACAGTGGAATATTGCCGTGTTTGCGATCAGGACGGACGCTTTTTTTGCTTTCCAGAAATTGCAGGGTGCGGATGAGCCGGTGTCTGGTATCGCGGGGGAAGATGACGTCATCGATATAGCCGCGCTTGGCGGCGAGAAAGGGATTCATGAAATGTTCACGGTAGCTGTCCATTTTTTCACTCAGCAGGGCGTCCGGGTCGGCGGCTCTTTCAATATCCCGGCGATGGATGACCTCGCTGGCACCGCGCGCCCCCATGACGGCGATCTCGGCGGTTGGCCAGGCATAATTAATGTCGCAGTGGATATGTTTGGAGTTCATCACCACATAGGCGCCGCCGTAGGCTTTGCGGACGATGACGGTGATCCGCGGCACGGTGGCTTCGCTGAAGGCGTAAAGGAGTTTGGCACCATGGCGGATGATGCCGCCGTGCTCCTGCTCCGGTCCCGGCATAAATCCCGGTACGTCCACCAGGGTGACGAGGGGGATGTTGAAGGAATCGCAGAAACGGACGAAGCGTGCAGCCTTGTACGAGGCGTTATTGTCGAGGGCCCCGGCCAGTACCGCCGGCTGATTGGCGACCAGACCGATGGTCTGGCCGCCGAGACGGCCAAGACCGCAGATGATGTTGCCGGCAAAATCGGCCTGCACCTCAAGAAACTCGGCGCCGTCGAGGATGCTGTGAATGAGCACATTCATGTCGTAGCTCTGGTTGGGATTGGGCGGCACCAGATAGTCGAGGGTTGGATCAATACGGTCCGGCGGGTCGTTGAGATCAAGGATAGGGGCCTTCTGCCGGTTATTGGAGGGCAGGTAGTTGATCAGCTGCCGCACCGCCCGGAGACACAGGATATCATTCGGGTAAACAAACTGGGCGACACCGCTTTTCTCGGCATGCACCTCGGCGCCTCCCAATTCCTCGGCGGTGATATCCTTATGAATGATGGTTCTGACAACATTTGGGCCGGTGACGAACATGTGCGAGGTCCGCTGCACCATGAAGACGAAATCGGTGATCGCCGGGCTGTACACCGCGCCGCCGGCGCAGGGTCCCATAATGCAGGAGATCTGCGGGATGACGCCGCTGGCATATACATTACGATGAAAGATCTCTCCGTAGGCGGCCAGGGCATCGACACCTTCCTGGATACGGGCTCCGCCGGAATCATTGAGGCCGATGATCGGTGAGCCGACCTGATAGGCCAGATCCATGACCTTGCAGATCTTCTGGGAATGACCTTCGCCGAGCGATCCGCCGATGACCGTGAAGTCCTGGCTGAAGACAAAGACCTCCCGGCCGTTGATGGTGCCGTGGCCGGTGATGACGCCATCGCCGGGATGGGTGTCGTCGCTGCTGACCGAGGCGCCGCGGCCGACCTTGAGGATGTCGATTTCTTCGAAAGAGCCTTCATCCAGCAGCAGATGCAGACGTTCCCTGGCGGTGAGTTTGCCTCGCAGGTGCTGAACGTCGATGCGCTTCGTCCCGCCTCCGGCAAGGGCCTGCTCGCGCAGTTCGAAGAGCTTAAGAATATTGCTGTGCATGATCTCAACCATGATTTTCTCCTTGGTTGTAAGACAGATGTTCACGCCCAAAGGGGCGGGAGATGTGGTGCCATTATATTTCTACATGGTTGCCGAGCTCAATAACCCGGTCCGGTGGTAAACCGAAGAACGATGAGGCATTCCAGGCGTTACGCGACATGAAGATGAAGAGAAATTTGCGCCAATAGGCCATGGGTGCCGAGCCGCTGGCCAGGAGATTTTCCCGGCCGAGAAAGAACGAGGTGGAATAGATGTCAACCGGCAGCCCTTTGTCGTGCAGCAATTCAATGATCTTTCCCATATCCGGCGATTCCATAAAACCGTAATGAGCAATAATGCGGTACAGGCCTTGGCCAAGGTCGTCAAGGGTTACCCGATCTTCCTGGTCGACCGTCGGCGTTTCCGCCGACAGCACCGACAGCAGCAGCACCCTTTCATGCAGTGCTTCATTGTGTTTCAAGTGATGCACCAGGGTATGGGGGATACCGTCCGGGGCGATAGACATGAAGACCGCTGTTCCCGAGGTTCGTGCCGGGCTATGCTCGGCGAGATCGTGGAGAAACACATCGGTCGGTACCCGCATCAAGCTGTAATGTTTGGCCAGGAGCACCCGGCCATCACGCCAGGTGATCATGCTTGTTGAGATGAAGGTGGCGATGCAGATGGTGATCCATCCTCCGTCCACCACCTTCAACATATTGGCGCCGAGAAAAGCGCCATCGAAGGTCAGGAAAAGACCGACCAGGAGGATGCTCTGCCACAGCGGCCATTGCCATTTATACCGGGTTATCTGGAAATAGAGAAGGGAGGTAATGGTCATGGTACCGGTTACCGCAAAACCGTAGGCAGCGGCCAGTCTGCTGGACTCCTGAAAGACCATAACCAAGGTCAGGGTGGCGATCATCACCAGCCAGTTGACGGTCGGAATGTAAATCTGCCCCTTGGCATGCTGCGAGGTGTGAATGATGCGCATACGTGGGGTAAAACCCAGCTGAATGGCCTGCTGGGTAAGTGAGAATACCCCGGAAATCATGGCCTGCGAGGCGATGATCGTCGAGAGGGTGGCCAGCCCCACCAAGGGAATAAGCAACCCGTTCGGCGCCAGGGCATAGAAAGGGTTGACCTCGGCAATCGTCGGGTCGTGGAGGAGCAGGGCACATTGGCCGAAGTAGTTGAGGATCAGTCCCGGCAGAACCACGCAGTACCAGGTTATGCGGATGGGAAAACGGCCAAAATGGCCCATGTCGGCATACAGCGCCTCACATCCGGTAATACAGAGAACCACCGAAGCGAGGGCGACAATACCGTGCAGGTGGTTGATGGCAAAAAAGTTAAAGGCGTAAAAAGGATTCAGGGCGGCAAGGATCTCCGGATGCCTGAGTATCGCCCGCAATCCGAGAATGCCGAGGGTGACAAACCAGACAATCATCACCGGTCCGAAAAGCTTGCCGATGAATGCGGTCCCGTAGCGCTGTATGGCAAAGAGGCTGATGAGGATGACAACGGTAATCGGCACCACATAATGGGCGGCGGCATCGGTGGCCATGTTCAGACCTTCGATGGCGGAAAGCACCGAGATGGCTGGGGTGATAACCCCGTCACCATAGAGAAGCGATGCGCCGGCAGCGGTCAGGACCGTGAGAACGGACCATTTCCTCTTGCTCCTTTGCAGCTTGCTGCGCAGGGTGGCGAGAAGTGAGAAAGTTCCTCCCTCGCCTTTATTATCGGCACGGAGGACAAAGATAACGTATTTGATGCTGACCACCATGATAAGCGACCAGAACACCATCGACATGATCCCGAGGACGTTTGCAGGTGTTGCTGCCATCCCGTGAATCCCGGAGAAGCATTCCTTTATGGTGTACAGCGGACTGGTACCGATATCGCCGTAAATAATGCCCAGTGCCGCCAAAGAAAGGCTTGAAACTCCAGGTTTTATTGCCGGTGAAAGGGGCGCAGAAACAGCAGTAGCCTGGGCTTGTGCCCCAGAGGCCGAACGGGACAATGACATGAGATACAACTCCGGTTTGATGGTAGCAGGAAAGCCTCCAGTCTTCGGAGCGTGCTTTCCCTTCGATGCCTGCGAGGTTAGCTGCCGGGCTCGGGCCGAAGAGTTTGCCTTACGCCGGTAATCCGGCGATACGCCCCATGTTGCTTGTGGTTCCCCCGCTCCCTTCCGTTCGGAAGGGACTCAGCAGTATTTGTTCACGGCTGTCGATACTCTCGACAAATTTGCGAGAGCACAGAGTATACCCATATAAAAGGCGATTCCTTACCACTTGTAAAGAAAAATTAAAAGAGCCCCTTTTTCAGCATCGAACACTTTCTTGAATAAATCCAGTTTTACTGGAAAAATTGCTGGGCTACCTTAAGATAAAAAGAGGGGCAATTCAAGAGCCGATACTCCTGAGTGACAGATTTTCTTCTTGATTTCAGGGCAACAGGTGAAAAGCCCGATAGGCACTGCTTGCCAACTCCAGGTGGGGAGGACATGAAAATGAATTTCAGCTGTTGACACTTTGACAATTGTCGCAGATCATAGAGCAGTTTTACGGAGCATTTTTGAAGATTCCCCGGCAGCCGGCTCAGTCCTCCCGGTGTCGCCGGTAAATCCTGAGACCAATTACGAGTCCTTGACATGAAACATACCTTGCGGTTTTCCATAATTTTTCTGCCTCTACTGTTCTTCATCCTGACCGGGGTCTCGGCAATGGCCGCGGACAAACTGCCACCTGCCGACAAAATCCGCATATTTATTTCCGGCAATGTGCAGGCGGAGCTTGGACCCTGTGGCTGAGGCGGTAATCAAATGGGCGGTCTGTCCAAAAAAGCGTACCAGATCAGCAGCCTTGCCGACAAAAATACATCTCAACCCATCCTTCTCGACGCCGGCAACCTGCTGTTCAAGCAACTGACCGTTGCCCATTCACAGGAGTTGCTTACGGCTGCGGGCCTCATGGAAATCTATCAACAGATGGCCTATGATGCGGTCGGTGTAGGACAACATGATCTTGCCGCCGGCATTGAGTTTTTGAAAAATAGCCAAGGAAAGGATTTCCCCTGGCTTTCCGCCAACCTTACGGATAAGCAGCACAGACCGATCTTTTCTGCCGCAAAGATAATTGAGCGAGGTGCGATGAAGATCGGCATTATTGGACTTACCGGGCAGATCGCGGCACTCTCGCCGGAGATCATCGTCGCCGACTGGCGGAAGGTTCTGCCCGAACATCTGGCGCGGCTGAGTAAAGAATGCCGGCTGGTCATCGTCCTTTCAAGCCTGAGCGGCGAAGATAATGCCGAACTCACCCGGCAATTTCCCCAGATACATGTATTGCTAACCGCTGACAGGCAACAGAACAATATTGCGAGAGTCGATAATAACAGTCTTGTTGCTCAGACCATGAATCAGGGGAAATATCTTGGTGTTCTCAACCTCGATTGGATTCCTGGTAGTTCCTGGAGCAAAGGTCGAGAGCAGGGGGGACAGAAAACCTCAGGGAATGAACCACAGCAGTTTCTCAGCAGGTTTAGCAGCGATTTCGTTCCGCTGAGCAAGGACCTCCCTGAAGATCCGCAGATTGCCGCCCTTATTGAGGCGATAAAGCAGAAAATTTCTGTACATAACCAACAATCCGCCGCCTCCGCTAAGCAGCCGAATCGTGCCGACAGTCAATTTTTCTCAGGCCTTGCCGGTTCCGCCGGCTGCCGGGAGTGTCATCCGCGGCAGACCCAGTTTTGGAACTCGACCAAACACGCCGGGGCCTACGCCACCTTGCAACGACAACAGCAGACCTTCAATTTGGATTGTCTGCCTTGCCATATTACCAAAAATCCTGTCCCTGAACCGGCAGCATCCTTGCCGGTGGATTCACTCCTGGCTCTTCCTCCCGCCTTGCAGTCGGTCGGCTGCGAGGCCTGCCACGGCGCGGGACTGGCGCATGTCGATGCCCCGGACAAAGTCAAACCGCACAGGAAGGTTGCAGAAAAAACCTGCATTTCCTGCCACAGCAAAGACAGAGACCCGGTCTTCGATTATATGCAGAAACTCCCAAGGGTGAGTTGTCCCGCCGGGTAGGTAATGCTTTTTAGAAAACCAGATTGAATGCTCATCGGATATAATTTTCCTTAAACTCATTTGCGGCGCAGCATGTTACCGTTACTGCACAATCAGCAAAAGCGGGTAAAGTTTTTGTAACCAACCAAGCACACATCAAAATCAACAGCAAAACGGAGAGTTTGTCGCCATGTCTCAAACTTTGTCACTAAATCTACACAGTTCCCCCCTCTTGGTCTTCGCTGCGCTACCATGTTTCTCTTAAGTTGCATCCCTATCATCCCGAAATAAAAAACTATTTAATTATCATACAACATTGGCATCGCTCTTGAATATGTCTAGACACTGGAAAAACACTGTTGCCGATATCGGTACGACAAAGCCGACAGGAAAATGGCTCTGCCGGCCGGGTGACTTAAATGGAGGTAATCGGAGGGAAGGAGAATGGGTGAGAAGATGAGAAGAATTCTATTGGCAGTCGATGGTTCCGAGCAGTCAATGGATGCAGTTCGCTATGTTTGCAATGCGGTTGCGTGCTCTAAGGCTCAGGTAGTGATATACCAGGTAATGAGCAAGGTCCCCGAAGTTTTCTGGGATTTGGGCAAGGATCCGGCTTGGGAACAGAAGATTGAGTCGTTGCGGACATGGGAAAAACAGCAGGAGACCATTGCTGCCGGTTTCATGGATACAGCGCTTACGCTTTTCAAGGAAGCCGGATTTAATCCGGGCACTGTAACCACGAGAATCGGCAGACAAAAAGAAGGAATTGCCCGGGATATAATTGCTGAGGCCCAGCAAGGTTATGATGTGGTGGTGATAGGCCGTGGCAAGTCGAGCGCTGAAGAAGGCACGCCGCTTGGCAGTGTTGCCAGCAAAATCCTCGGTGCCGCCACCTCCTTTTCGCTCTGGTTAATCGGAGGAAAACCTACTTCCGACAAGATCCTGGTTGCCATGGATTCTTCGGAAGGCGGTCTCCGGGCGGTCGATCAGGCCGGTACAATGCTTAATCATGGCGATAATACAATCACTTTGTTCCATGCAATTCGCGGTATCACCGTTTCCACCGAAGGAATGGAGGATATATTCCCCGAGGCCTATCGCCAGCAGCTCATGGGCGACGCCGAGAAAGAAATTCAGCCGGCGTTACAGATTGCCAGGGACCATCTTGGGAAATTGGACATCTCCCCGGAACGGGTTTCAACACAAATCATCACTTCGGTAAGAAGTCGGGCTGCCGCTATAGTTCAAGAGGCTAAGCAGAATGGTTATGGGACAATAGTCGTCGGGCGACGGGGCATTACCGAAGTCGCTGAGTTTGCCATGGGCAGAGTAACCAATAAACTGACGCAGCTGGCCAAGACCCAGGCTTTGTGCATCGTCGTATAGGAGCCGCTACAAAATATGGGTTATTTCAACCCATTGCGTTACGGCTCCTAATGCCGTTCCGGGCATACCTTTGCACCTGTTATTCTTTTGCAACGGCTTAAATCGCGTATCTCTTTCTTTCATTTCTCGGCCAGATTGCAGACCCTGCATTCTGGCCGATTTTTTTACGATCTTCGATACGCCTTTCCCAGCCACTTCGGCGGTTTGCCGCCAAAAAACCGCATTGCCCTGTTCTTCCGGTTTGCCCTGAGGTTTATGAGGATCAGGGTGAAGATCATCAGCGGGAAGGGTGCGACCTGAAAGATCTGCGCCGGGATGGCCGGGAAAGAGTCCTGGAAGTAGATACCGAGCAGTTGCAGCATGCCAAAAAGATAGGCTCCAGCCACCACCCGCAGCGGATGCCAGCTGCCGAAAATGACCAGGGCAAGGGCAATCCAGCCGATCCCTTCGCAACCCTGGGGCTGGCCCCAGCCAGGTTTTACCGAAAGCGAAAAGGCGCCGCCGCCCAGACCGACGAGCATGCCTCCGCCTATGGCGGCAAGGGTTCGCACCAAGGTCGGATTGATGCCGCGGGCCCAGCAGCCTTCAGGGTTTTCCCCGGCCATGCGGAGCAGCAGGCCGTGGCGGGTACGATAAAGAAAATAGGCGCAGCAGGGGATGGCGAGGAAACTTGCATGCACAATAAGAGAATGGGAAAACAGTGCCTTACCGAAAAAAGGTATATCAGCAAGAAAGGGAACGGGCAGCGTTGCCAGCTGCGGACCCTGCTGTCTGGCGTAGGGATTGCCGAGGAAATAGGCGAGATCCCGACATAAAAAGGTCAGGGCGAAACCCACAGCCACCTGCGATTGGCCGAGCCATACTCCAACAATCGCCAGGAGCGCCGCCACCGCCCCGCCGGTAAGCGCCGCCGCGACAAAACCCAAAGTTAGGGACTGCGACCAGCTGGCGACGACAAAACCGGTCATGGCAGCAAGGAGAATGGTGCCATCGAGCGACAGGTTGACGACCCCGGCCTTTTCGGTAAGTGTCTCACCCAGGGCGGCAAGCACAAGGGGTGCAGCCATGACGACGATTGCCGCAAGAAAAGATGCAAGCGAAACATCGATCACTTTTCCTCCTTTTGCCGTTTCTGCAGACCGTGCACGAGAAGGGCGCTGACCACGCAGGCCCCCTGGATGACCCCGGACAGGGCCGAGTCAAGCTGCAGGGAGATCGGTAGCTGAATGGAACCGGCAGCAAGACAGGCAAAAAAAAGACCAATGGCCGGGACCGGGGTAATCCGGTAATTGGCAAGCATAACCACCAGGAGAGCCAGATAACCGTAGCCGCTGGAGATAGGCGGCAGAAGGCGATGATACACGCAGCTGACCTGCAGCGCTCCGGCGAGTCCGGCCAAGCCGCCGCCGATGGCCATGGCGGCAAGACCCGTTCGCTCGGGATGGATGGCAAACAGCTTTGCCGCCAGCGGGTTAGTGCCGGTGGCCCTGACCCTCAGGCCGAAACGGGTGGCCCCGAGAACCAGCGCAGTCAAGGCAAAGGCGCTGAGCGCAAGGAGCAGGGCGGAGGGGGCGATGCGCCAGCCGGGCGGGGTGTACATCCACAACTCTTTGGCAAACATGTCGGTGCCGCTCATTGAAGCGATACCGGCCCGCTTCCACGGCCCTAGAATGAGCCAGAGTATCAGGCCCTGAGCTATGAAGTTAAGCCCAAGGCCGCCAAAAATTTCATTGACCCCGCCGCGATTCTTTAAGAGTCCGGCAAAACCTCCCCACAGCCCGCCGCCGACAAATCCCAGGGCCAGCGCCAGGCTCAGGATCAGGGCCGGCGGCAGGCCGAAGGTTCCCAGGCGGAGGATGGCGGTTGCAGCAATGGCGCCGAGGATTACCTGTCCCTCCACCCCGATATTCCAAAGGCCGGCGCGAAAGGTGAACAGGAGACCGCAGGAGCAGAGCAGCAGCGGGATCCAGACTGTGAGAACATGGCCGAACTTTTGCCAGGAGAAAATCGATCCCTTGGCAAAGGTTATGGCGATTGTCGTCGGGGCGATGCCGAGGGCCACGAGCAGGAAGCTGACTGTTCCGAGGGCGAGTGCGGCGATAACCGCCATGGTTGCGATCCGTGATGAAAGAAGACGGCTGAGGGAGCCAGGGATTTTCATAGTAGAGGTTGAGTTGGGTAGTTGAGGATTGGCGGCATTCAACAAAGTACGGCGGTTTTGACCTGTCCGGTGATGGCCCGGGACAGCCTGTGGTAATCGGTTGCCCTGGCTGGTGTGTCGAGGACGATTTTGCCGTTATAAAAAACCACGATGCGGCTGGCCTGGCTCATGATTTCTTCCAGATCCGGGGAGGCGAAAACGATGGCGCCATCGGATTTTAGAAGCGAATGGAGGTGGTGCCAGGTCCAGGCCGTGGATTGGACGTCGAGACCCCGCGTCGGGTTTTCCATGAGGATGAGCCGTACTTCACTCGGGATGAGGGAGAGGAGCAGCCGCTGCTGGTTACCGCCGGAAAGATCCTCGACTGCTGTTTCCGGCTGCCCTTTTATGCTATGGGTGGCAATTGCCTGCCTGGTGTCGGTGAGGCCGGTTGTCGAGGTGATCAAGGCGTTTCCCGGCGCGGCAAGAAGATGATGTTCCCTGACGGTCATGGAAGGAAAGAGCCCCTCGGCAAGGCGGTCGGCCGGGAGGAAGACCGTGGTTTTGCCGATCCCTGCGCCATTTTGCAGCGGCACGCCGAATCGCAGGACGCGGCCGGATTCAACAGGCAACAGCCCGCAGGCGGTTTTCAGAAAGGCCGCTTGGCCGCTGCCGTCGATTCCGGCAAGGCCTACCACCTCGCCGGCGCGGATGGCAAGCGATACTCCCTGCAGCCCGGAACGGTCGGCGCTTCCAATCACTTTGTCGAATTCGAGTATCGGTTCGCCACCACTCTTTTTCACCGGCGGCGGCAGGTGTTCCGGCAGCTCGTCGAACATGGCTTGCAGCAGGGCGTCGCGGTCAAAGGGGCGTTGCCGGGAGGCAGCCACCCGGCCATGGCGCAGCACCGTCACCGTATCGCAGAGCAGGTCGATTTCTTCCAGTTTGTGGGAGACGAGAAAGACGGTTGCGCCGTTCGCTTTGAGTTTTTCCAGGGCGGCAAAGAGCAGCTCCTGTTGCCGTTCGGAGATACCGGTGGTCGGTTCGTCGAGGATGAGAAGAGTCGCACCATCGCCGATCAGACGCAACAGTTCAAGCTGCTGCCGTTCGCCGACGGTAAGTTCCTCCACCAGGCTGCTCGGGTTGAGGGAAAAACCGAAGGAAGCGGCAAGACGGGCGAGTTCGCCACGCGCCGTGACCGGGGCGAAGGTCGTTCTCCCGGCCATAAAATTATCGAGTACCGACAGCTGAGGGAAGTCGAGCGGCTCCTGATAAAGCATACCGATACCCAGGCGGAGCGCATCTTTGGGGCTGTCGAGGCGGACTTTTTGCCCCTGCAACAGTATCTCGCCGCCGCTTCTTACGATAAAGCCGGTGAGCACCTTCATAAGCGTTGACTTACCGGCGCCATTCTCCCCGACAATGCCGTGGATGGTCCCCGCTTCAGCTTTCAGATACACCCCGGTGAGGGCCTGTACCTTGCCGAAGGTTTTGTGGATATTAATAAGTTCGATCATTGATAAAAGTGAGGCGTGAAGAGTGAAGCGTTAGGAGTGAGGCGTTAGGGGTAAGATACGAGTTAAAAGTGAGCGGAGTTGAGCTATGAAGTGCTTGTGCTGTTACCCCTCACGCCTCACCCCTAACCCTTTTCCCAACCTATTTGGACGCGCCGTCCATCCCTTCAAGCAGTTGCGGCAGATTCCACACCTGGTCGTCGGTGGCGGTTGCCCCTGCTTTCAGAAAGGCTGAACCGTCCTGAAAATTGAGGGGGCCGGTGAAGAGATTGAGGCCGCCGGCAAGAGACTTCTGCAACTCGGCAAGGGCCTGTTTTTGACTGTCGCCCAGGGCATTACCCGGCATGAAGCCGATGGTCGTGGTCGTCGGGTTGTTGATTGCCTGCCAATCCGGCCCGAGCCAGATGAACTGCTGCTTCCATTTGCCGGTCATGGCCTCGCCGATCAGCTTGGTGTAGCCGGGAACCCAGTTGAAAAACGGCACGCCGAGGCAAGCATCCGGGGCCACGGAGCAGGCGCCCTGATAATCGTAGGGGATGGCCCACACCGCCTTGCCGTCCTTTTTCTTCTGACCGGCAACAACCAGGGCCTCGGTGGTATCGATGCCGGAGATGACGACGTCATGGCCAGCATCAAAAAGGCTGTTGGTGACCAGGGTCGGGTCGGAGGTGACACCGGGGATATTGAACCAGAAACCGATCCAGCTGACTTTAAATTTCAAATCCGCCGCCGGTTTTTTCAGGACCTTGGTCCAGGCATAGCGGGCGCCGAGATAGGCGCTGGCTGCCAGCCGGCGGGTTTCGGCATTGATCAGCGGGCCGAGGTAGGCGATCTTGCCGGTCTGCGAGGTCATGGCGGCGGCAAAGCCGGCCATCATCTTGCCGTACTCCATGCGCCCCATAAGGTTGCTGAGATTGGCTCCGGCCTTGCCGGTCAGGGCGTCATCGCCGGAGATATGGATGAACTGCACCTCCGGATGCATGGCCGCGGCCTCACGGATGCCGTCCTTCATGTCGTCGGAGTTGCCGATGATCAGTTTCGCGCCCTTCGATACCAGATCGTCCACCAGCATGGGGATGGTGATCCCCGGACGGTCGGCCGGATTGACCTTGTCGATATAGAGCATTTTCGCCCCCGGAAAAACCTTCTCCATGGCCTGCCCGGCCTCGAAATGGGCCTGACTCCAGCCGTGATCATTTGCCGGACCTACCAGCAGCAGGCCGAAGGGGTATTCGGCAGCAAACAGCGGGCTGCCTGTTGGACAGAAGAGAAGGCAGGAAAAAATCACAGCCTGGAGGAATGTTCCGATATTCTTCATTTTTTTGCTCCTTGTTGAGTATTTTGTATATCCCAAACAATAGTATCAGAACTAAAATCTTGTTCGTGTGGCCAGATAATGCCATGATGGACGGGACGAACGAGACGAAAATAAGATTTGTCAGTGAGTTCCTTAAAAGCACTGCCGTGCAAATAGGGCTTCACATCAAAAATTCCTGAAATGCCGCTGCTTGTAAGAATTTCTATTCGATAGTCATTGAGTGGAGTGGCTTTTATGATTTTGTCCATATCTTTGCCCTCTCTTAATGGACCAATCTTAAAACCTATCGTGATTTGACCTCACGAACGAAGCCCATATGATTAGTAAATCTTTCGCCATCTTTTAAAGGCACGGACATCATCCATTGTTAACGAAAACCACTCGCCTTCTTTTCGTTTACGAGCAAACCTTGAGTGCCAATAATGTTCAACCCCTGCGGGATCATCCGTTTCTATGTAATGAATTGGTTGTACTTTTTCTGGAAGCTCTAGTCGAATTTCACCCTCGCGACGTATTGGTTTATTTGTCCTACCTATTTTATATTCATTACGATTACCATGCCTGACGATGTATACGTAACCAACATTGTCAAAAGTCAAATTAATTGAATCAGGTTCTTTACGCGTAGGTTTTGCAACGGCCGAACAATGGGCAATTATGTCATTAAATTCACTTTTTCCCTGACAATATTCGACAATTTTCTGTAATCGTTCCTGCTTTGATCCAAGCTGAGAAAAGCCATTATGACTTGGAAAGCTTTTGTCAGTCTTATTTTTGATTCTAAGTTCACCTTCAATTGGAAAATGACCAAGCTCACGAATCAGTTCAATATATTTTGTAATCAGAAAATCAGTACGATAGGCAGCGGTAAAGTCGTTGGGCAGACAGCCAGCATCTTTAATGGCATCGCCCCATCGTAACCAGAAATTCGGGTACCAATCGGACTTGCAAAGGCCTGTTACTGCGGCAAAGCGCTGAAAACCTGGCGCTTTGCCATCGTGTTCTTCTGAGATGCGCTTTATTGCCGAAAGGATTTCCTGTCTATTCATGTGGTTGTTTGTTGCAAAATTAGGGGCAAGTTCAACTCAGTAGAACACTACAAAACGATGTGTTCTGCGTCAGGATTTAGTTCACCACACTTTCCAATCTGATCTTTCAGCTCTGAAACATAAACAATATTTGCCGGAGATTCACGGAAAAAACGGTACGGACCTTGGCATGTCAAGAGTAGGAAAAGTACGATCAACTCCTCGAATATTTAGCAGGAATGTTTACCATAGCCAAGAAGCATCCAAAAGCAGCATTCGAAAGTAATAACAAGAGGCATTCATGGTCGATACCATTTTGGCAGCCGACGGGCTGTGTAAGCACTATTATCTCGGCGGGCAGAAAATTGACGTCTTAAACGATGTCTCCCTGGCCATAGGTAAGGGAGAGTTCGTGATAATTGCCGGCAACAGCGGCAGCGGCAAAACGACACTCCTCAGTATTCTTTCCGGTCTTGATCTGCCGAGCAGCGGCCGGATCAGGATCGCCGGGCGTGATATCACCGGCCTCACCGAGGATCAGCTGGCGCCCCTGCGCAATGGCCTGACCGGCTTTGTCTTTCAGGCATTTCACCTGATTCCTTCGCTCAATGCCCTGGAAAATATCATGTTTCCAGCGGAAATAAAAAAAGACCCCCAGGCCCGCGAAAAGGCCGAAAAGCTTCTCGATCAGGTAGGCCTTCTGCCGCGGCGCCATAACTTCCCCGAGCAGCTTTCCGGGGGCGAGCAGCAGCGGGTGGCGATCTGCAGGGCTCTTATCAACGGGCCGGAGATCATATTTGCCGATGAGCCGACCGGCAATCTCGATTCCAGCAACAGTGAGGGGATTATCAACCTCCTTCTCGAACTCCATGACGACCGGCGGACGACTCTGGTCATAGCGACGCACAGCCAAAGCCTGGCGTCGCGTGCCGATCGGGTAATTCGCCTGCATGACGGCAGGATTACCGGCGAAAATCGGGCAGAGCTATGAATCTTCGTTTTTTGCTGCGGGAAATTGCCCATAGCCGGGGCCAGGCTGTGGTTTTCATCCTCTGCGTCGTCCTCTCTTTGGTGAGCATCGTCGCCATCAACAGCTTTCGCCGCGATGTTCGCGGCGTTATCGCCGGCGATGCCAGGAGCCTGCACGGCGGTGATGTCATCGTTCATTCGCATGCCGACTTCTCACCGCCTCTAGCCGAAGAACTTGCCGAGCTGCGCCGGGATCCGGGCGTTAGCATGGTCAACACCAGGGAATTCTATTCGGTGGCGAGAACAGCCGACGGCGGCGCTTCCCTTTTCAGCAACATCCTGGCGGTGGACAGCGGCTATCCCCTGTACGGTCGGGTGGAACTGCGCTCCGGCCGAGAGTTTACAGATGTCCTCGCCCCTGGGAAAGCCATTGTTGCGGCGGCGCTTCTTGAGCGGCTGGGCCTTGCTGTCGGCGACTCCTTGCTGCTCGGCAACGCCACGCTTGCCATCGTCGATGTAGTTAGCCGGGAATCGCTCCGGCCCGTCGATTTTTTCAACTTCGGCCCGCGCATTCTCGTCTCGACCGCCGACCTCCCAGCCATGGATCTGGTCGGCAAAGGCAGCCGGACCACCTACCAGACCCAGCTGAAACTTGCCGATCTAGGCCGGCAGGAGGCAATTGTTGCACGCCTTACGGCCAAAGCCGATGCAGGGCAGGAGCGGGTCAGCACCTCGGCCAATGCCGGTTCACGGGTCAAACGGTTTTTCGATAATCTGCTGTTTTTTTTGTCGCTCATTTCAGTCTTTACCTTGCTGCTGGCGGGCATAGGTATGCAGAGTTCTCTTGCGGCACTTCTCCGTCGAAAGATTAAAAGCTTTGCCATTATCCGCGCCCTCGGTGCATCCAGATGGTTTTTGCTGCGCCATTATCTGGTGCTGGTGCTGCTTCTCAGCGCCATCGGCTGTGGCCTGGGGATCCTTGCCGGGCTTCTTCTCAAGCAGAGCTTTTCCGGGCTTTTGGCTGGCCTTCTGCCGGAAAATATCGTTCTCGGCGCCTCGCTGTGGGATGTCCTTGAAGGCATGGGCTTGGGAATCGTGGTGGTCACTTTTTTCACCTTTTTACCGCTCAGCAGCATAGAGGATGTCAAGCCGGCGGCTATTTTCCGCAAGGAGCCCCGCCCGGGCTTGAAACGGCGAGCCACCCGGATCCTTCTGGCCTTAGGACTCCTTCTTCTTTTGGGACTGGTGATCCGCCAGCTCGACGATGTCCGCACCGGGCTGTACTTTATGGGCGGTGTCCTCGGCCTGGTGATCGTTATCGCACTGCTGATCGGCGGCCTTTTGAAACTCCTTTCCCGCGGCACCTTTGACACGCTTTCTCTGCGCCAGGCGGTGCGCAGTTTGCTGCGGCCCGGAAATGCCAGCCGGTCAGTTGTTGTGACCCTGGCCTCGGCCCTGGCCGTTCTCTTCTCCATCTATCTGGTGGAACAGAACCTGCGAGCTACCTATATCGATTCCTATCCCGCCGATGCGCCGAACCTTTTCTTCCTTGATATCCAAAAAGACCAGCAACAGGGTTTCGTTCAACTGGTTGGCGGCCAGGTGCAACTTTTTCCGGTTGTCCGTGCCTGGCTGCAGTCGATAAACGATAACAAAATCGACCGCGAGGTCGAACTAAAAAAACGCGGCGACAGCTTGGCCAGAGAGTTCAGCCTTACCTACCGCGAGACCCTGTCCCCCGACGAGATTCTGCTGGAGGGTGAGGGCCTTTTCGGTGCTCACAATCGGCCCGTCAATGCCCTGCCGACGGTGTCGCTTCTTGATACCGTCGTCGAAATGGGCGACTTTAAGATCGGTGATATCCTTGATTTCAATATCCAGGGCGTGCCGCTCAGGGCTGAGGTAACCTCGATCCGCAGCCGCACCAAATCGATGCTCTATCCCTTTTTCTACTTTGTCTTTCCGGAAAAATATCTGCGGGCCGCGCCGCAGACCTCCTTTGCCGCCCTACAGGTGGCAAAAGGTGAGGTGGCGGAGTTGGAGAATAAAATCGTCAAAAGCTATCCGAACATCAGTCCGATCAACGTCGGGGAGTCGGCAGTCGAGCTTGGAAAACTGATGGAAAAGCTATCGGTCATGATCACCTTCTTCGCCTCTTTTTCCATCCTCGCCGGGGGCTTGATCCTCGTCAGTTCGATTCTCGCGACCCGGATGGCGCGGATGGAGGAAGCGGTGCATTATAAAATACTTGGCGCCGATACGTTTTTTGTACTCCGGGTCTTTTTTCTGGAAAATCTCCTCCTAGCCCTTTTGAGTGGCGGGACCGCCGTCGTTATCGCCGAGATTGGCAGTTGGGGGCTTTGTCGATTTCTCCTGGATATTCAATATCAAGCGAAGCCGCTTGCCGGTTTTGTGCTGGTGGCGGGTACGGCAGGCCTGGTGGTGATTCTCGGCTTACTCAGTTCACTGGCCATTATCCGCAAAAAGCCGGGGCGCTTTCTGCGGGAGCAGATATAAGTCATGGTAAAGGATGGTGAGGGGAAAATGAAGAATATTTTTGTGATAGTGTTCATAATGGCCATAGCCCTTTCCGGTTGCCGGGGCGAGCAGCGCGAGAAAGCTGTAAAGGAAGGGGGAAAGGAGTCGATGCCAATCATCGTTGCGGTAGGCGACAGTCTTACCGCGGGCTTCGGGGTTGCAGAAGAGCAGAGCTTTCCAGCGCTCCTTGAGAAAAAGCTGCAGGAAGATGGCCACAAATACCGGGTCATCAATGCCGGAGTCAGCGCCGAGACCAGCAGCGGCACCCTTTCCCGTCTCGAATGGATTCTCACCCTCCAGCCGGATATCGTCATTCTTGAAACCGGAGCCAACGACGGGTTGCGCGGCATCGATCCGCAGGTGGCGGAAAATAATATCCGGGAAATCCTGAAAACCCTAAAAGAACGGAATGTGGAGGTGCTCTTGGTCGGGATGAAGATGGTGCGCAACCTCGGGCCGATCTACGTTGCCAAATTTAATGCCCTTTATCCGCGCCTGGCCGAGGAAAGCGGCGCGGTGTTCATGCCGTTTTTGCTTGAAGGCGTAGCAATGCAGGGCGCACTCAATCAAGCCGACGGTGTTCACCCCAATGCCGCCGGTCATCTAAAAATTGCTGAGAATATCTATCCCTATGTGTTGCAGGCAATCAAAAGAAGGCAGGGGCTATGAGTCGCAGTTGTGGAAAAACGCCTCAAACCTCATTTGCCATTCAAAAAAATTTGTATTTTTCTTGAATGGCAAAGTTTATTCATTGACAAAGGGTCGTTTAATGAGGGACAAAGAGCCTTTTAATGTGTGATCCCACTTTCGGTGAGTTTAGAGAATTACAGATCGCCCCGTGGGGACAATACTTGGGTGATACCACTTAATAATGGCACAATGAGGCAAGGGGAGCAAAGAACATGAGTGATTCAGCAAAGATAGGTAAGAGGATTACATCCTTCAGAGAAAGACTTGAGATGAGTGTCGATGATCTTGCAGAAAGAACCGGTATAGCGGTAAACCTGATTAAAGATATCGAAGGCGGAAGCGTATCTCCGGCCTTAGGTGTCATGATCAAGCTTTCTCGGGCCTTAGGGCAAAGGGTCGGCACCTTTATGGATGACCAGATCGGTAAAGATCCGGTCATTACCAGAGCAGCCGAACAAGAAGAAGGTATTGCCTCGCATAAGGAGAGCACCCAGGGCCATTATCGCTACCATCCTCTCGGTGCCGGCAAGGCTGACCGACACATGGAACCCTTCTTTATTAAAATCTCACCGACAAAGGACAGAACCACTTCCTCGCATGAAGGAGAGGAATTCGTTGTGGTCATTTCCGGTCAGGTGGAGCTGCTCTACGGCAACCATAGCCATGTCTTAAAAGAAGGGGACACGATGTACTATAATTCGCTGGTACCCCATTGTTTGAGCGCCGTCGGTGGAGATGCTAAAATATATGCCGTCATATTTACTCTTTAGGAGCCGTTAGGAAATAACCAAACCATTTTATTACATTTTCTTACGGCTCCTTATGCCGTTGCCCACATTAAATTAACTGGCCGTGTTATTATGTTACAACGGCTTAGTAGGTGACACCCATGCCAAGAAATGAAATTGTTAGAGAGATAACCCTCGGGCAGATCCTTGCCGAAACGGTTGCCAAGTATCCAAACGGGACGGCGGTTGCCTATGCCGACCGGGAGTACCGACAAACCTGGAAAGAGTTCTCGGATTCGGTCGATGATATGGCCAAGGGTTTGATGGCCATGGGCATAAAAAAGGGTGAAAAGGTAGCGGTATGGGCGACCAATGTGCCGCACTGGGTTACCCTGCAGTTTGCGACTGCCCGCATCGGGGCAATCTTGCTGACTATCAATACCAACTATCGCTCAGCGGAGATTGATTATGTCTTAAAGCAGTCCGATTGTGAAAATATATTTATTATTAACGGCTTGCGGGACGCCAATTACCTCGAAATACTCTACGAACTGATCCCCGAACTGAAGACGCACCAGCGCGGTCAACTGCATTCAAATACCTATCCGTGCCTGAAACGCGTCTTCTTTCTTGGACCGGAGAAACATCGCGGCCTCTATTCCATGCCGGAGGTCATGTCGCTGTCGGTTGCCACCAGTGATGCGGAATACCGGGAACGGCAGGATTCGCTGTCGCCAGAAGATGTAATCAACATGCAATACACCTCGGGAACCACAGGATTTCCCAAAGGGGTTATGCTGACGCACATCAACGTCGGCAATAACGGCTACTGGCTCGGTGCCGGTCAGAATTTCAGCCATATCGACCGCATCTGCATACCTGTGCCACTTTTTCACTGTTTCGGCTGTGTGCTGGGAGTCATGGCCTGTGTCAATCATGGTGCGGCGATGGTCTTTGTCGAGACCTATAATCCGGTCGACGTCATGATGTCCATCGAAAGCGAGAAGTGCACCGGCGTGTACGGCGTGCCGACCATGTTTATTGCCATGCTGGACCATAAGCTTTTCAAAAAATTCGATTTCTCATCTCTACGCACGGGCATTATGGCCGGCTCTCCCTGTCCGGTAAAAACCATGAACGACTGCATCGAGAAGATGAACATGACCGAGGTGACCATCGTCTTCGGGCTCACCGAGGCATCGCCGGGAATGACCCAGACCATGTATAACGAGCCGTTAATTCAGAAAAAATGTGAGACTGTCGGGAAGGCAATGCCCGGCATCGAGGTAAAGATCGTCGATCGGAAAACCGGCGAGGATCTGCCTTTCGGACAGCATGGCGAGGTGGTCTGTCGCGGCTATAATATCATGAAAGGCTACTATAAAATGGAGGAAGCCACCGCTGCCGCCATCGACAAAGACGGCTTTCTCCATTCAGGCGATATCGGGGTCATGGATGAAGATGGCTATTTTGCCATCACCGGGCGGATCAAGGATATGATTATCCGCGGCGGCGAAAATATTTACCCCAAGGAGATAGAGGATTTTCTCCATCATATGGATGGGGTACAGGATGTCCAGGTGGTGGGAGTGCCAAGCGCTAAATACGGCGAACAGCCGGGAGCCTTTGTCATTCCCCACCCGGATTCAGATATTACCCCGCAGGATGTTATTGATTTTTGTCAGGGGAAAATTGCCTGGTTCAAAACCCCGAAGTATGTCCACTTTTTAAAAGCCTTCCCGCTTACCGCCAGCGGCAAGGTTATGAAAATAAAGCTGCGGGAGCAGTCAGCTGAGCTTTGGCCGGGGTTGTAGGTCGGCGCTTTATTGACAAATCCGAAAGTTTTCAAATCATCTTTGTTGCCAGAAGAACTCCAACCGTCAAGGCCAGGACCACCCGATACCAGCCGAAAATCTCCAGACCGTGACGGTTGAGGTAGGCAACCATCCATTTCACCGAGACCACCGCCGCGAGAAAGGCAAAAAGCAGACCGATTCCCAGGGATTGCGGGTCGAATGTCTGGAGCATGGCCTGGCCATGCTTGAGGGCGTCGTAGGCGGTAGCCGCGCTCAGGGTAACGACTCCGAGAAGAAAGCTGAACTCGACCGCCGCCGGCAGGCTGAGGCCCACCAGCATTCCGCCGACTATGGTGACCAGGCTGCGACTGACTCCCGGCCACATGGCAATGCATTGGGTAAAACCTATAAGGAGTGCCATTTTCCAGGTGAGATCCTCAAGCGCGCTGCCGGCCCGAGCTTTGAGGCTATGGCGGTTTCGGTAGCTCACCGCCAGGATGGCCAGGCCGCCAATCAGCCAGGCAGCAACCACCGGCCAGGGGCCGAAGAGGTAAGACTTGATGGTCTTGTTGAACAACAGGCCGATTACCGCCGCCGGCATAAAGCCGGCCACCACCCCGATCAACAGACGCAGGCCGACTGGATTTTTGCCGAAAAGCCCCATGACCATTTGCCAGACCCTGCGAAAATAAAGGCCGAGTACGGCAATAATGGCCCCGGCCTGGATGCAGATGACATAGGCGTCGGCCGCCTCTTTTTTGCGCTCCTGTTCGTTTGCCGACAGCGACCGGCTGTCGCCGATGCCCATAATACGCTCTGCCAAGAGCAGATGCCCGGTCGAGCTGACCGGCAGGTATTCGGTCAAGCCTTCGACGATGCCGAGAATCATCGCCTGGCCGTTGCTCATCTCACTTTTGTTCGGTGCAGCGGTTTCCGGCAGCGCTGCGGTTGCGCAGCAGGCGGTGAAAAGAGCGGTGGCCAAGGTTGCGGTTAAGAGCAGATTTTTGCCGATCATAGGTTTGTCCTGGGATCAAGGAAGATTTTCAGATTGAGCGGGATTTAACAAGGACCGAATCTTACCTCGACAAAGCGGGATAAGTACCTTCACGAAATTCATTCTTACTCTTTTCAGCACCCCCTTGAGGGGTGAAAAACAGGCAATGAATTACTAAGGTGCTAATAAACCGGAACAGAGCGAGAAAGCTAGTGAATTGTTGGTATCAGGGTGAGTTCAATGCTGCCTGAAACGAACATTGCTGGGAGTTTTAATAGCGGGGCCGGGCGAAAGGAGGGCTGTTCGGCTTGCACAGCCCCTTGAGAACCTTGACTTACCAGGCGAGAAAAATCATCCCATCTTTTTCAAACTGATAGGGTTCGGTGCCATGCGAGCGTAGCCCTTCCCCTGAGCGACGATATCAAGGGGAATGCTGGCCATATCTGCAAGGTCGAAGGCCATTTCAGCCAAAACCAAATGCTCGGCGATCTTCACATAGGTGTGACAGGCATCGCAGGTGGCAATACGAAAGCCGGGTTCATCTTCCGACACGATGGTGCTGAGCATTGCCGTATCGACGCTGCTGCAATTCGGACAACCAATGAACCGGTATGGGCCGGAAGTGCCGCAGAAAGAACAGTGCAGGAGGCGCTTGGGGCCGTCAATAACGGACGACAGAGCAGCCTGGGCCGAGCAGAGAGGGCAGCGTCCGCCCTGCCACTCGCTGCCGTCAAGCGGGAAGGTCTGGCGCAGGGCAAGAAAATAGGGTCGGCTCAACAGGAACAGGAGCCTTGCCAGTTCCTCATCGGTGCAGGCCAGGGAGGGCAGGGCAGGAGCTTCGCCCAGAGGCAGGCGCATGAAGTCGATGCTGCCGTTCTCCAGCGCGTGGCACAGCGGTTCAAACTCAGCCGTCGGTAGCTCAAAGATTGCCGCAAACAGGTGAAAAACCTGACCGGCAATTTCCCGCGGATATGCCTTGGAGTCCATGGGCGACATCGCCGAGCGCACCTTTGGCAAAAGTTCCGTAGCCTCAAGATGAAAGCGCTGCCATCTGGCGTAGAGTTCAAGTGGGTCTTTGAGGTGCGGACGTTTTGCAATGAGGGTCTGAATATCAATGGTCATGATTATCCTTATGGAATTTTTGGGTAGGTGAAGGTGGCCTTTTCCCCGGTTAAGCCTTCTTCGAGAAAGGCTTTGAGCCGGCTTTTCTCTGCGGTTGTGAGTTGCAGAGGCTTGAGCACGGTGTTGCCTTTGCCGCCGCCGGCGTCGAAGAATTCGATTACCTCATCAAGTGTCGCGTAGATGCCGTTGTGCATATAGGGCGCAGTTCCTGCAATTTCCCGAAGCGTCGGTGTTCTGAATGCTTTCCAGTCCTTTTGGTCCTTGGTGACGAGGTATCTGCCCGGATCCTCGGCGAGCGTCCGATACTCCTCAAAACCGGAAACCTTGGCGACGAACCGGCGGGTTGCGGCAATGCGCGGGTCCTTCAGGTGTTCGGGGTTTTCCTGAACTTGCAGGGCGTGAAACTTGTCATCAGCCAACTTGGCACCGAGGTGGCAATCGGTACACTTGCCTTTGCCGGTAAAGATTGCGTACCCTTGCAACGCTTCCGGCGAGAGCGCTTTCTCATCTCCGCCCAGGAACCGGTCAAGTGGCGCATCGCGGGAAACGAGGGTCCTTTCAAATGCGGCTATCGCCATGGCTATGCGTTCCCGGGTGACGTCAGGATCGCCGAAGACCTCTTTGAACTCCGCCACATATTCCGCAACGGAGCGAATCTCCTCCTCCATGAAATCGAGGTTTTGGTTCATCTCGAAGGCCGACATCATCGGAAACAGTGCCTGATCCTCAAGGCTTGCCGACCGTCCGTCATGGAACAGGCGCTCCTGGAAGGCAACATTCATGAGCGTCGGCGAGTTCCGCCAGTTGCGGGTTGTTGGATAATTGAGGGAGATATCCAGGCCATCGCTGAAGCCCTGCTTCGGATCATGGCAGGTGGCACAGCTCATAGTCCCGTCTCCAGACAACCGCCGGTCGAAAAAAAGCTTCTTGCCGAGTTCAACCTTGGCAGGCGTCTCTAGGTTGTGGGCAGGCGGTGCGGTATTTCCTAGCTGCTCCAGGGGAGCGGAAAAGCCGCACACCGGCAGACAAAGGGACATGAACATGAATGCAATTGTTGTTTTCATTCGCTCACCTTCCTGCTGTATTCAATTCCTCATCGATGATCTTCTTGTAGAAATCAAAAGGCCGTTCACCGACAACTTGCCGTCCGTTGATGTACATGGTCGGCGTGTTGTAGAGGTCGATTGACTCGGCGAGCTTGAGGTCGCGGTCAATTTCCGGGGCGTGTTTACCGCTGTCGATGGATTCGGTGAATTTCTTCACGTCAAGTCCAAGCTCGCCGGCATAGGCGATCAAGCTGGTTCGGTCAAGTTTGGGAGAACGGGTGAGTAAGAGGTCATGCATTTCCCAGTATTTTCCCTGGTCCCTGGCAGCAAGCGTTGCCTCGGCTGCAATTCTTGAGAAATCCCGGTATTTGTAGGGATAATTTTTAATCACCAGACGGATCTTGCCTGGGTAAGCCTGGAGGATCTGTTTAACGACCGGACCGGCCGCCACACAGTGCGGTCACTGGAAATCGATGAACTCGATAATGGTGACCGGCGCGTCATTCGGCCCCATGGATGGAGAATCGCCGATGGGTACCTCGGTCCGCTCCGCCGCGAGTGCTGTTCCAGCAAACAGCAGCAGGGCCAAAATACAACTCAATATATTTTTCAGCATAGTAAACAAAAAAGGGGATACCCATGTATCCCCTTTTTTCCTCAATTGAGGTTGGCGGTTGGGCCGGGGTTACATCTTGCCGACCGCTTTTATCCATTTGGGATAGCGCTTCTTGGCATCAGCAAGCGGCAGTGTGCCGCTCAGCATAAGCTGAACCGTCCCGGGATTGGCCAGGGTGCTGAGGTAGATATGTACGGGTCCGGCAATGCAAAAGAAGACGAAGGCCGCATTATGGACAAGGTGCGATATGAGCATCACCGTTGTGTTGTCCTTCATCAACCACATGCCGAGACCAGAGGCCGATATGGCTATTCCGGCTCCGAGAATGCCGAGATAGTACAGTTTTTGGCCGGGGTTGTATTTGCCCATCGGTGGAACCGTCACCTTATGCGACAGATAGCCACCAGCCACCTTGAACCATTGCAGGTCGTCGGCGTCATATTCAAAGGCATCCATGAGATAATGGCGCATGGTGTAGAGAAGTGACAAGGCAAAAACCACTCCCAACCAATTATGCACGTCCTTCATGGTGTTGTAGCCGCCGAACACCGAGGCGACGGGGTCCAGATGAAACAGGAAGGTGAATCCCGTGATGCTAAGCAGGATGCAGCTTCCGGCGAGTATCCAATGGTTCAGGATCTCGTCGACATGGGACTTTCTTATCATCTCAGCCATATCACACCTCCTCTTCCTTTTCCTTGTGGGGGCCAATGGCCAGATAATGGATCGCTGCCGCGGCAACCACACCGCCCAGACCAATCCAGGAGAGTGGCTTCAAATAGTTGTGCCAGAAGACCACGCTGCTTGGGATGGTTGGATTTTCCTTCATACCGTAGAGTTTCGGCTCTTCCTTGAAGGCGTAAATGGAGCCTAAACCGCTCAGGTCTTTTTCGCCGTAAATTGTCTTGAAACCATCTTTTTTAGCGCCATCGATGAGTTCAGCACGATCGCCGAACTTCAAGGCCCCGGTGGGGCAGGTCTTGACACAGGACGGTTGCATGGCTGCGCCGATCCGGTCAAAACAGAGATGACATTTGGTTATCTTACCGTCGGCATCGTAACGCGGTACATCGAAGGGGCATGCATTGACGCAAAGCTTGCAGCCAATACATTTGTCGCGGTCATAGGCCACGGCACCCTCTGCCGTTCGATACAGTGCGCCGGAAGGACAGATCTGCATGCAGCCTGCATCCTCGCAGTGCATACAGCGTCTGCTGACAAAGAGCCAGCGGACGGGGTCTGCCTTCGACGGCACCTCGCTGTAGCGGATGATATTGAATGCCGAACTGGCCAGGTCCGGCGGATTTTGGTACGTGCCGTTGTTCTTGGTTTTGATGGCCGGCAGCTGGTTCCAGGACTTGCAGGCAACTTGGCATGCCCTGCAGCCGATACAGGCCTCGGGGGTTACCAGGATTGCTTTGCGGGTTTTCGTGTTATCGTTTGCCATATTACACCCCCTATGCCTTCCGGACGTTGACCATGAAGGCCTTCGACTCGGGTATCATTGTGTTCGCGTCACCCACGTTCGGTGTAAGCAGGTTGGCGCTGTCATACCCGCTGCCGTCTTCCGGGAACTGCCAGCCGAAGTGCCAGGGCATTCCGACCTGGTGGACGGTCGAGTCGGCTACTTTGAAGGGCTTGAACCGTTCGGAGACCATCGCAACCGCTTTGACCTCGCCGCGGGCGGAAGAGACGAAGACGGTATCTCCGTTGTTGATCTTCAGATCTTTGGCCAGTTCAATACTCATCTCGACAAAGTTCTGGGGCTGCATTTCCAGCAGCCAGGAACAGTGCCTGGTCATACAACCGGTCTGCCAGTGCTCCGACACCCGGTAGGTTGTCCCGACAAAGGGGAAGCGTGTGTCACAGGTGGCAAAGGCGTCCATCTTGTCGCCGAAGATCTTGATGGTCGGGTTGATCCGCTGGCCGGACATTGAATTCTTCTCGACCGGACATTCCAGGGCCTCATAATGCTCTGGGAACGGACCTTCCGCAAGACCCGGTCCAAAGATCGAGGCGATACCATCCGCTTTCATGATAAACGGCAACTTGCCGCCGGGGAGTCCCGGCGGGGGTCCGCCGCCATCAACGACATCCCCTTCCCAGGTGGATTTTTCCTTGTTCCATTTGAGGAGCGGTCGTTTTGGATCCCAGGGTTGTCCTTGCAGGTCGACCGAGGCGCGGTTGTAAATAACCTTCCGGTTTACCGGCCACGCCCAGGCCCAATTGGGATAAAGTCCAAGTCCCGTCGGGTCCTCCTTGCCGCGCCGCGCCATCATGTTGACGGGTTTGCCGTCTTTCAGGATATACGAGTTGCAATACACCCAGCAGCCGCAGGAGGTAGTGCCGTCGGCCTGCAGAGACGGGAAGCTGGTGACCAGATCGCCTTTTTTGCCGAGGAGTTTCGGCGGATCGACTTTCTTGTCGTAGACATCTTCGAGCCAGTAGCCGTTGATTTCCTTGGCAATGGCGTGGACATCGACGTGTTTCACTTTGCCGGCGGCATCTTTTTCACCGTAGTCCCAGCTCAGGTTGAGGATCGGATCGGGGAAGGCACCGCCCTCTTTCTTGTAAAGTTCGCGAACCTTGAAGAACAGTTCGTTGGCAATCTCAGCGTCGGGCTTTGATTGACCAAGCGGTTCAACCGCCTTATAACGCCACTGCGCCAAGCGTCCGGAGTTGATGATACTGCCTTCTTTTTCCATGGAGGAACAGCAGGGCAAAAAGAATACCTCGGTCTGAATGTCCTTGGCTTTCAGGCCGGGACTGCGCCAGAAGGAGCCGGTTTCGTTGTCAAAAAGATTGACGTTCACCAGCCACTTGAGTTTGGTCATGGCCTCGCGGGTCTTGTTGGAGTTTGCTCCGGAGCAGGCCGGATTTTGGCCCCAGGCAAAGAACCCTTCAAAATCGCCTTTCAGCATCTTGTCGAAGATCATCAGCCATGAAGCGTTCTGGCCGACGTCGGTCTTCGGCAGCCAGGAATAACCGAAGTCGTTCTCCTTGGTGGCAGCTTCGCCGTAAACGGCCTTGAGGTAGCTGACGATGTATTTATTACGGTTGGCCCACCAGTTGACGCTTTGCGGCTCCTTGGTGGTTGGAGTGTTTTTCTCGATATAGGTGGCGAGATCGGGCCAGGCAGCGTTGGGCGTCGGGTTGTAGCCGGGCAGAATATGGAACAGGAGACCGTAGTCGGTTGAACCCTGCACGTTGGCCTCACCACGCAAGGCGTTGATGCCGCCGCCGGCCATGCCCATATTGCCGAGCAGTACCTGGATGATGGTCATCGCCCGGATATTCTGGGTGCCGACCGTGTGCTGGGTCCAGCCCATGGCGTAGCATTCGGTGCCGACCCGGTCAGGTTTGCCGGTGGAACCGTAAATTTCGTATACCGCCAGCAGTTTGTCCTTGGGCGTTCCGGTAATGCTTACTACCTTGTCCACGCTATAGCGGGCATAGTGCTTTTTCAGAAGCTGAAAGACGCAATTGGGGTCTTGCAGGGTTGGATCCTTCAGAGCGATGCCATCTGCACCTTTCTGGAAAGTCCACGTGGCCTTATCGTAATTTTTCTTTTCCAGGTTGTAGCCGGAGAAGAGACCGTCGAGGTCGGCCGGTCCCTTATAGTCGGGAGATACCAGGAAGGCGGCATTGGTATAGTTGATAACGTATTCTTTAAAGAACAGCTCTTTTTCCAGGATATAATTGATCATACCGCCGAGGAAGGCGATATCCGTGCCGGAACGAAGAGGGGCATACAGATCCGCTTTCGCAGCGGTCTGGGTAAAACGGGGGTCTACGCAAATCAGCTTTGCGCCCTTCTCCTGGGCCCGTTTGATCCATTTCATGGAGATGGGATGGTTTGAAGCAGGATTTGAACCCATAGCCAGGATAACATCGGCGTTTTTCAGGTCAATCCAGTGGTTGGTCATTGCACCGCGTCCGAACGACTCTGCCAGAGCCGCAACAGTTGCACTGTGTCAGATACGCGCCTGGTGCTCTATATGCACCAGGCCCCAGGACCGAATCATTTTTTGCAGGATGTAGCACTCCTCGTTGTCGAGGGCGGCGCTGCCGATGTGGGCGATGGCGTCGGTGCGGTTGACGACGAATTCTTTTTCAACATCGAGCATGGTGCCGTCGGCCTGTTTCTCTTTGACCTTGGCCTTGGTGGTTTTTTTGAAGCTCTTATCCCGTGCATCTTTGACCAGGCGGGCGATTCTGTCCAATGCCCAGTCCCATTCCACTTCTTTCCACGCCGCTCCACCGGGCTCGCGGTACATCGGTTTTTTAACACGGGTGTCGTTGTTGACAAGCTGGCTCACGGAAGAGCCCTTGGCGCAAAGTGTCCCTTCACTGATCGGATGATCGGGGTCACCCTCGGTGTTGATGATCTTGCCGTTCTCTACGTAGACGATTATGCCGCACCCTACCGAACAGTAAGGACAGATCGTCGTCGTCTGCTTGGCATTTTTGATCCGCAAATCCTTGGCAAAGGCCTTTGCCGGATCGAGGTTCACGCCAAGCGATGCCACCAGAACGGTGCCGCCTGACAGTTTAAGAAAATCCCGCCTTGATACTCCCATTTAAGACTCCTTTCTTGCTTATCACAAGTGAGGTAAGAAGTGTGAAGTCCGGCACTTAAAAACCGGACCGTATCCCGTATGCAGCCGCGCCTACCAACTCTTCTTGCCATTCCGGCACATGGAAACTGGGAGGTGCGCACTCGTCATGGCCGTATAAAAAGTCATCCCACATGACGAGGAAATCAGGGGAACCGTCTCTCGGTAGACGAAAGAGAAGGTTCTCTAAATATTATCAGCCACTATAGAGGAATGAGGGTGAGAAGAAAATCAGCCGATTGCTTTTTTATAGGTAGGAAAAGTGCGGAGAAATGCGTAAGGGAGCAGCTCAAAAAAGAGTAGGCTGGAAGCTTAAAAAAATGTAGGGAAAAACCTTAGTAAATATGCGGAATTAGCACATTTCTTGTGAGTGACATAAATAAACTTTCGAGAAATGACTGTCAATGCGGAAAATTAAATAAACCCAAAATGACCAAAACTGACAGGGGAAATGCAGGTGCGAGGAGGGAGAGAAATTGCTCTTTGAATACAACCGAAAAGACCCGCTTCGGGAGGATATCATAGCGCGATCAGAAAAAAAACTGGAGCTGCTTACGGGTGAGCTTTTTGAGTACCCTTTCGGTGATTTTGTCATCGGCATCAATGGTTCCATACAGGAGAGGTGAATCCGGGTTGTGGGCGGCGAAGTTCCTGGCGACCGAGGCCCGGTCGCTATTGGCATAGCAGTAAAGGCAACCGTGCGGACAGGAATTGTAGGCGCCGATATCGATGCTCTCAATGCAGCGGCATTCGCGGCGTTGATTTTTATCTTTTCCGGCGCTTATCCCGGTGCCGGTGATTCTTGCAACGAGATCGTCGTCGATACATTTGCCGGAAGCTATTCCGGCAAATGCCGGCTCGCTGCCGACGGCGCAGGACTGCAGGGTGATGCCCCGGGCAGCACTGATTGCCTGAAGTCTGTGGATAAGGTTTATCCGTTCCTCAATCGGTGGATGTTCGAGCATCAGCCCTTTCAAGTTTCGCGCGCATTTCTTGTACATCTCGACAAAACTGACGATACATTTCTCAGTATAACCGGCAAGCCTGTCGGCAAGGGCGGAAAAGGCCGCGATATGAAATTCGCTTGAATAGTGGTTGGCAAAAAGAATCGGATCGTATCGCCAAATCACCCTTTCCTTGCCGACCCGTTCGGCAAGTGCCTGGAAGGTGGCAATGCGCTGCCCGGTGGTGGGGACATTGACTTCGATACGGCAATCATACGGGGTGAGGGTAAAAAGGAAATAAGAGCGATAGCCAAGGTCGTCTATTTCTGCCAGCCTTGCCAGCATTGGTGCCGGATTCTTGGTCCAGAAAACAATGCATTCAATGGCATCAGGGGTCAGGGCAATCCGTGACACCTGATGGAAATTCATGGGATTGCGTACGAGCACCATACCCTCCCGAAGTCTTTTAATAAACCACTCGGCATAAAAGGCGGGAATGTCGGTTCTTCTGCTGGCGCTGATGATCATGGGTTTTCCTCTTTTCCTCGATAGTAGGCCAAGCATACCATATTTTCCGGGTTTTCCCTCGCGATTGGTGATGAATGTGGTTATGTTTATTCTATGTTTTCGGATTGATATCTAGGCAAGGATCTCTGCCTGAATGTTCAATGTCACCTTATTTACTTGACAACATGTCACGAAAGCAGGATATTGTGAAAAATTGAGGAGGTTTCCCGACATGCAGACTATGACAGTGAGTCAATTTAAGTCCCATTTTTCAGAAGTACTCGACCGTGTTCAACACGGCGAGGATATCGTCATCAGTTACGGCAAGAAGAAGGAAAAAATTGCGGTGCTGGTGCCATTTGCCAACTATGAAGGTAAGCCGCGGCGCATTTTTGGGTTGTTGGCTGGCAAGGCATCATTTTCAATTACCGATGACTTTAAAATCACTGACGACGAATTCCTCTCCTTATGAATTGCCTGCTCGATACCCATGCTTTGCTCTGGATGTTGTTCGATCCCGATCGACTGGGTAAAAAAGCAGCTGATTGTATCCGAAATCCTGATGTGACCGTTGCGGTCAGCGTCGTCACATTTTGGGAAATCTCCCTCAAGTATGCTATCGGTAAATTGCAACTCGATAACGTGATTCCCGATGACTTTCCGGAGGTCGTTCGTCAGTCGGGTTTTTCCATACTTCAACTTGCCGACATCGAAGCGGCTACCTTCCACCGCCTGCCTCGCATGCAGCATAAAGATCCTTTTGACCGTCTGATTATTTGGCAGGCTATTACCCGTAAGCTGACTCTCATTTCCCATGACAGGGCCTTTGCTGATTATAAAAAGCTTGGATTGAAGATCATCTGGTAAAGGTTTCATCAAAGCCCAAACCCGCCGCGCTTGCCCTGCCCACTCCTGCAGCCAAGAACCTCGTGGAATTCGAACCCATCTTTCGGACTCGATCACCTTGTCCAGTCTCGAAAACGAAGTTACAAACTGGCAGGTGCCATTCTACAGTTGCATCTCGGAAATCGGCGGCGGTGCGGTTGAGGCCTGCCCCGCCGGCTTTCAGGCTGATGAAAAAGACATCGCCGCTGCCGTTTTGAAAATTATTGATCCTCTCCTTGCGTTCTTTGGTCGGCGTCGAACCAGCGAGATACAGGTAGCTGAGCTTCTCTTCGTCAAGATAGGCGCGGATGATTGCGAGGTGTGCAGCCGATCACTGATAAATTAACGCCGGCAGCCACAGGGTCAGCGGCGGCCAACAGGTAGCGAGCAACAATACCACGAGCGCCGCGGCCACCAGGGGTAAAGCGGCTCGCGCCACCTTGCCGAGCGGCACGCCGGAGATGCCGCAGCTGACAAAAAGACAGATGCCGACCGGCGGCGTCAACATGCCGATCGCCAGGTTGGTAACCACCACCACCCCGAACTGAATGGGGTCGATGCCCATCTGCGGCGTCAAAGCAACCAGAACCGGTACCAGCAGGATCAGGGCCGCCGTCGTTTCCATAACACAGCCGACGATCAACAGGCCAACCATAACCAGCAGCAGAAGCCCCCATGGCGGCAGGCCGAGACCGGTCATCGCCGCGCCGAGGAGCTGGCTGGTCTGTTGCATTGCCACCAGCCAGGTGAAAACCTTGGCCATGGCGATAATCAAGAGAATGGCGGCGGCGGTGATCTGCGAGCGGATGATCAGCTCGGGCAGGTCGCGCCAGGCTAGTTCGCGGTTGAGCACCGTGCTGACAAACAGTGCATAGAAAACCGCCAGTGCCGCCGCCTCGGTGACCGTCACCAGCCCGGAGAGGATGCCGCCAAGGACGATGATCGGCGCCCACAGCGCCCAAAAAGCCTGGCGGAAGGACTGCAGCGCCAGGGTGACGGAGAACCTTCGACGGCTGCCGTAGCCGCGATGCCAGGAGATGCAGGCGGTCACCAGCATCAAGGCACAACCGAAGAGCACACCGACCAGCAGCCCGCCGGCAAAGAGCTTGGCGATGGAGACATTGGTGAGAAAGCCGAAGATCACCATGGGAATCGAAGGCGGAATGATGATGCCGATTGACCCGCCGGCGGCCACCACCGCGGCGGCAAAGGCCGGCGGATAGCCCTGGCGGATCATCGCCGGGATGGCGACGGCGCCGATGGCGGCGGTATCGGCGGCGGCGGATCCGGAGATCCCGGCAAAAAACATCGAGGCGACGATGCTGGCGCAGGCCAGGCCGCCCGGCAGCCAGCCCACCAGACTGTCGGAAAAGTCGATGATCCGTCGCGAGATGCCACCCGATTCCATGATCGATCCGGCCAGCATAAAGAGCGGCACCGCCAGCAGATCAAAGGAATCGACCCCGGCAAAGAGCAGTTGCACGATGGTCTGACCGAGGGCGGCAACCGGCACCGATGGCGGGAAGACCCCTGGAGCCAGGATCAGGCCGATGGCCGGGATGCCGATCGACAGCGCTATCGGCATCCCCAAGAAAATGAGCACAAAGAGCAGCGCAAAAAGCAGGAGGACGATCATGGGTGGTGTCGCCCCCGACGCAGGGTCTTGCTGATATCCGCCAAGACATGGAGTATCAGGATGAGAGCGGCTGCGGGAATCACCGAGAAAGGCAGGGCCATGGGGAGCTGGAGGGCAGCGGTGGTATGATGCCAGGCCTTGCCGGTGTACAGGGTGCCGAACCAGCAGATGACAGCAAAACAGCACAGAGTCAGCAGCTGTATGGCCAGAAGAATCAGCCTCTCGATACCGGGGCTGAACCAATGGCCAATCCCCTTCAGGCCAATAAACCAGGCACGTTTATAGGCGGCGGTGCTGCCGAGGAAGGTGATAGCTACCAAGAGATGTCGGCTCACCTCCTCCGACCAGCCGAGCGAAGCCCCGGCATAGCGGCAAAGCACCTGGGCAAAGAGGATCAGGCAGATGGCCGAACCGAAAACCAGCAGGACCCATTCCACCATGGTGTTGATCCGCCCACTCAACTGCTCGATGACCGTGGGCCGGGAGGCGGTTTGCTGTTCGCCAGTCGTGTCGGTCACTGCACCGCCAGGCGGATCTGCTCGACGATTTTTTTGGCATCGCCGCTCAAAGAATCGATGACCGGGGCCGTTGCCTTTCTAAAGGCCGGGGTGTCGGGTGCATCCTCGATCTGCATGCCGGCGGCCTTCAGTTCCGCCAGTTGTTTGTCCTCGTTGTCACGGATAAAGGCCCGACCTTTGAGCGATGCGGCACGGGCGGCATCAAGAAAGACCTTGCGGTCGGCCTCCGGCAGGGTGTCGATAAAGGTTCTGTTGGCGAGGAAGACCAGGGCTGAATAGACATGGCGCGACAGAGTCAGGTACTTTTGTCCGGCCTCAATGAGTTTGGCGGCGTGGATGATCGCCACTGGATTCTCCTGGCCGTCGATGACGCCCTGCTGCAGGGCGGTGAATATCGGCCAGGCCATGGGTGTCGGGTTGGCGCCGATGGCCCGCCAGATGGCCAGATGCGTCGGGGCTTCCATGGTACGGATCTTCATACCGGCGAGATCCGCAGGCGACTTGACCGGATGCTTGGAGTTGGTGACGTTGCGAAAGCCGTTATCAAGAAAATGCAGGGCGAAAAAGCCCTGCTTGGCCAGGCGTGCGGCCAGATCCTGGCCGATGGGGCCATCCAAGACCTTGTCGGCCGCTGCATAGGAGGGAAAAAGAAAGGGCATCTCCAGTGCCTTGATTTCCGGGGCAAAGGCCTCGATCGGCCCGGTGGTGCACACCGTCATTTGCGTGGTGCCGAGCTGCACCTGCTGCAGTACCTGAGTCTCGCTGCCCAGGGCCCCGGAATGGTGGACGACGATCTCGTACTTGCCGGGCAGGGCCTTTTCCACATCCTCCTTAAACCAGTTGGCCGCCTGGACATGGACGAAGGTGGGATTGGTAACAATGCCGATATTAACGACGGTTTTGGCCCTTGCCACACCAAAGGATAGGGCTAAGTAAGCGGTTAATGCGAAGATTGCAGGTCGCAAGCGCATCCGGTACCTCCTGAGTAAAAGTTGATAACGATCTTCCGGGCGGGGAACTCACCCGGAACAGGCTAATAACACTATCTTTTCCTCTTCTATTTGGCAACTTTATTCTGACTGAGCCGTTTGGTGCTGGCCACAGGTTATTGTAAATTCACTTATATATGACATCCCCATGCGGATTCATGAGGTTTTTCAGGACCTGCATGGGGGACATTTGCATACCTTGACATACGATTCTTTTCTTTCAAGCACGAACAAAATATCGCCAAGCTCCTCACCGGAACCAGTAAGTTCAGAAACTTCTTGACATAACTCAATAAATCAGCAACCACTTCTTCTGAAGAAAACATGGCAGGGCAAGGCTTACCGATTACAGCCGCAAAATTGGTGGATCGTGCATTGGGCTGCATGCAAATATTAATATTTGCCACAAATCTTTAACTTGAGCTATCGAACTGTATCTATAGGATATTAAATTTTGCCTTTCTGTGTAACACTCTACAAGTGAATATCACGCGCGTTAGAGCACTTCTACCCTGGCTGGCCGAGGGCCGGTACGTCTGGCTTGCCTTGGCAGTCAGCATCGCGGCGCTCGTGATTGCTCTTCGGCCTGGAAGAAAATGGGGGACACTTCCTAGATTATCCCTTCGGCGTCAGCTTGCCTTTCTTTCAGGTTTCCGCCTTCGGGGCGGTCCAGGCCTTGTCCACCTCTTCAAGGTTGATTATCCGGTCCTTTTGCATGAGCTCGGTGAGATCGGCATTATGTTGCTGGTACGTGGAGATGTAGTCCTGCCTCTCCTGCCTGTGGACCTTGTAGAGTTCCGGCAGGGTCTGCTCGTCTTTTTTATGAAAGAGTCTGGTGATGCGGTAGGCCTCATAGGGGTCGTGGCCGAGCAGTTCCAGTACGTCCCGGCCCAGTTCCATGGCGCTGCCGAAGGTCTCGCGGCGGATGGTGGCAACCCCCAGATCCATGAATTCATAGGCGGCGGAGCGGTCGGCGGCGCTGACGGCAATGCGCAGATGCGGGTAATGTTTGCCGGCTAAGCGGACCAGCTCCTGGGCCTTCTCCAGATCACCGAAGGTGATTATAAGCAGCTTTGCTTCCGCAGCTCCGGCAGCCTTCAGCAGATCGAGGCGGCAGGCGTCGCCGTAGAACACCTCAAAACCGAATCGCCGGAGGAGATCGACGTTGGCCGGGTCAATGTCGAGGATGACCGGTCGGCAGCCGGCGGACAGCAGGAGGCGGCCAAGATCGGTGCCGAGGCGACCGAAACCGGCGAGAATAACCCGGGCACCACGACCGGTAATGGCATCGGCGGGTTTCATCGCTTCGCTTGTCTGTAAGCGGGGGACGAGCAACTTTTCATAGGCGAGAAAGAGGATGGGGGCAAGAAACATCGACAGGGCGACGACTGAAACCAAGGTTTCCACCAAGGTGGCCGGCAGCACGCCGTTGATCCGGGCAAACTGGAAGAGGACGAAGGCGAATTCCCCGCCTTGAGCCAGAGCTACGGCAAAGAGCCACGTAGCATCGCGTGACATCTTGAACACCCGGGCGGTGATAAGGAGCACGGCGAACTTGATGGCGATAAGCGCCGCTACCAGGCCGCAGATCAACCAGATCCGCTCGCCAATCAGGGTGAAGTTGATACTTGCGCCGATGGAAAGGAAGAAAATGCCGAGCAAAAGACCTTTAAAAGGTTCAATATCGCTTTCCAGTTCATGGCGATATTCGCTGTCGGCCAAAACCACTCCGGCGAGAAAGGCGCCAAGAGCCGGCGACAATCCCACCATGGTCATCAGCAGCGAGGCACCGATGAGCAGGGCCAAGGCCGTGCCGACAAAGATCTCTCTTTGCCTCGTTGCGGCGATGATACGAAAGAGCGGCCGACTGCCGAATCTGCCGATCAGATAGATGCCGCCGATGGCGAGAATGACAATGGCAAAACGTTGGTAGGTCGGCAACAGGGTGATGTCAATCAGTGCTCCGCCCGGCAGAGCGCCCTTATTCATAGCGGTCATCGCCAGCAGTGGCAGGATCGCCAGCATGGGAATGACTGCCAGATCCTGGAAGAGCAGGACCGAAAAAATCGACCGGCCGGGGGAGGTGTTGAGTAAGCCTTTTTCCCTGAGGGTCTGGAGAGCGATAGCCGTTGATGACAGTGCGGCGATCAAGCCGACTGCTATCGCCTGTCGCCAGGGTATGGCAAGGGCCATGGCTGGAAGGGCCACGGCGCAGCAGGTTAAAAAAACCTGGGTCCCGCCCATGCCGAGAATGGGAACGCGCATCTGCCAGAGGAGGGCAGGCTGCAGTTCCAGGCCAACCAGAAAGAGCATCATCACCACCCCGAATTCGGTGATGTGCATGACCTTATCGATCTCGCCGATGAGCGACAGACCATAAGGACCAATGATCATTCCGGCGAGAAGATAGCCGAGGACCGAGCCGAGTTTGAATTTTTGCGCCAGGGGTACGGCGATAACCGAGGCCCCGAGAAAGACGAGGAGCTGCGCCAGAAATTGTTCCATTGCCTATTCCTCCGCAATGTGAGTTGCAAGATCGCTGCTGAGGAGTTCAAGCGATGCGGCCAGGTCGAGATCGATCCTGTCGTCGCGCAGGGCGAGGAGGGTGCGGCGATAGTTTGCCGCATGGCCGGCCAGCTCGTCCGGATGCAGGCCGCGATGCGCGCCGAGAACGGCGTAGGGCGGCAGCCAGCGCATCCGGCAGAGATTGGCGGTGGCCTGAAACGGCAGGGTCAGCTGGCGAAGGGTAAAGAGATTGCTGCCCAGGGCGCTGTAGGAGGCGGCGTCGCCTCCGGCGGTAAGGGCCTGAAAAAAGATCTTGCCTTCAAGTGCCCTGCCGTTGGTTCCGTAGGCCCAGCCATGTTCAAAAACCAGGTCCAGCCACTCGTTGACAATGGCCGGGGTGGAATACCAGTACAAAGGATACTGGAGGACGAGCACGTCGTGGTCCTGGCACAGCTGCTGCTCCTTTGCCACATCGATCAAAAAATCCGGATATCGGGCATACAGATCATGGACGGTCACACCGTCCAGACCCTCAATCGCACCTCGCAGGGCAGCGTTCATCGTCGAGCGCTTATAGGCCGGATGGGCAAAAAGCACGAGGACTTTTTTGGTATTCGCCATCACCCGGCTACCAGATATCCCTATGGATAAGTTCCGGTTTGAATCTCTCTGCTGAGGGGAAGTCTCCGGTGGGCCAGCCCAGAGGAACCAAGGCAAAAGGATAGATGTCCTCGGGGATTGCCAGGAGCCTGCGGAACCCGACCATGCGATCTTCCGCAGGATAGACACCGGCCCAGACAGTTCCCAAACCTATGTCTCTAGCGGCGAGCAGCAGGTTTTGCGTTGCTGCGCTGCAGTCCTGAACCCAAAAGGCCGGCCAGGGTTTGCCGGTCGGGTCACCACAGACGAGAATTGCCGCCGGCGCCTGCAGCACCATTTTGCTGTGCGGATGGAACGCCGGAATGGCATCGAGTTTTGCTCGATCGGAGATGATGATAAAGTGCCAAGGCTGCTGGTTGCCGGCCGAAGGAGCCATCATAGCGGCTTCGATGACCGTCTTTATCATTGCATCTGGTATCGGCTGGTTCTGAAACTGACGGATGCTTCGCCGGGTTTTAATGGCCGCGAGGAGTTCCATGATGCCTCCCTAACGAATAAAATTCATATAGGTTTTTCCTTCCTTTTCCGGCGGTGGTATTGTTTTTACGCTGTGTTCCAGAAGCTTCAGCAGCCAGGCCATATTCTTGCCGAGAATGCGCATGATCTGCTTGCCTTCTTCATCCTGGGTTGCTTCACCCGGCCTGGTGCCGTGGATGACGTTCCAATAGTTGGAGGTCGGCAGCATCATTTCCGCATAGCATAAAAAATTGTTGAGCTGATTGAAGGTCGGTAAGCCCCCGGAGCGGCGCACGGCAACCACCGCCGCTCCGACCTTATGGCGCAGCATGCGGTCATTGACGCCTGTCACGTAAAATGCCCTGTCGAGAAAGGATTTCATCGTGCCGCCGACCGCCGAGAAATGCACGGGAGAACCTAAAAGGATGCCGTCCGCCTCCTTCATTTTCTGAATCCAGCCGTTTACCTCGTCCTCCGTCTGCACGCACTGCTCATTTTTTTTCTTAGCACACTGGCCGCAGGCAAGACAACCCCTTATGGCCTTGTTGCCGACGTGAAGGATTTCTGTTTCTATCCCTTCCTTTTCAAGTTCGGCGGTCACCATTTGCAATGCGTGGAAGGTGTTGCCGTTTTTATTGGGGCTGCCGTTGAATGCTACTGTCTTCACAATGTTTCCTCCTGTTTGCGGGGTTTCTGTTAGAGAGACTTCTCTTGTGTGGTCATGTGGTTTATAATTCAGCATAAGAACTGAAACGTCAATAACGAACTTTTTTGTAACGTAGTATCTTTTGCGGAACGTATGAGCAAAATGATGGCAAAAGTGCAAGGAAGGCCTAGTGAAGCGGAAACGATGGTCTACCGGGTGAAAGACTATACCTGCGGTATCGATGTCACCCTGGCGGTGGTCGGTGGCAAAAGGAAGGCATCGATTCTCTGGCATCTGGCCGGGGAGACGATGCGCTTTTCCGAGTTGCAGCGGCAATTTTCCGATACCACCCGAAAAATGCTGACCCAGCAGTTGCGTGAATTGGAGGCCGACGGCCTTGTGCCTCGCGAGGTGTATCCCCAGGTACCGCCGAAGGTAGAATACTCCTTGACCGAAAAGGGGCGGAGCATCTTCCCCATCCTTAAGAAAATGTGCGATTGGGAGCGGGAGTACCTGCGGCCATGAACGGACAAAGGGCGGCTGTCTGAGAAAAACCAACAAGATTATCTGTCAAAAGGAGAAAGCCGATGTCGCAGGAAGAAATTCGCATTCCCTATGCCGGCTTGTGCCGGCAAATTGCCGAGGTCCTTATTGCCCTCGGAGTCCCGGAGGAGGCTGCTGCAATGGAGGCAAGCGTCATGGCCGAGGCCGACCTCCAGGGTGTGCCGTCGCATGGCGTGCGCATGTTGCCGGGCCTAATCCAGGCCATTCGGGATGGACGGGTAAAGGCTGCCCCGGAGGTCCGTTTGCTCCGGCAATTCGGCGCCACCTGTCTGCTCGATGGCGATAATGGCCCCGGTCGAAGAGTCGCCGTCACGGCCATGGACCATGCGATAGAATTGGCAAAGCAGTTTGGAGTCGGTGTCTGCCTGGCGATCCATACCAGCCATTGGGGCCGCGCCCATTATTATGCGGCCAGGGCGGCGCGGCAGGGCATGGTCGGCATCTGCACCACCAACGGTATGCCCTGCATGGCGGTGTGGGGGGCGAAGGGCCGGGTCATCGGCAACAATCCCCTGGCCATCGCCATTCCCCGGGGAGGAGAGGAGGATCCGGTGGTCCTCGATATGGCCATGAGTCAGGCGGCGGTCGGCAAGGTCGGCACCTGGCTGCGCGAGGGCAAGGAAATTCCCGCCAACTGGGGCCTTGATGTCGAAGGTAAAGCCAGCAATGACGCCAAGGCCATTCTCGGTGGTGCGGTGCTGCCCTTTGGTGAGCATAAGGGCGCCGGGCTGGCCCTGATGCTGGAACTTTTGACTGCGGCCCTTGCCGGCGGCGCCTTCGGCAACGAGATCGAGGCCGGTGACCGCAGCGGCATTGATCCCGATTCCTGTAAACTCTTTATCGCCCTGAATCCCGAGGCCTTTGGCGGCCGCGAGGTGCTGGCCGGGCGGGTAAACGACTACCTGGCTTATCTGGGGGTGGCCGCAGCCGAGACCACCCCTTTCACCTGGCCCGGTCAACGCGGCTGGGCGGCGCGGGCTGAGAATATGAAAAAAGGTGTGCCGTTGCATGGCGAGATTGTCGCACAGCTTGCGGCTGCCGGGGTGGTGCTGGAGAGTTGAAGTGAGTTCAGCTGGTTGAATCCGTGCCGCGGAAAAGAGTTCATTGAGGGTCTGTTCAAGTTGTGTGCGGAGAAAGGCATCAGGCGTTGTTTTGCGAATGAAGAGATCCCCCTTGCCGGTGACAACGTCTTTCTGTAATTGCCACCCCTCACTCTGAAAATCGAGAAGGGTACCTTCCTTCTCGTGCTGCACGAAAACCACCGGCATCGATTGAGTGCGTGCCCGTTCGGCCAATGCATTGATCCGCTGCTAAGGATCACACAAACATCGTAACTCGGTCGTTTGCCGTCCTGACCGGTAATGCCTGCTGAAGAGATCTCAAAGACCCTGTCGAACAGGGGTATCCGTATTCGTCGCTTCAGGCGAAAAGCGGTATACCTTCCGCGATCATCCGAAATGGTATCGCTTCTACTTGTTCCGAGAGGGGAAATCGTTTTGTTCCCGGATAGATCACTACGACCCGCTCCAATCCCAAATCATCAAGGGCGATACGAATGGAAGGCGTGAGGCGCGGTGTATCGGTGCGTTTGCATTCCAGGCCAAACATCCTGCCATTTTCACGAAGGATCAAGTCGATCTCGGCGCCCTGATGCGAGCCCCAAAAGTAAGCCTCATCATGAGTCTCGGTCATCAGCACCTGTTCGATCACGAAACCTTCCCAGGAAGCCCCAATTTTGGGATGGGAGAGTAAATCTTTGAGGGTACCGATACCAAGGAGCTGGTGCAATAACCCGCTGTCACGCACATAGATTTTTGGCGCCTTCACCTGGCGCTTGCTTATATTGGCATAAAAAGGTTGTAATTGCCGGATCATGAAAGCATCGGAAAGCAAATCCAGATGTCGACGGGCAGTTGATTCGCTCACGCCTAAGGCCCTGGCAGGTTCAGCTGCGTTCCTGGTCTGTCCATGATAATGGGCCAGCATGGTCCAAAAGCGCTGCAGAGCGAGAGCGGGCACTCGCACCCCCCATTGGGGAAAATCACGCTCAAGCAGCGTCAAAATGAAATTCTTCCGCCAGGAAACACTATCGCCTTCGCTTGCTGCAAGAAAGGAGAGTGGAAACCCACCGCGTAACCACAGGGATTGCTCCGCCTCTGTCCCGAGTTCCGGCAAGGAAAAGCCGTTGATGGTTATCCGTTCCATCCGGCCGGCCAGGCTTTCCGAGGTCTGCCGCAACAATTCTCCGGATGCGCTGCCGAGAATTAAAAACCGGGCGGGTATATCCTGTCGGTCTGCCAATACGCGTAGAACCGGGAAAAGATCCGGTCGTCGTTGCACTTCGTCAATTACCACCAGACCCTTGAGTGGCCGGAGGGCAGTCATCGGTTCTTCCAGGCGACTGAGACCTGCAGGATCTTCGAGATCAAAATAATTGACTGAGTCTTCGGCGAGCAATTGCCGGGCAAGCGTTGTCTTGCCGCATTGCCGTGGCCCTGCCAAAACAACGATACGACTTCTGGCCAAGGCCGTCTGGAGAGCGTTGAGTATTGATATACGTTGAATCATGAACCAATAATTACCATGAAAATCCATTTAATCAAGAAGGAATTTCTTGGTAAAACTGCATTATCAGCTACTGGAGTCACCTGCCAATCTAGTCTAAGTTAAGATTTAGAGGAGATATCTGAACTCCTGTAATTCGTATGTGCTGTAAAAAGCATAAGGATTGAAAGGTGTTGTGATAATAGAGACTTTCTTTGGTAATGTTAAGTCAGCTGTTGCTCTATTTCTTCTCAATTCTCTGAATTTTGTGGATTCTACCCTGTCAGGAATAGTGTTAACTTGCAGATTTGCTTAAATGGTTAAGACTGCCAATTTGAATCTCTTTTCAAGGTGAGGTTGCAGACCTCATTTCAGATGCAAGAAAACAACCGGGATAAGATCATTTAAAAAGTCGGTATTGCACCGGTTGGCACATGGATATGCACGGCACCGGGAGGGCAGGTGATAAAACTAAATTGAGCAGTTTGTCTGCTCAAACGAAACTTATAATCTTTGGGATGTGCTCTGGTATCCATGCCCGCCGCCATCCAAACGCCCGACAACTGTTTCCAAAAATTTCTTTCTGCAATGCTGGTAGCTCCACTGATTTCGCTCTGGGTCATGCTTTTCTTGAGTTTATACAAGGTTGTTGCTACAGTTAGAAGTGGGAAGGAGCAAATCCTTAGGTTATCGACCTTGCCGGTCGTACCGACCCAAGCCTGTCTAGGCCGTCGTCACCATAGGGTGTTCATTGACATGGTAGTTCTCACCAGCATCTGATTTTTCGCTATGGCTATACAGCAGAAAACCTCCGGTTTCCGGTCCATCCGTCATCGCATTGTGGTCTTCTCAATACTGGTCACCCTGGTTCCGTCGTTCGGCATGGGATGGTATTTCTATGCGATGCTTTACCGGACCACGACGGAAAAGACCGAGCAGAGGCTGATGGATGCTGCTGGTGCCCTAGAACGGGAAATCAATCTATGGCTCAAAGAAAGAGATCGTGAGCTGCACGTTTTTTCCAACTCACAGGTGATAACAGAGAATCTAAAAGGAGACAACCGGGCATCGGCAAACCTCCGAAAGATCATTAACTACCTGACTATAATTAAAGACCAATTTCACGATTACAGGAAGTTACTGGTGTTCGACGGCCAGGGACAAACCTTGGCGGTTTCCGACCTGTCTGTCGAGGGTCACCCTTTGGCCCTGCCGGCCGATTGGAAGGACCGGATAGAGACATCGAAATTCTTTATCGGGGAAGTATATTCCAAAGAAGATGAGATTTCGCCGTTGATGTTGATCGGCATCCCCCTGCTCTCTGAAAAGCAGGGAGACCCGCTTGGCATCTTTGCCGCTGAGATACGGCTGGCCGGACTCCTGCCCTTTCTAAAGAATGCTCTCTCTAATGGACAGGCAAAATCCGGAAAAATTCTCCTCATTGAGAAAAACGGGCGCAGGATCCTGGCAACATCCGGTCCAGGCGAGCAGAAGGGTCTTGCCCCACCTGCCCCCGAGGAGATAAGACTGCTCAACACCCCTGGTCATCTCCGGAAATTCATCAACAACCAAGGAAAACAGATGGTCGGCATGGGGCTATCGTTCAAGGATGTCCCCTGGGATTTGGTTATTGTACAAAGCTTTGATGAGATCTTTGCCGAGGTCATCCAATCGGGCGATCGGATCATCCTGATGGCCGTCCTTTTTTCCCTGATCATTGGGCTTTGCGCCTCCATCCTGGCCAGGCAGATACTCGTGCCTCTTATCGCCTTAACCCAAGGGGTGTTGCGAGTCGCCAACGGAGAGCTTGATATCTCCTTGAATATCAGAAGAAATGATGAATTCGGTATCGTTACCGGGATGTTCAACACCATGGTCAAACAGCTGAAACAAAGTTATCAGGAGCTTGAGCAGCTGGCCACCACGGATACGCTGACCAAGCTTGCCAACCGCAAGCAGATCATGACCAGTCTCAATGGCCATGTGGAATATTATCGCAGATATTCGACCGAATTTTCGATCCTGATGATTGATATTGATTATTTCAAGAACATCAATGACACCCATGGCCATCTCGCTGGTGATGCCGTTCTTTTCCAGATGGCACAGATCTTTACCAAAGAATTGCGTAGTATGGATATCGCCGGTCGCTACGGGGGAGAAGAGTTCCTGATCATTCTCGGGCAGACCGACCTCCAGCAAGCAACCTTGACCGCAGAACGGATCAGGCAGGCGGTGGAGCTTCATCCCTTTACATTTGGCGATATCGCCCTGCACATCACAATCAGCATCGGTGTAACCGGGATCATACAAAAGGATGACACAGACACCAGCATGATCAGCAGGGCTGATAAAGCCCTCTACGAAGCCAAGGCCAAGGGTCGGAACCAGGTAATCCTCCGAGCAGAGCTGACTCCTGCAAAACCTCTAACCAGTCGACACGACGCCGAGCAGCTTTCTTCACCATCCATTGCGTCCAAATAGTTTTTCGATCTTTATGTCCCGGGCACAGTCAACAGAGAGTAATGAATCCACCCGATTTGCTGCTCTTTAAAGGTCACTCTGACCCAACGGCCCTGGTACCCGGCAGCCTTGACTTCTGTTCCCTGTTCCAGGACATCGAGAATCCTGGCATGGATATCTGGATGTTTTCGGACATTGCTCTTCTTTGATACCTGCAAGGACAGCGGCATGAGAAGGGGGGAAAAATAGCTTTTCCGTGCATTCACGGCTGGGATTGTTTGCATCTGCATTGTCTGGATCAACTCCAGGGCTTGACCAACGAGGACCCGAACCCTGTCAAAATTTCCCCGTTCCAGTTCAACCTTGCCCTCTGCCATGAACTGATCGACCTTGCTTAAGGATTCTTCCTGGTCACTGCTCCTCACGGCTTGCCTGACCGAATTGATATCCGTTGCAACCTCGGCCAAAAAGGCCACGGTCTCTGCCTTGTTCGTCGGGACGCGTATTTTTACAGCGGTCCGAGCAGTCTCGCGGCTGGGAACGGGCTGCTGCACGGATGCAAGCCTGTTCATCTCTGCATGCTGCTCGATCAGTTTCATCTGCAGTTTCACGGTCAACGCACTCTGGGAGGAAAGTTCCATGGCTAATTGGGTGTTCTTTTCCTGCAACGCGATATTCTGCCGCTGCATTTCCGCATTCTTTTCTGCTTCGTCTGTCGATGCACATCCGGATATGATGACGCTCATCAATATCAACAGCAATACTGAAGCTCGGTGCAGACGAAATCTTTTCATTTTAACAGAAGCCATGATCAGGCAAAGGTGCCGGACACCAACTAGTTTTATTAACTTCTAAAAGCCTTTTCTTCATGTAATCATTGTACAACGAAATTTCAGGATATCGGAGTAAAAACTCTCTATACTCCCGGAGGCCAGAGGTTTTTCCGTCGACCTTTCTATGGTTATGCGCGATTCTCCTCCCCTGCAACACGAAAAATGAAATGTTTGCCAAATTGTGCACAACCTGCTCATGTCATTGACTCAATCCTTTCCATTTCCTATAGTTTATCGACCAAGTACCGGTTTTTATCATCAATAAATTTCCTCAGGAGTAACTTATGGCATCTATGAAATGCCCGGATTGCGGGGCACAGAGCTTTTATATCAAAGACCCGGAAGACCAATACAATATCAGCGAATTTGACGTGCAAGATGGGGAAATTGTGTTTACCACCTTGGAACCTGCCTCTGACGCCCTGTCAATTGACGATGATACGGAGACTTTTTGTAATCGATGTGCATGGCACGACAAATTTAAGGCCTTGAAAAAATTCAGCTGATGGCTGATTCCATCACAGATATCCTTATTTGTACAAATCAGAACTTAATCTGACAGCTTCCATTATCAAGTTTTAATGTCATCTGACAATTCAATTGTAAATTGTCTTTGGTAATCTCCGGTTTCCAGTTGCTCCATTTCTGAATGATTTGAGGGAAAGCCGCAGGTCTAATGGGAAGCACCTCAACCAGGCGTATGCTTAAATCGACTTGACCTTAGCCCATATAAGATAAATCAGTGTTGTTAAGTTGAGAGGTTAATCTTATTCCTTTTTAAAAAGCATAAAATGCACACTCCAGTAAGCGAGGTGTTTGCAACAATGTCATATACATCTAAACCATCTGCTGATCCCTGCGTAACCACCTTCGATGAGTTTGTGCGATTAGCTGATTATTCATTTATGGATACATTGAATGCCGACCCTGATGCCGCCGAAGATGGTGTTGATCTTCGTGCCCGCCAGGTGTTTTCTGGTCATTATGTGCCTGTGACACCCACGCCGCTTGCCGAACCAGAGTATGTAACCCATAGCAGCACCTTTTTTAATGAACTTGGGTTGAATGAGGAGCTGGCGTTTGACGCAAAATTTCGCCAGGTGTTTTCTGGTGATCTTTCTGTTACGCATAAACCTATGCGGCGGATTGGCTGGGCGACTGGCTATGCATTGTCGATCTATGGCACCGAATATACCCAACAATGTCCATTTGGCACAGGCAATGGTTATGGCGATGGTCGGGCGATATCTGTATTTGAAGGAATACTCAATGAGCAGCGCTGGGAAATGCAATTAAAAGGTGGCGGCTCAACGCCTTATTGCCGGGGAGCCGACGGGCGTGCAGTACTACGTTCAAGTGTGCGTGAGTTTCTAGCGCAAGAGTATATGCAGGCCTTAGGTGTCCCAACATCGCGCTCTTTAACACTGTATGTTTCTAGATTTGAAACCGTTACCCGACCTTGGTATTCCGAAGACTCCCACTCAACCGACCCTGATATTTTGGTGGAAAATCCTGTGGCTATTTCAACTCGCGTTGCACCATCCTTTTTGCGAGTCGGTCAGCTAGAGTTATTTGCCCGTCGTGCACGTAACAATGCTCATCCGAGAGCATCAGAAGAGCTGCGCATGATTGTGTCGCATTTAATTGCGCGAGAATACAAAAGCGACATTAATCAAGACCTTGCATTTGGAGATCAATTGGTTGAGTTGGCAAAGCTATTTCGCCTGCGCCTTACTACACTTGTGGCCAATTGGCAACGGGTTGGTTATTGCCAGGGTAATTATAATTCTGACAATTGCGCCGCTGGTGGTTTTACCCTCGACTATGGACCATTTGGATTCTGTGAAGTATTTGACCCTGAATTTCAACCTTGGACTGGCGGTGGAAGACACTTTTCATTCTTTAATCAGCCAATCGCAGCGGAAGCGAATTACCATATGTTCTGGGCAGCTGTGAGACCGCTACTCGAAGAAGATACTGAGGCTTTAAAACATTTCGACCAGGTACGCCGTGGCTTTGCAGAAGAAATGCAAAAACAACTTCAAAAAATGTGGGCAGCCAAACTTGGCTTGACTGGATATAACCCGGAACTATTTAAGACATTAATCCAGCTACTGACCTACTCTGAGGTGGATTACACCATTTTCTTCCGCGAGTTATCCCATATGCCAGTGGATGTTTCTGGATTGAAAAAGAGTTTCTACGGTAAAACTTCTGAAGAACTCGATAAACAATGGCAATCTTGGCTAAACAGCTGGCGCGACCTCGTCCTTAAAGACGGTAACTTGGCAGAAATATCAGCAAATATGAAAACGACTAACCCAAAATATACATGGCGAGAGTGGTTGATTGTCCCCGCCTACCAACAAGCCATGCAGGGTGACTACACATTAGTTAAAGAGTTGCAAGAAGTACTTAGCTATCCATATGATGAGCAATCACAAGAAGTAGAAGATAAATACTATCGTCTAAAACCTAAGGCATTTTTTAACGTTGGTGGTGTGTCGCACTATAGCTGTTCATCTTGATTTTGAATAGAAACTGAAAATTGGAATCAGATTTGCTAAGCTGTTCACGGCTAACAAGGCAGTGTTTCCGGATTCGCTAACGCTGTCACCACCGACCTAAAGTGAACCCACCCGCCAACTAGAAACGAACCCAGCAAGCTGGTATTTCAAGCTAACGCATCACCGATTTCGAGACCCCACACCTTTTCTCAATTCCCCAAGCCCATTTTTGTACTCATTCTTT
>JANNQF010000076.1:0-71867 GCA_031441605.1 Deltaproteobacteria bacterium
TCTTTTTGTATTGGCCAACGAGTTCCTCGCTTTCGCCGCTGAAACATCGATCGAGGTAATCTTGCCACTGTGTATCGGTCATGAGATCCAATTCAACAACCCGAGCAGTAACCTGCTTTCGGTTACAAGCGTCGCGAAGCAAGCTTTGCAGTTCATCGTTGCTCTGGAAGTAATGGGTGCGAGAACTGAGAATGACCTTGGTGTTCGGATGGAGGAACTCGATGATAGGTTCAAAATTCCGTCGTTTCACCGTGTCATTCGAGCCTAGAACCATCTCGTCAAAGGCGTCAAGGCAGACAAGAAATTTGTTGTCGGCCAGCAAGCTCGGGATGTCCTCGGGGGTTTGCATATCGTGGGCAAGTACATCACGCAGATCGGGGTCGCGGATAATTTGCAAATAAAGCTGTTCAAAGAGATTAACCTTCTCTTCAAATTCTCGCAATTCAAGAAGAACGGGAATCGGTTGCCCAGTCTTCCAGGTTAGGGCTTGCTGGTAGATAAAATGCTTGAGTGTGGTGGTCTTGCCGGTGCCAAGGTTACCGATCAGGAGAAGAAACTGCGAATCTTCCTCGTCGACCCAGGCTTGCAGGTGATCGTCTACCAATCCCAGATGGGTATGACGTGCTTCCCTGTTATCAAAATCAGTACGTTTACCGTTGAGGGGAATATACAAGTCCTTCTTATGAAGATCAGTTTTCTCCCAAAGTGTGATTGTGTTCTCCATGCACTTTAGATTATTATTTGCAAGTTCGTTAAAAAGTCGTCGAATGAAATTTGGCCCTTCTTGATAGAAGTTCTCCCATTCATCAACGACAAGCCCTGTTATTAAATCAACCTGCGAGGCTTCCCTGTCCAGAAAATCCATCTCCCCCCCATCGACAATTAGTTCTTCCCTAATTGCAATAAAGAGGCTTATCTCATCTACTGGATTGAGTCTTTTACCCTCATCATGGTGGAGATACTGTATGATTTCTTCAGGTTCCGCCTTCAAATTCTTGGGAAAGGTGATAGTGACACGCTTTTTACGTAGCAGTTGATAAAGAAAGACAATTCGTTTTTTTATTGTATTGCAATGGGCTGGGTAGGGGGAGCTGGATTTCATCATCGTCTAACGTTTCTTACATGGTCGGTTGAAGGAAAAAGTCCTTGAACGATGGATATCGCATATGTGGTAGTTACTGTCTTGTAAACTCAGTACCGACATGTTGTTTTATTGTACAATTTTTCCCAGAGGAACGCTCAAAGTTAAATTCAGTAAGTCTCTCATTTAAATAAGAAAATTTTCTATGAATCAAACATCTGATATTGTTGTTCGAAGTGGAAAAGAAAATCTGCAGATCATGTTCCTCCATCATCTCGCGCAACAGGTCAAGGAAGTTAAGCAGATGTACCTCGTCCTCCTGATTGACCGGTTCATCGAAAAAAAGAACTGGAAAAATTTCATGATGGAGTATGTTGGCATGGAGAAATAAGCTTAAACCCAAGGCTATCCGTTGGCCGGCACTGAGAATTTCCTCAACATAACGCTTCTCTTCCCTGTCCGGTCGAAAAGCATCTTTTAGACATAGCCTGTTGTCACAATAGTCGATTTGCCATCCATCCCAGAGGACATGGAGTTGTTGAAAGAACTGCTGCACCTCAACCATTCTTTGCTTTATCAATTCAGCCTTTTGCAAACGAGCCTTTTCGCCTTCCTGTTTTAGGTGTGCGTGGAGATAACAGGCCATTACGATTGCATAAAAAAATTTATAATTTTCGCAAGAATTCAGGTCGTCATGGGTCTGAAACACTGTTGTTAATTTCCCTTTGGGAACTTTGTTGATTTGTTCGTCAAAATCTTTAAACCTTTCTTGCCAAGACTGTTTCAATTCTAACAATTCCCCCTTCAATGTCTCTATTTGGCAGCTATTTTGTTTAGCTGCTTTATAGTCTGGAGGAATAGATACTGTGGGCAGCAACTCCTCTACGTAACCGATAAATTTGTCTTCATAATATTTGGCAACATTCTCATGTTCTTTGTTAGCTTCGGCTTTGTCTGGAGATGCCGGTAAAAAAGAACTTAAAAGCAAAGACGCCTCGCGCTCCAATTTCATCTTTTTTGCCATCAACACATCATCGTTGGAACGCACTTTGGAAACCTCAATTCTCTTCACATCAAGCTCGAGTTCCTCAATTTGACTTCTGGCCGTGGTTAGCTTCATTGTATATTGTTCCAGATCGCCATGCTTTCTTTCCAAGAGATTGTGAATAAAATACTCTCCTTCATTGCCATTTTCATCCTTGGATGGATTTGCTTCGTTTTGAAAAGATCTCGTTTCATTCTTTAGACGATCATGTTTCTTCTCATCCCAGCGTTCATGATCAATAAAGAAAAATACCGCATCCAGCAATTTCTGCTGGTGTTGGATATCCTGATATCGTGACAGAATGCTCTTGTCCGATATCAGGATATCACAATAAATCAGACAGTCAAAAAGGTCCTGTACAGTTTCTGGACGAGGTAGCCGTTCGCCTAAAGACAGAGCTTCTCTGGCATTATAGAAATCCTCGCCCTTCGGGTCCCGTAATTGCTCATTAAACCAGGGTTTTCCCTGTAAATTTGGCTCATCCACCAACAGCTCTAACCAATTGTCTTTCTGAAAAAAAATTTCCCAAGTTTTTTGGAAGTGGTGAAAATCTTTACTTTCCTGATTGCCAAGACAAAAAAGCTCATATGCCTCTCGCATTTCGCCTTCATCAGCAGCATGCTGAAAGAGACTCAATACTTCGTGGTCAAAGAAATGCAAAGTCTTTAAACTGGAGTGCAGATAATCGAAGCAATCATCTTGAGATCTAAATTTTTTATGTTTATAGTTGGCAAGGAGGGTTTCATAGAAAGTCACGGTGGTTTCTTTTGGTTTTTCTCCAGTGACAAACTCTAAGGATAGATTGGGATTTCCCTGCTGTTGAAGTTTCACCTCAAGATGAATTTCTGTTGTCTTATTATCAAATTGATAGTTTCCTAGAACTTCTCTCAGATGATTTGTGTCGGTTGTGTTGATCCGCTGTGACTTGTGACTTAAAGCCAGAAGCATGGCTTCAAAAACGGTAGTTTTGCCAACACCGTTTCGACCATACAGAAGATTAAAACGTGGTGAAAGTTCAATTGTTTGGTCATTGAGGCAGCGCAAATTTTTCCAGGACAGTGAATTAAGCTTTTTCACTCGCACAGCTGAGGGCTCAGATGGATGTGGAGGGAGAGTCTGTCGCTCTTTTTGTTCTGTATCCCAAAGAATCAATTTCCCTCCTTGAAGCTTCTCGTAGACGTCTGAACCCTTTTCAAACAAGTGTTTTCTGACTGCTCCAATATCCCCCTGTAGACGGAAACCATTTTTGCTTTTTCTTCCTCGCCAGCTTGTTCCCAAAATCTCATCCAGGGCCTCGACACATGAAGCAATGGAGCTCTTAAACCCCTCGGCAATCTCTTTCGATTTTCCCTCTGACTCGTGTTCTGCGGGGAATTCTGATAACTCCCCTGGGAGCATTGTAAAAACATATTTCCTGGAATAATGCATATCCTCTTCTATTTCATTTATGATGTCCTCGCGGTGAGGAGCATCAGAAACGTCGGGAGAGCAAAGTGGATTAATAAGCGGATTATAGAAAAAAAAGGCGTAATAATTCCAGCGCAGGTTACTTTCATCCACCTCATACTTTGCTTCGACAAGATGCTTCTGGTGATCGACTTTCCATTTCTTTTGAAGATCTTTCCATGTCTCATAAATGAAGAGGTTGTAACTGGCGTAGCCGCCGTTTCTGGGAATAATCTCACCAAAGGCGAATCCGTTGTCGAAATGCACATTCGCTAATAGGTCGTTGATTTGTTTACGCGTAGAAGGCTGAAGATAAATTTTTTGGGATATACTATCTGGATTCATGATACCTATACCGTGCAGAGATGGATATTGAGTAATGTATTTCGGTAATATCCGTGTGATACTCCCACGCCATCGGTTAGCAATCCTCGATTTGATTCCTCGCTGTAGGTTGTACCTATGGTGACATTGGTAGCAAGGAAATCCATCAAGTTTCTTCTGGTGCAATCACTAGGAACACCGGTTAAAAAGAGCGATACTTGTGCAGGTCTTTTTCTCTGAAGAACATCATGTATTTGTCTGAATATTTGAATCCTTATTTTACCCCTACCGTTCATTACCCATCCTCTGTGGTAACCATTTGGGCGCCCATTAGTGCCCTTTGCAAGTAAATTATAGGGATACCATTCAGAGCAATTGCAGGAAAGTGTAAATTCTTTTGCATGATCATGGAGACATTCTATAGCGGCAAGGATATAAAACAACAGCATTAGCCAGTTATTTTTATAATCCGCACAGTCACAATCTTGAAATAGGCAGTTCAACTGCGAGCAAAGGATGTCTTTGTTCCGGTGAAAGTCCGACAGTAAATCTTCATAAAGGGCTACCAGTTTCTTGACCCAAGGACAGGTTACCAACGACGTAGGAAGACGTTTTTTAACATCCTCGTGGTATCCATAATCAAACTCCTGATACATCAGAATCGAGTGAAACAGGTACTGCAATTGAGAAAATGTCAACTTTTCCTGGGCGGTGTTTTTCAGTAGCCATTCCCTGATAGTTGGCCGGTAACTTGCAATTTCCTGAAAAATCATCCACGGCTCATTCCACTGTTCTTCTTTAGCAATTTCAAATTGGCCGTCGCCATTCTTTATGAAATGGCCAACTTCTGCCTGAAAAATAAATCCTCTGGAAAGATCTGGCATCTCTACGTTCTCTACAGGGCGTTTCATAGATAGGGTTAGGCATGATTCTTGGTTTGCGTTCAGAACATGAAAGGTAGGCCTATAACCATATTTATACATTTTTTTGTTTTCGAGATGGATACCAGCATCGATCACATCGGGGTAGATGGTTGCGGCGTAGCGATGATCACGAAAAAAGATACGGTTTCGTGGGCGGACAATCTTAGTAATTAGATCCCCAGATGAATTGACAATTTTGCTTTCCGCCGCCCAGTTGTTGTCAATTAGTATTCGTTTACCACCGAATTCTTCATTAAAGAAACGATTCCTCAGAGTCTCTATATAATGATAGTCAGGATGAGGATTCCATTGTGGGTGGATAAGAATACAGCCAGGTTTAAGAGATTGTTGTCTGATTAAGCCATTCTGTAATTCCGGGTTGTGCGCATCAGCACATATCAATACAATCAAACTGGCGTGAACTCCATGAAAACAGAAAATTTCCTTGCCGAGGACCAATCCTTTACTTTCCAAGGGGGCAGAAAATGTTTTCCCCTGAAAGTAACAATGATATTCAAAATGACTTGTTTCAGGTCGACCGGATCCAACAAATTGACGAAATAAAATGCAACAAAGGTTGACAAATTCGTCTTGTTTTAATGGTTCAGAGTGCAATTCTCCAAACTTGCCATGAATAGTTGGGATACCAACCTGGGTAGCATTCAATCCAGGCTCATGAAAGCAATTTTTTAACCCATCGTAATCAGCACCCGACATGCATTCAATCGGTAACACAAAAACGGTATTTGTTGTTGCATCTTCCTTAAAAAAAGATTGGGGACTTTTGCATATATCCTTGATAGTTTCGACGGGAACGCAGTACTCTGGGAGTATCACAAGGTGAGCATCACTGGAAGAGCGCAAAAAAGCATGAATTTTTGAGCTAACATCGGGTTGTTCAGAGTCTCTGATAAATACCCCATTTTGATCGCTTGTCTGAAGGGTCCATTGTGGCTGCAAGATCTTTACTAACAATTTCTCGTGATTTCCGCGTAAGCAATCAGCAAACGGTACTTCCTGTTTTGAGTATTCGATTTTATTCTCCATGCCTTTTCTCAAATATCAGACTTCCCTATCCTTGTGACACTTAGTGATCCAACTTTAGTAGGTCGGGCATTTTAACTTTTCGAATATACCTGTACTTTCTTACAACTAATCAATAAAGAATGTGGCTGTAAACAAAAATCAGATAAATGATTGTATTTCGATGCTAAACCAACTCATTGTCATACAAGAGGTCTTGCTGTAGCTGATATCGGATCAAAGTTACTGCAGGAACCTTAGAAGCAAGAAGATTCCTGTGGCAAAATAGTTTTGGGTAATTCATCAGACAACTATCGATAAAGGAGGTGCTTTTCCTCTGCTATTGTCTAAATGGGTCGGGATATTCTGGTCGAGCGCACGGAGTATATTGAAGAAGATCAGAATGACTATGCTCAGTCAATCATTTAATTTTAATGAATAACCATCGGCGATGCCGGTAGTATTGAAAAATGTGAATCGCCTAAAGCGGAATGGGCAGAGGGGATCAAGAAATTCCTCTACACCTCCTTAAAACCTATTCTACGGAGGGCGTTTTGAAAAGCTTTCCTACTATGAGCGCCTTGGCCTTACCTTGTGCATCGTAAACAATGCTCTTTGTTGTTCCAATCTCAGGCAACGTTTTATAAAAATCAGATTGCGAATGCATAACAATTATTTCTCCTACCTGCTGGTAAATGTAGCTACCTGCAGAATGGACAATTACCCCATCATGTCGCTTCGATTTATCTGCCTGCTGTGATGAATAAAGATTGTAAATACCCGGCTTCAATTTGCCAGCCTTGCCTACTTCCTGAATTTTCCACCCACCATCTTCTTCGGTCTCGACAATTCGTTGGCCATTCATCACGATTATTCGCAGCTTCATGACAGGATCCTCCTTTTATTCTTCAATTATCGCTACAAGCTGCATTTGTGAAAGCTCGGCTGCAAACTCATTCTCGTCGTCCTCATACTTTAGCCAAGTGTATCCGGGAGCCGGGTGCATACGCGTGAGGATCAGGCGGGCAAGCCTCCCCTCATGTTTCACTTGTACGTGAAGGACTTTCTTTGTTTTCCTTTCAGGATCTTTCTGCTTAGGTTCCTTGTGATTTTCATCATCAACGTTTTCTTCCTCAGAAGGGTTCTCGATGGACCTTTTTACATCCAAGAATTCGCGAAGCAGCCGGACAGAGCTCCGTGTGATCTCCTGAGTGTCATCAGCCAACCAGAAAACGACCTCTTGAGGATTCCTTTTATGCGCTGTCACAAGGTCGTTAAGCACTGTTACGTCAGTTGCCCGACCACTGTTATAGGTCGCGGCTATAGCGGGTGGTAAATTGAGAAGCGCATAATGATGCGTGACAAAGGTAGGTGATTTGCCGATCTGTTTGGCAATATCCTTCATTTTCTTCCCTCTGGCAACTTCCCGGCCGATGAATTCTGCAATCTCCGATGCGGTCAGTTCGTTACGCTGCAGATTCTCGATTATCTGGTCGATCTCATCGTAATTATCGTCGATAAAGGCAGGAATCGTTGTATAGCCGGCTATTCTGGATGCACGATAGCGGCGTGCTCCATGGTTAATGATATACCGACTTGGATTGTCAGAATTGTGGCGGATGGAAATGGGAGATTTTACACCACGAGAGCGGATGGTTTCTGCCAGCTCATTCAAGCTTTCTTCAGAAAAACCGGGATTGTTATCTTTGCGAGGCTGATTGGGATCCTCGTCTATCAGATCCAGGTCAATATTGAGAGGCTCTGCAAAATTTCTGACAGGTTTGTTCAAAGCTGAGAATACACGGCTCACAGCTTGGGAAACAGCCCCTTTTGATATTCCAAGTTCGGCTGCAAATTGTGACTGGGATTTCCCATCGACCAGCACGCCTCTGGCTATATCAATAGTTTGCCGACCAATTTTCAGCTCACCGATGATTTTTTTGAACTGAGCCTCGGTTAATCTTTTTTTCATCATCCTCATAGGCAACCATAACAAATAGTACTGTGAGCAAAATGAATGCGCTAATAAAACGATATCCAGGATGTCTGTCTGGAGTGTCCCAGTAGACGAGCATCAAGACAAACTGGAAAAGGCAATAGGCAATCCCTACCTTTTCGATGAGTGGGTATGCAAGCACAAGGATAAAATATAAAAATCGGCCGATACCTTTTAGTATTTTTACCATACTCAACCTCATCGGATCTACTCCAGTCCCAAAGAATTGATCCCCTCCACAGCCTTCAATTTGTGGTCATTGGCCAGATGGGTGTAACGGAGAACCATCTGCAGAGTCTTATGGCCTAAGATCTCGGCAAGTGTCCTGATGTCCACACCCGACATAAGGAGATGGCTGGCCGCCGTATGGCGCAGGTCATGCAGGTGAACGTCATCGAGTCCTGCTTTGGCTCTGGCTGTTGTAAAAGAGCGTTTGAAATAGTGGCAGGGGACATAGGTGATCTCTGCTGAATACATGCGGCTTTTAGGGAGAAAAACATACATATCCTTTGTCGCTCCTCCCGGGCGCATGGAACGAAGCGCGCTTTCAGCCATCTTCGTGAGAGGCACATAGCGCATATCGGTCTTTGTCGTTTGGAGTTTGACCAGCCGAGCATCTAGATCCACATCCCCCCATTTCAAGCCGGCGGCTTCACTCGGGCGCATCCCGGTATGCATCATGACCAGAAGGTAAGGGTAGAGTTTCTCGTTTTTGCTGGTTTTGGCACAATCCAGCATCCTTTGAGCCTCTTCCTTGGTCAGAAACCGTGTGCGGCCGTTTCGGATCTTTGGCCGGCTCACTTTCCGGACCGGGTTATCAACTGCCAGCCCCCATTCCCGGCTGGCGATATTGAACATATGGGAGAGTAGGGCAAATTCCTTCTGGATCGTCGAAGGCGAGATAGTTTTCATCCGGGCATCACGGTAAGCAGCGAGCCGTTGCGCGTTAATGGATGACAAGGCAATTTCCGGACCAAACCCGTTAAGGATCGCCTGCACCGAATCCCGGTCGCGACGTTCCGAGTTCGGCCTTTTGGTCGTTGATACCTGCTCCAGATATCTGTTCAAGACTTCGGCAAAGGTGAGCTTTTCTGCAGGACGGGCGTCCTGATAGCGTCCCATCCGCATTTCCTTTTCGATGTCGGCAGCCCAGGCTTTCGCTTCACCCTTGGTGTCAAAAGTCCTTGCCAGCGGTGCAAAGCCTTTCATTCGAACTGTGGCCGTATATGTCGTTCGTTTCATTCCTTGACGGGTCTGAATGCGCGCCATGACCGAGACTCCAAGCATTTTTTTGAGTAGTTTTTTGTTCCACTTTTGTTCCACTGTAATGTCAATTAATGCGAAAAGAAAGCAAAAAATGTCAAAGCGGAGTGGAGCAAAATTCAAAAAAGAAAGGGGTTAATCAGTTGAATTCCCTGATTAACCCCTTGAATTTATTGGTACACCCGGAGGGATTCGGACCCCCGACACCCGGATTCGAAGTCCGGTGCTCTATCCAGCTGAGCTACGGGTGCATATAGGCGGAGCAAATGGATACCATGTTCATGGTTCAAGGTCAATGTTTATGTGTGAAGAAAACTGTCGTTGTCTGAGGCTGGGGTAAGGTTCGCCGCCGGCAGGTGCTCCTTCTCCGGAATAGGACACCCAAGTATTCCGGCTTGTCTGAGGAAGAAGTCGTCGGTCATGCCGGCAATAAAGTCGCGGACCTTTTCTTCAGAACTGTAATGCTCTAAGGATGGGGATTGTACATTGTTCATGAGGTCGATGTCCGCTGGAAGTGTTCCGGCGGTTTTCATGAGACAGCCCAGATAATGGTCGAAAAGTTTGCGGTAGCAGTCGCGGATAAACGGGCTTTTTTCTTTGGTTTTCGGGGCCAGATAGATTTTTTCATAGTTGAAAATTTTTAATTTCGCCAGTGCATCGGCGATCTTCTTGCTGAATCCGATGAACGAGGTTTCAGGGGTGGAAACATGGCTATTGGTGATCAGATCGGTGGTCAAGGTGTAAACGATTGTGCCATTTGTATCGCCGAGAAGCAGGCGACAGTCTCTCGGTATTTCAGCCCGGGTGATCATCCCGAGGATAATTGCATCTTCAATATCTCGGCCGATATAGGCAACCGTATCGGCCAGACGGACTACGCAACCCTCCAGCGTTCCCGGCAGGAGGACAAGTTCGGGGGCGGCGATCTTGTCCTGCAGTTTCCGTTCGAAATCGGCGAAGGTGTGGATGGGCTGCGGGTACAGGTTTCGGGAATGGGCCTCGCCGTCATGGCAGAGAATGCCATCCAACACTTGCAGGGTTAGGTTCCAGCCGCGTCCCTTGCGCTCAAGTTTGTCGAGGAAGCGTACCGACTGAATGTTGTGCTGAAACGGTTCCAGCCCGTTTTCTACGCACAGTTCGGAAAGAAACTTTTCTCCATCATGGCCGAAGGGCGGGTGGCCGATATCGTGGCCAAGGGCAATGGCCTCGATAAGATCTTCATTGAGATGCAGGAAGCGACCGATGGTCCTGGCAATCCTCGCCACCAGCTGGACGTGCAGGACTCTGTGGGTTATGTGGTCATTGGAGATAAGCGAGAAGACCTGGGTTTTGTCGATATACCGGGCGTAGGCCCTGGAATGAAGGATCCGGTCGGCATCGAGGGCGAATTGCTGGCGATAGCCGATTTTGTCCTCCGGCAACCTTCTGAGTCCGCTGGCGGATAAGGTCGCGGCGGGGGAGAGTTGCTGCTTCTCCCGAAGATTCAGTTGCTCAAGGTGCGGTAAAAGAGTGTTTGATCGACTTCCGTTGTTCATTTTATCACTGAAGTGTATTGATATGGCAAGAAAAGTGGCTACCTTTAACGACTAACAATTGCTACTCTACAGGAATTTGCCAAAAAATGCATGGCAGTCGGAGCGCAGGCCAAGGTGGACCTGCTGAGGTGCGGATGGCCGGCCGTCAGTTGTCGGTGTTTTCAAGGAGACTCAATGAAGATATCTATAGAATATTGTACAAAGTGAAATTATCAGCCGCGTGCCTCCGGTCTGGGGGACGAACTGCGGAAAATCTTCGGGGTGGAAGTTGAGCTGCTCGCTTCGTCGGGAGGGGTTTTTGAGGTGGTGGTGGACGGTAAGTTGGTTTTTTCCAAAAAAAGCTTGAATCGTTTTCCCGAGGAAGGGGAAGTCGTTCACTTGCTTAAGGCTGCAGGTCGTTAACAATGCCAAGGATAATCAGGTGAGGTTGCTGTATAAAACTCTTTGTATATTTGTGCCTTCAAACTGTCTCGTAAAGAGCCATTTAACGGGGCTTGGGTGATTCAAGGCAATGGGACACGCAATCGCCGCAATTGTCACCCTGTTTGCCCCTTGCACAATAATCGGCAAAGCCTTTGAGCATATCATCGCCGCCTCTGGGGCAGATTTGCATGAATTCGGTAAAGCTGATCATGCGGGCGATAATTTCCGGAGGGGCGGCATGTTCGATCCTGCAGGCGCCTTCCTCGGCTATTGAGTCGTTGATGGACAGCACCTTGATAAAAAAGTGTTTCAGGGCTTCATGGCGAAAAATGACGTCTTCGGCTATGATCTTTCCAGTCTCGGTTAAAGTGATGGCTTCGTAGGGAGAGTAGTTGATGAGCCCTTTCTTGGAGAGGGCGCGCAAGGCTTCGGTGACCGAGGCTCGACTGACATCCAGGCGGGCGGCTATCTCCTTGCTTCTGGCCACCAGCTTCAAACCGATTATATGATAGATTGCCTCAATATAGTCTTCAAGGCTGGCACTGAGGTCTGTTTTTCCTTTCATATTGAACTGTTGAGAAAAAATGAGTATGGAGAATGGGTTCGGATCATTGCCGGCGATAGGTGCTTTGTTCGGTTGTCGTGAATCTCTGGTAGCCTACAGTCCTTTTGCCGGAGAGTCAAGACAGGACTTCCTGTTACAGAAAGGTGAGATAGAGAACTGATGTTGTGTGAATTGCGAGTAAAGAACCTGGCCCTGATTGAATCCCTTGAGCTCAGTTTCGATCAGGGAAAAGCCTCCGGCCTTGTAGTGATGACCGGGGAAACGGGGGCGGGCAAATCGATAATGCTGCGCGCCATTCAACTGCTCAGCGGCGGCAGGGCATCGGTCGACTGGATTCGCAGCGGCGCCGAGTCGTGTGAGGTGGAGGCCCTGTTTGAACTGAGCCCGCACCACGGTCGTCTTCTGCAAAAACTTGAAGAGGGCGGCTTCGGCGGCGACACCTATGTGGTTGTCAGGCGAATGCTCAACAGCGCCGGGCGGAGCAGGTTTTTTATCAATGGCTCTTTGGCTACCGCCAAAAGTGTCGCCGAACTGACCGCCGATATGCTGAGCGTCGCCAGCCAGCATGATCATCAGCAGCTGTTGCAGCCGGCCCTGCATCTTGATATCCTTGACACCCTCGGCGAGTTGTGGCCTGAAAGACAAGAACTTGCGAAGATATTTAGCCTCTGGCAGGAAAGAAGGGAAGCCTTGGCTGCGCTCAGGCGCCAGGAGCAGGAAAAGGAACAGAAACAGGACTTCCTGAAATTCCAGGTCAGTGAGATCCGCCAAGCAGAGCTTCAGTCCGGCGAAGACGAGGCGCTGGGGGTCGAGAAGAAGCGACTGAAGAATGCCCAAGCTCTTATTAAAGTCAGCCAGGAAAGCTGCCGCCTGCTGGGCAGCGACCTCCTCAATGGCTTGACCCAGTTGCGACAGAACATGGGGCAAATGGCGGCCCTTGATCCGGGCGCGGCCAAGCTTGCCGAAGATGTCAGTGGTTACACCTTTTTGGCCGAGGATTATATCAGCCTGCTTCGTGAGTATCGCGACGCACTTGAGGATGATCCTTATCGTCTTGATCAGGTCAATGAACGTCTCGATCTTGTCCAGCAATTGAAAAGAAAATACGGTGAAACCATAGAAAAAATTCTCGACTTTACGGAAAAATGTGAGGCTGAAATACTCCATTTTGCAAACATGGATAAAACCATTGCTGCTCTTTTCATAGAAGTGCAAACCCTCGAAAAAAAAATGGTGGCACAAGCCGGGCAGCTTTCGCAAAAGCGCCGACAGACTGGGCGAGAAATGGAGAAGGCGATGGCGGCGGAGCTGACGTCTCTCTCCTTTGACCGTGCCGGTTTTGTTGTCAATTGGCGCGAGGTTGAAGAGATTCCTGAAAAAATGCGGGCAAGTGGTTGGGACCGGGGAGAATTTTATTTTTCTCCCAACCCCGGAGAACCGGCAAAGCCTTTGGCAAAAATTGCCTCCGGCGGAGAATTGTCGCGCCTCATGCTGGCGATGAAATGCCTTCTCGCTAAAAAAGATATGGTCGATACGGTCATTTTTGATGAGGTTGATGCCGGAATCGGAGGCCAGGCAGCCGAGGCGGTGGCGCAAAAGATTCAGGAACTGGCCGGCCATCATCAGGTCTTTTGTATTACCCACCTGCCGCAGATCGCCGCCCGCGGCACGCAGCACTTCCAGGTGTCAAAAACGGTCGAAAACGGTCGAACCCAATCGGCAGTCAGCCGCCTTTTACCTGCAGCCCGGGTGCGGGAGTTGGCAAGAATGCTCGCCGGCGATTCGGCAACCGCCCAAACCCATGCCTTTGCCGAAGAATTACTGTTAAAGGGAGGAGCTTCGGCGTGACACACATCAAGGCCCTGGCCCTTTTTTCCGGAGGGCTCGATTCCATTCTTGCGACGCGGCTGATCATGGAGCAGGGGGTGGAGGTGGAGGCAATTCAGTTTGTTACCCCGTTCTTCAACTACGATCTGCTGGGTGATGCCCGAGGGCATGCGGAACGGATATACCGCAAGTACGGAATCAAGGTAATGCTTGAAGATATCAGCCCCGGTTACCTGCAGCTGTTGCATAACCCGGTGCATGGTTTCGGCAAAAATTTCAATCCCTGTATTGACTGCAAGATTTTCATGTTCTCCCGGGCTAGGGAGATGCTTGGCGAGCGCGGTGCATCATTCCTCATCTCCGGCGAAGTCTTGGGGCAGCGGCCGATGTCCCAGCGGCGTGATACCCTGAACGTCATTGAGCGTGATTCCGGCACCAGATCTCTTCTCCTCCGTCCGCTGAGTGCCCAGTTACTCAACGAAACTCTGCCGGAACTGCAGGGTTGGGTGGATCGCAACAAGCTGCTGGGTTTCAGGGGGCGAAGCCGTTCGGCCCAGATTGCCATGGCGGCCCGCTATGGGATCACAGATTATCCAGCTCCGGCGGGTGGCTGCACCCTGGCCGATCCGATTCTCGGTCGCCGTATCGAACAACTCTATTCAACCGATTCGGTGGTGCTGCAGGGGGCGGAGATCACTGCCGCTGATATTCGTTTACTGCTTTTGGGCAGACAACTCATTCTGCCGGGAGGCGGCTGGCTGATCATGGGTCGCGATGAGGAAGAAAACAACGTCTTGGCAAAACTTGCCGGGGAAGATGATGCCTTACTGCTGATGGAGGATTGGCCCGGACCGACCGCATTGCTGCGGAAATTCGGCAGCCATTATATATCCGACGCCGACGTGCAAGGCGCGCTCAATCTTGCCGCTGCCCTGGTTGTCCGTTTCGCAAGAAGACTGCCGGTCGGTGAGACTTACGGCGAGGTCACCTGCACCTTTGGCGGCAAGCGCTTTCTGATATGTGCCGCACCTTCCGACGACGATACTTTCCGAAATTGGCGGTTGGTTTAAAAACCCAATAGACCCTCCAGACAACACCGCCTAGGCCGCAAACAGCTGCTCAATAACCTGTAAATACGCCTCGATATTTCCGCTTTTAAGTATTTTTTTCGCAAATTTTTCCTGTCCCGGAAAGGAGAAAATGAGATATGCCCAAAGCTGTTTGACCCGGCCGAGGATATGGGAGGGGCCTGATAACCTTTGTTGGTAACGGTTGAAAAGATCGAGGTGAAAAGCATACAGGCGTTTTTTTCTTTGCTCTAAAGAGTCGGTCGGCAAGCCTTTGATCTCTTCAGCGAGAAACGGGTTGCCAAGCGCCCCCCGGCCGATCATCCAGCGATCTACGGTTGGGAAGCGGGCGGCTAGAAGGTTGAAGGTGGCAAGGTCGGTAATATCACCGTTATAAACCAGCGGATGGCGGCTCAGTTTTTGGCAGACGGCAAAACCATCGGGGTCGGTAGTACCTTTGTAGAGTTGTTTGCCGAGCCGAGTGTGGATGATAATTTCTTTCAGAGCAAAACGATCGAGCTGCGGCAGAAGTGCCACCAGTTCCGACCGGTTATGGTAACCAAGCCGGGTTTTGATCGACACTTCTATATCCAGTTGCGGCAAAACCTGGTCGAGGATCTCAACTATCATCTCCGGGTAGGGCAGGAGGCCGGAGCCTCTTTTCTTGCGGGCGACCATCGGCGCCGGGCAGCCGAGGTTCCAGTTGATATGGCGGTAGCCCAGGCCGGCCAAGCGATTGGCGAGGACAACAAAGGCCTCCGGGTCGGTGTGCAGCAGCTGGGGAACAATCGGCCACCCCACGTTGCACAGGGGGAGCACGTCCCGGAGCATGGCGTCCTCATAGAGCGATTTTCTCTGCGGGTTTATGAACGGCGTAACCGATGCATCAAAGCCTTTGAAATGATCGTGCAGAGTGTCGCGGAACAGGGAATCGGTGAGGCCGCGGATGGGTGCTAGGTAGAGAAAAGGCTTGGTGTCGGACATGGGTTTCTTGTGGAAATGGCGCGGAGCTGTCTTTCTTTGCCTGGATATGGTATTCTTACCTACCCGGTCGGGGTGGTCTGCTGATTCTTCGGGATACCGTTGGTCGTTCGGGCCAAAACTATAGTCAAGGACAAAGGGAAAGGAAAGGGTGCATTGTTTGACGCCGGACAATTTACGAGATTTGCGGGGCAAGGTATCTCCGCAGGTGCTGCAGGCTCTGTTGCGGTTGTCGGTCAAAAACGATGTGTCACTGCATATGGTCGGCGGGACGGTGCGCGACTGGCTGCTGGGGAGGACGGCCGGCGATATTGATATTGCCGCCCCTTGTCCTGCCGGTGTGCTGGCAAAACAGTTACGTGCAGAACTCGGCGGCGGGACCCTTGTGGATCTTTCCGGTCCGGAGGATGAAGCTGTTCGGGTGGTATGGCACCATGAGCAGGTCGATTTTGCCACCTTTCGCGCCGGAACCGCGACCATTGAAGAGGATCTGCAGCTGCGAGATTTTACCGTCAATGCCATGGCCATACCGCTTGCGACATTGGCGGCTGACGGAGAACCGCCCATCTTACTTGATCCGACCGGAGGTCTGGCGGATCTCCGGGATGGACGAGTAAGACATTGCCCCGGCGCCTTTGGCGCCGATCCGTTGCGCATGCTGCGCGGCTATCGGTTGTGTGCAACCCTCGGGTTTCATCTGGTCGACAAGACGCGGGTAGAGGTGAGAAAACATGCAGCGCGTATCGCCGATGCCGCGGCGGAACGGATAAGCTATGAGCTGCGGATGATTTTTAATTCGCCCCGGACTGCACAGGTCCTGCAAGCCATGGACGAGGATGGACTCCTGGCGCTTCTCCTCCCGGAACTCTACCAGGGAGCTGGGGTCGAGCAGCCGGAATTTCATCACCTCGACGTTCTCGGCCACAGTTTTCTTGCCCTTGCGACCATGGAGGAAATCCTTGCCGAGCCCCAGAGGTCTTTCCCGAGCCGCATCACGGAAATAAGCAACTATCTGCAACAGGATAATGCTCTCTCCTGCCTCAAGTGGGCGGCGCTCTTGCATGATATAGGGAAGCCGGCGACACGGGATGTGCAAGCCGGCAACAACGGCCGGGTGACGTTTTATCGGCATGACGAAGAGGGCGTCCGGCTCTTTCGGGAATTGGCCGAACGTAGCCGCTGGAGTAAGGCGGATATCGAGCGCACCGGCGGGCTCATCGCCATGCACATGCATCCGTTTCACCTGTGCAATGTGGCGCGCGAAGGCAAAATAACCAGACGAGCGGCCTTGAACCTTTGTCGCCGTGCCGGAAACGATCTGTCCGGACTTTTTGTCCTGGCGATGGCCGACAGTATGGCCAGCCGCGGGGAAAAGAAGCCGGAGCGGATGGAGCAGGAATTGGCCGAGCTGTTCGACTGTGTGCAGAAGATGTATGATGATCACATACAACCGGTGCTTACTGGACCGCGACTGCTTAGCGGCAAGGATCTTATCAAAGAATTTGCCCTAGTGCCCGGACCGTTGTTCACGACTCTTCTCGGTGAACTGGAAGTGGCCAGGGTAGAAGGGAAAGTGACGGATAAGCAGACGGCGCTGGCCTTTGTTGCCACATATCTGCAGATGCTTACAGTGAACCATCCGACCTCATCATGAGGAGTGCGGCGACAGCCGGAATTCGCCTTGTCAAAGAATAATAAATGGACTAAAACGTGCGTAAAATAAACGACTACTATTCGAAAAAAGCCAAAAAAGAGAAATATCCGGCTCGTTCAATCTATAAACTGGAAGAAGTCCAGCAGAGATTTAAGTTCCTTTGCCGGGGTGACAGCGTCCTCGATCTTGGATGCTTTCCGGGCAGTTGGTCGCTTTATGCGGCCGAGGTGGTTGGCCCGAAGGGCATAGTTGTCGGGGTTGACCTGCAGCAGGCGGATGAGGTGGCAAGACCGGGAGGGGCGCCGATTCATTGGCTGTGCCAGGATATCATGGCTCCGGAATTGCTTGTCGCGGTTCGGCAATTTCGTCCGGCATTTCGGGTGTTGATCTCCGATCTGGCCCCCAAGACCACCGGCAGCAGATGGGCGGATGCCCAGCAGTCGCTGATCTTGGTGCGGCACACCCTGGCGCTGGCCGAAGAGTTACTGCTGAACAAAGGGCATTATCTCTGTAAGGTTTTTCAGAGCGAGGATTTCCCGGAATTTGTCGGTGAAATGAAGAAGCGGTTTACCATGGTAAAGGTGCAAAAACCGAAAAGTTCCCGTATCGAGAGCCGAGAGGTTTTTGTTCTGGGAATGGGCTATATGAAATCGGTTCCCGAAAAAGAGTCGCAGCCCGGGAATATGTTATAATCAAAAAAATAATAGGTACGCTCTATGTCAGGACATTCTAAGTGGTCAACAATTAAGAGAAAAAAAGGGGCAATTGATGCCAAACGGGGGAAAATATTCACTCGCTTGATCAAGGAAATTACCGTTGCCGCAAGGGCTGGCGGCGGAGACCCGGAGGGAAATCCTCGGTTAAGAACGGCAGTGGCCACAGCGAAGACCGAAAACATGCCCAAGGATAATATCGCCCGGGCGATTAAAAAGGGAACCGGTGAGATCGCCGGCGAGATATACGACGAGATCATGTACGAAGGCTACGGCCCCGGCGGAGTTGCCGTGCTCGTCGAATGTATGACCGACAACCGCAACCGGACGGTCGCCGATGTCCGGCACTTCTTTGCCAAGAGTAACGGCAATCTCGGCGAATCCGGCTGCGTGTCCTGGATGTTTGAGAAAAAGGGCTTGATACTCATTGATAAAAAGCTCACCACTGAAGAAAAATTGATGGATATGGCCCTGGAGGCCGGGGCCGACGATGTGGTCGAGGAAGAGGCCGAATTTCAAGTGCATACTTCGCCCGAGGAATTTGAAAACGTCCGCGCAGCCCTGGAAGCCGGTGGATTGACCTTCATTGATGCCTCAGTAGCGATGATTCCGAAAACCACCGTCGAGGTCACCGACGAAAAAATTGCCAAGTCGCTCATTAAGCTCATGGAAAATCTCGAGGATCATGAAGATGTTCAGAACATTTCTTCAAATTTTGACATTGATGATTCTCTGATGGAGCAGCTGTCGTAATCGGCAGGAAGGGTGGCAAGAATCATCGGGGTTGATCCGGGCAGCAGAATAACCGGGTATGGGATTATTGATGCTGATCGCGGCCGCCTGGAATTTGTTGTTTGCGGCGTTATCAAGACCAGCAAGGATCAATCGTTTTCCTATCGGCTCAATGAAATTTTCGAGGGCCTGAATGAAGTCGTTCAGGTCCACCAGCCGGCCGTTGCGGCAATTGAAGAGGTTTTCCTCGCCTCCAATCCGCGCTCGGCAATCAAACTCGGTCATGCCCGTGGTGCCGCAGTAGTAGCCGTCATGCAGAATGGGCTGACGGTGCATGATTATAGCCCGCGGGCCATCAAACGAGCGGTTGCCGGTTACGGCCAGGCCGGAAAGGAGCAGGTGCAGCACATGGTGCAGGTATTGCTGGGGCTTTCCGGTAAACCGAGCCCGGACGCCGCCGACGCACTGGCCGTCGCCATTTGCCATGCCAATCAGATGCAGGTTACTATCCTATGATTGCCACCTTAACAGGCAGGGTTCTTGCAAAAAGTGCCGATCGAGCAGTCGTCGATGTCGGCGGAGTCGGCTATGAGGTGTTCCTGGCAACCGATGCTGTTGCCCGCTTGCCGGAAAAAGGCCAGGAGGTGTTTCTCCATATCCATACCAACGTCCGCGAGGATGCCATTACCCTGTTCGGCTTTCTCGAAGAGGAGGAAAAGGAGCTATTTCTCATCCTTCGCACCGTCACCGGTATCGGACCGAAGCTGGCCCTGGCGATGTTGTCGGGGATGCGGGTGGCTGAAATCTGCCAGGCGATTCTTGCCGGTGACCTGAAACGGCTGACCATGCTGCCCGGTGTCGGCAAAAAAACAGCGGAGCGGATTTGCGTTGAACTGAAAGAAAAAGTAGCCCATTTAAGCAGCGGTACACTGCCTTTTTCCGTCGATGGCCAGGATGTGATAGTGGTCGCCGGTTCGGTGGTCGCCGATGCCCTGTCGGCCTTGACCAACCTTGGTTATCCTGATCCGGTGGCGAGAAAAGCCCTGGAAACCGTTAAAAGACAACAGGGCGAGGAAGCCTTTGCCCAGATACGCATCGAAATTCTTATCCGGGAGGCTCTGCGGACACTGGCATGAACATCGAAGAAGATATCACCGCGGACAACCGCCTGGTCAATCCGCAACCCCAGGTGCGCGAACCGGCAACCGACAATGCCCTCAGGCCGCAGAGGCTTGCCGAATACATCGGCCAGGAACAGGTGCGCAAAAGCCTGGCGATCTTCATTCAGGCAGCCCTGGGACGGCGCGAACCCCTCGATCATGTGCTGTTTCACGGTTTTCCAGGACTAGGCAAGACTACTCTCTGTTATATCATCGCCAACGAGATGGGGGCGGGAATCAAGGTGACTTCCGGTCCGGTTATTGAAAAACAGGGAGACCTGGCGGCCATCCTCACCAGCCTGCAGGAGGGCGACGTCCTTTTTATTGATGAAATCCATCGCTTAAACCATGTGGTCGAAGAAATCCTTTATCCGGCCATGGAAGATTTTCAGCTCGACCTGATCATCGGTCAGGGGCCTGGCGCCAGGTCGGTCAAAATGGATCTGCCGAAATTCACCCTGGTCGGGGCGACAACCCGCACCGGTCTTCTGACACCACCGCTTAGAGACCGCTTTGGCGTTGTCCTGCGCCTCGATTTTTATAGCCCTGAGGAGCTGGTGATCATTGTGCAGCGGTCGGCGAGGATTCTCGGCATGAATATCGATCCGGCAGGAGCCTTGGAACTGGGCAGGCGTTCCCGGGGTACCCCGAGAATCGCCAATCGCTTGCTGCGGCGGGTGCGGGATTTTGCCGAAGTCGGCGGCCATAAGGTGGTTGATGTGGGGGTTGCCAACGAGGCGCTTAATCTGCTTGGCGTTGATCAGTTTGGCCTCGATGATATGGATAGAAGGGTGATGCTCACCATTATCGATAAGTTCGAGGGCGGCCCCATCGGCCTTGAGACCCTGGCGACGGTGGTCTGTGAAGAAAAAAACACCCTTGAAGACGTTTATGAACCGTTTCTGATTCAGTCGGGCTTTTTGCAAAGAACCCCGCGCGGTCGAATGGCCACCGCCAGGGCATATGAGCATTTTGGGCGAAAGGTTCCCCGGCAGTCAGCCACACAGCAGTCTCTTTTCGAGGAATGGAAAAGAGATAATAATGATGTCCCCTGAGATAGAGGCTACAGTTATGCGCAGAACAGTTGCAGACATCCGGTCAATGAAAACGGCAGGAAAAAAGATTTCCATGCTCACCGCCTACGATGCCTCGATGGCTCGGTTGTTGGACAGCTGTGGAGCGGTAGACGTCCTTCTGGTTGGTGACTCCCTGGGGATGGTGATGCTTGGGTATGATTCAACAGTCCCGGTAACCATGGAGGAAATGCTCCACCATGCCAAGGCGGTTCGGCGTGGTGCCCCTGACGCCTTTATCGTCGGCGACATGCCCTTCGGTGCCTATCACACCGGTGAACGGGACGCAATTTTCAACGGCATGCGCTTTATGAAGGAAGCCGGTTGCGATGCCGTTAAACTTGAAGGCGGTCTAGCCATGTGCGGGGTCGTCCGGGCCTTGGTTGATGCCGGGATCTCGGTTATGGCCCATATCGGCCTGACACCGCAGACCGCTGGGCAACTCGGTGGCTATAAGGTGCAGGGCAAGGGGCTCGATGCTGCCCGGAGGCTTTTGGCCGAAGCGAGAGGGCTGGAGAAGGCAGGGGCGTTTGCTGTGGTCATGGAATGTATTCCTTCGGGCCTGGCTCAGGTTATTACCGGGGCGATTGCCATTCCAACCATCGGTATCGGTGCCGGCGTGCATTGCGACGGACAGGTGCTGGTTACCCACGATCTGCTCGGTATGTTCGACAAGTTTATTCCCAAATTTGTAAAGAAATTCAGCGAACTGTCTCCTGTTATTAAGCAGAGCATTGAGGACTACGGTGCGGCAGTGAAGGCCGGCTCTTTTCCTGCGCCGGAACACGGGTTTGCTGATGAAGGAGATTATTCTCGGTTATTAGTATCTTAGAAATTCATTTCTTGTTTTTTAGAATGAATTTCGTGAAGGTACTTATGCCCCTTGTGGGATATTAAACGAATAAATATAAGCTGTTATATTGCTTGGCCAAAAACAAAGGGGCGACTGCGGTGACTGCAGTTGCTCCTTTTGTTTTTCACTCATATTCCCATCCCCACCTTTCCCCACACCTGGAAAAATCCCTATTTCCCAGCCATTGCTTAAGTCTTCTGTAACTCGTGTAAATATTTACTGAGTGGCTGTTTGACAGTTTCCGTGTGTTGGGCAGGAGTCTCCAAAAAATCTAATTTATAACTCCATGTAGTGTTAGTTGTAGCTAGATGCACTGCATATTGTGTGTTGATGTCTTTCGTCCGAGTCCTTTATCATCTTGAAGTTAATCGAATTTTTCTCTTGACAGCGTATCGTACCATGATATAAATGGTGGGGTAAGGTGGGTGAATGGGGATGGTGAGTGGTCGGTAGTAGGGGGCTGGGGGCTGAGGGTGATCAACAACAGATTTCGGAGTAGGACGGAACACACCCTAGATGCGAAGGGGAGGCTGAATTTCCCCAGTCGTTTCCGCGAGGTGCTGCGTCAAAGCGGCTCAGAAAGCCTGATGTTGGTACCGTGGGGGACTCATCTTCGAGCCTATCCGGTGCCCGAGTGGGAGGCTCTGGAGACAAAGCTGTTAACCCAGGGTGGTGAAAACAACGTTTCGAGTTTTTTCCGCTATGTGGTTGGGGGAGTGGTCGAGTGTTCCATCGACAAACAGGGACGCATCCTCATTCCTCCCGATCTGCGCAACGATCTGAAGCTGGGCAAGGATGTGACCGTAACCGGTATGCTCGATTGGGTTGAGATCTGGGATAAAGAAGCATGGGCTGCTGAAACCAAGGCCACACGTGATAACTTCGCAGCGCATGAGGCGAGTCTGTCGAAGATGGGGATTATCTCGTGACAGACGTAAATCCTGCAGAGCAGATTCATCGCTCGGTGCTCCTTGAGGAGTGCATGCACTATCTCAGGCCTGAGTCCGGCCGGGTGTATGTCGATGGCACCTTTGGGTTGGGAGGTCACAGCGCGGAAATTCTGTTGCGATCGGCGCCTGACGGAAAGGTTGTGGCTTTTGAATGGGATGATAACGCCCTTCGTTGCAGCGCCGAACGATTGCAGGAATTTGCCGGCAGACTGACCATTATAAGACGCAATTTCGCGGAATTGGCCATTGGGCTTGAAGAAGCCGGCATCCAAGGGATAGACGGTCTGTTGATTGACATCGGTTTGTCGTCCCTGCAGCTCGATATGGGTGGAGATCGAGGATTCAGCTTTCAGCGAGATGAAACCCTTGATATGCGAATGGATAGTCGTAACCCGACGTCAGCTCAAGCTATTCTTGCAACATGTTCGGAACAGGAGCTGGCTGATATTTTTTTCTACTACGGTGAAGAGCGTCAGGCCCGACCAATCGCCTCGGCAATCGTCAATTACCGGGAAAAAGAGAGGATTTGCAGCACCAAACAATTGGTTTCGATAATCGTCAAAGCAGTGCCGAAGCGTTTTCATCCGAAAAGAATCCATGTTGCCACAAAGGTGTTTCAGGCACTTAGGATTGCTGTGAATACGGAGTTGGAAAATCTGGCCAGGATACTCGATGACGCCGCCCTTTTTCTCAATCCCGGAGCAAGATTTTGTGTCATTTCCTTTCACTCTCTTGAGGATCGGATCGTGAAACGGAAATTTAAAAATAATGAGATGTTGGAAGTCCTGACCGGAAAACCGGTTGTCCCGTCTGCAGCAGAGACAACTGCCAATGCCAGGTCACGTAGCGCGAGGTTGAGGGTTGCACAGAAAAGAAATTGAAATACTCTTGGGGGAGCATCATGAATTTTCACAATACTACGCACGTTTCATACCTCAGAACGGTTACCAATCTCGGGATACGGCAGCAGTTGCAGTCTCGGGATTTCCACGATTTACCCGGCGGCTTGGTATTGTGGAAAGCTGTAGGGAGAATAATGTTGATTATGCTTCCCTTTATTTTGGTGGCAAATATCTTTCTGGCAGGAAAAATAAAGGATGTCCAAAGCTCGCTTGCAATTGTTGACAATCAACGGCACGAGCTTATGGATAAGAATATTGGTTTACTGGCCCAAAAAGCCCGTCTCTATGCCCCTGAGCGTGTAAGCCAGATGGCTGCCGAGAAATTATCACTCTACGCAGCTTCACCCAACCAGAGAGAACGTATAAATTGAGAGGTAAAATAATATAGCGTAGAAATGGTTAGGATAGGGACGATTTTTGACCTTTTGCTTATGGTTTCTTGTGCCGTTCTCCGTATTGTCCCGGCCAACATTCTTGATAACGGTTTTCCCCATACGCCATGCAGATAAAGTCCCGCCCGAGAGTGCAAAACCGACAGAGGGTCAGGCGGGCTTTCATCTATATTCTCATTTTTGCAGGAGTTGGGCTGGTTGTCTGGCAGCTTGATCAGAGATTGAACCTCGGGGTTGTTTCTTTCATAAGGGAGGTGATCGGCTCAGCAACAACATTTGAGACCGCCGCCAGTTCTCCGAGAGGAACTATTTATGACAGAAATCTTAAGCAGATGGCCGTGACCCTCGACAGGGTTTCGGTGTATGCGCGAAAGCAGGAATTGGAATCTATCCCGGCAACCGTGAAAGTGCTTGGAGAGATTCTGTCACTTGATGAAAAAGAGTTGCAACAACAGCTGGAAAGCAGTCCGTTGCGGGTTTGGCTTGCCGAAGGCATCAGCCTTGAGCAGGAAATTGCCATCAAAAGCAAGAGGTTGTCTGGTGTGTACCTACAAAAACAGGAGAAGCGGTTCTATCCCAACGGTGCCCAGGCCGCTCATTTGCTTGGCTATGCTGAAAACAGCATAGGTCTGACCGGGATCGAACACTATTATGATCGGCTCCTGGCAAGTCGGAAACGACAAATGGAGCCGATGCGCCTCAATTCCCCGCAGGACCTTGTCCTAACCCTTGACCTGAAGATCCAGGACATACTCGACAAGATAGTCGAGGACATAGCAAAGCAATATAAGGTCAGGCAAATCATAGCGTATGTCATGGAGGGCCGCACCGGGGAGATCATCGGAGGAAGCCAGTTACCCGGTTTCGACCCGAATAATTTCGCTAAATATTCCCAAGAGGTACTTGGTAATCGTTTCGTTGTGCCTGTTCTGTTGCCGGACAAATTTCGCTCTTTTTTGCGGGATGTGGCATTGCTGCACGGCCAGGATAACCAAGATTCCATCCGCCTTCCCTGGAGTTTAAGATCTAACACCGGAAACCTCGGTAGTCAATTGCGGTTGTGGGAATGGCTTGGACTGAACGAAAAACCTCTGGCTGATTTCCATCTGTCTATGCAGCCGGGAGAAAAGTTGGAGAGTGATCAGCGTCCGGCACTTCCTCCGTCACCGTTTCTTGAGATGGTCCCCGAACATGCAACGCCCTTTAATATTCTTACGGCTATTTCCGTCCTCCACAATGAAGGAAAATCGGTCCGGCCTTTTGCCGTCAAAGAGAATGTCGGGGACGAAACGGCTGTGAATATCTTACAGAATGAAAAAATCGCCGGGGTGCGCACCGGTAACAAGAGCTTCTTTAACTTTTATGATAGTACGGAACTTTTCCGAAGCCAAGCAAGGCAGGGAGCGTCAAATTGTTATTTTTTTAGGGACGAGATACTGGTAACTATATTGAATGGTACGAATCGGCAGCTGTTGCTTAACGAATTGTTGCTGGTAACTATTCCAGCGGGCGGCAACGATTTAAATTTACTCGTGATGGTCGAGCGAGAAGCGGATGGACCGAACCCCAAAAACCTGAAAATGGCAATGACTCTTGAACACATTGTTGAAGAAAAGGTTGAGAGAATTTCGGTATTGCAGCAGGTCGCAAAAACCGTAGCCGATGTGGTGGAGGTGGAATCGTCAGAAGACGTTAATTTTCAGGGGGAGAAGGATCAGTCGCAAGCAAGTCGAAAGCCTGGGGATGCAAGAGATAAGGCTCTTCCGAAGCTCGAAAAAATGCCGGATCTTAAGGGACAGAGTCTCAGAAAAAGCCTTCGTCTTCTTCAGGGTGTTTATGTGAAGATCAGTATTCGGGGGACAGGAAAGGTCGTTTCTCAGAAACCTGCACCCGGAACACCTTTGAAGGGAGTAAGTGAGTGCACGCTCATTCTTGACAAGGGTGAAGACGTGGTCCCGGAAAAACTCTCGAAAGGCGTGCCTGTTAAAAAGTAATGGACCGGATAATTACCGGGCTATGCAAACATTTTTCTGCGGAGTCATCGCCCATGTCGTCACGTTCAACGCATCCAACACTTGCCTCCGTTCTTTTGGGTCTGAACTACCGTATACTTTATAATCCCAGTGGAAAGTCCGAAAATGAACTGCTTGTTTCTTCGATAACATCCGACTCCCGCACACTTTCTTCCGGGGCACTTTTTGTAGCGCTCTCTGGTGTTGAAAACGATGGTCACGATTATCTGGAAAAGGCGATGGCGAGCGGTGCTGCAGCTTTGCTCTGTGAAGCAGGGCGAGTCAGCAAGACTCGGCTGAAGAGCTTCAATGCCGTGGTTATCGAGGTGGCGGACAGTCGTCTTGCTTATGCCGAGGTTTCCGCCAATTTTTTCCATCGACCGGCGGAGAGACTCTCCTGTGTCGGGGTGACCGGGACCAATGGCAAAACCACCGTCACCTATTTACTTGAGCAAATATTTTTGCAAAACGGATGGAATGTCGGAGTCATAGGCACAATTAATAACCGCTATACCTTGAAAAGCGGGGTGCAAAAGGTGCTCGGCACCCGGTTCACCACCCCTGAAGCATTCATATTGCAACAGGTGCTGCGCGAAATGGTCGATGCCGGGGTCGATCATGTAATTATGGAGGTATCGTCGCACGCTCTGGATCAGGCAAGAATCGGTGGCATTGTCTTTGAGGCCGCCGCCTTCACCAATCTGACCCGCGATCACCTCGATTATCATGCGGATATGTCTGTTTACTTAAAGGCAAAGACCAAACTTTTCAGTGAATATCTTAAGACCCACGGGACAGCGGTGCTGCCGAAACCAAAGAATGAAAGTGAAAGCTGGAGCTGGTTGCAGCCGCTCCATGATCTGTGCGCCAGGTCTGGTAAACGGATTATTGGTTGGGGAGAAAATGAACGGGCCGAGGTACGCCTGAAGAGTTTTACCTCAGGCCTTGATCGTACGGATCTGGTCATTTCGACACCTTCCGGCCTGAAGACCTTTTCAAGCCCGCTGGTCGGTAGATTTAATGTCGAGAATATACTTACCGTCTTTGGCCTTTGTCTGGCAATGCACATTGATGAAAAATTGATCTGCAAATGTTTAGGTCAAGCAAGTGGAGCTCCCGGCAGGTTGGAAAGGGTCTTTGTCGGCTCTGGCTGGGATTCGCGGGGTCCCGTGGTTTTAGTCGATTACGCCCATACCCCGGACGCCCTGGAGAAGGTGCTGCTGACCGCCAAGGACTTGCCGCACCGTGAGCTTTTCTGCGTTTTTGGTTGCGGCGGTGACAGGGATAACGGCAAACGCCCTCTGATGGGTGAAATCGCGGCACGGCTGTGCGATGTCGTTGTGGTCACCGACGACAACCCTCGAACCGAGGATCCCGATAAAATCGTCGCGCAGGTCATTGCCGGAATCGTTCCGGTTTTTGGAGAGGCAAAAAGCTATCAATGGTTGGGGTTTCGAGGTCGGAAAGAACGTGGTTACACGGCTATCAGGGACCGGAAGAGCGCTATTGAACAGGCAATCAGGGTGGCAGGTCCGGAAGATATCATCGTTATTGCCGGTAAAGGTCATGAAGTCTATCAGCTAACCCTCCAGGGCAAGCGGTTTTTTGATGACCGAATGGAGGCGAAAAACGCCCTTTTGTCATGGACCGATGAGCTTGTAGCTACGGCAGTCGGCGGAGTCTTATCGTCACGTGCCAAGGGCCGGGGCTTACTGGGTCAGGTGATTACCGATAGCCGGGTGAGCAACATCCGCGGGATCTTTGTTGCTTTGAAAGGAGAAAATCACGATGCCCATGACTTTCTTCTGCAGGCGGTTAAAAACGGTGCATCATGCCTGGTTGTCGAACATTTTCCGGCAGCATTGGCCAACTCCGATGTCAGCATAATCGTTGTCGCCGATACCCAGCGGGCACTGGGCGATATGGCCGGGTATCGGCGCCGACAGCTGGCCGGCATTTGCGAGCAACCGGTTATCGGGATCACCGGCAGCTGCGGCAAAACTACGGTCAAGGAAATGGCTACGGCAATTCTTGCCCGCAAGTGGCCGGCCGGGCCGGATCATCCGGATAACAGCGTCCTCAAGACGCAAGGAAATTTCAATAATCTTATCGGCCTGCCTTTATCCCTTCTGCCCCTTTCCGTTAATAACCGGGCTGCAGTGTTGGAGATGGGCATGAATCGGCCGGGAGAATTACGCAGGCTTGCTGAAATAGCCGATCCCGACATCAGCTGTATAACCAATATTTATGGTGCCCACCTTGAGGGCTTGGGTTCGATTGAGGGAGTTGCTCGGGCCAAAGAAGAGCTATTTGCTGCGACAAAGTCGTCGGCAACCCTCATAGTCAACCTCGATGACCCATGGGTTTCACAGTTCATAGACAAATACCGGCAGAAAAAATTGACCTTTGCGGCGAGCGGTGAACGGATGCAGGAAAAGCCTGATTTCTGGGCCGCGGACATTTTTTTCGAAGCGAGTGGCGCAATCACCTTCACCCTCCACTACCGAGAGCACTCCACAGCCATTCATCTTTTTACCGCCGGTGAGCATAATGTCGCCAATGCCCTTGCCGCCGCGGCCATTGCCACTGCTGCCGGAGCCGATCTTCTTGAGATTGCCGCCGGACTCGGAGATTATCGCCCGCCGGCCAAGCGTATGGAGATGCTTCGCAGCAAGTTCGGTTTTACCATACTCAATGACACCTACAACGCCAATCCAGGCTCAATGGCGGCGGGTTTAAAAACCCTCAAGCAGTTGGCGGCAAAGAATGCTGTAGCTATTATCGGCGATATGCGGGAGCTGGGCGAAATTTCTCGACAGGCGCACTTCGCAATCGGCTGCCTGATTGCCGAACTGGCCATTGAACATGTTGGAATTGTAGGCGAATTCAAGGGTGATGTGCAAGAGGGAGCACTCGCAGCCGGCTTGCCGCAGGGAAGGCTCCATACCTTCGTCGATAAGGACGAAGCGGTGGTTTGGATAAAAGATTTGGTTGCTGCAAATAAGCTTGGAAAAGATGATCTGATCCTGGTAAAGGCATCCCGTAGTCTACGTTTTGAAACCATAGTGGAAAAACTCCTTGAGGGAGACGTCTTATAAAGACGTTGGGCTTTCTCTATATTCTAATACTCTACCTGGTGAGTCTCTTCGGTTATGCTGTATCATCTTCTCTATCCCCTCCATAATAGCCTGAATATTTTAAATGTTTTTCGCTATATTACCTTCAGGTCGATTGGTGCGGCAGTCACCGCTTTCCTCATTGTGGTGATTTTTGGGCCGATGTTTATCAGGGCCATGCGTCATTTGCAGATCGGCCAGGTCATTCGTGACGACGGACCGGCGTCGCATATTGCCAAACAAGGGGTTCCGACCATGGGCGGCCTGCTGATTATTGCGGCAATAACCGTCGGAACGCTGTTATGGGCCCGTCTTGATATAATGCTGGTGTGGCTTGGCATCTTCATCACCCTCTTTTATGGGGGGATTGGTTTTGTCGACGATTATCGTAAGATAAAGAAAAACAATTCCAAAGGGCTAAGTGCTAAAGGAAAGCTGATTCTTCAGCTCATTGGCGCCGCTGTGGTCGGCATTGCCATCTATTTGCACCCGGCCTTTGACGGACACCTGAGTTTTCCCTTCTTTAAGAACCTTCGTCCTGACCTCGGGTGGTTTTATGTGGTTTTTGCCGTCCTGGTCATTGTCGGTTCCTCGAATGCGGTCAACCTCACCGACGGACTGGATGGCCTTGCCGCCGGACCGACCGTGGTAACCGCCGCTGTCTATTTGGTATTTTCCTATCTGGCCGGCCATGTGGTCCTCGCCGATTACCTGCAGTTACCCTATGTTGCGGGAAGCGGTGAATTGGCAATTTTCTGCGGCAGCATTGTCGGGGCATGTCTCGGCTTTCTCTGGTTTAACGCCTATCCGGCCCAGATGTTCATGGGCGATGTCGGTGCCCTTGCCCTTGGCGGTGCCCTCGGCGCCATCGCTATTTTCATCAAACAGGAATTTCTTCTGGCGATTGTCGGTGGAATCTTTGTCATGGAGGCGCTGTCGGTTATCATGCAGGTGGGATATTTTAAACTCACCAACGGGAAAAGGATTTTTCTCATGGCCCCCTTTCACCACCATTTTGAAAAGAAGGGTTGGCATGAACCGAAGGTCGTGGTGCGATTTTGGATTGTCTCTATTATTCTCGGCCTGTTTGCCATAGCCACCCTGAAGCTGCGATGAATGAAGCAAAGATGATAACTTCCGGCACAAAAGTCGGAATTTTCGGGCTCGGCATTTCCGGCCGGGCTGCGGTAAAGTACGCACTGCAATGCGGTGCCCAGGTCCGGGTATCCGATAATCGCGCAGAGCAACGGTTTGTCGCTGAAGAAGGAGAGTTTCTCGCGGCAACCGGAGTAATCTGGGAGGCAGGCGGTCATACCTATGAATTTTTGCGCCAAGCAGATCTTGTCCTCGTAAGCCCCGGGGTGGATCTTTCCTTGCCGTTCATCAAATCGCTGCAGAAAACCGGGGTGCAGGTGGCCGGTGAGCTGGCGGTGGCCGCGGGGGAACTGCGTGTGCCGGTTGTCGCGATCACCGGGACCAACGGGAAAACCACGGTGACAACCCTTATAGGCGAGCTTTTAGCGGCTTCGGGGAAGAAGGTCTTTGTCGGCGGCAATATTGGTACCCCTCTTTATGAATTTCTTTGTGCTTCTGAAAAGTATGACACAGTTGTTGTTGAGGTTTCCAGCTTTCAGCTCGAGAGCGCCGGCAACTTTTCCCCTGACGTTGGAGTGTTACTGAATATTACACCGGATCATCTCGACCGACATGGCAGTCTCGAAGAGTATGGTCGGGTGAAGATGCAACTTTTCGCCCATCAAAAAAGAAGTGCTCTGGCGGTCATTAACGGCGATGATCCACTCTGCCGGGCACTGTCCGCAGATTTGCCGGGCGATGTCCAAACCTTTGGCCTGCGAGACAATGACACAGCAGTCATCAAAGAGCAGGTGATTCGCCTGACGCTAGCTGGAAAAACGGAAGATTATCCCCTCGCCGGTACTGCCCTGGCCAACAGTGTCGGGCTGACAAACAGTGCTGCGGCAATACTTGCCGTTCGCCGGCTCGGCTGCACACCTGAGCAGGTTCTCCAGGGATTGCGAGAATTTCGCCTGCTGCCGCACCGGATAGAGTTTGTTGCTGAAGTCGCTGGCGTACGTTACTATAATGATTCGAAAGCCACCAACACCGGCGCAGTACTCGGAGCTTTGCAGCAGTTTTCCGGTAATGTCATTCTTCTTGTTGGGGGCCGTGATAAAGGTGATGATTACCGCTTGCTGCGGGATGCGGTTTCACAGCGGGTACGGCAACTGGTGGTGCTGGGTGAGGCTGCGGATTTACTAAAGACGGCCCTGGCCGATGTGGTGCAAATATTGCCGGCAAAGTCGATGCACGAAGCGGTGGAGCTTGCCGCTGGGATGGCAAGGCCTGGTGATACAGTGCTGCTGTCTCCGGCATGCGCCAGTTTTGATATGTTTACCAGTTATGGTCACCGCGGCAATGAATTTAAAAAGGAAGTGCTGAGCTTACCGGCAACCCGGAAGAACGAACTTGGGGGGCGCTGACAATTGAAGGGAAAACTGCCAAATATTCGCTTGCTCCTGACCGGTGGTGGAACGGGTGGACACCTTTTCCCGGCCGTGGCGGCGGCTCAAGAGTTTTTGCGGCAGATGCCCGAAACCCAGGTCCTTTTTGTCGGCACCCGGCGGCAAGGGGATACGAAAAACCTTGCAGCCTATGGTTTTGCCAGTGACCATATTCGCTGCTCCGGCTTGAAGGGCAAAAATCCCTGGCAACTCCTCAAGGCTATTGCGGTGCTGCCGGTCTCCTTTTATCAAGCTGGACGGATCATTCGCCGCTTTCGACCGAATATTATCCTCGGTGTCGGGGGATATGTCACCGGGCCGGTTGTGGTCGCCGGGAAGATTCTTGGGATTCCGACGGTCATCCACGAACAGAACTCCGTACCGGGACTTGCGAACCGCAAACTTGGCTCATTTGTCGACAGGGTGTGTTTGTCCCTGCCTGGGAGCGGCGGTGATTTTCCTGGAGAAAAGATCATTTATACCGGCAATCCGGTGCGTAGAAATATTCTTCTGTCGGCCAAGAATTCGCCACCGCGATTGAGTGAAAAGGGCATGAGATCCCTGCTGGTGCTTGGCGGCAGTCAAGGTGCCCAGGCGGTAAACAGGCTGGTGACGGAGGGATTGCAGAGTCTGCCGGACACTCTCCTGGCGGGTCTTCGAGTGATTCACCAAACCGGAGAGCAGGATGTTCAGGCTGTCAAGGCAGGATACGCCGGCAGAGGGATTGAGGCCTTGGTTCAGCCATTTTTTACCGATATGGCTGAGATTTATAATCAGGCAGACCTGCTGGTATCCCGAGCCGGGGCCACAACCCTTGCGGAAATTGCTGTGCTGGGGAAACCGGCCATCCTCATTCCTTACCCCTCCGCCGCCGACAATCATCAGGAAAAAAATGCCAATCACTATGCGGCTGGAGGTGGGGCGGTGGTGCTCAGGCAACATGAGTTGACCGCAGGCAAACTGGCCGAAAATATCCGAGAACTGATATGTGATGAGGATAAACTCCTCGCAATGGGCACGGCCATGAAAAAGCTGGCGTTTCCGGATGCGGCAGAAAAAATTGTGGCGTGCTGTCTAGAAGTTATGCAGATGAAGGGCAACTGATGTATAGAAAAACCAAACATATTCACTTTGTCGGGATTGGCGGCATCGGCATGAGCGGTATTGCCGAGCTGTTACTCAATCTTGGCTACAAGGTGTCGGGATCCGATCTCAACAGCACCGGTATTACCAAGAATCTTGCGCGACTGGGGGGCAACATATATCAAGGACACGACGGTGCATGGGTTGAAGGGGCTAGCGTCGTGGTGACCTCCTCGGCCATTTCCCCTGACAATCCCGAGGTTGTGAAGGCCAAGGCAAGCAACATTCCGGTGATCATGCGAGCGGAGATGCTCGCCGAATTGATGCGCCTGAAAAAGTACGGTATTGCCATTGCCGGCAGCCATGGCAAAACCTCGACCACGTCTATGGTCAGCTGGATGCTTTCCCATGCCGGACTTGACCCGACCATTGTCATCGGCGGCAAGGTCGATGCCCTGGGCGGCAATGCCAAACTTGGCGAGGGGGAGTTTCTGGTTGCCGAGGCCGATGAAAGTGACGGCTCCTTTCTGAAACTGTCGCCGGTGCTCGAAGTTATTACCAATATCGATCTTGAACATCTCGATTATTATCGAGATCTTGACCACATCAAAGAGACATTTCTGCAGTTCATCGAGAAGATTCCCTTTTATGGTGCGGCAATTATCTGTCTTGATGATCCGAATATTGCCGATATTCTTCCCGTCATCAAAAAGAGAATCATCACCTACGGATTGACTCCGCAGTCTGATGTCTATGGCGAGAATATTACCTGGCAAGATGGGCGGGTACATTTTACGGTAAAAAACAGGTTGGGAGAGCTGGGAAGCCTGCATATCGCGCCACCGGGAATTCACAACGTTTACAATGTCCTGGCCGTAGTCTGTGTCGGGTTGGAATTGGAATTGCCTTTTGCAAAAATTCAAGGAGCTCTGCAAAGCTTTGCCGGGGTGCAACGGCGAATGCAAAAGAAAGGCGAAGTCGACGGCATTACCGTCGTCGATGATTATGGTCACCATCCTACGGAAATTCGGGCGACTCTTGCGGCCATCAAGCAGGCTTGGCCGGAGAAACGATTGGTGGTTTTGTTCCAGCCGCACCGCTATTCACGAACCAAGGCCCTCTTTAAAGAGTTTCAAACCTGTTTTCACAAAGCAGACTATCTGGTGATGACCGATATCTATGCGGCCAGCGAGCAAGCTCTCGAGGGTGTGACCAGTGAGAGTCTGCTCGCCGCCACCATACTTCACGGGCAACGCAATACCCACTACATCGGCGAAGTAGGCGATATGGCTGTGGAGTTGCTGCCGATACTCAAGAAAGGTGATTTGGTGCTGACCTTGGGGGCTGGAAATATTGTCAGGGTGGGAGAAACACTGCTCAGTTTGCTTCAGGAACAGCGCGGGGAGCGAGGGTGAATCCTGAGCAGAAAAAAAGACTGGTCGAGCTGGTTTCACAACCGGTGCAATGGCAGTGTAATCTGGCCCAGCACACTTCATTTGCCATTGGTGGGCCGGCTGAGGCGATGGTCCAAGCAGTTCAACTCAGGGAGCTGCAGCCGCTCCTTGGGTTTTTGGCCGAGGAGGCTCTCCCCTGGCGGATTATCGGCAAAGGTACCAATCTGCTGGTTAGAGATGAAGGATTTCCCGGGGTCATTCTTCGTCTCGGCGGGGAATTGGCTGCTGTTTCCGAGGAGGAGAGTGATGACGGTTCGATGATCGTGCGAATCGGCGGTGGGAGCAGTTTTGCCAGGCTTTGCCGGCACTGTTCGGACCGAGGCTTGACCGGCTTGGAATTTGGCTGCGGTATTCCCGGAACGGCAGGTGGAGCGGTTATTATGAATGCCGGGGCATGGGGCCGAGACATCGCCTCAGTTCTGCGGTGTGTGAAGATGGTGACCGCCGATGGGGAGATCGTTGTTTCCCCCGGTGATGGCGATTTTGCCTATCGTTGCTGGAAAGGTTTTTCCGCATATCAGGGTAAAGCCGTGGTTGCGGGGGTGGAGTTGGTTTTAACGCGAGGCGACCGGTTGGCAATCCTGACCTATTGCAAATCGCTGCAAGATAAAAGGAAAGCGACCCAACCAAGTGAACACGCCAGCGCCGGGTCTTTTTTTAAAAATCCGCCTGGTGACAGTGCCGGCAGACTGATAGAGGCCAGCGGCCTGAAGGGGCTGAGGGTGGGTGCTGCGATGGTTTCCGAACGACATGGCAATTTTCTTGTGAACACCGGTGGCGCAACTGCTGCTGATGTTTTCCGGCTTATGAAAATTGTTCAGGAGAGAGTGCAAAATGATAGTAGTGTTTGCCTTGAGCCTGAAGTACATTTTATTTGATGAAAACGATGCTGTTAACTAAGCTGAAAAAATCTCTGACCCGGCTATTTCGCAAAAAAAAACCCGGCTACGCAAGTTTTTCAAGCGATTTGCATATACGTGGTGCTGCTGCCGAGACCAGTCAGTATAAACCACGGCTTCATCGTCTGGCGAAGATTAGGCAACGAATACAGGGGAAAAAGAGAGAATATCAGGAAGAATACAGCCCGACGGTGAACAGGAAAAAAGGCTACATCAGATTTGCCGTGTTGTTTCTGGTAGTCCTGGCGTTGCCTCTTGCTTGGGCTTATGGAGGCGGAGAGAAAGTACGCCAGGGCTTACAGTCGATTGCTTTGTTCAAGGTGGCCAAGATAGAAATTACCGGTTGCACCGCCGTTTCCAAAGAGAAGGTCCTGGTGGCTTCGGGAATTGTTCCCCATCAAACAAGCCTTCTCACCCTCAAGGGTTCGCAGATTGAATCCAGTATTGCCGCAGTGCCGTGGGTAGCCCGGGCAACAGTGAAAAGGAGTTGGCCGGCGAAAATCCAAATAGCAATCGAAGAAAACGCCCCGATAGCCCTTCTGCATTCTCTGGGTGTTGAGGGAACGCAATTGCAGTATCTTGATGCCAACGGGATTGCCTTTTCTTCCGTCAATCCGGGGGCGGATATCGATTTGCCGGTTGTTACCGGTTTGTCCGAGATTGCCGATCAACAGGTGAAAGAAAAGGTACTGGCTGAGATTTTGACGTTTCTACGGAAGGTACAAGGGAACGATCCGCATTTGCCGGCACAATCGGTTTCTGAATTGCACGCTACCAAATCCGGTGAATTGGTGGTTTATCTTGTCGAATACCCATTCCCAATTTTTTTTGGAAGTGGTAATACTAAGGTCAAATATTCGCGGTTAATTCAGGTACTCAGAGCACTTTATAAGAAACAAAACGGCAAGGAATTGCTGTCGCAGATTGAATATATCCAGATGGATTACTTGAATGATAAGGTGCTCGTGGTAGAGAGCGGCTCGGGGTAAAAGAGAAATGGATGAAAAGAAAGAAATTGCGGTGATCGACGAAACTGATGCTGTCAGCCCGAAAAAGGCTGGTACGCACAGGCATGAGCAAGGGGAACTGGTGGTCGGTCTTGACATCGGAACAACCAAAATATGCTGTGTCGTCGGCGAAATGTTTGAAGATCGAATCGAGATTGTCGGCGTCGGCACGGTGCCCTCCAAGGGTTTGAAAAAAGGCGTGGTAGTCAATATTGAAAGTACGGTTAATTCCATTCGCCAGGCGGTAATACTGGCTGAGGAATCGGCCGGTTGCGATCTCCGGGCGGTATATGTGTATGTCGGCATCGCCGGCAATCACATCAAAGGATTCAATAGCCCTGGTATTCTGGCGATCAATAACCGGGAAATCAAACAGGCGGATATTGATGAGGTGGTCGCTGCTGCGCGAACCGTGAAGATCTCCGAAAACCAGCGAATAATTCATGTGATGCCGCAGGAATACATGGTGGACGACCATACCGGCATCCAAAACCCGATAGGCATGACCGGGGTTCGACTGGTTACCAATGTGCATATTGTAACGGCTGATATAGGAGCCGTCCACAATCTGGTAACATGCTGTAATAAGGCTGGCTTGGAGGTTGCTGAGCTGGTTCTTGAGTCGATTGCCTCGGCCAGTGCGGTTCTCAGCAAAGATGAAATGGAGTTGGGGGTGGCCCTTGTCGATATCGGTGGCGGCACAACTGACCTTGCGGTCTTTTGTGACGGTACCATCCGGCACACCTGTGAGATTGGCCTAGGCGGCCATAATCTCACCAACGATCTGTCGGTTGGTTTGCGTACCCCTTTGCAGGATGCTGAACGCTTAAAAGAAGACTTTGGCGGAGCAATTTCTTCGGTGGTAAAACCGAATTTTGTAGTCGATGTTCCTACAGTTGGTGACCGCGAGCCGCGGAAGGTAACACAAAAGGTGTTGGTGGATATTCTCGAAGCAAGGGTTATTGAAATCCTCGAGATCCTTGATCGAGAATTAATCGCCTCCGGGCAAAAGAATAAAATCAACGGCGGCGTGGTCCTGACCGGAGGCACGGCACTGTTGGCCAATATTGTCGAGCTCGCGGAACAGATTTTCGATTTACCGGTTCGGATTGGATACCCCTGTGGACTGACAGGAAAAGTTGAGGAACTCAACAATCCTCGTTGCACAACGGCGGCGGGGCTCGTGGTTTTTGGGAGGAAAAAGCAACGCGAGATGGGCCGACAAGATACTGGTGTTTTCAACAGGATGCGCGATTGGCTTAAAAAAATCATGTGATTGTTACGTTTTTTGTTTGAGGCTCACCCGCAGGGTGCTATATAGTGTAGCGATAATATTCTAGTTTTATCACCATATTGGTGTTGCGATTCCAAAGAGTTGAGCAGGGGGTAAACATGCCGTTCAGGATGGCAGAATCAGAAGGCGTTGCGGTCGTGAAAGTAATTGGCGTCGGTGGTGGTGGTGGTAATGCTATCAATACCATGGTAGCCAACAGGCTTCAGGGTGTCGAGTTTATTGCAGCTAATACTGACAGGCAGTCATTGAATCAGTCAAAAGCCGATGTCTGCATACAGCTTGGCCCAGGTATTACCAAAGGACTTGGTGCCGGTGCAGATCCGGAAACCGGCAATATGGCGGCGATGGAATCTCTTGAGGAAATTAGAAATGCCCTGAAAGGCAGTGATATGGTTTTCGTTACCGCCGGATTGGGGGGAGGCACGGGAACAGGGGCCGCCCCGATAGTGGCTAAGGTAAGCCGGGAGCTTGGAGCTCTTACCGTGGCCGTCGTCACCAAACCCTTCAGTTTTGAGGGAAAGTTTCGTACCCGGAACGCCGAAGAAGGGTGGCAGGAACTGCAAAAATACGCCGATACTATTATTACTGTTCCCAATGATCGATTGTTGTCGATTATGCAAAAAAACAGTAAGTTATCTGATATGCTGGCGATGGCGGATAATGTTTTGCTGCAGGCGGTTAAGGGTATAACCGATCTCATCAACGTACCTGGTTTGATTAATGCCGATTTTGCCGATCTGCGCACCGTCATGCGGGAGGTTGGCCCGGCGATCATGGGCTCGGGTTCCGCCACCGGGGAAAATCGTGCAGTTGATGCGGCCAGAAAGGCCATCGACAACCAACTCCTCGAAGATTATGGGATCGATGGTGCCAGAGGCCTGTTGATCAATATTTCCGCATCGCAGGAGACCTTCACTATGGCTGAATTCATGGAGGCTTCGGCGATGATCCAGGAGAAAGCCGATGATGATGCCAAGGTGGTTATCGGTGCCCTGTATGATGATGCCCTCGGTGATGAGTTGCATGTTACCGTCATCGCGACGGGGGTAGGGGCGATGATCGAAAAAAAAGACACCATCACTCCTCTCGATACTCGGAAGAAAAAACCAGTTCCAATCAAGGAGATGGAGGCACCTATTAAGGGTTCGCCCGCCATGCCGAATCGCCACCCGCAGGTTTCTCGCCTGCCTGGTTCAAATTTTGAGTCTTTTGACAATCTCGGATCTTCCAATCCTCCGGAAGGAAAACCCGGAAGTGCATTGAACTGGAATGATGACTATCTCGAGACTCCTACGTATCTACGTAAAAACGCCAACTGATTGGCACGACCAGAGGCAATGAAGGGCATTTGAAGGGTTTCCGGCGGTCTGTATGACGATGCCGGAAACGAGAACGGAAAAATGTCGGCCGTTTCTGATCTGACCCCGATAAACGGGACTCCGTTTAGTGCCCCCTTGAGAGGTATAAGTACCTTCACGAAATTTTAAGAAACTAGAAATGAATTTCTAAGGTACTAAAAAGACACTATATGGCGAAAGGAGAAAAGACGGCTCCGACTCTTCACTCGGCACAGAAGCAAAAGGTGTTGGCTGGTCTTGAGCCCTTTAAACTGGTCGAGTACTTCTCCTTCTCCAGTCTCGCAGTTATCCTGGTATTCACTCTCCTCCTCTCCTGGTTGATTTCCGAAAATGCCCGCAAGGTCATGCTGGAGCAGAATGAAGAATATTCTCTTCTGCTCGCGGAAAATCTAAATCAGCAGGTGTTTCGCCGCTTTGTCCTCCCTGCGGTTATCCGTTTTGGGGGCATCGCCTTGCGCAATCCCGAGCAGTTTGAACTTCTCGACGGCATTGTTAAGGGAGTTACCCAGGGACTGAAAATCGATTCCGTAACCATTTATGATTCGAGTAAAAACATCATTTCCTATTCCACCTTGCCCGACCTTGTCGGCAAGGAGGATGCGGGCGCTGCTGAATATTACAAGGCCTTGAAAGGAGTTCCCAACTCGCGATTCACCTACAGTGGCTCGGTCCTCAGCCTTATGCGGATAACCACCCAGGTGAGCTGTGAGCTGAAGACCTTCATTCCCTTTCGTCAAGTCAGAAAGGAGAGTGAAGGGGGCGGCGAACTCATCATGGGGGTTATTGAGATAGAAAAAGATTTAACGGGAAACTATGCGAACATTATCCGCCTGCAGGGCAGGATAATCATGGTGTCCAGCGGTGTGATGGCGATTTTATTCCTGGTCCTGCGATTTATCGTGTCACGGGCTGGGGGGATCATCGAACGGAGGGCGCTTGAGCGGCTACGGCTTGAAGAAAAGCTTAATCAGGCAGAAAGGCTTGCCCATCTTGGGACGATGGTGGCAACAGTCAGCCATGAGATTAAGAGTCCTCTCGGCATAGTTCGCAGTACCGCCGAGATACTCGAAAAAAGGATCAGTAAATTGGCGCCGGGAAATGAACATCTGGCGAGAATAGTTGTCGATGAAACGGTTCGCCTCAACAACATTGTCGTCGAATTTCTTGATTTTGCCAGACCGCCGAAGACCAATTTTGTCCGAGGCAACGTCAATCTGGTCGTCAAAAAGGTGTTGGATTTCATCGCGCCGGAACTCAAGCGTCAGTGTGTCGATTTGGTCGCCGATTTGGCCCCCGATCTTCAGGAAAATGATGTTGACACCGAACTCTTCTACCGCGCCCTTTTGAATATTCTTATGAATGCCATACAGGCAATGCATGAAAATGGCTGTTTGCAGGTGAGTACCCGTGCCTTGGCCGATGGGGCGACAGAGATCAAAATCAGGGACAATGGTGTTGGCATTGCCTCCGAAAAAATCGATCAAATTTTTCTCCCCTTTTTTAGCGATAAAAGCAAGGGCACGGGGCTCGGGTTGGCGATTACCAAGAATATTCTTGATAATCATGGCGCTGAAGTCGCTGTGCAAAGCACAGAAGGAAAAGAAACAACCTTTACTATTGTCCTGCCATCGGTAAGAAAGTGAAGCGCCCTCTTTTTTCAAAAATTGTACATATTGTTGGTAACCGAGATAACATAAGAAATAAACACAAGGCGGCGGAAAAATGAACAAACAAATCGTGATAATCGGCGGTGTGGCAGCGGGACCCAAGGCGGCTTGTCGAGTAAAACGCCTTATGCCGGATGCCCAGGTGACGATCATAGATCAGGATAGTCTCATTTCCTATGGCGGCTGCGGTATTCCCTACTACATCTCCGGTGATGTTGCCGACGAAAAGGAGCTGCGTTCCACAAGTTTTCATATGCTCAGGGATGAGTATTTTTTCTTGAAAACCAAGGGAGTGACGACTCTGACCTCGACCCGTGCCCTGGCTATCGACAGAAAAAACAAAACAGTTGCGACCCTCGATTTAAAAACCGGCGAAAAAAACACCCTTGCCTATGACACCTTGCTGCTGGCAACCGGCAGCCAGCCGGTATCGCTTTCGATACCGGGCAGCGATGCCGACGGAGTTTTTACCATCAGCGACCTGCACAAAGCCATTGCTATCAAAGAGAGAATGGCCAAGGGGCAAGTTGGTAAGGCAGTGGTCATTGGCGGCGGAGCGATCGGCATTGAAATGGCTGAGGCATTTACTGATCTGTGGGGTGTTGCAACCTCGATTGTCGAATACAAAGAGCAACTTCTGCCGCGAATCATCGACTGGCCTCTTGCGGTTATTTTGCAAAAGCAACTGCGTGATCATAATGTCGAGGTATACCTCGGCGAGGCGGCCGAAGAAATTGTCGTTGATCAAGGCAAGGTGATAGCTGTTCGGACCAGTAAGCGAACCCTTGAAGCCGATCTGGTTATTATGGCCGTGGGGGTAAGACCGCGCTCGGAGCTCGCCCGGGATGCCGGCTTGCTCGTGTCGCAGATGACCGGAGGTATTGTCGTCAATAGCCGGATGCAGACCTCGGATCCGGACATTTATGCGGCCGGAGACTGCGTAGAGATTGCCCATCTTGTGTCCGGTAAACGTTTTGTTGCACCGTTCGGCAGTATGGCCAACAAGGAGGGGCGGGTTGCCGCCGACAATATGGCCGGCGTTCCCTCGGTTTTTAATGGCGGGGTCGGCAGTTTTATTCTTAAGGCCTTTGATTTATCCATCGGATCCGTTGGTCTCAGCCTGGACGCTGCGCGAGAGGAAGGCTTCGATGTCGATTTTTCACTCTCCTCGCCCTCGGACCGCGCCCATTTCTATCCGGGTCAGGACATTATCTGTCTTGAACTGCTCTTTGATCGGCGGACCCGAAAGGTTTTAGGCTTTCAGGGTACCGGGCCGCTTAACGACGCCTTGTCGGCGCGTATCGATGCTGCTGCTGTGGCGCTTTGCGCCGGGGCAACCATTGATGACCTGGCAAATGTTGAGATGGCCTATTCGCCCCCCTTCTCAACGGCCATTGATCCCCTCAACGCCGCTGCCTATGTCGCCGATAATCTCTGCGACGGGCGGATGCGACAGATGCGCATGGAGGAATTTTTCGCCTGGATGGCCGATCCGGCAAGCCAACCTGATTGGCAGGTGCTTGATGTTCGGCATGAAAAGCAGGCAGCACCCTTTGTTGAAAAATTCGAGTCGAACATGTGGATGTCTTTGCCGTATGATCAGGTACGAGACCGCTATTCGGAACTGCCGCTCGACAAGATGCTGATCATTTTCTGTAATGCCGGTTCAAGATCCTACGAAATTCAGGTGTTTCTCGATTATGTAGGTGTGAAAAACAACACAGTATTGCCAGGAGGTTTCAATGTTATTCGACGCATGGGGCCGGAATGGTTGCCGGTGCGTTGAGTGGACGATTTTTCTCCTTTTGAACCCGCCTTTTTCCATCGATTTTCCGGGAAGGTTATTTTCAGCAATATTAGACAAAAGCTGTTTGTCCATGATACGATAACTATTCAAGAGTGACGGCGATCGTTTTTTCACACCCAGAAAGAAAGTTTGATTTTTTCGCGAAGTTTCTTTGTGAAGGGACGTAGTCCTATTTTCGGGGCGAGGGCGACAATTCCTGTCAAAAGACACGATGGAGTAATTATGGCTGATGTCAATCCACAAGATATGATTGAGGAAATCCAGGCAAATATTCAAACTGGAGACCTCGTTAAGGCGCAACTGGTATTGGCACACCTGCGCGATGTAGATGAGAAAACCCGGAATAAGCTGATGTATTTTTTGACCCGAGCAGAAGCCGATTTTTCCGTTCCCCTCTATATTTATCTTCTGAAACATCAGGCAGATGTAGTCGAAGAAATGCCACTTATCCGAGAGAATCTGCTTTCCATCCTCATAGCCTATCCTGAGAAACTCGTTGCATATTTGGCGTCTCCGACGATATCGGAAAAATCAGAACTCATACGGGTGGCGGGCGAGTTGCGTCTTGAAGAGGCTACTCCTGCTTTACTTGATCTTATTGCCGCATCCGAGGACGATGCGGAAATTCATTTGATCATCGAGAGCCTTGGTCTCATCGGCGACCCTGATGCAATTAATACCCTGACAGATTATCTTTATGCCGCCAATCGCCAACTTATCATTGCCGCGATTCAGGCACTTGGACAGGTAGGTACTCCGACGGCAATGCATCGACTTGCCGAACGGATGGGAACCGACAATGAAATCGATTACCTGATACTGTCAATTTTTTCATCGGTTCAAGATCAGGTTTCTTTGGAGAAGCTCAATGATACTATACGATCGCACTACGCCCATATGCGGACCTATGCCAAGGCCGAACTGGTGCGGATCGGTCCCAAGGCTGTGCCTATTCTCATTGAAAACCTTCTCCACGATGATCCGGATTTTCGCATTCATACCCTCAATGTTTTGGCGGATATTGGTGACGAATCGGCGGTTATTCCCATCCGCAAGCTCCTCAGCAATGAACCGAGAAGCGCCAACGTCCGCTTTGCCGCCTATGAAGCCCTTGCTCTTCTGCCCCTGAAAAAGGGAGCGTATACCCTGACCGCCGGTTTGACTGACCAGGAAGATCATGTCTGCATGGCAGCGGCAAGGGCAATTGACCGAAATTTTTCATCTATTCTTGGCGCCGGCATAAAGAATCTTTTGCGGGGCTCGGAGAAAGAGGCCAGGCATATCGCCAAGATTATTGTGAACGGCCAGGTCGACAATATTTTTATCAGTCTTGCTGAAGATGAAGTCTTTGAGAAACTCGCACTTGAATACTTTCCCCATACACACCGAGATATTCGCGATCATTATTATAAGCTTCTTGTGGATACCGGAAATACTGATTTTGCCAAGAAGCTTACCGGGGACGTTGAGATCGGGGTCCGGCCGAAAGTTGTGGCAGTGGATGACTCCAGGATGATCCTGAATATCTATAAAGCCACCTTGCATGAACTGGGCTACGATCCTGTGCTTTTCGAATTCCCGGCTTCAGCGCTGGAATGGCTCAAGACGGAAAAGCCGCTCATGGTTCTTACCGATCTCAATATGCCGGAAATCACCGGTATACAACTGGCGGAGAAAGTGCGGGAAAAATATGCTGCCAAACTTTTGCCGATCATCATGGTGACAACGCAGAATGAGAGCCAAGACAACGAGGCGGCGTTGGCTGCCGGGGTCAATGCCATTCTGCATAAGCCGTTTAATGCCAAAAGTCTTGGGGAGGCGATGACGAAGGTGTTGAAAGGATAATGCAGTAAATCAGGCGTTTCCTCTGGGGAAAAAGTGCAATACTCCATCAATGTCGGAGGTGTCGCAAACGTGCCCGAGTTCGAGTTCAAGGTCGAGATATTCCTCTATACCCTCTATCTTCAGAAAAAGAGCAGGGCCATTGGGAAGGTGATAAACAACAGTGCTGACTCCGGATAAATCTATTGGACGACTGAACAATTTCATGCTTTCAAGAACCTCTTGTACCGTTTACCCGGCAATAAAAATGGAAAGACTACAATTAAGCATCAAGACATATACGCATAAAAGGGGAAAACTGCAACAAATAAGAGAGGTCCAAAGATGCATTCGTGCCAGGGGTGCTAAACTGTTTTCTGCCAAAAGGGGGCGTCCTGGTAAAGACGTTTATCGGGGCAAGGTTGTGAAATAGGTTTACACATAAGTCAGTGAAGTTTATGATGCAGGATTGCTCGCAACAAACAATCCCGTTCGGCGGGTTCTGACATAATTTTTCAATTAGGTGATGTAATGAGTAATGAAGGTAAAAGTACCAAAGGGAAAACCATCTTTGGAAAAGAGAAAAACCCCTCGGCCATTGTTCCACGAAAGCTCACCTTGGACAGTCCCTTAAAATTTCTTTGCCATCCCGGGGTTCGTTGTTTTACCGCCTGTTGCGGGGGAATTAAAATTGTTCTGACGCCTTACGATATTTTACAGTTGACCAAAAGGCTGGGCCTTCCAGCCTATGAATTTCTCCATCAGTTTACCCAGCCGACATACCTCGAGAATACTGACATGCCTGGGGTAATGATCAAGCTGCGCGAAGATGACAACAAATGTCCGTTTGTGACTCCTGGCGGGTGCACCGTGTATACCGATCGACCGACAGCATGCCGCTACTATCCTGTGGGAATGGCAGATTTTCATGAGGGCGGAACTCGTGACGCGTTGGGAAATGAAAACACTTCGCAGGAGGAAAAATTTTTCTTTTTAGTCCGTGAAGACCACTGTAAAGGTTTTGAGGAAGACAAGGAATGGACTATTCGTGAATGGCGCGCCGACCAGGGCGTTGATGTACGCGACGAGATGAACAAGGAATGGCTGCGGTTGGTTATGCGCCGTAAATCCTTTGGTCAACAGGCGAGTTTATCGGAACAGGCAAAGCGGATGTTCTTTATGGCTTCAACCGATATTGCTACCTTTCGAAAATTCGTCTTTGAAAGTTCCTTTCTCGACACCTACGAGATTGATGAGGAAACCATCAAGAAAATTAAAGAGGACGATGTTGAATTGATGCTTTTTTCCTTTAAATATCTGGCTGCGACACTTTTTGGCGCCAAGGTGCTAAAGATCAAAGAGGACAAGATCAAGGCGAAAGTAGCACAGATAAAAGTGCGACAAGACGAAAGTGTCATGCAGTCCATTAAGGAATATGAGGAGCTGAAGGCCGAGTCTGAACGGAAAAAGGCTGAAGCCGAAAGCAATAAAAAGTAAGCGGATCTAGGTGTTGCATGAAAAAGGTCGAGTGGGCAAATGCCCCTCGGCCTTTTTTTGTGCCGCTCAATTCGGTAGTGGTCGGAATTGAGCGGCGATTTGAGGTACTGTTGCCCTGACCGCCAAAGTGGTGTATCAGGATTGTCAAAGAGCAGATTTGAGCATTGAGCCATTGATGAGCATGACTTGGCCCAAAATGGTCAAGTCATTCCCCGACGGTTCCTAAAAAGGATATATCTATGTTGCGAATGCAAAATCCGGACTTGGAAAATCTCCTGGGTTTTTTGTCCCGCCAAGAGGAATTTATGTTCCTTGACACATCCCGCCCTGACTCTGAAAACTTCCAATCATTTCTATTCCTTAATCCGGCAGATCGGTTGATCTGTCGCGGCGATGAGGATCTGGAGAAGTACCTCAATGAGCTCCAGCAGCGGCTAGCCGATGGCTATTTCCTCGCTGGCTGGATAGGCTATGAATTCGGGGCAATATTCGAGGGAAGGGTACACCATAGCATTGCCCAGCATGCCGGTAGCCGGACCATCCTTGCCGATCTCGGGGTTTTTTCAAAACCATATACTTTTAACCACTCCACAGGAGAAAATAATTTCCCTTTCGATCGGTCGTACCCTATGGGCGATGATCACTGCTCCATCGAGAATATCAGGCCAAATATGCGGAAGGACGAATTTATTGAGGCGATCGGGGCCGTGCGCCGGTATATTGCGGCGGGAGACACCTATCAAGTTAATTACACCATGAAGCTGCTTTTTGATTTTGCCGGATCGGTAGAAAAGCTCTACAGTATTCTGCGTCGCAATCAGTCCGTCGGGTACGGTGCCTATATTCGTAACGGCAACGAGCGGATCTTGTCGTTTTCCCCGGAATTGTTTTTTCGCAAGCAGGGCGCAGAGATTGTTGCGCGGCCGATGAAGGGAACCGCCCAACGCGGTCGAAATGGCGTCGAGGAAAGGGCGAATTGCCTTCAATTGCAAAATGATATAAAGAACAGAAGTGAAAATGTCATGATAGTTGATCTTCTGCGAAATGATCTGGCTCGTTTGCTGCACGGCCACGGACAGAGTCGGATTTCTGTCGAGTCCCTTTTCGACGTTGAGTCCTATGAAAGCCTTTTGCAGATGACTTCGACCATCAAAGCAACAACTGCGGTGGCGACTCTACAGAACCTTAAACTTAGCGAATTGTTTCGGGCCCTCTTTCCCTGCGGTTCGATCACCGGCGCGCCAAAAATTCGCACCATGCAGATAATTGATGAGTTGGAGAAAGGTCCACGGGGTGTATATACCGGGGCTATTGGGTATTTTGCACCTGACGGCGCGGCGGTTTTTAATGTTCCTATCCGAACGGTTCGATTGCGAGCGAACCAAGGCGAGATGGGAATCGGTGCCGGCATTACCTATGATTCCGTACCGGAGGATGAGTGGCACGAATCGCTGTTGAAAGGGCGATTTCTCACAGATCGACAACCGGAATTTTATCTTTTTGAAACGCTTCTTTGGCAGCAGGGCTCCGGGTATTTTCTCCTTGACGAGCACCTGAAAAGGCTTGAGGCCGGCGCCCGCTTTTTCCAATTTGCATGTGATATATCGATAATCATATCGCGCCTTGCGCAAGAAGAAAAAAACTTCACCGATCACTGCTGCCGGGTGCGGTTAGTGCTGGAAAAAGATGGGAGGATTATACTCAAGACCGATGCGGCTCTGCCTCCATCCTGTACATCTTTGCCTGTGAAACCCAAAAAAATGATTGGTAACCGCCCGGCAATGATTGATTTTTCTCCAAAACCGGTACATACAAAGGCAGCATGGTCGTTTTTCAAAACCTCAAGACGCGAATTGTATGATAACGAATACGCCCGAGCCCTTGACCAGGGGCTCTATGAATACATTTTCCAGAATGAGGTGGGGGAGGTGACTGAAGGGTGTGTTACCAATATTGTTATTTATAGCAACGGCCGCTACAAAACTCCTCCGGTTGCCTGCGGTCTGTTGCCCGGTATTATGCGTGGTCGACTGCTTGCCGATGTCAGCCGACCGGTATTTGAGGAGGTGTTGCGCGAGGATGACATCAGAACCGCCGAGGCGGTCTTTGTTTGCAATTCGGTGCGCGGGGTGATCAGAGTAATGGTGCGAGATAGGCCGATAGGGCTAGCACCTGCCGTTCAAGGGAGTTGAAAAGAGGGTGCGGGTGCATTGTCCTCATGCGGTTAGTGCACCATTGGCGAAAAGTGCTCCGGATTGATCTGGAAAGGGGGAATGATGATGTTGTGTTTTTCCCCGAGGGCCCTTGCCAGCATCATAAAGGAGGAAGGCAGAGGAACATCGCGGTCTTCTACGAGGAAGCCAAATTCTTTTGCACGCACAAGGGTTTGTGAACTGTCATGGCCTTCCTGATGGTCACAGAGGGTCTGGATACGCAGAGCATCGGTGATTTGGGAACAGAGTTGCGGCAACTCGTCCTTTATTGCCAGCAGCTCTTGCTCGATATCGCCCAGGTTCTCGGCACGGAAACGGACAAATTTGCTCTCCGGGTTTTGCGTACCAAATATCTCATTGGTGATGGCACCAACCAAACCGGCAAGATGGGTTGCCTCGGCATCAGGCTTTTTCTTTGTTAAACGGCTGCGGATCTCCTTAAAGACAACCATCTGCACGATGCCCACCGCTTCCCGCAGGGCGGCGAGAAGCTGGGAATTCTTATTTATCGTTTCGGGCGGCATATTTCAGTCCTTAGAGCACGATTTTTACGGCGGCATTGCTTTTCAAAATCTCGTATATCCTGAGTCTGGTTGTTGCATCGGGAATTACAAGTTCGGCATTAACACTGTGATACTTCCCTTTTCTGCTTGCGCGCGAGTGGCTTATTGCAACGACATGCGGCGAGCAGGCTTCGATGATGATATCTATGAGCACGGTGCGGTCTTCTCCGACAACCTTGTATGTCCACGTGCAGGGGTATTCGATTTCAGGGAGCTCCGGGGAGTTAGAAGGGTGGGCTTGTTTTAAGAATTGCATATTGTTTTTGTGGGCTTTCCTTTCGCCTGTTGATTTTTTATGGAACATAACCTGCAGAAGTAATAAGAAATGGCTGAGCAAGAGTCAAGGAAAAGGAGTCGGGAACTTCGTTCAGGCAAGGTTTTGAGGACATCGGTAAATTTTGCAGAAAGTTACAATACTCTTTTGTATATAGATCAGCCAAGTGATACAATTGGACGGAGGATAGAGTATTCACTGTTAACCTAAGTAGGAAATGTTGCATCCCCAGTCTTGCCAAAGAGAGAAAAACTTGGAATCAAATCAAAAAAATGAAGTGCTTGACGCGCTTTTTGAGAGCGAGGCGCAGAAAAGAGCCATTGTCGAAGGATTTTCCGGCATCCTGATCCTTTTTGATCGTAATATGCGGGCTCAATGGGTGAATAAGGCAACGCAAACCCGATACGGTGATGCTATCGGCAAAAGTTGCCATGATATTTTCTGTTCGCAAAGCGAAAAATGTACCTTCTGTGCCTTTCAGATGTGCATACAATCCGGGGAAATTGAGTCAAGTGTTCAGAAAACCGGTGTTTTTGGGGTAGATGGCGATGAGCTCGTTTTTGACATCACGGCTTCTCCGGTAAAGGATAGAAATGGAGATGTATCGGGAATTATAGGGATTGCCCAGAATGTGACAGAACAGTTCCGCCTTGAGAGACAATTACGCCACACCCAAAAAATGGAGGCGATCGGGACCTTGGCCGGTGGGGTTGCCCATGACTTCAATAACGTGCTCACCCCGATCATGGGATATACCGAAATTATCCGTTTGAAAATGAAGCAGGACGGATTTTCCGATAAAGCCGTCTTTGACTATCTTGAAGAAATTCTCAAGGCCGCGAAAAGGGCAAAATCTTTGGTGGAACAGGTCCTGACTTTTTCAAGAAGCATCGAAAAGAAAGAGGTGTTGCAGTATATTCATCCCATTGTCAAAGAGGTGATGAAACTCATGCGAGCTACCTTGCCGAGCACCATTGTCATCCAGGAAATGATCGATGAGCATTGCGGCCGGGTTTTTATCGATCCGGTGCAGATCCATCAGGTGATTATCAACCTTTGTACGAACGCCTCCCATGCCATGGCCGGACGACATGGAGTGTTGACGGTGAAAATGGGAATTGCTCCCCAGGCCGGAGACGGCAAGGAATGGCTCGAACTGAGTGTTGCCGATACCGGTTCCGGCATAGAGGAAACGCTTCTTGACAGAATTTTTGAACCCTATTTTACCACCAAAGAAAAAACCAGCGGAACCGGCATGGGCCTCGCTATGGTACATGGTATAATCAGCCGCCAAGGCGGATTTATCAAGGTCGAAAGTGAAATTGGCAAAGGGTCAAAGTTTAGGGTGTTTTTGCCGGTGGCGCAAAGGGAAACAGCCATTGAACAAATCGTTTCTCTGGGCGATTTGCAAGGTGGAACGGGAAAAATTCTTCTTGTTGATGATGAAGAACAGGTGGTGCAGGTCACCGGAGAGATCCTGCAAAGTCTCGGATATACGGTGGTCGGTAAAACCTCTCCCACAGAGGCAATGGCATTGTTCGCCCTCGACCCAGGGCAGTTTGATATGCTCATCACCGATTTAACCATGGCTGAATTGACCGGACTCGAGTTGAGTGAAAAGGTGAAAAGCCTGCGGCCGGATATTCCCGTAATTCTCATAACCGGATATTCGGATCAGGTTTCAAAGGATGCTGCGGTTGGAGCGGGTATTAATGAATACTGTATGAAACCCATTTCCATGCGGGAGCTGTCGACGATTGTCGGGAAATTCCTCGGCAGCGGAAAAGGCGTGTCAGTTCTTCAACGCTATCGTAGCCATTAAGTCGTGGCCCAAAGACCTGTTTTCCGTAAAAAGAAGCGTGCCCCGAAAAATTCGAAGCTCCAGGCCAGGTAGCCGACGGCAAGTGAATGGGTGGAACGGCTATTTGGGTGCATGCTGACATCTCAAAGAACGTTTGAATTTCTGCACGAAGCCATAGGCTTCTTCAATCCGCTTTTCCGGTATCGCCCCCCTATGCACCGCCTCAAGCACTGAGCTTTTTACTTTATTCAGGATGCCGGAATCGTGCACCAGGTTGTTGCCAATTAGCAGTAGATCTATGCCGGCGGCCAATGCTTTGCAACACGCTTCTTCCAAACCAAAGCAGTCGGTTATCGCCTTCATCTGCATATCATCGGAAATGATGAGGCCGTTGAAATGCAGATCCCGTCGGAGGAGTGTCTGGAGGGTTGCGCTCGACAAAGTCGCCGGACAAATCGCATCAAAATTCTTATTAATGAGATGCCCAACCATAATAGCCGCAGCATGTCCGGAATCGATAAGCAGGCGGTAGGGGACCAGTTCATCGGCATGCCAGGATGCACTGATATCGACAAAGCCCAGATGTGAGTCGCGGTCGGAGCTGCCGTGGCCGGGAAAATGTTTCAGGCAGCACTGTATTCCCTCCGCGTGATGTTCCCTGATCCAGGCGGTCGCATGCTCTGCAACCGTCTGGCTTTTGTCGGAAAAACTGCGGCCGTACCGGCCGATAATCGGGTTGTCACCGTTGACGTTGACATCGACCACCGGAGCCAAATTGAGATTTACCCCTGCTGCGCGGAGCATGCGCGCGGTCTGTCGGGCACTTGCCGAGGTCGCCTGAGTATCCCTTTTACCGCCCAACTCGGCAGCTGTGGGGGTGATCGGGAAACCTCTTTCCCTCTTGAACCGATTTACCTTGCCGCCTTCCTGGTCGACGGCGATTATAAGGTCTCCCCCCGCGAATTTCTGCAGGTCCGTGGTAAGCTTTTGTAGCTGTTCGGCGCTGCTGATGTTATTTGAATCTTTTTTCTCTGCCAGGAACCGGTCAAAGAGAATGACGCCGCCAAGTTTTTCCTCTTGGATGTCGGTAACTAGAGGGTGATTTATGGAAAGGGTATCGCCCGTGAATCCGACAAGGAAGAGTTGGCCGATTTTTTGTCTCAATGATGTGTGATGCATAAGCCTTCGGTACATGTTTTCCGGCTCTTGGCCGACGCTTTCGGGTGAGAGACGAGGAATACTGCTTGGTAGGACAATTGTCAAAGATTTTTCATCGGACCTGGTGTCAATAATTTGTCACTCATGCCGGTTAAGGGGGGTGGATGGCGCATATCCTTTGTTGAGGTTTTGTTCAAAATAATCTTTGGCTCATTGTAAACCTTTATATTCAATACATTGGGATTCTCTTCAGGGATTTTTAAAGCGTCAAAGTAATGATGGCATAAAAAGTGCTATAAGAAAAACAAGAGAATAAATGTAAAGATTTTCTCTCAACAGACGATAAGAAGAGTATAAAGAAAAACTGAAGTATCAAATAATTGTATATCATTAGGAATATTCTCCATGACTATCATGACTAAAGAACATCAATTCTCATCGACGCAACAGAAGCAGGTTGAGCTTGAGAAAGTTATGGTTGAGCTTGATCATCTCAAAAAGCAATCTGAAAGACTGGATCTCATTAATAAGCTGCACGGAAGAATGGCCGGCGTTTTAAGCCTGAGTGGAATGATTGAGGCCTATTCGGTATGGCTCATGCCCTTGGTGAGCCATGAACTCATCGGTTACAACAACAGCCAACGCAACAAACGCCATCTGTTCTGTTCCGGACATGGCCCCTATCGGCGGAAAGCCATCGCTTTTGCGGAACAACTCATTGCCGAAAAAACCTCTTTTGATGGTTCCTTTACAGAAAAAGACGGTCGATTCGCCTACAAGTGGATCTTTGAAACCGCCGATGATGCCGGCATCTTGTTGATTTTGAAAGAAGGCTATGAGCTGTCCCCGGAGGAGCTGGATCTCCTCAACCATTCTCTCGAAATCCTTGCGGAATGTCTGCGTCGCGGTCTTGAATACGAGGATTTGTTTGAGCGGGCGAGCAGCGATTCACTGACGGGCCTCTCTAATCGTCGGGTTTTTGACGATCGGATTCATTCGATGATGGATAGCGCTCGCAGATACAATAACCCGTTGACCATGGTCTCAATGGATCTCGATCGATTCAAGGAAATAAACGACAGTCTCGGCCATCATAAAGGCGATGAGGTGTTGAAGGCAGTGGCCGGGGTATTGAAGCGCGCCGTTCGCTCCACCGATCTCCTGGTGCGCATGGGAGGTGATGAGTTTCTCCTGGTTCTCGATAATACTGATCTCCAGAACGGAAGAATTTTGGCAGAGCGGTTGTGTGTAGCTGTCGGCGAACTGAATATTTGGGCCAATACCGAAACCAAGCTGGGGATAAGCATAGGAATGTCGGAACTGCGCAAAGGAGAATCCCTGAAGCAGTGGATGGAGCGCACCGATGATATTCTCTACCATGCCAAAGCCGAAGGCAAATCGAGGGTTGCCGTGGAATAGTTTTTCTTGCGATATCCTGCAATAAGAAAGGCCGACTTTTAAAAGTCGGCCTTTTCTATTGGAATTGGCGAGAGCTGCAGTTTAATTCCTTTCCACCACAATTTTCAGGGGAATTACATGGAGGGAGCGTTTCGGTTGTTCGGTATATCCAAGCGACCAGCTGGTGCAGCGGTAGGGGGTTCCAAGTAATTTCTCAATATCATTAACTATTCCCTGAACATTAATGATCGGATGACGAGAAAAAACCTGGGGCAACCCCTGGGTCAGGTTGCAGGCCAGACAGCGGTTTGGTCGCTCATGCAGGCGCAGCTCCATGGTCAGGTTGTTTCCTTTGTTTTCCCGATAGGTCAGTTCAATGTCATAGGAACCCTCGTCGGCATCACCGAAAAGGGCTTCAAAAAATTTATTGGAGCGGTCTTTCGGAAAAATTGTTGCCAGATTTTCTTTGCTTAGAATGGTTTTCCATGCTTCGGTTGTCATGATGTTTACGGCTAGGCCTTGTGTCGAGAATGAAGGGTTAAGAACTCCTGATTTCGCGGGGTTGAGGGAGATACTATACCAGCGAACCTGATTTTGTCAACCGGTGTTGCGGCCATGAAGTCGCTGTGTTAAAGTGGCCGCCATGAAAACTGATGGAAATTCTCAACCGCGACAGACCCTGTCTGGGATAGTAAATCTGCAACAGCTTAACGAGTCGCAATACGCTGCAGTAACCACAATGGCCGGCCCTGTGCTGGTTATTGCCGGGGCCGGAAGCGGCAAGACCCGGACACTCATTTATCGGGTGGCCCATCTGGTGGAACAGGGCGTCGCACCCGAGTCTATTCTTCTCCTTACATTTACCCGTAAAGCCAGTCAGGAGATGTTGTGGCGGGCCGGCAGGTTGTTGAACGAAAACTGCAGCCGGGTGGTCGGTGGGACGTTTCATGGTATCGCCAACATGCTCCTCAGGCGGCACGGGGCGCAGATCGGTTTCGGTTCTTCTTTTACCATCATCGATCGGGGCGATGCCGAGGGGATTATTAATCTGCTTAAATCGTCGCTTGGGCTTGGCAAGAAAGACAAACGCTTCCCTTCGCGGCGGGCGGTTATCAATATGATCAGCGGCTCGATCAATAAGTCGATTGCCCTTGAAGACTTGATTGACACTCAATATTCCCACCTTACCGAGCATCTCCAGGACATCCTCACCCTGCAAAAACATTATCAGGCCTTTAAGTTTGACCACGGACTGATGGATTATGACGACCTGCTGGTGAACTGGAAGCGGCTCCTGATCGAGTCGCCGGAGGTTCGCCGGGCCATCTCGACACGGTTCGCCTATATTATGGTCGATGAATATCAGGACACCAACCTTGTCCAGGCCGATATCATCCGACTGGCGGCCAATACCCACGATAATGTCATGGTGGTGGGGGATGACTCACAATCGATCTATTCCTTCAGAGGGGCCGACTTTTATAATATCATGCGGTTTCCCAAGATCTTCAGCAATGCAAAGATCATCAAACTTGAGGAAAACTATCGTTCAACCCAGCCAATTCTCTCCTTTACCAATGATATAATTCGTAATGCTGCGGAAAAATATACCAAGACGCTTTTCACCAAGCGTGAAGGTGAGCTTCGTCCCATGCTTTTTGCTGCCGCCGATGAACGGGAAGAGGCGGCCTTTATTGTCAGAGCGGTACGCAAACTGCTTGCCGAGGGTGTTGCTCTCACCGATATCGCCGTGCTGTTTCGCTCAAGCTTCCATTCTTATAAGTTGGAGTTAGAATTAGCCTCCGCCGCCATCGATTACGAAAAGCGCGGCGGTTTGAAGCTCACCGAGTCGGCACACATGAAGGATATGATCGCCTTTATGCGAGTTCTGGTTAATTCGCAGGATACCCTTTCCTGGAACCGGATGCTTCTGCAGTTGGAACATGTCGGCCCAACCACCGCCCAAAAGATTTCGGCGATCATTGCCCAGGCAGCGGACCCTTTCCAGGCCTTGGCCAGGTATCCGGCGGGGAAAAGTTGGCAGGAAGGATTTGCCGCACTCGTGCAGCTTTACGATGAATTGCTGGCGGATGGTCACCGACTTCCCGTCCTCTATGAAATTGTTTTGAAATATTATCAGCCGATTTTTGAGAGATTGTACAGCGATGACTTCCCAAAGCGCCGCAAGGACATCGATCAGCTGAAAAGCATTATGGATGGTTACGAGGATCTGCAAAGCTTTATCGACGATACCAGCCTCGACCCCCCGGATGAAGGCACCGCCGATGGTACCGGGCTTTCGCGACTGGTGCTGTCAACCATCCACTCCGCCAAAGGGCTGGAGTTTGAGGCAGTCTTTGTCATCGGGATGGCCGACGGTCGTTTCCCCCATGCCTCGGCAACCTTTGGCGAACAATGGGAAGAAGAAAGACGGCTTCTTTATGTGGCTGCAACCCGGGCGAAAAGATATCTCTATCTCACCTTCCCGCGGCAACTTATGACCCAGGACCGACAATTTCGCCGGGCGGGGATGTCGCCGTTTTTGAGCGAGCTCGGCGGCGGTCTTTACGAACGGATCGGCGAAAAAAATACAGTTGAGCCTGATGACTTCGCCTTTCAATCCAGGGAAGAATCGGTTGCGCCGCTACGAAAAGTAAAGTCGAGGAGGTTGGAGATGAGCGATTTTTCTCTAGGTGCCAAGGTTAACCACCCATTTTTCGGCAACGGTATTGTTGTCAAAATGTCGACAGGGAGATCCGTCGATATCCAGTTCGACCGGCATGGACTGAAAACCCTGCACCTTGATTATGCAAAACTGACGGTTATTTGACGTTTGCGGCTCGGTGAATGACCACAGGAAATCCTCTGCACAATCTCTCTATCCCTACAACCCCGATGATAAATATGACATATCCTGAAGTGTTGGACCATCTTGAGGCGCTGCAGATGCATAAAATCAAGCTGGGGCTTGAGGCAATGCAGTTGTTCCTCACGAAAGTCGGGCGGCCGGAAAAGGCTCTTCGCTTTGTGCATGTTGCCGGAACCAACGGCAAAGGCTCAGTATGTGCCGCCTTGGGCGAGGTGCTGGGGCGAGCCGGTTACCGGGTGGGTGTGTATACTTCCCCCCATCTGAGCAGCGTGCGGGAACGTTTTCGCATTGGCCATGAATATATCAGCGAGGCAACATTTGCCGAATTGGGCAGCAGAATTTGCCGGGTACTTGATGGAGACCAGATCACCTATTTTGAATTTACAACGGCCCTCGGTTTGCTGTGGTTTGCCGAGTCTCAGGTTGACCTGGTGGTTTTTGAGACAGGCATGGGCGGACGACTTGATGCGACGAATGTGGTGATCCCCTTGGTTTCGGTCATTACCAGCGTCAGCATGGATCACGAGGCCTATCTTGGGAGTACCCTCGGAGAAATTGCCGGGGAAAAGGCCGGGATCATAAAGGCAGGGGTGCCGGTGGTCTCCGGGGCGGTTCATCCGGATGCGGCACAGGTAATTCAACGGCAGAGTCAGATGATGCAAGCCCCTCTTTATACATTGCGCCAAGAATTTGACTATAAGCTCGGTCCCGGTGCCACCTGGACATGGGTTGGCGGAGATATCTTTGCTAACCTGATAATCGGCAATCTCCAGAGTAATCGCGCAAGTCTGGTGCAACCGGAAAACGATTCCCTGGCCATTACCGTCCTGCAGCTTTTGCAAACGATGGGCTTTGTCATAAGTGAGCAGCATCTTCGCACCGGACTTGCAGAGGTAAGGTGGCCTGGCAGGATGGAGTACTTTGAGCAGGTTGTCCCGGCCACCGGCCAGGCGACAAGAACCCTGAAAAGTGGCAAAAAACTCCGCTATCTCCTGGATGGGGCGCATAATCCAGATGGTGTCAAAAATTTGGCGAATACTTTGTCGCGTAATTTCACCTACCGAAAACTTGTCGCTGTTTGGGGTTCTATGCTTGATAAAGATCTCTCAACTACCCTTGGAGCAATCGCACCGCTGGTTGATGATCTGATCTTTACCCGACCGGTGGGGGAGCGTGCTGCTGCCCCCGAGCAACTTATGGAATATCTCGCAGGGAATCGGAAAGGCAGGGTAAGATGTGTGGAGAACATCCAGCAGGCACTTGTCACTGCCCAAAATGCCGCACAAGAAGATGACCTTATCGTCGTGGGAGGTTCCCTGTATCTTCTTGGGTCGGTACGGCAACTGCTGTTAGGAGACCTTGTCTAGTGGCCCGTGAGTATATCGATTTCGATGCCCCAGGCGATGCGGAAATCCGCAGTGAGCGGGCAAAGGCCCGGGAGATGCGCAAAACCAGGTGGTGGCAACAGAAGACCGCGTCAGGTCTTTGCCACTACTGCGGCCAAAAGGTCAATTTTCATGATTTGACCATGGATCACCTCGTTCCCTTGGCTCGGGGCGGACGGTCGACGAAGGAAAATCTCGTTCCTTCCTGTAAAAATTGCAATAATTTGAAAAAGACGATGCTGCCGATTGAATGGCAGGAGTACCTGGGAAGCGTTGGAAAATAATCCGGTAATTTTTGAACGCTTCTTCTCGACTTCTTATGCAGTGCACGGAAATACCGGGAAGGGAAGCCAGTCTATTATTGTTCTCGCATGTTTGGGCGATTTGGTTTAAAAGCCTTGAGCAATCCCTCAAATTTGGGTATTTACCTTCAATATACGGACGGGTAGCTCAGCTGGATAGAGTATTGGCCTCCGAAGCCAAGGGTCGCGGGTTCGAATCCCGCCTCGTCTACCAAAAATATCAAGCACTTAACTGCAGTTTCTGTTAAGTGCTTTTTTCGTTTTGTGCCCCTGTTGTGCCCCACATGAAAATTATTGATTTTTCAAAGTAACATCCCCATAAACAAATTTGTTTCCGGTAATGTAAGAGGTTCTCACTTCTCGCCGCTGGTGCTGCATGTCAGTGTCATAAAAGGTGGTACTGACTTTTCAGCCCTTGTTTTTCTTTGTCCCCCCATAGAAAGCCGGACTTTTTGATTTCAGGGAAATGGAAGATGCTCAGGAATAGTCGTAACTTGCAGGTTTGCTTAAATGGGTAAGATTACCAGTGACTCCCTTTCGACATTTTTTTGTTAAAGAGCTAAAAACAGGTATTTTTCCTATTTGAAAAAATCATCAAATATGGTCAGGTAAAGATGGTACAGGGAGGGGGGATTGTCCTGAATACGAATCACTTCGACTGATCGGTCACCAGCCGTCGACAATTTCCGGATGAACCGCTACCCTATTTTGTCTATGGATCATCTGCGAGTCGTTGCCCGCCTTGTTGGTCAGCACAGACAAGGAGGCGGGGCGAACCCGGTAAACTACTCTCTGGAGGGTAACCATGATGAATGTACGTGCTGTGCTGATTCTGCTGTTGCTTCTCTCTCTCGCCGGCTGCACCGGCCAACAACCGCCCGAGAGCTCCGGTGGTGCCTCGCCCGAATCAGGAACGGCGGACTATCTCGCCAAGGTCAAACCAATTCTTGATGCGCGTTGCGTGGTCTGCCACAGCTGCTACAACTCGCCCTGTCAGCTCAAGCTCGATTCCCACGAAGGTCTTGATAGAGGCGGTAGCAAGGAGAAGGTCTACAACTCCAAACGGTTGTGGACCATGGAGCCGAGCCGGCTGTTCACGGATTACCAGAGCACGGAAGATTGGCGAAAGCATGGCTTTCACAGTGTGACTGAGTCGAAGGAGGAGGATGCCAGCGACTCGATCATGATGAAGCTTCTCCAGCAGAAGAAGCAGATCGGCTCAAGTGTTTGCGCCGATGATGTCAATGCCGCATGCAACTCCTTCAAACCGGAGTCGGACACTCTGACCTGCGCCGCCACCACCAGCCAGGTGGGCGACTATCTTGCCAAGCACCCCAACCGCGGCATGCCTTATGGCTTTCCGCCGCTGAGTGAGTCGGAGTTCGCGATGGTCAGTGCCTGGCTCAAGGACGGCGCCAGGGGACCGACCGTAGAGCAGAGGCAGCAGCGTCAGACCATAGCCGAAGGTGACCTGCAAAATGTGAAAAAGTGGGAGACATTCTTCAATACATTCTCGTCAGACTCGGAATTGCACGCCCAATACCGGATGACCGCCCGCTACCTCTACGAGCATCTGTTCCTTGCCCATATCATCTTTCGCCCGGAAAGCTGTGAAACTCTGGATGCAGAGGGCTGCGGGGTCTACGAGCTGGTGCGCTCACGAACCAAGGAAGGGCCTGTCGACGTGATTGCCACGGTCCGGCCCTACGACGATCCCGAGACCGACCAGTTTTACTACCGGTTCCGCCGCATCCATTCGACCATCGTCTTCAAGACCCATATGGTCTTTGAACTCAATGACGCCAAAATGGCGCGGTTCAACGAGCTGTTTTACGACACGAATTGGGAGGAAACCCCGCACTGGATTGGTTTTGACCGGAAAAAAAGTGCAAACCCGTTTGCGGCCTTTGCCCAGATTCCGGCAAAGTCGCGCTACCAGTTTCTGCTCGACAACAACTATTTCATCATCCAGTCCTTCATCCATGGCCCGGTGTGCAAGGGCCAGGTGGCGCTCAACGTGGTCCAGGACAACTTCTGGCTGTTCTTTCTTGATCCCGAGTATGATTTGACCGTCCGGAATAAAAAATTTCTGATAGATAATCAAGAACTTGTCACCATCCCCACCGAGCAGGGCAACTACTTCAGCCACTTCAAGTTCATCATTTTGTTGAAGATTAAAAAATATCGCGATCTTGGCTATGCCTATCTCAAGGCGCGCCAGCAGATCTATACTCACCACTATGAAGAAAAAGGCATCGGGCCCTTGCCGCAGGAGGCGATCTGGGCTGGAAACAGCCGGCAGGACAGCCCGGCACTTACCGTATTCCGCCATTTTGATAGCGGCACGGTGCATAAAGGGCTGCTCGGTGATTTGCCCAAGACCATGTGGGTCATGGACTTTCCGCTGATGGAGCGGATCTACTACGCATTGGTCGCCGGTTTCGATGTCTATGGCACTAAGGGCCATCAGGCGTCGGTCCGATTGTATATGGACAACCTCCGCCAGGAAGGGGAGACCTACTTTCTCGATTTCCTGCCCAAGAAGGCCCGACGCAGGCTGATGCAGGAGTGGTACGGCGAGACTAAGCTCGAAGACATTAGCTACACCCCATCGGAGCTTGAGGCGGCGATGACATTCGCTACACGGGAGTACAAGCGGGAACTGGTCGAGACGCTGGTGAAAAATGGACACTTCAGGTACCACCGTGAGACATCCCCAGATGCGATCGGAAATGCCATCGCCTTTGATCAGAACTACCGCCATTTCCGCCAGGGTTGGCCCGACTTGCCGAAAGATTACCGGCAGGATTCCGACAAAGATTACATCCAGGCCTTTCAGGTTGTTTCCGCCCCGGGCACCCGATTCTTTTCCCTTATCAAGGACTATGATGCCAATTTGGCGTATGTGCGAATCAGAATGCCTTCAGGAAAAGATGAGGTGGTTTCGATCGTCGTCCATCGCTGGCATGACGACGTGCTCGGGCGGATGGATGAGGAGGTCAAGCTCAACCCGGACAAGGACGAGGCGGATTTTTTCCGGAACACCATGATCGGCTGTTATCCCAACTACTTTTTTGTGGTCGATCTAGCTGATCTGCCGAAGTTCCTTGAGATGCTTTACATCTATGACGGCAGCGATGAGGCGGTGAATGATCTGCTCACGTTCGGTGTCAACCGGGCCAGTGAAGATTTTTGGAACCATTACGACTGGTTCCAGCAGCGATTTGACCAGGAGCACAAGCATCTCGGCGGCCGTCTCGACCTCAACCGCTACTACCATCTGGCGGTCAAGGAAAAAGAGGCGATAGGTGGTGGTGAGCACTAGTCAGGAAAAGCAGTCTGGCAGCTGGGGTGTCTCATTGCTTTCAGGAAAACACCTTGGTGTAATAGTTGGCAAAGCGAATACAGATACAGTAAAGTCTCTAAAGCGGGCTGACGCCCGCAACCCAAAGGCTATAATTCCCTCCCACAACAGAGGGACTCTTTTTAGTACCCCCTTGAGGGGTATAAGTACCTTGAGACAGATTGATTTCTTGTAAAAAACAAGAAACCAATCTGTAAGGTACTAAAGAAGACAATCAGCCTTTGTTAACAACCACCATGACCAGAGAAGCCCTGCCAACAGGAGATAAGCAATGCCGGAAAAAAACATCAAAGTTGGGCAACGGATCAAGGATCTGAGAATCGCACGAGGGCTGTCCCTTCTGGATGTTGCAGAAAAATCCGGAATATCCGAGGCTACCCTTGCCAGTATTGAACGCCATTTGATTTCTCCGCCATTGGGCAATCTGGTAAGTCTGGCCAAGGTTCTTGAGGTCTCGGTCGGCGATCTTTTTGGGGAAAAGGGTGATTCTTCCTTTTGCATTGTCAGGAGCGATGCGAGAAAAACCGTTTCACGTTTTAATTCCAGCGACGGCAAGTCTTCCGGTTACAGCTATGAGGCTCTCGGACAACAGAAGAAAAAAAGGCAGATGGAGCCTTTTTTGGTGACCCTCACTCCTGCGGAGGTTCGGCAAGTTGAGCCGAATCAGCATATCGGGGAAGAATTTATTTTTGTTTTGGAGGGAAGGGTAGAGGTCAGGCTGCTGGACCATACCGATATCCTCAACCCTGGCGACTCTATTTATTATGATTCGACCATGCCGCATATTGTTGCGTGCCATGGAGAGCAACCGGCAACCATCCTGGCGGTAATCTATGCCAAGGACGAGATGATAATCCTCTAGAAGATCGGCATTACACTCTTCGTGCTTGAGTGCATGTGCCGGTTGCTTTTCCCGACCAAAGGTTTGGTAAAGAGCAACCTTTGGTCGGAAATGTTATTTAACCGGCATAATCCAGTGAAACTGATCGTCGGTCTTTCCATACTGGATGTCCATAAGATCTTTAAAGAGTTTTGCCGACAATGGTCCGACATTGCCATCGCCGACAGTAATTTCCTTGCCCTCGAATTTGATCTTGCCGACCGGTGAAATTATTGCCGCGGTTCCCGACCCAAACACTTCTTTAAGCAATCCCTTTGCATGGGCTGCAAAGACCTCATCGATACTGAGTTGCCTTTCCACAACCCTTACGCCCCAGGATTTTGCCAGTTTTATGACCGAGTCTCGGGTTACCCCGGCTAAGATACTTCTGTTGAGCTCGGGGGTGATCAACTCATCGCCTATGCAGAAGAAGATGTTCATTGTGCCCACTTCCTCAATATACTTCTGTTCCACGCCGTCCAGCCAAAGAACCTGTGTGTAGCCGTCCTTGTAGGCAAGGTTTGTGGCATAGAGGCTCGCCGCATAGTTACCGGCGGTTTTTGCCTGACCGACACCGCCTCTGACGGCGCGGACGTATTCTTTGGTAACCCAGATTTTTACAGGGTTGAAGCCCTCCGGATAATATGCACCCACCGGAGAAAGAATGATGAAGAGCCGGAAGGTATTAGATGAGCGAAGGCCGATATAGGGGTCTGTGGCAATAATCGTCGGACGGATATACAACGATGTGCCGGGTGCACTGGGGACCCAATCTTTGTCGACTTTCAAAAGTTGCAGGAGTGCGTGAAGAATAAATTCTTCGTCAAATGCCGGGATGCAGAGTCTGTCGGCGGAAATGTTGAGCCGATGCAAATTATCCTTCGGCCTGAAAAGCTGAATTTCTCCTGAATCCGTTCTGTATGCCTTTAAGCCTTCAAAAATCGCCTGGCCATAATGCAGAACCATGGTGGAGGGGGCCATGGCGATGGGACCGTAGGGCTCAATGCGAGGGTTGTGCCAACCATCCTGGGGGTTGTAATCCATGTTGAACATGTGGTCGGTGAAAAAAGTTCCAAAGCCAAGAGTGGAACCTTCCGGATGCTTTTTTAATATGTCAGCTTTTTTGTATGTAATTTCCACGGTCACCTCTTAGTGTTAATAATTTGTTTTAACATTGGTTTTAGAAAATTAATAATGCTTATCGAAAAAAGCACAGCATTCTATTTGCTAAGTTATTATTATGAAATCAAGTATAATCGCAGCCTCATTGTTTATTCAACCTCTAATCCTTTTAAAGCAATTTTCGCTGGAAAGTTTCTGTAGAACGTCGCAGAAGTTCGAGTAATTATAGAGAATATTGAGATTAACCAAATTTTGGTGGAAAATGAGAAATGACATAATTGAAATACGTTGGCACGGGCGTGGAGGTCAGGGTGCTATTACCGCGGCAAAGATTGTTGCCAATGCCGCTTTTATTTTCGGGTATAAGGGAGTTGTCATGGCCCCGACCTTTGGAACTGAAAGAAGGGGCGCACCGGTGTTTACTTCGCTGAAAATCTCCAAGGCAAAAATTTATGATCTTTCGCCCATTACCACCCCGGATATGGTGGTCGTTTTGGATCACACCCTCCTGGAGGAGGTCAACGTTGTCGCGGGCTTGAAAGAAAACGGCCTGGTGGTATTGAATGGTCCGCGACCCCTTGCCGCCTATCCTTTCCCAGGTATGCGCGTCGCTGTTTCCGATGTGACAAAGCATGCTGTTGCGGCAGGACTGCCCCCGGGAATAGTCAACTCCGGCATAATCGGCGCATTCGCCAAGGCGACCGGTCTTGTTGATATCGATATCCTGGTGCAGGCGATTGAAAGGGAATTTATTGGCAAAAAACCCGAAAAAAATGCAAAGGCTGCCCGCATTGCCTTTGATAATACCTATATCGGAGGTTGATGAATGGTGAAGAGAAAATATTGTGACATGATTTCGCGCAGCAAGCCCGGCCCCGGCGACGGTGGCAATACAGGATCATGGCGGGTAATGCGTCCTATTATAAATCTTGAAGCATGCATCCCGGTAAAAACCAAGAAAAATTCCTGTTTTAACTGCTGGCTGTATTGTCCCGACTGCGTTGTATCAAAAACCATACCGCCGGTTATTAATTATGAATACTGCAAAGGTTGCGGAATCTGTGCCGAGGAGTGCCCGGCGGGTGCTATCAGTATGGTTGCCGAGGCAACGCCTGTCACGGAGGAGAAATAATTCCATGCATATTATTGAATCCGGAAATGTAGCAGCAGCAATAGGTGTAAAACTTGCACGGGCGCAGGTTATTGCCGCATATCCAATAACTCCGCAAACTCCTTTGACGGAAAAATTGTCTGAATTTGTTGAGTCGGGCGAACTTCTGGCCGAGTACATTCCCGTCGAGAGCGAGCATAGCGCCATGGCTGTGTGCATCGCTGCATCAACGGCTGGTGCCAGAGCGTTTACTGCCACCAGCGCCAACGGGCTTCTCTACATGGTTGAGCAATTGCACTGGGCGGTGGGGGCAAGGCTTCCCGTTGTCATGTGCGTTGCCAACAGGGGCATCGGCGCACCTTGGACCGTTTGGAACGATCAGCAAGATACCATCTCGCAAAGGGATGTCGGTTGGATACAGTTGTATTGCAATGATCATCAGCAGATCATCGATTCGGTGATCAAGGCCTTCAAACTCGCCCAGACCGTCAGTGTTCCGGTTATGGTGTGTTATGACGGCTATTTGTTGTCGCATACCTATATGCCCTTTGAGCAACCGGAGCAAAGCAAGGTTGATGCTTTTCTCCCGGCCTTTGCTCCGAAGCATTTTCTCGATCCGGAAAATCCTGGGAATTTTAACACGGTTACGCTTCCCGACATACGGCCGGACGTCGACGGCATCATGGCCCCCGGTTACATTGAGATCCGCCATAATCTGCAGGAGGATCTGCGGGCGGCCCTCGACACCTATGTGACCATTGACCAGGAATTCGAGAAAGAGTTCGGCCGGGGCGGCAATCCGTTCATCGAAGAGTATCGCTGTGAAGACGCTGAATTTGTTGCTGTCTGTATCGGGTCATTGTCATATCAACTGCGGGATGTGGTGGATATAATGCGCGATGACCAGATGAAAATCGGCGTTATGGGTGTCCAGATGTATCGACCGTTTCCGAATGAGGCCATTACCCACGCCCTTGCCGGGAAAAGATGTGTAATTGTTTTTGAAAAGGCATTAAGCTACGGAAATCAGGGCGCATTGTACGCAGATATAAAATCTGCACTCTATAGTAGTGAAAGAAAACCCTTTATTCATAATTACATCTTAGGCCTTGGCGGTAGAGAAATAAAAACCCAGCACCTTCTCGACGCATTAGCGCAATCATGCACCTCCCCCGATACCTTCGGCGACAATCCCCGCTGGATCGGTTTGAAACTACAGGAATAATTACCATGGAAAAAGCAACTACCATTCTTAACCTCACTGAAGAAGAATTTGTCCATCCGGGCAACCGGGCCTGTTCCGGATGCGGGCTGTCGATTGTCTATCGTATCGGCTTGAAAGCACTCGGCAAAGATACCGTCCTGGTGGTGCCGCCAAGTTGTCTCACCGTGTTGCAAGGCTTGTATCCCGTGGCCTCGACCAAGCTTCCCTGTGTCAATGTGACTTTCGCCTCAACTGGAGCCGCGGCCTCAGGAGTTCGCGCCGCAATGCGGGCGCTGAAAAAGACCGAGGTCAATGTCGTGGCCTGGGCGGGCGACGGGGGCACGGGCGATATTGGTATCCAGGCCCTCTCGGGGGCCTGTGAGCGTGGCGAGGATATAATCTATATCTGCTATGATAATGAAGCCTATATGAACACCGGTGTCCAGAGATCAGGCAGCACACCGCAGGGTGTATTCACCACCACAACCCCCATTAAGGGAAAATTGCAGGAGAAAAAAGACGTCCCGTCAATTATTGCCGCGCACAAAATCGCCTATGTGGCAACCGCTTCAGCTGCCTATCCACTCGATTTGTATGATAAGGTGAAAAAGGCCACGACCATTTCCGGGCCACGATATATCCATGTTCATACCCCTTGCCCACCGGGATGGAACTTTGATCCGAGATATACCATAAAAGTCGGAAAACTCGCCGTTAAGACAGGTCTTTTCGACCTTTATGAGATTGAAAACGGCTCCTTTAAGTTGACCGGGGCATCGCTGAGCCTTGTTGGTAAAGCGCGGCGTCCTGTCTCGGAATATTTTGCCACCCAGGGAAGGTTTAAGTCACTTGACGCGGAAATTGTTGGAAAAGTGCAGCAGCAGGTTGATGCGAAGTGGGCAGCGTATTGATGGGGGACACCATTGAAACTGGGATTCGATTTGGATTAGAGAGTTTTCGCGTGAATACAAAAAATGGACGATGAAAAACTGGATATTCGTTGGAAACAGCGATTTGCTCACTATAAAAAGGCTTTCGCCTTGCTTGAGCAGACCATTGACATTAGTGATCCTTCAGATGCAGAGCGTGCCGGGCTGATCCAGTTTTTTAAGATGTCGTTTGAGCTCGCCTGGAAAGTATTGCAAGACTATCTGGAAGAGGAAGGGTTTAGGGTAATAAGCCCCAGAGACACGGTAAAGCAGGCTTTTCAGGCCGGTTTGATTGTCGATGGCCATACCTGGCTGGAGGCCTTGAAAGACCGAAATCTGACGGTTCACACCTACGAGGAAAAGATAGCGATTGCCGTGGAAAAAAGGATACGGGATGCGTATTTTCCGGCTCTTGCGAAGCTGTTTCGAGACTTTAGCGAAAAGGCAGAGCGATGAAATATGACCTTTCGCGACAGGATATCGATGAAATACTTAAGACGTTCAGGCACTTTCCAGAAATTGATGAGGCGATTTTATTTGGCTCGCGGGCCAAAGGCAATTATAAAGCCGGTTCTGATGTTGATATTGCCATAAAAGGCCATAAAATTGAGCACTCCTGTGTGGCTGGTCTTTCGTATATCCTGAACGAAGAATCTTCCCTCCCGTATTTTTTCGATATAGTGCATTTTGAGCAGATTGACGAACCGCAACTGGTGCAGCATATTGAACGGGTGGGGAAACGGATGTATGCGCGAAAGAGTGATTGATTAGGTTTGCCTATCTGTTCGGCTCATCGGAATTAAATCACCTGGCATTGGTATAACCTGATTTTGTCATCGTCTGTCATGAGCGGGTATTTTGTAGCAATACTTTGGGAGATAAGCATACGATCAAAAGGGTCACGATGATGGAATGGAAGGTCTTTTAATTTCCTTTAGGTAAACCCCCGGCTTTGCCGGGGGACAATAAAAGTTTGACGGTTCCAGCAAAATAATGAAGCCTCCGAGACCGTGAACCGATCAAAGTCACGGAAAAGGAGGCTTCATGAGCGACATACAATGTTTAAGCCACACGAAATGGGATTGCAAGTACCATGTTGTGTGGATACCAAAATACAGGCGCAAGACGTTATTTGGTGAGCTGCGCAGCAATTTGGTTGAGGTATTCCATGAACTGGCAAGACGAAGAGAAAGCAAGATTGTCGAAGGTCATCTGCAGCCCGATCATGTCCATATGCTGATCTCAATACCACCGAAATATTCTGTTGCACACGTGATAGGATATATGAAGGGAAAGAGTGCGATACATATCGCACGAACCTACTTGGGCCAGAGAAAGAACTACAGTGGAATGAGCTTTTGGGCGAGGGGCTACTTTGTCACCACAGTTGGTGCAGATGAGGAAACGGTGCGAATTTATATCAGAGATCAAGAGAAGGAAGACCGTCGAGTCGAACAACTGACGCTATTTAAATAGGCGACCACTGAATGGTGGTCAGTTAATCTTTTAAACATACCGCTTTGAGCGGTTCACATATTAATACCACCGGCTTTGCCGGTGGTTACTCATACACTTGTGACCGCCCTGATGCGGATGGCGGCATGAGTCTTTTATAGGAAACGTCAGTTCCATGTAATAGGATAATTAAATAAAAAAGTTTGACCTTCGTTAAAGATCCCTGCAGCGGTAAGTTTGTCGTGAAACAAGGTCGCACCATCACCGCCTTTGACAGGCCCTCATCCATGGTGAACCGTTCCCTCTCCCAGTCGCACGACGCACCCAATTTTTTCAACTGGTTGATGATCGACCCGCCATTCTCGACGCGCCACGCCCAGACCTTCTCGATAAAGGCATCGCGCCCGAGATCATCGTGGTTCTTGCCTTCACCGGCAAGCTGTCGCTCGACGACGTTTTGCGTGGCAATCCCGGCGTGATCGGTACCCGGAACCCACAGGGTGTTGTACCCGCACATCCGGTGATAACGGGTGAGAATATCCTGGAGAGTATTATTCAGGGCATGGCCGACATGCAGCACGCCGGTCACGTTGGGAGGCGGAATGACTATTGAAAAAGAGGGTTTACCGGCATCCATAGTGGCCGAGAAACATCCCGATTCCCGCCACCGGCCGAGCCATTTCTCTTCCACTTCGGCAAACTCATATCCCTTGCTCAACAGCTTTTCTTCGTTCATACTCGTAGGTTGCACATTATAGATAGTTAAAAATCGAATTTACATTCCACCGATCAGGCGTACCTTGTCCGAAGGTAACTACGCCACTGCCAGAATTCAACTGTTTTCGACGTCATCCGTAAAAAAGCGGGACTCAGCAAAATTGAGATATCCCTCGTTATTTACCCGACTCCGATAAATGTGATTCTTGATCCCTAAATTCCTGGTGACATCCAGCCGACCATCATACAGGGAATATCGATTGCAGGGAAACTCTTGACAACCTTTGCTTCCCAGGTTGCAACACGGTGCCGTTTGAGCTATATAGTACCTTGGCTCAGGCCGATTGTTGTCCAGCATCTCCCGAGGATAATTAAAAATTGAGGAAAAAAATGATAAAATATCGCTTCAAAATCCAGTATTTTGCTCCAATCCTTTTGCTCTTTTTCCTTTGTTCGTATGTCGGCGCGTCAACCACCTCTGGATCCGGCACCGCAATCTGGACCTGGGCCGAAATATCCGGCAGTGAGCATGCAATTTTCATCAGCCGGCAGGTCGGTGAGGGGTGGGAAGAACCACAAAAGATTTCCGCCAACGAAGGCATCAACATCGTCCCCGCGGTAATCCCTACGGCTGCCAAAGATCTCATGGTCGTCTGGTCAACATTTACCGGCGGCAAGGCACAGCTTCGTTACCGGCAATTGAAGAATGGTGTGTGGACCGAGGAAAAAGAATACTACACCGGGCTTTCCTCCAACATGGCACCCTCGATTGCGGTTGACGGCTCGGGTAAGATATGGATGGTATGGGCCGGCTTCAACGGCATCAGCGACGAAATCTACTTTACCACCTGGAACGGCACCTCCTTTGCCACCGCCCAGGCCATGACCGCCAACGGAGTGCCTGATATTCAGCCCGTCCTCGGTATCGATGAAACGACAGGAACCCCACGGGTACAGTGGCAACAGTACTCGGAGAGCGGTTATGTGAAGTATGAATCGTCCTGGAACGGTTCGGCGTGGGGGGAGCCGGTGCTGTTGTCGGCGGCCGATACAGCAGCCGCTGCCACGGAGAAAACCACGGCGGCGAAGCGTGCTCTCAAGGTGAAAAGAGTCTTTTTCACCGGGAATAACGCGAGCAGCAGCGAACAAAGCGCAAAGGCAAAAGAGACCGGCGAAGACCTTGATATCGAGATTCCCGAGTTTATCGCAAGCCCCGACTCGGCATCCATCCATATCCCGGGACATGGTGTCCAGTCTCTGCCGATTCGCAGCGTCATCCTCATCAAATAAGAAGAACCGACCGAAGCAACAAACCATTTTCCAGGCAGTCCACCACGAATATGAGAAAGAGCATGGTAACGACAAAAAAATTCGAAAAAACTAAAACATATTTATTTGTTCTGATAAGTTGTGCGCTATCTTTGGCAGTGGCCGCTGCTGCCGACGCCGCCAACATTACCGCCTTCGGCGATAGTATTACAGCCGGTGTCGGCAGCGATAGCGGCGGCTATCCGCCAAAACTTGAAAATCTCCTCAACAGCAACGGCAAGCCGTCGGTTGTCGCCAACTTTGGCAACAGCGGGGAACTGACCCCGGGCGGCGTCGACAGATTTGACGCCGTACTCGCCGCTTTTCCCACCAACATGATCCTGATCATGGAAGGCACTAACGACGTCCGGACCGGCCTCTCGGTGGAAACAACCAAATTCAATCTCCAGACGATGATCACCAAGGCCAAGGTCGCCGGAGTTATCCCGGTGCTGTCGACCCTGACCCCGAGTAACTGGGACGGATCGCAGGCCCTCATCCCCCAGATCTGGAACCCGATGATAGTTGCCCTGGCCAACAGCAACGGTATTAAACTGGCTGACCAGTACGCCGCCGTAATCCCCAATTGGGATAGCTTGAACGGTGACGGCATTCACCCGAACGACAGCGGCTATCAGATCCTGGCCAATACCTGGAATGCGACAATCTCCTCGTTGATATCATCAACCGGGACGGTGAGAAGTGGTAGTAGTGGAGATAGCGATGGCAGTGGCGGTGGCGGTTGTTTCGTTGCCACAGCAGCCTTCGGCTCACCGGCGGAGAAACACGTCATGATCCTGAGAGAGTTTCGGGATTCATATCTCCTCACCAATTCTCCCGGCCGGCAATTTGTTGCGGCATACTATCGCTACTCGCCGCCTGCCGCCGACTTTATCAGTCACCATGAGGGCTCAAAAATTGCGGTCAGGATGCTCCTCTATCCCCTGATCTCTCTCTGCTATGTCCTGCTCAAACTGTCCGTTCCGGTGCACCTGGTCCTGGCCGCACTGATCACTATCGGACTGACATTCTCCGCCCTGGTTGTCCGGGGCCGGAGCCGCCGGCGAGCATAGAAACTCCGGCTGCCGGAAAATCTCTGCCCGAATTCCGAAGGGTGCCTATTTGGCACTCCACGGTTCGGGCAGAAAGATGTGCTTGTATATGGAGAGTGCATAGCGATCGGTCATTCCGGCGACATAATCGCAGACCTTGCGGTGGGCCTCCTTTTCATCCGCCCAGTTGTCCTTATCGACCCCATGCTCCCATCGGTCGCCGCGCAGCCGGACGATGCCGTTATCGAGGAAATACCTGTAGAGGTCGGAGATTATCCGCTGGGCCTTGACGAACTCGTTATGCACCTTGTAGTAGGTATAAACGTTGTCGTAAAGAAATCCGCGCAGGTCGGTAATCGCTTCGAGCATCCCGATGCTGATGTGCGGTGAGGTGATGGTGATAGGTGAGGTGATAAGTCATCGCTTTCTTCGGGCTTCCTAAAAAAAAGCCCTTTGCAACGAAGAGCCATCCAATCCAATGCGTCAAAGCTACCTTTTCCAGACAGCTTTGGCAATTATTTTTACGCTGAAACCGGCAAACTGGCATTGGACCAAGATAGCCAAGACCTTTCCGTCAAAAATGGGCAATATTCGCTGAAATTTGGCAACAGTATCCCGCAGCAGACGATTATCTTGCCTGCACATCGATGAAAGACTCCTCATATCCTGGCCAGCCATCATCGAAAGGTACAACTACTGCTTCCGAACATTTCTTTGGAGGTGGTGGTGGACCACGCTTTTGTTCTTCCCCCCGCAACAAGCCAAGATGAGCCAGGATCTTCTTGATCGCCCGGTGTTCGTAGATAAAACTGACGATCTTCATTAGGCCACCACAATGGCTGCAAAGCAGCGGATCTACCTCCCAGACTTTCTTGATAAGGGTGTTGAAAAACAAATTCTAACTTATTGATTCAGCTTGTTATACACTCTGAATTCAGGTTTTTTGCCACTATTTTTTGTATCTGTTAACAACTGATCCCGTTTTGGCCGAGCAGTAGTGTTTTTAAATTGAAAGGCAACAAATCTAACCAATAATGACAGTCAACATTCAGCTTTTCCCTTGAGTCCGATTATTCTCAACCTTTTTTCGGCACATCTCCTTGTTGAAAGGGAGTTTTAGTCAATTTTTGGATACAATAGTCCATCCACCCTGTATATATCATTTTTCAGGGTACGATCTTTGACAACACTGCAGAGTGATCTCCCGTTACGTCCGGCAGACCTCCTTAAGTTCTCGACGTTCAAATCCATGGGCTATTGCGCGTAAAATGGTTTCCATGGAATCAACTCGGTAATT